>JAUSAZ010000029.1 GCA_030652255.1 Myxococcales bacterium | reverse complement strand
GCGGTGTTCCTGTTCGCGAGCCCCGGACCCTGTCCGGGGCGACCGCTTGTTATTGCCCGGGGTGAGGGCCAACGCCCGAACCCCGGCCCACAGCGGGTTGCGCTCCCTTCGACCGAAGCTGGTTGCGCATCTCGTGGGTCCGGCGGTCACGGCGTCGCGCGAAAGCAGAGGAGCGACTGCTGTTGTCGAAGCGGCCCGCCAGCCTCCCCGATGGTGGAAGCGGTCAGGGTGAAGCGCAGCGACGCTGACTCCCACCGCAGCGTGACCTCCTCCACCGTGGTGGTCGATTGCGCGAAGGGGGGCAGTCGAACGGGGGATTCGAGCCGCCAGTGGTCGGCGTCCGCGACGAGCCGGAGGGAGGGGAGGATGATCGACGCGGGCTCGAACGCGACGGCCACCCCGCGCTCCCATGGGGTGATGCGCAGTGTGACGAGCAGAGATCCGCCGTCCACGAGGTGGTTGTCCATCGGGCACGTCCACGGCCCGGTCGGATCCGCGGGAGCTTGACCCACGTCTTCGACGACGCGGTCGGCCGCCACGTCCGAGGTCGTGGCGTCGCCCTGCCGCTCCCCGGTGTTCTGGGTCGCCGCCGACGCGCCGCACCCGAGGACGGTCACACACACCGAAAGCAGACCGATGCGCATCGGTCGCATCCTATCGTGTGTGCGACGTCGGCGAGGTGATCGCGACAGGTACATCGAGTCCGATCAACCGGCGCGTTCACCGTTGGCGCCGAGCGAGGGTCTTCGGTGTGGAAGCGCGGCCCGTCGCACACCACCAACGCGTCCGAGTAGGTGTACAGCCCCGTGGCAGGAACGAAGATGCGCTGCCCCTCGGGGAGCATGACGCAGGGCCGACCACGGAGCCCGGCGCGGAGCATGCCGTGCAGGTTGCCCACGAGGAGGTTGTGCCGCGGCGAGGCCCCCGACATCGCGTAGATGACGCCGTCGAGGTACTCGTGGCGTTCGGGGGAGCTGTTCTCCATGGCGAGGTACTCGCCAACGGTGACGCCTGCCTCGCGGGAGGGTCCCATCCGGCCGGATCGCGCACCGCGCATCATCGCGCGGAAGTTGTCTTGATCCGGGGCGCGTCGTCGATCGCGGGCTCGACCCGTCCATCGCCGCCGCCCGCCCGTCCCGATCGCTGTAGTGTCCGCGCCGTGCTGATCGGCCGTGCATCTTGTGTGGGCCTCGCGGCGCTGCTCCTGCTCGGGGCCTGCGGTTCACGCACCGGGCTCATCGAGCGTGAAGCCCTCCTCCCCCACGACTCCGCCGTGGACGTCCCCACGCCCGCCGTCGACACTCCCACGCCCGCCGTCGACGCACCCACCCCCGCGCCCGGCTGCGCCCTGCGTCTCCTCGACGGCCCCACGCCCGCCATCTCCCACGACGGCGTCGACAAGGGCCCCTGGATCGCCCCGGCCCTCGTCTTCCGCGACGGCGCCTTCGACGCCGTGGCCACGCTCCTCGCCGAGGACGACGACACCTTCTCGCAGGCCCGCGCGATGCGCTTCCGCTACACGCCCGGGGCGGGCTTCCGCGTCGAGGTCGCGCCGAGGGTGCTCTTCGCCGCGAGCGGCCCCACGCCGACGACCGCCCAGGACGACGCCCTCGCGCTCTGCCGCTGGCCCGGCGCCGGCGGGATGGCCGCGGAGATCGTGCGCTACCGCGCCCCCTACGAGCGCCTCCCGGAGAGCCGGTCGTACGTCGGGGCCACGGGCTGCGCGGGCCTCGCGGCGGCCTCGGACACCCTGCTCCTGGCGACGCAGATCGTCGTGCGGAGCGCCCTCCCGGAGGTGTGGCTGGCCCGCAGCGACCGCGGCGGGAGCGGCATCGGGTCGCTGGGCCCCGCCCTCGTCGAGCTGCCCCGCGCGGGCGTCGGCGTCGCGCTCGTCGCCCACCCCGACGGGCGGCGGTACCACTTCGCGAGCGCGGTTCGCCCCGGGGGCTTCGTCGACCTCGGCGAGATCGACGCCCCCGCGATGGGCACCGTGCGACGGCGACGCGTCGGAGGCTTCCGCTACGACGCCGCGGTCGAGGGCACCGCGCCCGCGGTGGTGTTCTTGCCCGACGGCGACACCCTCGCGATGGTGTCCACGGCGCGCGCGGGCACCCACCGCCTGGAGCGGGTGCGCCTCTCCGACGGGGCACGGAGCACCCTCGACCTGGGCACCATCGCGCGCGCCGGCAGCGCGCCGCCCGCGCTGCTGGTGGCGCCGCAGGGCCTGCTCGTCGCGATCGTCCACGGAAGCGAGTCCGCCCCGGGGTCTGCGGAGCTCGAGCTCGTCGCCGTGGGCGCTCGCGCGGAGGTCGTCACCTCGCGGCTGCGGGTGCCGCTGCCGACGGCGGCGCCGAGCGGCGCGGCGACGGGGGTGTCCCTGGCCACCGACGGCGCCGTCATCGTGGCGCACTGGAGCGGCGCGACCCCGCTGCCCCAACCGCTCCGGCAGACCTTCCTCGCGGCCTTCGACTGCCGGTAGCAGCTTCTCCGTCCCTCCCTCCCCCTGGTCGGCGTTACCCTCCGGCCGTGCCCGACGAGCTGCCCCCGACGACGCCCGCCCGCGACGGGGGCGTCGACCGCACGCGCACCGTGGCCTTCGCCTCGCGCGTCATCGCCGGGCGCTACGTGCTCGAACAGATGCTCGGCGCCGGCGGCCAGGCCGAGGTCTGGGAGGCCTCCGACCCGCTCACCCACCGCCGCGTCGCCGTGAAGGTGCTGCACTCCAGCAACGCCGCCGAGCGGGCCCGGGTGCGCCGCGAGATCGCCACCCTGCGCCGGCTGCGCGTCCCCGGCGTGGTCGCCCTGCTCGACGAGGGCCTCGACCTCGGCGACGCCTTCCTCGTCATGGACCGCGTCGACGGCGCCCCCTTCCCCGGCCGCCCGCAGCCCGTCCCCTGGGACGAGCTCCGGCCCATCACCCTCGCGCTCCTGGAGACCCTCGCGCGCATCCACGCCGCGGGGGTGATCCACCGCGACCTCAAGCCCGGCAACGTGCTCGTCTCCGAGGAGGGGCGCCCCACCCTGCTCGACTTCGGCGTCAGCTGGGAGTCCCTCGACGTGCCGCTCTCCACCCACGGGGAGATCCTCGGCACGCCGCTCTACCTCGCGCCCGAGCAGATCCAGGGCGGCGAGGTCACGCCCCGCACCGACCTCTACTCCCTCGGCGTGATGCTCTACCTCGCCCTCTCCGGCGACACCCCCCTCGCGCCCGGCCAGAGCCTCTTCTCCACCTTCTGGGCCAAGGTCAACCTCCCCGCGACCCCCCTTCGCGATCGCGCCCCCTCCGTCCCCGAGGCCGTCGCCGCCGTCGTCGACGCCCTGCTCGCGCGCCGCCCCGACGACCGCCCCGCCTCCGCCGCCGAGGCGCTCTCCCGCCTGCGCGGCGACCCCGGCCCGCGCGCCGCCGCGCTCCCACCGCTTCTCTCCGCGGGCGACGACGACGAGGCCCTCGACCCGGCCGACCTCGCCGCCCTCTTCACCGGCCCCGAGCGGCTCTTCCACATCCCCTCCGACGCCGCGCTGGCCCTGCACGCCCGCACCGGCGGCCGACGCGCGCGCGTGCTCGACGAGCTACAGGCCTGGGAGCGCGCGGGCCTCGTGCGCCGCGACGGCGACCGCTTCGCCGTCGACCGCGAGACCCTCGACCGCCTCGCCACGGGCTTCGGGTCCACCCAGCCGCTCCGCAGCGCCGCGGTGATCGAGCGCGCCGCCGACGACCGCGACGCGCGGCTGCACGCCCTGCTCGACGCGCACCCGCCCATCGACGACCCCGGCGCCCGCCTCGACGCCGCGCTCGCGCTCGCCGCGGAGGGCGCCGAGCGGGCGCTCGACCACGCGCGCCACGGGGCCCTCGGGCGCGCGGCGGCGGTGCTCGACGCCTGCCTCGTGGCGGTGCGCCAGCTCACCGAGGAGCAGCCCGCCGAGGGCAGCGCGCCGGAGTCCGCGCTGCTCTCCGCGGCGGTGGAGGTCGCCCTCGCGGAGGGCACGCCCCGCTCCCTCGACCGCGCGGTGTACGAGGTCTCCCGGGCGCGCCTCCCGTCGGGGCACACCGCCGCGCTCGACGAGATGCTCCGCGCCGCGCTCATGCTCGGCCAGGCGGGCGACCGCGCGCTGGCGATGATCGAGTCCGTCCCGCCCTTCGCCGACCCGGCGCTCGAGCGCCGGCGGCTGGCGGTGCGGGTGATGGCCGCGCGCCGCACCGAGCTCGCGCGCGAGGAGCGCGTGGTCGCCGACGTGGCCCGCCGCGCCACCGACCCGGGGCTGCGCGCCAACGCCCTCGGCCGGCTGCGCTACCGCCAGGGCCGCTTCGAGGAGGCGACGAAGCTGCTGCAGGAGGCCGCGGGGTGGGAGCCCTGGGCGACGGCGCGGCTCGACGCGCGGGTCAACGCGGCCTCGGCGGCGATGGAGTGCTTCCGCCTCGACGACGCGCGCGACATCGCCGAGGAGGCGCGGGCGTCGGCGGCGCGGTGCCGCCACGCGTACTACGAGGCGCGGGCGGAGTGGATCCTCCGCGCGGTGGCGTACCGCACGGGCCGCGCGACGGCGCCCGACCACTCGCTGCTCGACGCGGTCTCGGACGTGGGCCTGCGCGACGTGGGCGCGCTGCTCTGCATGACCGAGGCGGCGGTGGCGTGGCGCGCGGGCGACCTGCCGACGGCGCGGTCGCTGAGCGCCCGGGCGCACCGCGGGTGGTCGCTCGCGGGCTGGGGCCCCGGGGTCGCGCTGGTGCAGCCGCTGGCGATGCTGTGCGGCGAGGCCTTCGACGACGAGGAGGAGCAGCGCGTGGTGGAGCGCGCCGCGGCGCTGCCGCTGCCCCGGGTGGCGGTGCAGTCCCTCGCGCTGGTGGCGATGGCCCGCCCGGCGCGGCGTAGGGAGCTGTCGGGAATTGCCCGCGCGCATCTCGCGCTCATCGCGCGATCACACTGGACACACCGATTGGAGGTGATGTCCATTGAAGAGGCCGCCGCGGCGCTGAGGGGGCGCTCGGAGCGCACAGGAGGATGAGGACACGATGACGACCACCAAGAAGTCTCCCGGGTCGAAGACGAAGCCTGCCGAGGCAGCCACCACGAGCGCGAAGCCGCCGATGGGCAGCGAGGTCGCCGCGCGCCCCGCCGCGAAGCCACGCCCCAAGGAGGTCACCTCCGCGAAGGCCGCGGCGGGCGGCGGGATCATCCAGCAGGTCGATCCCCTCTTCGTCTACGACATCCGGGTGTTCACCGGCACCACCTGGCTGCTGCTCGGGGAGATCTGGTTCGACACGGCGGGCACCGAGTACTGGGGCCTCTACCAGGACTGGGCGACGTACAACGTCGCGCCCAACACCTGGATCTATCCCATCGCCTACGCCACGACCTACTCCGACCTCACGGCCTTCAAGGCGAAGATCACCAGCGATGATCCCAACCACAACCCGTCGTTCCTGAAGATCACGCAGACCTCGGTCTGACGCCCCGACCTCACCCCGCGCTGCCGCGCGGCCCCTCTCCATTCATCTCATCGTTGACCTGATCGTGCGCGAAGCGCTTGCAGGCTGCGGGTTCCGGGCTACCCGCACACCTTCGCGCGCCTTGGCTGCCGCGGGTTGAAACCCACGGCAG
>JAUSAZ010000023.1 GCA_030652255.1 Myxococcales bacterium | reverse complement strand
GCGGTTCAGCCCGGGCTACCTACGGCGGTCACCCCCGTCGCTTCGCACCGGGGTTGCCGGGACGCCAACGCCTCCGACTGCACCCTCCGCGCAGCGGAGGTGACCACCTTTGGTAGCCCGGGCTGAACCGCTTGGACCGGGCTCATCGGCCGCCGGTGAACCCCGGGCCAGCGGGCACAGCGGGCAATCGACGGTTAACGCCTATGCTCCCCACCTCCCATGTCACGCGCCGCCGTTGGCTACGCCCGCGAGCTGACCCTGTCGGCGCTCTAACCCGGCGCGACGGTGCCGATCATCCGGCTGAACCCGAGGGCCACCACGCGACCGTCGTCGAGCGCCACGAGGGCGCCGTAGCGGCACTTCTCGATGAGCAGCCCCTCGGCCTCGTCGCCCGTCTCGGTGGTGAATCGCGCCCGCCGCGCCGCGGGCATCGCCGCGAAGCGCCGCACGTCGTCGGCCATGCGCCTGCGCAGCGGCGACAGCTCCACGTCGTCGAGCACCACCGCGCGGGCCCGCGCCACGCGCCGCACCACGCCCGCGGACACCATCACGTCGACCGTCGCCGCGTCGGCGTGCAGCACCACGCCCTCGTGCGGCGCCACGCGCACGAAGCGCCCGATGAGCGCGGCGTCGACGTCGTCGGCGTACGCCCCGCCGAGGCCCCGGCGCGCCTGCTCGAGGTGCGGCGCCGCCGGCCGCGGGGCCTCGCCGGTGAGCCCCGCGAAGAGGGGGAGGATGCGTCGTCGGTCGCTCACCGCGCTCACCCCATCCACGCGCGCACGATGGCCATGGCCGCGGGCAGGTCGGCCGCGGTCGCCTCCGCCCCGTGCGCCGCGCTCGGCGCCTCGGCCGCGTGCGTCTGCCCAGGGCGCGCCACCTGGATGGTGCGCCACCCGAGGGCCTTCGCGGTGATGAAGTCCTTGGCGGGGTTGTCGGCGATGTACACGCAGCCATCGTGCGCCACGCCGAGCGCCTCGGCCACCGCGCGGTAGGGCACCTCGCTCGGCTTCCAGTGCGCGCGCCCGAAGGTGTCGCTGTAGACCACGGCGTCGACCCGCGCCGCGAGCCCGAGGGCCTCGACCTTGCGGCGCTGCGCCACGAGCCAGCCGTCCGTGAGCACCGCGAGCTTCACGGCCCCGCGGAGGGCCTCGAGGGCCTCGTGGCCCCCAGGGAAGAGGGCGATGTCGGGGAGGTGCTCGCGGTAGCGGTCGACGCACCACGGGACCAGGGACGCCACCGACGCCTCCGCGACGCCCGCCCGCCGGAGGGCCTCGTCGAAGACGTTGCCGCGCGCCCCCTCGGCCGCCACCGCGGCGGCCAGCGCCCCGAAGCCCTCGACGCCGTGCTCCCGGGCGAGGGCGTCGCCGACGGCACGAAACCCCGAGGCCACGTAGGCGGCTTCGGGGTAGAGCGTGTCGTCCAGGTCGAACACCACCGCGTGTATCCTCACGCCCGCACATATACCCGACGTCGCGGGCGCGGGGGCCGTGCTAGCGTCGGTCTGCATGCCAAAGACCGACGCTTCGGGGACGAAGGGCGCGCGCAACCCGGGTGGGAGCGCGCAGGTGGACGTGGCTGATCCGGCGCTGATGGTGGCGCTGTGCGGGCCGCGCAACGAGCACCTGCGGGTGCTGGAGGCCGAGACCGGGGTGACCATCGGTCAGCGCGGGCACCAGGTGCACATCCACGGCACCTCGGCCGAGGAGGTGGCCTTCGCCGAGCGCGTGGTGGCCGAGCTGTGCGAGTCCATCCGCGACGGCAACGAGATCAACGGCAACGACGTCGCGCGCGCCGTGCGGCTGCTGAAGGAGCACCCGGAGCTGAAGCTGCGGGACGTGTTCCAGGACGTGGTGCTGGTGAGCGCGCGGCACCGCATCATCGCCCCGAAGGGCCTCGCCCAGAAGAAGTACATCGAGGCCCTGCGCGAGCACGACATCGTGTTCGGCATCGGGCCGGCGGGCACGGGGAAGACCTACCTCGCGATGGCCATGGCGGTCGCGGCGCTCATGCAGAAGAAGGTCAAGCGCATCATCCTGACGCGGCCGGCGGTCGAGGCGGGCGAGAAGCTGGGCTTCCTGCCGGGCGACCTCGCGGAGAAGGTCAACCCCTACCTCCGCCCGCTCTACGACGCGATGCACGACATGATGGACCTCGACAAGGCCCAGGCGCTCATCCAGCGCGGGCAGATCGAGGTGGCGCCGCTGGCCTTCATGCGCGGCCGGACGCTCAACGAAGCCTTCGTGATCCTCGACGAGGCGCAGAACACCACCGCCGAGCAGATGAAGATGTTCCTGACGCGGCTCGGGTACGACTCGAAGGCGGTGATCACCGGCGACGTCACGCAGGTCGACCTCCCGGAGGGGCGCAAGTCGGGGCTCTCCGACGCCACCAACCTGCTCACGGGCACCGAGGGCATCGCGTTCTGCACCTTCACCGACGTCGACGTGGTGCGGCACCCGCTGGTGGCGCGCATCGTCCGCGCCTACGAAGCAAGGGACAGCGCCCTCAGCCGCGGGCGCGCCATGCGCGAGGAGAACCGCGCCGCCGCGAGGGAGACCGAGTAGGGGGGGGAGGGCCTCAGCCGGTGCGGGCGGCGCCGCGGTCGCTCTCGACGCGCTGCGGGAGGGGGGCGCCCTCGTCGATGAACTCCAGCGACGCCGAGTTGAGGCAGTACCGCTGCCGCGTCGGCGCCGGGCCGTCGGGGAACACGTGCCCGAGGTGCCCGCCGCAGCGCTGGCAGCGGATCTCCACCCGCACCATCCCGTAGCTCTCGTCGGTGATCTCCTCGACGTGCTCGGGCGCGTAGGGCTGGAAGAAGCTCGGCCACCCGGTGCCCGAGTCGAACTTCGCCCGCGAGCTGAACAGCGGCAGCGCACAGAGGCGGCACACGTAGGTGCCGTGCTTCTTGTTGTCGAGCAGCGTGCCGCAGAAGGGCCGCTCGGTGCCGTGCGCCAGGATGACGTGGCGCTCGTCGGGGCTGAGCGTGGCCGCGAGCGCCGTGATGGCCTCGGGGGGCAGACGCGCGACGTCGAAGCCCGCGGAGGAGGTCTTCCGGGTGGTGGTCATCGTGGGTTCATCCTTTGGGGCACAACGTTGGAGAGGGGCCGGCGCTTCGTCAACGGCGCTACTTGCTCACCAGCCGGATGACCCCGTCCCAGGGGCCCTGCGGCGGACGCGCGATGAGCTCCTCGCAGCGCGCCACCATGAAGCGCGCCGCCCCGTCCGAGGGGTCGCGGGCCATGCACGCCGCGAAGTGCCGGATGGCCGCGACGAAGTCCCCGGCGACCCAGGACGCGAGCCCGTCGGCGTAATCGCCCGCGGAGGCGGCGCCCGCCGCGCGGCGCTCCGGGCCGTGCGCGTCGAGGGCCTCGAACACCTCGATGGGCTGGCGCTGCCCCAGCGGCACCACCCACCCCAGCGAGCGCAGCAGGAACCTCCCGCGGTCCTCGAGGCGAGCGCAGGTCTCGCCGCCCAGCAGCACTGGCGCGTTGAACTGCCGGGTCATCCCCTCCACCCGGCTCGCCAGGTTGACGGCGTCGCCCACCACGCCCCGGTCGAAGCGCTTCGCCCCGCCGATGACCCCGAGCATCAGCGGCCCGGAGTTGAGCCCGATGCTCACCCGCACCTCGGCCAGGCCCGCCGTGCGCCGCTCGGCGTTGAAGCCCGCGAGCGCGTCGAGCATCGCCAGCGCGCCCGCCACGGCCTGGTCGGTGGAGCCCGGGAAGAGCGCCATGATCCCGTCGCCAAGGTACTGGTTGATGAAGCCGCCGTGCGCGTGGATCACCGGCTCCATGTACCCGAGGTACCGGTTGATGAACGCGAAGGTGCCCGCGGGACCGAGCTGCGACGCCAGCGCCGAGAAGCCGCGCAGGTCGCAGAAGAGCACCGTCACCTCGCGCCTCGACTGGTCACCCAGCGCCACGTCCAGGATGTTGGGCTTCTCCAGCTGCTCCAGGAACTGGTTGGGCATGAAGCGCTCGAAGGCCGCCGTGAGCTTCTGCTGCCGCTCCAGCGAGGCGCGCAGGTCGTCGTAGAGCCGCGCGTTCTCGATCGACACCGCCGCCTGCGCGGCCATCACCGTGGCCATCTCGAAGCGGTCCTCGGTGAAGGCGCCCGCCACCACCGCGCTGTGCAGATAGAGCACCCCGATGAGGTGGTGGCCCTTGCGCAGGGGCACGCACAGCACCGACCGCGGCCGGCGCCTCCCCGACGCCCGGAAGAAGCGCTGGTCGCCCGCCGCGTCGTGCAGCAGCACCGGCTCCTGCGTGCGCGCCACGTACTGCACCACCGCCGCGGCCGGGTCGTCCGCGCCGAGGTCGTCGCGCACCCGCTCGCTCACCACCCCGCCCGCGTGCGCCCGCGCCCGCGCCGTCACCCGCAGCCCCTCCGGCGTCACCAGCCAGAGCGACGCGTGGTCGGCGCCCGCGTTGGTCGTGGCCAGCTCCACCAGCCGGCGCAGCAGGTCGTCGAGCACGATCTCCGCCGACAGCGCCCGCGCCGCGCGCATCAGCGTCGCCGCGTCGATGCTGCTGCTGTTGATGCTCGTGGTGCCCGCGCTCGCCGCCAGCCGCTCGGCGCCGAGGGCGCTCAGGCGCGAGTCGAGCCGGGCCACCACCGCCCTCGCGCCCCACTGCCGCCACACCTCCAGCGCCTCGCCCAGCAGGCTCGCCGCGACGCGCCGCTGTCCGTGGCGCTCGTAGATCCGCGACGCCGCGTCGAGGGCCAGCGCGAGGTCGGGGGTCACGTCCGCGAGGCGGGCCTCGGAGAGCGCGGCCTCGACGGAGCGCACCGCCCGCTCGCGCTGCCCGGCGAGCTCGAAGCCCAGCGCCTCGACGAGCCGCACCCGGTGGCCGAACACCGCCGGGGCGCCCGCGGCCCAGCCCCGCAGCCGGTGGAGGTCGCGCGCCGCGAGGGCCGCGAGCTGCACCCGCCGCCGCCCGGTGGCCCCGAGCGCCTCGATGAGCCGGGCCTGCGCGACGTGCGAGACCACCGAGTACAGCTGGATGGCGCCGGGCATCGCCTTGATCCACGCCTCGGCGCCCTCGGCGATCGACGCCGCCGTGGCGGTGTCGCCCAGGAAGAGCGCCACGCTGATGCGCCAGATGTGGAAGGTGCCCTCCATGGACTTGTCGTCGGGCGCGCGGTCGCTGCCGTAGAGCTCGTCGCGCGCGGCGGCCCACGCGGCCTCGTCGGCGCCCTTGCGCCCGCGCAGCACGTCGGTGACGTGCAGGAGGTACCCGCAGTAGCGCTGCCCGCGGTCTTCCCCCAGCGCCGCGCAGTGCCGGATCCACCCGGGCGCCTCGGTGGCCACGAGGTCGAGGTCGCGCCCGCCGGCCAGCGCCGCGTCGAGGGTGTTGTGCGCGTTGAGCGCGGCGTACTCGCCGTCGCCGAGCGCGGCGGCGCGGCGGGCGAGGTCGGCGAAGGGCTCGGCCAGGGCGGCCTGGGGGGTGACCCGCGCGTCGCAGAAGCCCACGCAGAGGGTCTCGACCCGCACCCGCGCGGCGTCGTCGTCGAGCTCCGCCGCCAGCGCCCGGGAGAGCGCCGCGAAGCGCAGGGCGCCCGACAGGTCGTCGAGCACGGCGGCCAGGATGAAGGTGTACCCCGCGAAGCCGTAGGCCGACCCGGCGCTCGCGCCGCGGTCGAGGGAGAGCTCGACCGAGCGCAGCAGCAGCATCGGGAGCAGCGTGGTCGAGACGAGGTACGCCGACGCGGTGCAGCCCGAGATGAGGGCCTGCGTGGCGAGCACCGCGGGGTCGGCGGTGACCGCGAGGCCCGCGCGCGCGCCGCCCCCGAGGCGCCCGACGCGACGGCGCACCCGCGCGAGGGTGAGCAGCACGCGCGGCATCCCCGGGTGCTCGGTGATGTCCACGCCGAGCCAGCGCAGGGCCTCGACGGTGTCGTGCACCACCGCGGCGTGGTCGGCGCGCGCGTTGTGCCCGCGGATCAGGATGGACTGCGCCGCCACCCGGTCGAGCGCGTCGCGGGCGCGGGCGAGGGCGTGCTCGGCGTAGCGCACCGTCGGCGCCGCGCCGGGGCAGAGCACCACCATCTCCGCGGCCAGCAGGTGGAGGTCGCGGGTGAGCTCGTAGTGGGCGACCCAGTCGCCGTCGTCGAGCCACCCGATGGCCGCCCCGGCGCAGGTGAGCGCGGCCTCGAAGGCCGCCTGCTGCCGGGCCCGCCGCGCCGCGCGCAGCCCGAGCGCGGCCAGCTGGAGGCGCTCGTCGCGGGTGAGTCCGCTGGTGGACGCGCGGCGCATCTGGTCGACGGTGGCGAACACCCGGTCGTCGTCGCCGTCGGCGAGCTCGCGCAGGAGCTGCCGGCCGAGCGCGAGGTGGATCTCCTCGCGGCGCGCGGGCGACAGCGACGCGTACACGGCGTCGTGCACGCGGTCGTGGGCGAAGCGCAGCGCCGCGGCGGGGCCCGACCCCTCGGCGGCGTCCATCGCCACCTCCCAGGCGGCGGCGTCGCCCACGAGCAGCCCGGCCTCCAGGGCCATGGAGACGGCGCTCGCGAACTCCGCGCGGGACGCGTCGGTGACGGCGCGCACCAGGGTCGGGTCGAAGGATCCGCCCACGCAGGCCGCGACCTCCAGGGCGTGGCGGGCCCGCGCGGGGAGACGGGCGAGGCGCGGGGTGAGCAGCTCCGCGACGCCGTCGGGAACCGGGGCCGCGGCGATGCGCGCGAGGTCCCAGGTGAGCCGGTGGCGGGCGCCGTCCCAGGGGAAGGCGCCGTCGAGGGAGAGCGAGGTGAGCAGCTCGCGGAGCATCTGGGCGTTGCCGCTGGTGCGCTGGTGCAGCAGCGCCGCGAGGTCGCCCACGGCGTCGGCCTCGCCGCCGAGGGCGTCACCCAGGAGGGCCGCGACGTCCTCCACGGCGAGGGAGCCCACGGTGATGCGCGGCACGCTGCGGGGGGCCCAGCGGGCCTCGATGGCGGCCATGGCCCCCTCGGTGACGCCGTCGGTGGCGCGCCAGCCGAGCACCAGCAGCGGGTCTTCCGGGAGGCGCTGCTCGACCATGGTGCGCACCAGCGAGAGCGTCGCCTCGTCGGCCCACTGGAGGTCGTCGAGGAAGACCACCAGCGGGCGCTCGGGCGCGTGGAACACCTGGAGCGACCGGCGCAGCAGCACGTGCAGCCGGGCGCGCGCCTCGGTCACGAGCAGGGCCTCGGTGCTCTCCTCCGGGCCGACCAGGGCCGCGGCCTCGGGCACCAGGTCGACGAGCCGGGGGCGGTCCTCGCCGAGGGCGTCGCGGAGGCGCCGGCCGATGGCGAGCACGCTCTGGTCGTCGCCCGCGAGCGCGCGCTGCATGAGGGCGCGCAGCACGGCGAGCACGGGCGCGTAGGGCGTGCCGCGCTGGAGCGGGTCGACCTTGCCCTCGGCGAAGGCCGCGTCGGTGTCCGCCAGCATGCGGTGCAGCTCGCGCACGAGGGCCGTCTTGCCGACGCCCGCGGGGCCCACCACCGCGATGGCGGAGACGACCCCGGCGCGCAGCCGGGCGATGGCCTCCTGGAGGTCGTGCCGGGCGCCCTCGCGGCCGTAGAGCCGGTCGGGCAGGACGAGGTGGTCGGGGCGGTCGTCGGGGGAGAGGGCGACGTCGTCGAGGGACCCGTGGGCGCGCCAGGTGTCGTCGAGGAGGGCGAGGTCGCGCGCGAGGGCGTCGGCGGTCTGGTAGCGGTCGTCGGGCATCTTCGCGAGCAGGCGCGCGATGAGGGCCGCGAGGGGGGCGGGCACGTCCGGGCGGAGGGCGTCGACGCGCGGGGCGGGCAGCGCGACGGTGGCGTGGACGAGCGCGACGGGGTCGTCGCCCTCGAAGGGGGGACGGCCCGTGAGGAGGGCGAAGAAGGTCGCGCCGAGGGTGTAGAGGTCGGCGCGGCGGTCGACCGGGCGGTTGAGCCGGCCGGTCTGCTCGGGCGAGAGGAACCCGAGGGTGCCCTCGATGAGCCGCGCGCCGACGGGGTCGTGGGTGACGCGCGTGGCGCGGGTGGCGAGGCCGAAATCGATGAGGCAGACGGCCGAGCCGTCGGGGCGGCGGAGGATGTTGCCGGGCACGAGGTCGCGGTGGGTGATCCCCTCGGCGTGCAGCGCGCGCACGGCCTCGGCGAGCTCTCGCGCGCAGCGGAGGAACTCTCCCACGCTCCACGCGCGGGTCTCCGCGAGGTTGAGCGCCGCGCCGCGGAAGTCCTCGGACTCCATCGCCGGGCCGAGCGCCGTCGCCACGAGGTCGAGCACGCGCTGCGAGCCGGGCACCGCGCGCCCTTCGAGCACCCGGTGCTCGTTGAGCAGCCAGCGCCGGGCGCTCGGGTCGCGCTGCCCCTCGGTGGCCGACTTCACCACCACCGCCACGCCGTCGCGGCGCACGGCGCGGTGCACCGTCGTGCGGGCCGAGCGGTAGATCAGCTCCTGGGAGGCGTAGCGCGCGTCGGGGGCCAGGGTCGTGCGGGCCATCGGTGGGTGGGGGGGGGCGTTCGCCCGCCGCGGTCCGTCATCGGCGCGGTCGGTAGGGGCGATCATAGACCGTCGCCGCTCCGCGCGGGGAGCCACCGCCCACATGTACGCAAACGGGAGGTCGGGGCCCGGATGGTCGCCGTGCGCCTCAGGGGTTCACGAAGGCGTTGCGGCCCTCGAAGGCGATGGCGCCGGAGAAGCGACGGCAGGTGCCCTCGGCGCTGGGGTCGAGGTCGGTGATGCCGCGGATGAGCTGCGCCACCAGCGAGCGCAGCTCCGGGGGGATGCCCAGGGTCTGCACCACGGCGATGAGCTCGTCGGCGGCGATGCCCCCGCCGATGATGCCCTCGAAGGTGTCGTCGTCGCGCCACCGCAGGCGGATGCGGGCGGCGTCGAGGGTGAGCACGAAGCGCGCGTCGAGCACCGCGACGGGCAGCGCCAGCGTGAAGGGCCCCGCCTCGAGGACACCCTCGCGCAGCCGGCCGACCACCTCGCTCACCGGCTGGTCGCGCGCGGTCTCGAAGGTCTGCCCGGGGTCGATGCGCTGGTCGCTCCCCACGAAGGGCACCCCCCGCAGCTGCCGGAACACCATCCGCACGCAGGGGTCGTCGCGCCGCGCATCGACGCCTTCGAGCGACACCGACAGCATGAGCTGGCCGCTGTTGATCGCCGCCTGGATGGCCTCGTCGAGGGCGCCCGCGGTCTGCGTCTCCAGCACCGGCACCAGGAGCGAGAGCTGGTTGTCGACCCCGGCGGTGCCCTCCGGGGAGGTGAAGTCCCGGCGGCGACAGGACGCGGCGTCGTCGCTGCCGCTGACGCGCCCGTCGAGGTCGAAGCCCTCGGAGACGCCCGGCATGGTGGTCTTCACGAAGCGCATCCGCGTCACGACGATGCCCCGCTCGGCCGCCCGCACCGGGCACCGCGCAGGCACGGGCCCGGCGAAGGGGTCGGGGCCGGGGTCGTCCGCGCAGCCCACCGCCGCGAGGAGCAGGAACCAGGGTCGCCATCCAGCTCGTCGCATCGGTGTGGGCTCCTTCGTCGCGGCGCTGCCGGGGCTACTGGTGGACCCCGCCGCCCCGGTCGCTGCAACGATTGGTACCCCCAAAGCCGCGCGCGGGTCACTGCCCCCTCAACGGCCCGCGCCCGATAAGTTGCTGGCGCCGCGACCGCCCCGGCACAGTGACCCCCATGCGCGGTGTGACCGACGACCTCCGCTGGGGCGTGATCTTCTCCTTCTCGGGCTTCCTCTGGATGTGCCTGGAGTACGCGCTCGGGCTGCACACCACGCGCATCGACCTGCACCCGGTCGTCACCAACCTCTACGCGCCCATCGCCATCACCATCATGACGCTGGCCATTCGCGACCACCGCGACGCCGACGGCAACCTCTCCTGGGCCGACGGGCTGCGCGCCGGCATGACCGTCTCCGCGGTCACCTCCGTCCTCGCCGCGCCCTCGCTCTGGCTCTTCCTCCGCTACGTCAACCCGGGCTTCTTCTCGCGCATGATCGCCTACGCCGCCGCGCACGGGCGCCCCCTCGCCGAGGCCCGCGCGTACTTCAACTTCCGCTCGTACGCGATCGAGTCCACCGTCGGCCCGCTGGTGATGGGGCTCATCACCTCGGTCATCGTCGTCGCCGTGCTCCGCGCCCTCGCGCGCCGGCGCCACGCCGCCACCGCCGCCACCGCCACCACCTGAGGTCCTCCGCCGGGGCAGTGCGTCGCCGCGTACGCGGTGTGCAGGAAACGGTATTCCGCGCGTTCGAGACCACCACCCCCCTGGTGGCCTGCCCCCGTCCGATGGAGGATGAGATGCCCGTCTCCCCCGCTCGCTCAGCCGCGCCGCCGCCCTCGCGTCGGAACCGCCCCATCGGCTGGCGTCCGGGAGCCCTCGTCGCCGAGAACGACCCCGCCCTGCTGCGGCTCATCGTCGAGGCGCTGACCCGGGACGGCTTCATCGTCTCCGAGGCGCGCACCTCCGAGGAGCTCATCGAGATCGCGTGCTGCACCCGCCGCGAAGACAACTCCCCCCCGGCCCTGGTGGTCAGCGACGCCAACCTGCCCGGCCGCGACGGCCTCAGCGCCCTCGACGAGCTCCGCCAGACGCTCGCGGGCGCGGTCATCCTGGTGCTCGCGACCACGGCCGACGACGCGGTCTGCGCCGAGGCCCGCCGGGTCGGCGCCTCCGGGGTGCTGGGCAAGCCCTTCGAGCTCGACGACCTCCGCACGGCCGCCCTCGCCCTCGTCCGCCGCTGAGCACTTCCGCACGCTCTGAAACGCCCCGCTGGGTCAGGAATCCCCATGCCGGGGGTGTCCGCGCTGCGGACAACGGACGAGCCGCCGGAGGAGGGTCCACGGGGGCTCCGCGGCCGCGGTGAGATGCTTCGCCCGCCACCTGCGGGGACTTTGGGATTACCTTCCGCGCCGACGCCCACCGAGGGCCCCGAAATCCCCCTTATGACCACTGAACTCGCCCAGCGTCGGCCTGACTGCGACGTGCTCATCATCGGCGGCGGCGTGAACGGCACCGGCCTCGCGCGCGACCTCTCCCTCCGCGGTCTGCGGGTCATCCTGCTGGAGCGCAACGACCTCGCCTTCGGGGCGAGCGGCAACTCGTCGGGGATGATCCACGGCGGGCCGCGCTACCTCACGACGCACCCGTCGGTCACCCGCTCGTCGTGCGTCGACTCGGGGTACATCCAGACCATCGCGCCGCACATGATCTTCCGGATTCCCTTCGTGATGCCGGTGTTCGGCCACGGGCCAGTGGCGAAGGTGCGCTTCGACGCCTTCGACGCCTTCTTCGCCGTGTACGACGAGTACCAGCCGCTCAAGCGCGGCAAGCCCCACACCCGGCTCACCCCCGAGGAGACCCTCACGCTCGTCCCCGGGCTGCGCGAGCGCGACCTCTACGGCTCGATCACCTTCGACGAGTGGGGCATCTACGGCAACCGGCTCTGCGTGGCCAACGCGACGGACGCCGTCGAGCACGGCTGCCGGCTGTACGTGCACACCTCCGTCGAGCGCATCGTGGTCGAGGAGGGCCGCGCCACCGGCGTCACCGCGCGCGACCGCATCGACGGGCGGGCGTACGAGTTCAGCGCGCGGGTGGTGGTCAACTGCACCGGCGCGTGGAGCCCCATCACGGCGGCCACGGCGGGGGTCTCGCAGCACGTGCGGGTGCGCCCGGGGAAGGGCGTGCACCTCGTGCTCGACCGCCCGGTCACGGACGTCGGGGTGATGGCCGAGGCCATCGACGGCCGGCAGATCTTCATCGAGCCCTGGGGCAACACCTCCCTCATCGGCACCACCGACGACGACACCTACGCCGACCTCGACGACCTGCCGGTGACCACCGACGAGGTGCGCTACCTGGTCGAGGGGGTGGAGCAGGTGCTGCCGCGGGTGCGCGACGCGCGCATCATCGGCACCACCGTGGGCGCGAGGCCGTCGCTCTACGCGTGGGGCAAGATGGAAGACGCGCTCTCCCGCGAGCACGAGATCGTCGACCACGCGGCGCACGGCGCCGAGGGGCTGTACTCCCTCATCGGCGGCAAGCTGGCGAGCTACCGGATGTTCGCCCAGGAGGCCGCGGACCTCATCGCGCCGCGGCTGGGCAACCGCGCGCCGTGCACCACGCACACGGCGCCGCTGCCCGGGGGCGACCGCGTGGTGGACGTCGACAAGCTCGCCGCGCGCTACGAGCTCACGCGCTTCGCCGTCGAGCGGCTGGTGACGCGGCACGGGTCGCGCGCCGAGGCGATCCTGGCGGACAGCGACCGGCGCGGGCGGGCGGTGGTGTGCGCGCACGAGCCGGTGCTGGCCTGCGAGGTGCGCTGGGTGGCGAAGCACGAGTTCGCGCGCACCCTGGCGGACGTCGCGCGGCGCACCAACCTCGCGCACGGCGCGTGCGGCGGGAACGATTGCGCGCTGGCGGGCGCGGTGATCGCCGGGGAGGTGCTGGGCTGGAGCCCCGGGGAGGTGCGCGCCCAGGCGGCGGAGCTGCTGCGCGAGCGGCGGCGGTCGCGGCTGCCGGCCATCGGGGACAAGCAGGCGCGCGCGGAGGCCCTGACGATGGCGGCGCTGCGCACGCTCGGCCGGGCGGCGCAGCCGTGAGCGCGCACGAGGCGACGGCGGACGTGCTGGTGATCGGCGCCGGGGCGGCGGGCGTGGCGGCGGCGCGCGCGGCCCGCGAGGCGGGCGCGAGCGTGGCGGTGGTGGCGGACGGCGGCGGCGCGGCGGCGCTGGGGTCGGGCGTGGTGTGGGGCGCGGCGCGCGATCCCTTCACGGCCTGGGCGGAGGGTGAGGTGTGGCGCGCCGGCGGGCGCTACGTGACCGTGGCGGGCTGGCTGGTGGAGGGCGCCGCGGGGGCGCTGCGCGCGCTGCTCGACGTGGGGGCGCTCGCGCCCGGCGGAACGCCCGGGGTGCTCGACCTCGCGACGCACCCCTCGTGGTCGGCGCGGCTGGTGGCGCAGACCCTGGGGGCGCGGGTGATCCCGGCGCCGGACGGCGCGCCGGGGGGTCAGACCTTCCGCGAGGTGGCGGCGGGCTTCGACCGGGAGGGCGCCGCGGAGGCCTTCGCGCGCTCGCTCGGGTCGAGCTGCGCGGGGCTCTCCGGGCTGCTGCTGCCGCCGGTGCTGGGGCTCGCGCGGCTCGACGTGGCGGCGCGCATCTCCGAGGCGCTGGGCATCCCGGTGGGCGAGGCCGCGGGCGGGCCGGGCGACCCACCGGGGACGCGGGCGATGCGGGCGCTGCGGCGGTGGCTGCCCGATGGGGTCGAGGTGATCAACGACCGGGCGACGGTGCGGCCCGGGAGATTACCGGGGCTGGTATTCCGCAGCGGGCGGCTGGTGAAGGCGCGCTCGGTGGTGCTGGCCACGGGCGGGCTCGTGGGCGGGGGGCTGGTGTTCGGGGAGAGCCTGCGCGAGGCGGCGGCCGACGCGCCGGTGTGGACGCGCGACCGGCGGCGGGTGCTCTCCCGGGCGGGCGCGGCGCGCGGGGCCGACCCGGCGGAGTGGTTCGACGAGCACACCGGGCGGGCGCGGGGCGCGGGGCTGCGGGTCGACGCGGCGGGCCGGGTGCTCGACGCCGACGGAGAGACCCCGCTGGGCGAGTGGCTCTACGCCGCGGGCGAGGTGTGCATGGGCCGCGGCGGCGACGGGGTGGCCGACGCGCTGGCCGACGGGGCGCGCGTGGGGCGCTCGGCGGCGCAGGCGATCGGGCGCCGGGGCTGAGCCGTGGGGCGGGCGGCGGCGGTGCTGGTGGCCCTCGCGCTGGCGCTCTCGCCGGCGGCGGCGCGGGCCCAGTCACCAACGCGCATCGAGGCGGGGCGCGCGGCGCAGGAGGCGGGCGACCTGGGGCGCGCGCGGGAGGCCTTCGCGGCGGCGGTGGCGCAGGGCGACCCGGAGGAGGCCGCGCTCGGCGAGTACCACCTGGCGCAGCTGGCCGACGAGGGGCTGGATTTCCCCGCGGCGCTGGCGGGCTACCGGCGCTTCGTGGCGCGCGACCCGGGCTCGCGGTACGCGTCGCGGGCGCTGGCGCGCATCGATGACCTGCAGGCGCACGCGGAGGGCGGGTTTGCGCCGCTGGTGGCGCTGGAGCGGGTGCGGCGCTCGACGGCGCTGAGCGACGACCCCCGGGCGCTGGAGGCACTCGACCGGGCGTCGCGGGAGTGGCCGGGCGGGAGCGTGCGGGCCGAGGCGTGGATGCTGGTGGCCGAGGCCTACGCGGGGCGGATGCGGCGTCCGCGCGAGGCGGCGGAGGTGTTCCTGCGGCTGGCGGAGGACGACGCGGCGCCGGTGGGGCAGCGAGAGCTCGCGGCGACGCGGCTGGTCGAGCTGCGCGGGGCGCTGGGCGAGGCGGCGCGCGCCGAGCGGGAGCTGTCCGGCGTGCGGGTTCCCGACGTGGTGCGCGCGGAGGCGGCGGTGCTCACCCGGCGGGCGCGGCTGCAGCGGGCGGCGGTGACGGTGCTCGCGCTGGTGGCCCTCGCGGGCGCGGCGGCGCTGGCGATGGCGTGGCGCCGCGGGCAGCTCGGCGAGGTGCTGCGGCGATGGCGCCGGCCGATGCCCCTGGTGCAGCTGGTGGTGCTGACCGCGGGCGGCGCGGCGATGGCGAAGCTGGCCGACGAGCACGAGGTGTCGCCCTTCGCGGTGCTGGGCGGCGGCGCGCTCGCGGTGTACCTCGTGGCGGTGGCGCTCAACGTGGTGGGCGGCGCGGGGCCTGGGTCGCGGGCGGCGCGGGCGGCGGTGAGCGCGATGGCCGTGCTCGCGGTGTCGTACCTCGCGATGCTGGGCCTCGACCCGATGATGCTCGAGGGCATCGGGCTGTAGGGTCGGGCGCGGGGAGGTTCAGGAGCGCGGAGGTTACGCCCCGCCGTCGCCGAACACCTCCGCGGCGGTGGCGGCGGTCGCGGCCCGGTCGAGCCAGCCGTCGAGCGTCGTGGCGTCGGAGCAGGCCAGCACCCGCGCGCGGGTCCCGTCGTCGATGGTGATGCCCCGCCGCGCGAGCACCCGGAGCAGCGCGCTCGCCTCGCCCTCGAGCTTTCCCTCGAGCTTTCCCTCGAGCTTTCCCCGACGTTCGAACTCCTCGCGCAGGTCACGCATGAGGGGTCCTTCGGTCACCTTGCTGAGATCCATGAGCAACTCCCGGAGCTTCGCGCGAAGCTCGTCACCGACCATGTTGATC
>JAUSAZ010000013.1 GCA_030652255.1 Myxococcales bacterium | reverse complement strand
TCGGCGCACACCTCCACGCGAGCGCCCGTCGTCCCCGCGGGCAGCACCCACTGGAAGGTCGGCCGCTGCGAGGTCACCCGCGACACCGACAGCGGGCGGACGGGCCGCGGCGGCGCGATCGTCGGATCACCCGCGCGCACGCCCGCATCGCCGGTGCACTCGCTCCCGGGCGCGGGCACGGCGTTGGGGTCGACCGGGATGAGGATGCCGCCCAGGTCGACGAGGGGGACGCCTGCCCACACGTCCGCGGTGGGGACGAACACCTCGGACCGATCGGTCGAAGCGTCGACGCCACCATCCATGGGCAGGTCGTCGGTGGCGTCGAGCACGTCGTCCGCCGAGGCGTCCGCGGGGCCCTGGTCCAGCGGAGGGGAGAGGTCGTTCACCACGCCGAGGTCGACGGGAGCCGTGGCGTCCGCGGCGCTGCGGGTGCCAGACCCGGCGCACGACGCGAGGGCGCCGCCGAGCAGGAGGACCCGCGCGCCACGCGTGAACACGCCCAGCGGCATCGACGCTCCGGCGGGCTCGACGAGGGCGACGGCGGGGGTTCCCAGGGTCATGCTTGCCACGAGTGCAGGCTACGAAGGCGCGAGCACGACGTCGACCGCGGCGCGACCCGATTCGCCTCCGGTCACACGGGCCCATCGCCCATTCCCGCGCAGCCCGCTACCGCGCGGGCCCCCAGAGCCGCGTCACCGCCTCCCGCGAGCGGGCGCGCACCGCGGCGCACTGCCGCGCGCCCTCCACGGCCAGCGCGAAGCCCCGCGCGGCGCCGTCGATGACCTCCGCCTTCGGCCCGAAGAAGGCCACCGCCCGGTCGATGGCCGCCGCGTCGCACAGGCCCCCGACGCTGCCCAGCAGGTGCCGCGCGTTGCGCCCGTGCCGCGCCGCGAACTCCTCCCAGTGCGCCTCCGCCCACGCGGCCAGCAGCCCCGGGTGCCGCGCGTGCGTGTCGCCCCGACCGAAGAGCGCGCGGAAGTCCACCACGCGCACCGTGTCGGTGAGCGCCAGCCCCCACGCCCGCTGCACCAGCGCGGGGCTGTCGAAGCTCACCAGCGCCCCGAGGATGAGCGCCCGGTCCTGCGGGGTGGCGGCGCGCGGCAGGGCCGCCAGCAGGGCGTCGAAGCGCTGGGCCCCCGCGCGCCGCGACGCCACCGGCAGCGCCACGGTGGCCATCTCCGCGTCCACCGTCGCGGGCGCGCGCAGGTACGCCGCGGCGATCTCCTCGGCCTGCGTGCGCGCCATGAAGTCGTCGGTGAGCATGCCCGTCGCGCTGAGCACGGCCCGCCGCGCATTGCGCCGCACGTCGAAGTCCCCCGGGTGCGTGCGCCACCCCAGGGCCCGCGCGAGGGGCCCGAGCACCCGGCCCGCCCAGCGCTGGAAGCCCGCGCGGTTCTGGTCGTCCACCACCCAGCGGCGCAGCGTGAACATGCTGTTGGCCACGCGCTCGTGCAGGTGGGCGTCGGGGTCCTGCGCGAGGTGCGCGAGGGCCTCCAGCCAGGTGTTGATGGGCACCGTCCCGGCGATCACCTGCGCCTCCAGCGTGGAGAGCAGGTCGAGCTGCGAGGCCGTCCCGAGGGCCCCCGGGGTGCGCAGCAGCGCGCGGGTGTTGGCCGCGCTCGACGCGCTCACGTAGTACCCCGCGCTCCCGGCGTTGGGATCGATCCAGCGGGGGCAGCGGGTGGCCTGGAGGTCGACGGTGGCGCGCTCGTCGGCGAGCACGGTGCACTGCGTCCGGGGCTGCGGGGCGGCGTCGAAGCGCACGCACACGGGGATGCGCCAGCGGGTGGCGTCGGCCTCGCCCGCGCGGTAGCGGAAGCGCGACTGCGTGAGGGTCACCCGCGGGGGATGCCCCGGGGCGCAGTCGAGGGCGGCGCGCACGAGGGGCACGCCCACCTGGTCGAGGAAGCTCTCGGCCACCGGGGTCACGTCGCGCCCGGAGCTCGCGCTGAGGGCGCGCAGCAGGTCGGCCGCCGTCGCGTTGCCGCCCGCGTGGTCGCGCAGGTACGCGCGGATGCCCTCGCGAAAGGGCGTGGCGCCCACCCACGACTCGATCATCCCGATGACGGCGGCGCCCTTGTTGTAGGTGATCGCGTCGAAGCTGGCCATGGCGTCGCCGGTGCTCGTCACGCGCTGACGGACGGCGTGGGCGGTCGGGAGGGCGTCGGCGTGGCGGGCGTAGGCTGCGCTGTCGACGGCCTCGATGCGGGCGCCGAGGGCGGGCTGCCAGGCGTCCATGACGCGGGTGCCCATCCAGGTGGCGAAGCCCTCGTTGAGCCAGAGGTCGTCCCACCAGGCCATGGTGACGAGGTTGCCAAACCACTGGTGCGCGAGCTCGTGCGCGACGATCGACGCGGTGTAGTAGCGCGTGCGGGCCGGGGCGCGGGCCTCGTCGAGGAGCAGGGCGGTGTCGCGGAAGGTGATGAGCCCGGGGTTCTCCATGGCGCCCGATTGGAAGTCGGGCACGGCGACGAGGTCGAGCTTGGGGAAGGGGTACGGGCGGTCGAAGTAGCGCGCGAGGATGCCCAGGTGCTCGCCCGCGACGCGGGCGGCGTAGGCGCCGAGGGCGGCGCGGCCGCGCGGGGCGAGCACGCGCACCGGCACCGGGGAGGCGGGTCCGTCGAGGACGTCGAAGGGGCCGACGGCGAAGGCCACGAGGTAGCTCGGGAGCGGTGGGGTCTCGTCGAAGAGCACCGCGCGGGTGTGGGCGCCGGGGTCGTCGGCGTGCGACGTCTCGGGCATGTTGGCGAAGGCGCCGACGTCCTGCGGGACGGTGAGTCGCACCCGCACCGGCACCTTGAACGACGGCTCATCGAAGCACGGAAACGCCCGCCGGGCGTCCGTGGGCTCGAAGTCCGAGAAGGCGTACCAGCGCCCGTCGACCTGCACCCGGTAGAGCCCGTTGAGCTCGGGGTTGAAGCGCCCGTGGTAGCGGATGACGAGGCGCGCGGCGCCGGCCGGGAGGGCGTCCGGGAGCGAGACGACGAGCTCCTCGGGGGCCTCGCGGGCGCCGTGCGCGAGGCGCACCGCGGTGGTGGCGGGGAAGACCGTGCTGGCGCGCTCGACGTGGGCCTCGGTGACGGTGAGGTCGCGCGCGTGCAGCACGATGTGGGCGGTGGGCTCCGGGAGGTCGAGGTCGAAGGAGACGATCCCGGTGAAGGTGGGCTGCGCGGGGTCGACGATGAGCTCGAGGTCGTAGCGGCGCAGCCGGGCGAGCGCGGGCAGGCGGCCGTCGTCGCGGGCCGGTGGCACCGGACCAGCGGGCAGGTGTGGCTGCGCCACGGGCTGGGGCTGCGCGATGGGCGCCGGGCTCGCGGAGGGCGGCGACGGCGCGGCGGAGCAGGCGACGAGGGCGAACGCGACGAGGGCGGGAGGGAAGCGCATCGGGGGGGCGCCGATCGTGCGGGAGAGTGGGGCCCCGACGCAAAGGGGGACGACCTCACCCCCGCGGGCGGGCGTGCACGGTCATCCGCATCCCGTGCTTGGGCATCAGGGTCACCCGCGGCAGCACCTCCACCCGGTGCCCCGGCACCAGCGACAGCCGGTGACGCCGCGCCATCACGGCCAGCAGGAGCTTCGCCTCCATCATGGCGAAGCCCCGCCCGATGCACGCCCGCGGACCGGCCCCGAAGGGCAGCCACGCGAGCCTCGGCAGCGCGGCCTCGGCCTCCGGGGCGAAGCGCTCGGGGCGAAACGCCGCGTGGTCGGGAAACCACCGCGGGTCACGGTGGGTCATGTAGATCCAGAGCACGACCTCGCTGCCCTTGGGCACCGGGTGGCCGCCGATCTCGGTGTCCTCCGCGGCCTGCCGCGCGACCATGTACACCGGCGGATAGAGCCGCATCGACTCCTTGATGACCTGCTCGGTGTAGGGCATCGCGTCGAGGTCCGCGAGGGTCGGCAGGCGGTCGCCCAGCACCGCGTCGAGCTCGGCGTGCAGGGCGGCCTCCGCGCCGGGGTTCTGCGAGAGCAGGTAGAGCGTCCAGGTGAGGGCGTGCGAGGTGGTCTCGTGGCCCGCGAGGAAGAGCGTCACGAGCTGGTCGCGCACCTCCTGGAGCGACATGCGCCCGCCGTCGCCCTCGGCGTCGGTCGCGTCGACGAGCATCTGCAGCAGGTCGTCGCCCGCCGCGCCGCCCTGCCGCTTCGCGATCATGTCGTGGATGATCCGGTCGAGCGTCGCGACCGCCCGCGCGAGCCGCCGGCGCGACGGCGAGGGCACCCACGCGGGCAGCAGGTCGGGCCGCGAGACGATCTCCTGGAAGTCGCGCATCGCCGCGGCCACGTCGCCCACGTCGCCGCTCGCGTCGTGCCCGAAGAGCGTGCGGCCCACCACGCGCAGGGTCAGCTCCATCATGTCGACGGACACGTCGCGCGCCTCGCCGTCGCGCCACCCGCCGACCGTGCGCGCCGCCTCGGCGACCATCGCGTCGGCGTAGGACTCCATGCGCGCGCGGCTGAAGGCCGGCTGCACCATGCGCCGCTGCCGCTGCCAGGCGGCGCCGTCGGAGGTGAGCAGTCCGTCGCCGAGCACCCGCGCGAGCTGCCGGAACGCGCTGTGGGTCTTGGTGTACTTCGCCGCGTGGGTGACCAGCACGTCGCGCAGGTGGTCGGGGTGGCGCAGCACGAAGAGGGCGCCGTCGCGGGTCTGCACCCGGTAGAGGTCGCCGAAGCGCGCGAAGCGCCCGGCGACCGCGCCCAGCGGGTCGAGGAGGAAGGGCGCCTGCTGCATGAGGGAGGTCCATCGACCGCCCGGCGTGGGTCCGGTCAGCGGGGCGAGCGGCGCAGCGGTTTCCATGGCGCCTCGCATAACACCACCTGGCGCCCGCGGTCGCGAGAGGCCGCCGCGCTACGCCGCCCCGCCGCCCTCCGGGAGCACCGCGCGCGTGAGGTTGTCGATCGCCGCGCCGCCGCCCTCCGCCCCGGTGACCACCACATCGTCCTCGATGCGAATCCCCCCGAAGGGCGTCAGCGCGCCGACGAGCTTCCAGTCCACCCGCCCCGCGTCGGCGCCCTCGCGCAGCGGCCGGAGCAGCGCGTCGATGAAGTACAGCCCCGGCTCGATGGTGAACACCTGCCCCACCTCGATGACGCTGGTGTTGCGCAGGAAGGGGTTGTCCGCCCGGGGCCTGAGCACCGCGCACCCGACGTCGTGGCACTGCAACCCCAACGAGTGGCCGAGCCCGTGCGGGAAGAACGCCCGGGTCAACCCAGCGCTCACGGCCTCGTCCCCCGAGCAGGTCACCACGCCCGTCGCCGCGAGCAGCGCGCCCACCTCGTCGTGCGCGCGGTCGTGCAGGGCCTCGTAGTTCATGCCCACGGCCACCGCGTCGCAGAGCCGCTTCTGCAGCGCCTCCACCCCCTCCACCAGCCCCCGGAACACCGCCGACGTCGCGTCGCCCCCGTCGCGCACCCACGTCCGCGTGATGTCCGAGCAGTACCCCAGGCAGGTCGCCCCCGCGTCCAGCAGCAGCGTCCGAGGACCGCCCTCCCCCAGGCGGCGCCGCGCGTACGCCACGTGGTGCAGCGTGGCCGCGTTGCCGTCATAGGCCACGATGTTCTTGTAGGGCGTCTCCGGGTCGTCCTGCTGGGTGACCGCGAGGTACGCGAGGTGCAGCTCCAGCTCCGACGAGGCGCCCTCGAAGAAGGCCCGCCGCAGCGCCTCGTGCCCCCGCGCCGCGCGCCGGTTGGCCTCCGCGAGGCAGTGCCGCTCGTACGCCGTCTTGTGCACCCGCAGCGCGTCGAGGGCCGCCACCAGCGCCGGCGGGTTCACCGCGTCGATGCCCCAGCGCGCCGCGATCTCCGCCTCGTCGCCCACGAAGGCCACGCGCCCGCCCGGCACGTGGCCCTTCGCGTCGTCGGCCGCGGCCAGCGCGACCTGCTCGAAGTGCTCGACGAAGTGCTCGCTCTCCGGCGCCACGGCGTGCTCCCAGAAGTCCACCGTGGTGACCCGCAGCAGCGTCGGCCGACGCCCCGCGCGCACGACCAGCGCCGCCCCGGGCTCGCTCAGCGCCACCCAGTGCTGGAAGTGCGGCGTCGCCCGCAGGGGCCACCACTGGTCGTCGAAGCCGCTGCGCTTCTTCGCCGCGCCGCCGTGCACCACCACGGCGTCGAAGCCGTGCGCGGCAAGGGCGGCCTCGTACGCGCGCTGCAGCCCCGCGACGTGCGCGGCGTAGCCCTGGGTGATGGTGTCGAGGTGGCTCACAGGGAGGCCTCCTGGTCGTGGGCGCGCCCCGCGGCGCGGCGGTGGCGCGACTCCTCCAGCAGCTCGACGCACGCGGCCATGGTGTCGGTGACCACCAGGCGCTGGCGCAGCGCCGCCGCGCCGGGGATGCCCTTGAGGTAACCCGTGAGGTGGCGCCGGGTGACGGCCACGCCGTGCCGCTCGCCGCGCTCGGCGACGTTGGCCGCGAGGTGCGCGATGCACAGGTCGATGCGCTCGTCCCAGGTGGGCGGGGCGCACTCCACTCCGTCGTCGAGGAGGGTGCGGGCCTCGCGGAAGATCCACGGGTGCTCGATGGCGCGGCGGCCCACCATCACCCCCGCGCAGCCCGTCTCGGCGAGCGCGCGTCGCGCGTCGTCGGCGCACTTGATGTCGCCGTTGACCACCACGGGGATGGACACCACCTCGCGGGCCTTGCGGGCCCAGTCCCAGTCCGCCGCGCCGGAGTGGCCCATCTGCGCCGTGCGGCAGTGCACCGTGAGCGCCTGCACCCCCGCGTCTTCGAGCCGCCGCGCCAGGTCGACGATGGGCATGTCGCTCTCCGGGCCGTACCCGATGCGGGTCTTCACCGTGACGGGCAGCGCCACGCGGCCGACCACCATCTTCGCCATCGAGACCATGGCGCCCGGGTCGCGCAGCCAGCCCGCGCCGGCGCCGCGGCCGGCGATCTTGGGCACCCAGCAGCCGCAGTTGATGTCGATGGCCGTGGGCTCGGCGCGCTCGGCCACCGTCGCGGCCTCGGCGAGGCGCTCGGGGTCGCTGCCGTAGATCTGGATGACCGTGGGCGTGTCGTCCGCGGCGATCTGCACCTTGCGCTTCGCCGTGCGGCACCCGCGCAGCAGGCCCTCCACGTTGACGAACTCGGTGACGCAGAAGTGCGCGCCCACCGAGCGGCAGAGCCGGCGGAAGACCACGTCGGTGACGTCCTCCATCGGGGCGAGGATCACCGGTCGTGTGGCGTAGAGCGCCCGAAGCGTGTCGAAGGTGTTCATGGGATGGGTAGGGAGTACCGGTTACCGCATCGGCCCCGGGGATGCCAGCGACGGCCCGCGAGAGTGCGTCGCACACGCCGCAGGTTTCGTGATAGACGGCGGGAAGGCCGGAAGGGAGCCATGCGGGCTCCCGATCGCCGGCGCGACGAGACCCCCTCAGGGGTGTCTTCACAGGAGCGATATCGAATGAACAGGTTCTTCACGGTTGTGCTCATGGCGACGATGGCGGCGGGATGCGCGGCCAGCACCCCGGCGACCAGCACCTCCAGCGGCGCGGCGACCTCCAGCGGCGGCGGGGCCGCCGCGACGGTGCAGCTAGACGTGCACAACACCTCCAGCTCGGAGATCTGCTACCTGTACATCTCGCCCGTGAGCGACACGCAGTGGGGCCCCGACCTGCTGGGCTCGCGCACGCTCTCCCCGGGCGAGACCGACCACTACAACATGACCGTCGGCAGCTGGGACTTCAAGGCCGAGGACTGCCAGCACCACGAGCTCTTCCAGATGCGCAACCAGACCGTGGCCGAGAACTCCGTTCTCACCCTCCACGACTGATCGCCCGGGTCGTCCGTGGGGCGCCGCCCTCTGGTACGGTCGCACGCACCCACGATGACCTTCGCCCCGCTCGAACCGCGCCTCGGCGACCGCTCGCTCTTCCCCGACCTCGAGGCCCGCGCCTACCTCGCCCACGCGGCCATCTCGCCGCCGTCCCTGGTCGCCCGCCGGGCCGTCATCGGGCTGCTGGGCGACTACGCCCGCCGCGGCGCCGGGGCCTTCGGCGCCACCCTCGAGCAGCGCGAGCGCCTGCGGGGCAAGCTCGGCGCGCTCATCAACGCCCGCCCCGGCGAGGTCGCCCTGGTGCCCAACACCTCCCTCGGGGTCACCCAGGTGGCGATGGGCTTCCCCTTCGAGCGGGGCGACCGGGTGCTGTGCTTCCTCACGGAGTTTCCCGCCAACGTGACGCCCTGGCAGCGCGCCGCCGAGCTCTTCGGCCTCGAGCTCTCGTGGGTCGACGCCGACCTCGCGCGCACCGACCCGACCCGCTTCTTCGCCGAGGTCGACGCCGCCTGCGCCCGCGGGGTGCGCGTCGCCGCGGTGAGCGCGGTGCAGTTCCAGAGCGGGCTGCGCATGCCGCTGCGGGCCATCTCCGACCGGGTGCGCGCGGTCGGGGGCGCCCTCTTCGTCGACGCCATCCAGGCCTGCGGCGCGGTGCCCCTCGACGTCGAGGCCGACGGCATCGACGCCCTCGCGAGCGGCGGACACAAATGGCTGATGGGGTTGGAGGGCGCCGGGATGCTCTACCTCCGCGGATCGCTCTCGAAGTCCATGAGGCCCCACCTCGCGGGATGGCTCTCCCACGAAGACGCCTTCTCCTTCCTGCTCAACGGCCCCGAGCTCCTGCGCTACGACCGGGCCTTCCGCGCCGACGCGGGGCTCGTCGAGGGGGGCGCCTTCAGCGCCGTGGGCTGCGCCGCCCTGGAGGCCAGCGTCGACGTGCTCGCCTCGCTGGGCGTCGAGCGCATCCACCAGCACGTCAACGGATACATCGACGCGCTGGAGCGCGAGCTCGTGGCGAGGGGATTCCGCAGCCTGCGCGGCGGCGGCCTCACGCAGCGGTCGTGCATCCTCGGGGTGCTCCCGCCGGAGGGCGACGGGCGCGACGCGCCGTGGTGGTCGAAGGCCCTCGCGGCCCGGGGGGTGGTGACCTCGTGTCCCGACGGGGTGCTGCGCTTCGCGCCGCACTGGCCCAACGACGCGGCGAGGGAGATGGGCGCGGTCACCGACGCGCTCGACGACGCGAGGGCGGAGCGATGAGCGCGATGGCAGAGGGCGACGCGCTGACGGCGGCGATCGGCAGCGACGAGTCGGTGGTGGTCACCGGCGTGGTGGGGCGGCTGGGCAAGCGGGTGGTGCGCCTGCTGCACCGGATGGTGCGGGTGATCGGGGTCGACCGCCGCGAGTTTCCCGACCGGCCGAAGGACGTGCAGCACCTGCGCATCGACCTGCGGCGCAAGAAGATGCGCGACGTGTTTCGCGCGGGCAACGTGCGCGCCGTGGTGCACCTCGGGGTGATGCACGACCCGCGCGCCTCGGCCAACGAGCACCACTCCTGGAACGTCGTGGGCTTCGGCAAGATGCTGGAGTCGATGGCCCAGTTCGGGGTGAAGAAGCTGGTGGTGCTCTCCAGCGCCAACGTGTACGGCCCGCGGCCCGACAACCCGCAGTTCCTCGCGGAGGAGTCGCCGCTGCTGGGCAGCCAGGATTTCAGCGAGATCCGCGACCTCATCGAGGTCGACATGCTCGCCCAGAGCTTCTTCTGGCGGCACCCGAGCTGCGAGACGGTGATCCTCCGGCCGACGCACATCCTCGGCTCGGTGCGCAACGCCCCGAGCAACTACCTCCGCCTCCCGGTGGTCCCCACGCTCATGGGCTTCGACCCGATGATCCAGGTGATCCACTACGACGACGTCGCCCGCGCCGTGGTGATGGCCCTGCGCCCCGGCGCCCGCGGCATCTTCAACCTCGCCGGCCCCGAGCCCGCGCCCCTCTCGCGGGTGCTCAAGCTGCTCGGCCGCCCGCGGCTACCCGTCCCCCACGGCGCCGCCCGCTCCATGCTGAAGCAGCTCTTCCGCTACCGGCTCTCCAGCTTCCCCGCGCCGGAGCTCGACCATATCCGATACGTCTGCATGGTCGACGACCGCCGCGCCCGCGACGCCCTCGGCTACGCGCCCCGCCACGGCCTGCGCGACACCGTACTGGCCGTCGAGACGGGCTGAGCTCCCCCCGTCGCCCGCCTGCGCTACCCTGCGCGCGCCATGCGTGACGCGCCCGCCTTCCCCTCCTCCATCACCGATGTCGTCGACGTCGAGCTCCTCCGGGGCGACGCTTCCCGCCCCGACGCGGCGCCCGACCTGCTCATCGAGATCCCCCACGGCGCCACGCGCACCGTCGACTTCACCCGCGTCGAGGCCCTGCTACAGAGCCCGCTGCCCGACGCCCTGGTCGACTTCTTCCACGTCAACACCGACGCGGGCGCCCCCGAGCTCGCGCTCGCCGTGGCCCGGCGCTTCGTGGCCCTCGAGCCCTCGCGCTCGGCGGCCATCCTGCGCTGCCGCGTGCCGCGCACCTTCATGGACTGCAACCGCCGCATCGACGCCTCGCCCGAGGACTTCAAGGCCGGCAAGGTCACCCCGGGCTTGATGCCGTGGATCACCGCGCCCGACGACCGCGCCCTGCTGCGCGCCCGCTACGACGCCTACCTCGGCGCGGTGCGCGCCGCCGTCGCGGCCACGATGCCCGCGGGGGCGATGCTGATGCTGCACACCTACGCGCCGCGCACCGTCGACGTGGAGGTCGACGAGCACATCGTGACGAACCTCCGCCGCGCCTACGAGCCCGCGGTGGAGCCCACCTGGCCGCTGCGCCCGGAGGTCGACCTCATCGGCCGCGGCCTCGACGGAACCTCCTACCTGCCACTGCCTGTCGTCGATGCATTGAAGACCGCGATGTCGGCTGTGGGCGTGACCGTGGCCGACGGCGAGACCTACCCCCTGCACCCCAGCACCATGGCCTGGGACCACGCGACGGCGTGGCCGGGCCGCACCCTCTGCATGGAGGTGCGCCGCGACCTCGTTGCAGAGCCCTTCGATCCCTTCGTGGAGATGTCCATTGGAGAGCCGAAGGTCGATCGCCTCGCGGCGCCGCTGGCCGAGGCGCTGCGGCGCTGGTGGTAGAGCTCACTCCGCGTACATCTTGATGCCCGTCGCGGCCGCGAAGCTCAATCGATGGGCTTCATCCCAGCTGGGGTGGCGCACCATCACGTGGCCATCGGACAGGAGCGTCTGCTTCCAGTTGCGCCGCGGCGTGCCCGGCCGCAGCAGCTGCTCCTCCACGCACCACTTGCCCGCCTCGCGCAGCCAGTTTCCCAGGCCCTCGATGCGCGTGATGCGCCCGTTGCCCTGGGCCCGCTTGAACACGATGCCCGCGTTGTACTTCCGCTCCGTCGGCGCCTCGAAGCTGTGCCAGCACGCGACGCGCGCCCACTCGCGAAACAGGTCGATGTCGGAGGTGTAGTTCATCTGGTCGACGATGTGACCGCCGCCCGGGCGGCACCCGATCTCGCCGAACACCGCCTCGCCCTTCGGCGTCAGGAACCACTCCATGTGCGTGAACCCGGTGCCCATCCCGAGGGCGCCCAGCACCTTGCGCCCCAGCTCCACGCCCGGCATCAGCCGCGCCTGGTACATGTCCCGCACCGTGATGATCACCGGACTCACCCACTCCAGCGAGCGCATCTCGATGGGCTTCGGCAGGTACGACGCGACGTTCTCGTAGACGGGCCTTCCCTCCACGCACACCGTGTCGAAGGTGAACTCCTCGCCCTCGACGTACTCCTCGCAGCTCGCCTCCTGCACACCCCGCATCAGCGGGATCACCCGCTCCAGCTCCGCCGCGTCGCCCACCCGGTAGGTGTCCGCGCTGCCCGCCCCCGCGATGGGCTTCAGGATCAGCGGGTACCCGATGTACTCCGCCGCCTCCCGGATCTCCCGCTCGCTGCGCACCCGCTTCGAGCGCGGCACCCGCAGGCCCGCCGCGCGCACGCGCTCCTTCATCAGCTCCTTGTCGCGGAAGCCCTGCACCGCGTCGACGCTCATGCCCGGCATCCCCCAGCGCTCGCGGATGCGCGCCGCCAGGATCACCAGCGGCTCCCAGTTGGCCAGCACCCGGTCGACCTCCCTGCCGCGCATCCAGTTCGTGACGCGCTCCATCACGTCGTCCTCGTCCATGATGCGGGGAACCTGGAGGTAGTCGTGCAGGTACGGCTTCACCTCCCGGGGCAGCGACTCTCGCGACGCGTCGCCGACGCCGTAGACGGTGGCGCCCACCTCCGCGAGCCCGCGGGTGTACTGGATCATCTCTGGCGGAAACGACGGGGCGAGGAAGACGACGCGCATGCCGCGAAGCTATCACCACCGCGGGTCATTCCAGCACCGGTGTTTCTCGTCGTCGTTGACCCCCGGCGCCGCCCTCCGCCATCCTCGCGCGACCCACCGCCATGCCCAGAAACGTCGTCTTTGTCGCTCCCTTCCCCGCCGAGGTCACCATGCGCTTCGTGCGCGCCGCCGCGCGGGCCCCGGACGTGCGCCTGCTCGGCGTCGGCCACACGCCCCCGTCGGGCCCCGACGCGCGGCTCTACGACGACTTCGTGCGCGTCACCGACCCCCTCTCGGCGCGCGACATCATCGACGCCACCGAGGTGCTGCGCCGCCGGCACGGCCAGCCCTACCGCATCATCGGCATCCTCGAGTCGATCATGGTGCAGCTCGCCCAGGCGCGGGCGCACTTCAAGGTCCCGGGAACTCCCCCCGGGGTGGCCGAGCTCTTCCGTGACAAGTCCAAGATGAAGGCCGCGCTGCGGGCGGCGGGGCTCCCCGTGGCGCACAGCCGGCTCATCCGCGGCCCGGCCGACGCCCGGGCCTTCGCCGACGAGGTGGGCTTCCCGATGGTGCTCAAGCCCCCGTCGGGCATGGGCGGCAAGGCCACCTTCCGGGTGGGCTCCTACGACGAGCTGGTGCGCGCCGCGCAGGGCATGGGCGCCAGCGACGACAACCCCGTGCTGGCCGAGGAGTTCCTGCGCGGGAGGGAGTTCAGCTTCGAGACCATCACCACGGGGTCACGGCCGCGCGGAGAGTCCATCTCGCACTATCTCCCGAGCTGCCTGGAGGCCATCGAGAACCCGTGGATCCAATGGACCTGCCTGCTCCCGAGGGACATCTCGGGCCACGAGTACGACGGCGCGCGGGCGATGTCCCGGGCGGCCATCCGCGCCCTCGGCCTCGACGACGGAATGACCCACATGGAGTGGTTCCAGCGGCCCGACGAGAGCCTGGTCATCGGCGAGATCGCCCAGCGCCCGCCCGGCGCCAACATCAGCCTGATGACGGGCCTCGCCAATGACATCAACCTCTACGACGCGTGGATCCGCGCCGTGGTGGACGGGGACTTCCAGGGCCCGTGGGAGCGCAAGTACGCCGTGGGCAGCGCCTTCCTTCGCGGCATGGGTCACGGCCGCGTGGCCGCCGTGACGGGCATCCACGAGACCTGGGAGGCCGTCGGTAGGTGGGTGGTGGAGGCCAACCTGCCGACCGTGGGCGCCCCGAAGAGCGAGAGCTACGAGGGCGACGGCTACGTGGTGGTGAGAGACCCGAACACCGAGGTGGTGAAGCGTCTCCTGAAGACCATCATCGAGACGATGAAGGTGAGCTACACGGGCTGATACTCATTTGATGCCAATATTGCCGCCTTGGCGGCCGCCCATTGGCGAGACACGCCGCGCGTCTGACGCTGGGGTTCGCGCGTTGGCGCTCACCCCAGGCTATCGCACGAGGGCGCCCCCGCAGTCGCGGGGGCTTTCGGACCGACACTCGATAGACCTTCCGGAAGGCCGGGCGGACAAGGCGGGCGCACTCGAAGTGATGTTCCTGTTCGAAAGCCCCCGCGACGCGGGGGCGCCCTCGTGCGATAGCCTGGGGTGAGCGCCAACGCGCGAACCCCAGCGTCAAACAGGCGGCGTGTCCCACCAACGGGTGGCCGCCAAAGCGGCAACATTGGGATCAAATGAGCATCATTGCCCAACCACCGTGGAGTGCCGCTGATCAGGGATACGAAAGTCGCTGGCGACACGGTCGTTTCGCCATGATTGAAGCCGTCGCGTTCGTGGGCCCCCTTCCCCGCTGCCGCCCGCGCTCACCCCGCCGCCGCGGCCTCGCCCCGGCCCCGCAGCAGCCACTGCACCACCGGCGTCGTCATCAGCGTCGTCGCCAGCGCCATCAGCACCATCACCGAGTACAGCCCCACCGGCAGGATCCCCAAATCGAGCCCCACCTGGAGAACCACCAGCTCCATGAGCCCGCGGGTGTTCATCAGCGCGCCCAGCGCGAGCGCGTCGCGCCACCCGAGGCCCGTCAGCCGCGCGGCCGCCGCGCTGCCGCCGACCTTGCCCACCGTGGCCACCGCGATCACCACCGGCAGCAGCGCCCCCAGCGCGCCGCCCCCCAGCGCGTCGGCGCGCATCCGCAGCCCCGCCAGCGCGAAGAAGGCCGGCATCAGCAGCACCACCGCGGCGTGCATCCCCCCAGGCAGGTCGCGCGCGAGCCGCGAGTCCGCCGGCACCACGAGCCCCGCCGCGAAGGCCCCGAAGATGGGGTGGATGCCCACCGCGTCGGTAGCCCACGCCGAGGCAGCCAGCATCGCGAGCGTCGCCGGCAGCGCAAGCACCGAGGCCCGGTGCGGCCGCTCCCACGCCGCGGCGAGGGCGCGCGCCAGCGGGCGCATCCCCGCGATGGCCACGACCAGGTAGAGCGCGAGCCGCGCGAGCACCGCGGCGATGCCCTGCGCGTCGGGGCGGGCGGTGCTCACCACGGCAGCCAGCAGGCACCACGCGGTGGCGTCGCCGATGGCCGCGCAGGTCATGGCGAGGGTGCCGAGGGCGGTGCCGTTGAGCCGGCACTCCTCGACGACGCGGGCGAGCACCGGGAAGGCCGTGACCGACATGGCCACGCCCATGAAGAGGGCGAACACCCAGGGCGGCGAGGCAGTGGCACCCATGGTCGTGCGGACCAACAGGGCGAGCACGAAGCCCAGCGCGAAGGGCAGCGCGATGCTGGCGTTGGAGATGACGACCGAGGCGCGGGTGCGGGCGCGCAGGTGCGCGGCGTCGAAGTCGACGCCCACCAGGAACATGTAGACCAGCACGCTGACCTGCGCGACGAGGGCGAGCGAGGGCCGCACCGCGGCCGGGAGCAGCTGCGCCGACAGCCCCGGCGCGACGCGCCCGAGCAGCACGGGGCCCAGCAGGATCCCAGCGGCCATCTCGCCCACCACGCGCGGCTGGTGCAGCGCCGCGAAGGCCAGCCCGAGGGCGCGCGACGCGCCGATGACCACCGCCAGCGCCACGAGCAGCCGTAGCAGCGACGCGCCGAAGGGAGCCGGGCCCCCGAGGTGCGCCGCCAGCAGGACGAGCGCGAGGACGACGGGAGCGGTGAAGAGAGCGCCCGCACCGCGGGGGGCCTTGGGCACGTCCATGGCGGGGCCTCGCCTACCGCACCGGCACCACGAAGGGCACGCCGTGGTTGACCGTCGCCCCGTCGCCCACCTGGCCGAAGCCGTTGCCCCCCCAGCAGCGCACGGCGCCGTCCGCGGTGCGGGCGCAGGCGTGCACCTCGCCCGCGGTCACCGACACCACGCCCGTGATCTGCGCGGCGACGGGGGCGGGGCGGTCGACGGTGGTGCCGTCGCCCAGCTGCCCGAAGGCGTTGCTGCCCCAGCAGCGCAGGGTGTGGTCGAGCATCCGGGCGCAGCCGTGGAAGGCCCCGAGGCCCAGGTCGAGCGCGCCCGCGAGGCCCGCCACCGCCACCGGGGTCGTGCGGCTCAGGCGCGTGCCGTCGCCGAGCTGGCCCGTGTCGTTGCGCCCCCAGCAGCGCACCGTGCCGTCCTGGAGGCGGGCGCAGCTGCGGTACGGCGCGAGGGCCAGCGCGGCGGCGCGGGAGAGCCCCGCCACGGCCGCGGGGCGGTAGTGGGCCTCGGGGTACCCGTCGCCCACCTGGCCGAAGTTGCTCGCGCCCCAGCAGCGCACCGTCGTGTCGGCGAGCCGCGCGCAGGTGTGCAGGTTGCCCGCCTCGACCTCCAGGACGCTCGCCAGGCCGGGCACCGCGCCCGCGAAGGGGCGGGTGGTCGCCGTGCCGTCGCCGAGCTGCCCGTGGGTGTTGTCGCCCCAGCACCGGAGCGTGGCGTCGGAGAGGCGCGCGCAGGTGTGCCCCTCGCCGAGCGCGAGCTGCACGGCGCCGGTGAGGCCGAGTACCTGCACCGGGGCGCCGCTGTTGCGGCGGGTGTTGTTCCCGAGCTGGCCGGAGGTGTTGAGACCCCAGCAGCGGACGGTGCCGTCGTCGCGGCGAGCGCACGAGTGGGCGTGGCCGACCACCACCTCCACCACGCGGTCGAGACCGAGCACCGGGCCGGGCGTCGGGCGGTGCGTGAGGGTGCCGTCGCCGAGCTGCCCGAACTGGTTCCAGCCCCAGCAGCGGACGGCGCCGCTGGCGGCGCGGGCGCAGGTGTGGGCGTAGCCCGCGGACACCGTCGAGACCGGCGGGCTCAGCTCCGTCGCCGCGATGGGGCGCGCCACCGGGACGTCCGCCGCGCGGGGCGGGACCGCCGCCACCCGGGCGTCGACGCCGCCGTCCGTGGCCTGACCGTCGCGGTAGCGGGTGAGCGCCAGCCACGCCCCGCCCAGGATGGCCCCGCCGAGCAGCAGCCCCACCACCGCCGCGCCGAAGAGCGACGAGCCCGCCGGGGGGCTGATCGGCGGCGGCGTGAAGGACTGCGGGTACGGCGTGCCGTGCGCCGAATACATGGGGATGTAACCGGGCGGGTTGGACGGCGTGAGCGCCTGGGGCGCGCCCTGCTGCGAGGGGTGGCCCTGCTGCGAGGGGTAACCCTGCTGCGAGGGGTAACCCTGCTGCGAAGCGTGGCCCTGCTGCGAGGCGTGGCCCTGCTGCGAGGGCGACGGCCAGGCGGGGCCGCCGGTGACGACGTGCATGGCCATGGTGGCCGGGACGACGCTGCGTCGCCGGTCGTCGGCGGTGGAGAAGGCCGCGGTGGGCTGCGGGCCGAGGAGCACCGGGGTGAGGGCCGCGACGGCCTCGGCGGCGTTGGGGAAGCGCTGCCCCGGGTCGCGCGCCACGCAGCGGGCGAACCACGCGTCGAAGCCGGGCGGCACCGCGGCGCCGAGCTCCCGGGCGCGCTCGCTGGCGGGCTCGATGGGCTCGCCGAAGAGCTCGCGGAGCACCCGCTCGACGGGCGCGTCGGGCACGTTGCCGCTGCGCCAGTACGAGCGCCCCACCAGGAGCTTGAAGGCCAGCAGGCCCAGGGACCAGACGTCCGCCGCGGGGGTGACCTCGCCGCGCTGCGCCTGCTCGGGGGCCATCCAGAGGGGCGTGCCGACGGCGGAGGTCTGGCGCTGCGAGGCGGCCGCGTCGGCGGAGTCGTCGAGGGCCTTGGCGATGCCGAAGTCGAGGAGCTTCACCGTGAAGGGCACGCCCTCGCGCCGCGGGATGCACAGGAAGACGTTGTCGGGCTTGAGGTCGCGGTGGATGAGCCCCGCCCGGTGCGCCGCGGCGAGCGCGTGCCCCAGCTGGCGGAACACCTCCAGCACCTCCGACGGCGGCAGCGCGCCGCGGCGCTTCAGGGTGTGGGCGAGGTCCTCGCCGCGGAGGAGCTCCATCACGATCCACGGGACGCCGGTCTCGTCGAAGCCCGCGGCGAGCACCTGCACCACGTGGTCGCTGTCGATGCGCGCGCTCGCCCGCGCCTCCTGGAGGAAGCGCTCGCGCCCGCGCGGGTCTCGCAGCAGCCGCGCGTGCATCACCTTGAGCACCCGGTCGGCGCCCGTGGAGAGCTGCGTCACGCGGTACAGGGTGCCCATGCCGCCGCGGGCGATCTCCTGCTCGACGCGGTAGTCCGTCGCCACCAGGGTGCCGGGGGCGAGCGGTTGGGCCAGGCTCATCGTGCGCGATGCTACCCCGGCCACGCTTCGTGTAGGGTGCCCAAGACGATGGCAGACCAGCACGACCCGCAGGCGATCGCCGACGCGCTCCAGGGCGCCATCGACCGCGGCGAGAACGTCCAGGTGCTGCGCAGCGCGGGCGCCCACCCCACCTGGAACGGCTTCCCCCTCGCCCTCGGCGACGAGCTCGTGCTGATGCGCTCGCTCCATGAGTTCGCCGTCAACGGCTTCGCCGTGATGCGCCTGCGGGACATCACCGCCGTGCTCACCACCGACGCCGAGCGCTTCTTCGAGCGGGTGCTGCGAGCCGAAGGGTCCCTCGACCAGACCCCTCCCCCGCGCCCCGTCCCGCTGCGCTCGTGGCGCGCGGCGCTCGAGGCCGTGCGGGCGCACTACCGCCACGCGATCATCGAGTGCGAGCGCCCCGAGGGGTCGGACTTCTTCCTGGGCGAGCTCGCCGGCGTCGAGGGCGACGAGGCCACGCTCCACTACATCCAGGTCAACGGCACCCGCGAGGGCGCCCTCACCCGGGTGCCCCTCGACGACATCACCCTGCTCCGCTTCGACGAGCGCTACGTCAACCTCTTCGGCCGCTACGCCATCGCCGACGATCAGCACTGACGCCCGCTGGCACGCGCCCTGCTGAAGGTTCGGTCACGCTCCGAGCGGGATGCGCCACAAGCGGCGCCATCACCCGCGACGAGACGTGTCCGGGGGGCCGACGAGCCCGCGCGTGGTGCGCGGCCACCGCAGCCCCGCGATCGCGAGGTCACCCCATGAACAAGCTCTCCCTCCGCATCGAGTCCCTCTCCGTCGTCCGCGCGCTGGCCCTCGCGGCCGCCGTCGCCGCGCTCCCGGCCTGCGGCGCGAGCGTCGACGGCCCCGGCACCGTCACCCTCGCCGACGGCGGAACCGTCACCCCCGCCGACGGCGGAACCACCACCCCCACGGACGCCGCCTCGTACTGCCCGGCGATGTGCGCCAACACGGCGGCGGCGCAGTGCGGCGAGGTCAGCGACGGCTGCGTCGCCGCGTGCCGTGCCTACATCGCCACGCTCCCCGCGCGCTGCGCGGCGGAGACCCGGGCCTTCTTCGCCTGCGCGTCGACGGCGTCGTTCGAGTGCGTGGAGGACGGCCCCGAGGTGCAGGGCTGCGACGCCCAGGCCGCCGCGGTCGGGGTGTGCGTCCACGGCTCCGAGCCGCCGCCCCGGGGCAACTGACATCGAGCGCCGCCGCGGCGCGGATCGAGCAGACCCTGCTCAACCCGCCGCGGCCGCGCTGCCGGTGTCAGCGGACGTTGAGGATGGGCCAGGTGCACCAGGCGCCGAGGCGGTCGACGTAGCCGCCGGCGCCGCCGAAGAAGCGCCGGACGGCGGAGGGCTGACCCCCGCTGGCGCTGGGGCAGAGGTAGTCGAAGGGACCGCCTCCGCCGCCGCCGTACGCGCCGGAGATGCCCGTGGCGGTGCTGCGGGTGACCGCGAAGCCCGCCGTGGGCGAGCCGCTCACGTCCCAGCGGTAGCACTCGATGCGCAGCTGATCGATGTACCCGGCGCCGCGCCCGAGCACCCGCATCGCCATGCTGTTGGCGGGGCAGGTGAAGTTGAAGGCCCCGCCGCCGCCGCCGCCCACGGGCCCGACGGTGCCTGCGGGCGCCACGTCGACGCGGTAGCGGAAGGGCGTCACCGAGCGGTCCTCGACGAGGGTGGGCGTGCCGCAGCGCACCCCGACCTGGTCGAGGTAGCTCCCCGAGCGCCCGAAGATGCCGATCACGAACTGCCCCGACGGGCACTGCATGTCGTACGCGCCGCCGCCGCCGCCGCCCCAGGTCGGCCCCTGGAAGTCGAAGGTGCCGAGCCCCGAGAGCCCCGTCGGGCAGCCCTCGTCCGAGAGCCCGTCGCAGTCGTTGTCCGCGCCGTCGCACACCTCGACGCCGCGCGCCCCGCACGCGCCGCAGTTGTTGACGTCGGTGCGGAGGTTCACCTCGCAGCCGTCGCCCGCGTTGCCGTTGCAGTTGGCGAAGCCCGCGTTGCAGGCCGCGACGGTGCACTGCCCCGCCGCGCAGCCCGGCGTTCCGTTGGGCGCCGTGCACGCGCGCCCGCAGGCCCCGCAGGAGGTCACCGTGCCCGCGAGGTTGGTCTCGCAGCCGTCCGCCGCGCTGCCGTTGCAGTTGCCGAAGCCCGCGTTGCAGGCCGCGACGGTGCACTGCCCCGCCGCGCAGCCCGGCGCGCCGTTGGCCACCGTACACGCGCGCCCGCACGCCCCGCAGGACGTCACCGTCGAGCGCACGTCGACCTCGCAGCCGTCCCCGGGGCTCGCGTTGCAGTCCGCGTAGCCCGCCGCGCACGCGGCGATGGCGCAGGTGCTCGCCGCGCAGGCGCCGGTGGCGTTGGGGGCGGCGCAGCTGCGCCCGCAGCTGCCGCAGTGGGCGGCGCTCGTCGCGAGGTTGGTCTCGCAGCCGTTGGCGGCGTTGCCGTCGCACTCGCCGAAGCCCGGCTGGCACGCGCTCGCGCAGCCCCCGCCGGCGCAGACGGGCACCGCGTTGGGCCGCGCGGGGCACACGTTGTTGCACGCGCCGCAGTGGTTGGGCGCGCTGCGGGTGTCGGTCTCGCAGCCGTTGGCGGCGCTGCCGTCGCAGTCGCCGAAGCCCCCGCCGCAGGCCGCCACGGTGCACGTCGAGGCGACGCAGGCCGCGGTGCCGCTGGGTACGGTGCACTGCCGACCGCAGGCCCCGCAGCTGGCGACGCTCGTGCGGAGGTCGACCTCGCAGCCGTTGCTCGGGTCGCCGTCGCAGTCGCCGAAGCCCGCGTCGCAGCGGATGCCGCAGGTGCCGCCGGCGCAGGTGGGGGCGGCGTTGGGGCGGGTGGGGCACGCGAGCCCGCAGCCGCCGCAGTGGGCGACGGAGGTGCGCGGGTCGGTCTCGCAGCCGTTGGCGCCGTCGCCGTCGCAGTCCGCGAAGGGCGCGCGGCAGGTGAAGTCGCAGCGCCCCGAGACGCACGCCGCGGACTGCGCGTTGGTGGGCGTCGGGCACGCGTTGGCGCAGCGGCCGCAGTGGGCGCCGTCGGTGTTGAGCGCCACCTCGCAGCCGTTGACGGGGTTGCCGTCGCAGTCGCCGAAGCCCGGGTTGCACGCGAAGCCGCAGGCCCCCGCCGCGCAGGTGGGCGTGGCGTTGGGGCGCAGCGCGCACACCGTCGGGCACGCGCCGCAGTGGTTGACGTCGCCGCGCAGGTCGAGCTCGCAGCCGTTGTCGGCGTTGCCGTCGCAGTCGCCGTAGTTGGCGTCGCAGACCACGCCGCAGCGCCCCATGGCGCAGAGTCCCGACGAGGCGTTGGCCCGCGGCGGGCACGCGACGCCGCAGACACCGCAGTGGGTGGCGCTCACCCGAAGGTCGGACTCGCAGCCGTTGGAGGGGTCGCCGTCGCAGTCCGCGAAGGAGGGCGAGCAGGTGAAGCCGCAGCGGCCGCCGGTGCACGAGGCCGCCGACGCGTTGGGGGGCGTCGGGCACGCGGTGCCGCAGCCGCCGCAGTGGGCGAGGTCGCTGTTGAGGGAGACCTCGCAGCCGTCGGCGTTGGAGCGGTTGCAGTCGGCGAAGCCCTCGCCGCAGGTGCCCGCGACGCAGGTGGCGTTGAGGCAGGCGGGGGTGCCGTTGGCGGTGCGGCAGGTGGTGCCGCAGGCGCCGCAGTTGGCGAGGTTGACCTGGAGGTCGGCGCAGGCCCCGGCGCAGCAGGTCTGGCTGGACGGGCAGGCGTGCGCTTCGTTGCAGCCGGGCACGCAGGCGTTGCCCACGCAGAGGCGTCCGGGGCCGCACTGCGCGTCGGTGCCGCACTCCACGCAGACGTGGTTGACGGTGTCGCAGCGGCCGAGCGCGCCCCCGTCGGCGGGGACGCCCGCGTCGGCGGACGCGGCGCAGCCCTCGTCGGCGCGGCAGCCGGGCACGCACACGTTGGCGCTCGCGTCGCAGTACTCCGCGACGCTGCAGGCGCCCGGGTCGGTCGCGGTGCACACCACGCAGCGCCCGGAGGCGACGTCGCACACGGGGCGCGCGGGGTCCGCGGCGCAGTCGCCGTTGGTGGCGCAGCGCGGGGGGACGTCGGGCGCGTCGGCGGTCACGTCGGCGGTCACGTCGGGCGTGTCGGCGGTCGCGTCGAAGGCGACGTCGAGCCCGAGGTCGGCGCCGAGGTCGACCGCGGCCTCCGGGGCGTCGACGACGACCGGGGCGTCGATCGCACCGGCGTCGAGCACGTCGTCGCCCGCGTCGGCGACGCCTCCCACGACGGAGCTACCGTCGCAGCCTGCGACGACCGAGAGGCACAGCGCGCCGAGGCCGAGAGCGAGGCCGTGGAGCGGGGATGGGCGTGTCTTCATGGGGGCGATCACCTCGACCGCGGATTGCACCCGCTGCGACGGGCAGGCGTCAACTCCTGCGAGCAGTGGTCTGACGGGGCTGCTGGGCGGCGCGTGGACGGCGCGAGAGTTCTGACGGGTCGGTCCGATCGACCGCCCACGCTCGCGACACCGGCCTCGCCCTCCGAGGGGAGCGCCCGCCCACGCGATGCGCCACCGCGCTCGTCGGGGCCTTGCTTCGGCTGCGTCGGGGGAGAAAACCGCAAGGGTCGCAAGGGTCGCAAGGGGGAGTGAGCCGGCGCTGGCGCCTCGGGTTCGCGAGATGACGGGAGCGATACTGGACTCCGACATGAGGTGAACGGTTGGAAGGCCCTGGCCCTTTTCTCCCTTGCGACCCTTGCGACCCTTGCGGTTTTCTCCCCCGACGCAGCCGAAGCAAGGCCCCGACGAGCGCGGTGGCGCATTGCGTGGGCGGGTGCTCCGGCCGAGCCGTCAGGACCCCAGCGGCGGGGGAATGGTACGGCCCGCGCCCGGTCGATCGGGTGTATCCCCGGCGGCGGAGCGCCCGCGATGTTCGCCCTCGACAAGCCCGTCGGACCCACCGCCGCGCAGGCCCTCGGCCTCCTGCGCGAGGCCGACCCCGCCCTGCGCGGGGTGAAGCTCGGCCACGCCGGGCGCCTCGACCCGATGGCCGAGGGGCTGCTCACGGTGCTCGTCGGCGAGGAGAACCGCGACGTCCACCGGCTGCGCGCGCTCCCGAAGACCTACGAGCTCGACGTGCTCCTCGGGGTCGGCAGCGACTCCTTCGACGAGCTCGGGCTCATCACCGACGTGGTCGATTGCGCCGTGGGCGAGGCCGCGCTCGCCCGGGCCTGCGCGGCCTTCGAGGGCGATCACCTCCAGCGCTATCCCCCCTTCTCGCAGGCGCGCGTCGGGGGCGTCTCGCTCATCGCGCTGGGCCACGCGGGCGTCGCCGTCGAGCGGCCGTCGGCGGCCCGCACCCTCCACGCCGTGACCCTCCTCGGCGTCGCGGAGACCGACCTCGCGGCGGCCTGCGCGCGGGCGCTCTCTCGCGTCGCCCTCATCCGCGGGGACTTCCGGCAGGCCGCCATCGGCGAGCGGTGGCGCGCGGCGGCGGCAGCGCGCGGCGGGGCGCGGCTCACGGTGGCGTCGCTGCGGGTGCGCTGCTCGGCAGGGACCTACATGCGTTCGCTGGCCCACGACCTCGGGGCGGCGGTGGGGGCGCCGGCGCTCGCGGCCCGCATCCGGCGCACCGCCGCGGGGGAGCTCACCCTCGACGGGGCGCGCACGCTCCCAGGGCTCCACGGCTGAGCTGCGTCGCGCAGCTCCCCCCATCGGGGCGCCGCGCGGATCGTGTACGTTCGGGCACCGATGACCGGGTGGGATCCAGCCAGGCTGCCGATGAGGGACCGCTTCGAGTTCAGCGCGCGGCTGGGCTCCGGCGGCTTCGGGGACGTGTACCGCGCGCACGACGGGCTGCGGGGCGAGGACGTCGCGGTGAAGATCCTGCGGCACATCGGGCCGCTGCACCTGCGGATGTTGAAGCGGGAGTTTCGCTCGCTGGCGGACGTGGTGCACCCCAACCTGGTGAGCCTGCACGAGCTCATATCCGACGGGGCGCACTGGTGCATCACCATGGAGTTCGTCGACGGGGTCGACCTGCTCACGGAGGTGCACGGCGCGCGCGACACCGAGGACGACGCGGCCCTCTGGACCCCCACCGTCGAGGACCCGTCCGCCCGCTCGGTCACCGACGTGCGGCGACGCGCCGTCCCGGCGCCGCTGCTGCTGGACGTCGACAAGGTGCGGTCGGTGTTCCGGCAGATCGCGGAGGCCATCGCGGCGCTGCACGCGGCGGGCAAGCTGCACCGGGACATCAAGCCCTCGAACATCCTCGTGACCTCGTCGGGCCGCGCCGTCGTGCTCGACTTCGGCCTCGTGATGGAGCTCACCTCGGGGGCCGCCGACGACAACGACGGCCTCGGCACCGTCGCGTACATGTCCCCCGAGCAGGCGCAGTACCTCCCGCTCGACGCCGCGAGCGACTGGTACAGCTTCGGCGTCACGCTCTTCGAGGCGCTCACCGGCGGCCTACCCTTCGACGGCACCCCCAGCGTGGTGCTCTCCAAGAAGTCCACCCTCGACGCGCCCGACCCCGCCGCGCTCTCGCCCGACGTCCCGCGCGACCTCACCGAGCTCTGCGCCCGACTCCTCGCGCGCGACCCCGCCGCGCGGCCCGACGGCGCCGCCGTGCTGCGCGCGCTCGGCAGCGCCACCGCCCCGTCGCCCCCGCGGGTGGCGCCGCTCGCCGCGCTGCTGGGCCGCGAGCCCGAGCGGGCGGTGCTCCTGGAGAGCTTCGGCCGCGCGCTCGGCGGACGCGCCGTGATGGTGATGGTCTCCGGCCCGTCGGGCATCGGGAAGTCCGCGCTGGTGCAGCATCACGTCGACGAGCTCGCCCGCGCCGACAGCGCCTTCGTCCTCCAGGGGCGCTGCTACGAGCGCGAGTCGGTGCCCTACAAGGCCCTCGACGGGGTCATCGACGCGCTCGTGCGGGCGCTGCGCGGCGTCGACGAGGGGCGGCTCGTGGGGCGGCTCTTCGCCACCGCGGGGGCCCTCGCGCGGCTCTTCCCGGCGTTCCGCTCGCTGCCCGCGCTGGCCAACCTCGTGGACGAGAAGGCCGCGCGCGCCGTCGACCCGTGGGAGCTGCGCCGCGTGGCGGCCACCGGGCTCTGCGCGGCCATCGCGGTGGTCGCCCGCAAGCGCCCGCTGGTGCTCTGCATCGACGACCTCCAGTGGGCCGACGCCGACAGCGCCGAGCTCTTGAAGGAGTTCTTCCGCGCGCGCGGCGGCGAGGCGACGCAGTTCGTGGTGTCGTTTCGCCCGGAGGGCCGCGCGGACAGCCCCTGCCTGCGGCTCCTGCTCGACGCCGACCTCGGGCTGGAGACCCGCGAGGTCGCCGTCGGGCCGCTCGCCCCCGAGCTCGCCGCCCGCCTCGCGGCCACCGGGCTGGAGGGCGGCGACGACGCCGAGACGGTGCAGCGCATCGCGCGCGAGTCCGGCGGCAACCCCTTCTTCGTGCAGGAGCTCAACCGCCACGTGCGCGAGGCCTCGCAGGGCGGCGCCGCCCTCGACGGCGACCTCTCCCTCGACGGCGTGATGCTCGGCCGCGTGGCCCGCCTCGGGCCCGACGCGCGCCGCCTCGTCGAGGTCGTCGCCCTCGCCGGCGGGACCATCCCCGCGCCCCTCGCCTTCCGCGCCGCCGGGGTGGCCCGTTCGCACAAGACCCTCGCGCAGCTTCGCTGGGGCAGCCTCGTGCGCTCCGTCGGCGCCGACGGCGCGCTGCTCGCGCCCTACCACGACCGCGTGCGCGAGGCCGTCGCCGGGAGCCTCTCGCCCGCGCGCACCCGCGACCTGCACGCCAGCCTCGCCGCGGCGTGGGAGTCCGCGCCCGGCGCCGAGCCCGAGGTGCTGCTCACCCACCACCGCCTCGCCGGGTCGCTCGCCGAGGCCGCCCGCTACGCCGCCGTCGCCGCCGCGCGCGCCTCCGACGCGCTGGCCTTCGACCACGCCGCGCGGCTCTACCGCCTCGCCCTCTCCCTCGACCCACCGGGCGCCCCGGAGCGCCGGCGGCTCCAGTTCGGGCTCGCGCGGGCCCTCGCCGACGCGGGCCGCGGGGCGGAGTCCGCCGCGGCGTACCTCTCCTCCGCCGACGACGCCTCCCCCGCCGAGCAGCTCGAGCGCCGGCGCCTCGCGGCCGAGCAGATGCTCCGCGCGGGCTACATCGACGAGGGCCTCGCGGTGGCCACCCGGGTGCTCGAGGCCGTCGGGGTCACGCTGCCCGCCACGCCCGGCCGCGGGCTCCTTCGGCTGCTCATGCACCGCGCGCAGCTCTGGACGCGCGGACTCGATTTCGCCGAGCGCCCGGCGGCGCAGTGCGACCCCGACGAGCTCGCGCGCTTCGACGCCTGCTGGTCGGTCGCGACGGGCCTCTCCATCGTCGACACCACCCGCGCGGCGGCGCTGCAGTCGTACAGCCTGCTGCTGGCCCTCGACCTCGGCGAGCCCTCCCGCGTGGCCCGCGCGCTCGCCATGGAGGTGGGCTTCTCCAGCACCGACGGCCTCGGGGCGCAGGAGCGCACCGCGGTGCTGGTCGAGCGCTCCCGCGGCCTCGCGCGCCGGGTGGGCGACCCCAACGCCGCGGCGCTCGCGGAGGTGATGGCCGGGCTCGCGGCGTGGTGCGAGGGGCGCTGGCCCGACGCGCGGGCGCTCACCGGCGAGGCCATCGCGCAGCTCGACGCCGGGTGCAACGGCGTCTCCTGGGAGCGCGGCACGGCGACCATCCTGCACCTCGACGCGCTCTTCTACCTGGGCGGCTGGGCCGAGCTGACGGAGCGGGTCGCGCCCATGATCGCCGAGGCCCAGGAGCGCGGCGACCTCTACACCGCGACGGTGGCGCACATCCGCTTCGAGTGCTTCGCGGGCCTCATCGCCGACGACCCGGCGCGCTCGACCCGGGCGCTCGCGCGGGCGCGGCAGTGGTCCAACGCGGCCTTCCACACCATCCACCTCGTCGAGCTGCACGAGACCACCGAGGTGGCCCTCTACCGCGGCGCCGCCGCCGAGGCGTGGGAGGGGCTCACCGCGGCCTGGGGCGACCTGGAGCGCTCGATGCTTCTCCAGGTGCAGGCCTTCCGGGTGCAGATGCGCTTCCTGCGGGCGCGGGCGGCGCTGGCGGCCTCGGCGGCGGCGCGCGAGGGCCGCGGGGGACGGCGGCTGCGCGAGGCGCGCTCCGACGCCGAGCGGCTGGAGGGCGAGCGCACGCCGTGGTCCGACGCGCTGGCGCTGCTGGTGCGGGCGGGCGTCGCGGCGCGCGAGGGTGAGCGCGGGCGCGAGCTGATCTCCCTCGACGCGGCGGCGCGGGGCTTCGACGGGGCCGCGATGGCCATGCACGCCGCGGTGGCGCGGCGCCAGCGGGGGCTCCTGCTGGGGGGCGTCACCGGGTCGGCGCTGGTGACCGAGGCGGAGCAGTGGATGACCGCGCAGCGGGTGGCGCGCCCGGAGGGCATCGCGGCGCTGCTGGCGCCCGCGGCGGGGTCGGGCGCTTAGAGCGGCGGCCTGACGGGTCTGATCCGAGACCTCACCCCCAGCCCCCTCTCCATGAATGGTTCACTTCGGGGCACATCTCCCGGAATGGCTTCTTTTCAGGCATCTGGTGGCGGCGCAAGCCGTCGCACGTCGCCGGGGTTCGGGCGTTGGCCCTCACCCCGGGCAATAACAAGGGACGCCCCGGACGGGGTCCGGGGCTTACCGGACCGGAACGCGCTCGACCTTCCGGAAGGTGCAGCGATGACCCGTTGATTGCAGGGAATCGGCGTCCCTGCTCGACAGCCCCGGACCCCGTCCGGGGCGTCCCTTGTTATTGCCCGGGGTGAGGGCCAACGCCCGAACCCCGGCGACGCGCGACGGCTTGCGCCGCCACCAGACGCCTGAAAACAAGCCACTCCAGGAGATGTGTCCTGAAGTGAACCATTCATGGAGAGGGGGCTGGGGGTGAGGTCTCGCGCAGGCGTGTACCCGACTCGTCAGGCCACCGCACTCGGGCCTCAACCCCGTCCGGCGGTCACTTCACCTTCACCCAGAGCTCGAGCACGTCCGAGCCGCAGGGCTCGAAGTCGCAGAGCTCGTAGCCCCACGGGAGGCCCGCCCGGGGGCCGTGGTAGGTCACGACGCGCGTCCCGATGCGCGCCTCCATGAGCCGCTCGCGGGTGAGGGCCATGTCGCGCTCGTAGCGCGACGGGTCCAGCGCGACGGTGCTGTCGATGCGCTCGCGGCCGCCGAAGAGGTTCTCGACGAAGGGGTTGTAGAAATAGAACGCGTCGAAGGTGCCCCAGTCGACCTCCGCGATGTCCGCGTGGAGGTACTCCGCCCCGTCGGCGCCGTAGCGCTCGCCGATGGAGCGGGCGAGGTCGACGAGGTGGCCGCGGCGCTCCACGCCCACGAAGCGCCCGGGGGTGGTCAGCGCGGCGACGAGGCAGAACTTCCCCGCCCCGGAGCCCACGTCGAGCACGCGCGTGTCGGCGTCCTGCGCGAGCAGGCTCGCCGCGCGCATCGCCACGGCCACCGGGGTCCAGTGGCGGGCGGAGAGGTCACGGATCTGCTGGGGGTAGATGGCGTCGAAGGCGGCGTCGGTCACCTTGCGCCCGATGCGCAGGTCGTCGACGACGGCCTCCAGCCGGCGCGAGTCGGGCACGACCAGCCGCGGCGCGGGCTCCAGCGCCTCCGCCACGGCCTCGGGGCTCCGCTCCTTCACGCCGGCGGCCTCCCTGCCTGCCCCGCCGCGCGCGCCGCGCCCGGCGGCGTCCACGGCCCGAGCACCCGCTCGTAGAAGCGGTTGACCAGCTGGCCGCGCGGGTCGTAGCGGGCCTTGAGCGCGCGGAAGTAGGCGAACTGCGCGCCGTAGGTCGCCTCCAGGTCGGCCTGGCTGCCCACCTCCACGCTCTTCACCAGGTGGATGCGGCCGCCATGGGCGAGGCAGCGCGCCGTGAGGGCCTGCAGCTCGCGCTGGATCTTCTCGCGACGGCTGTCATCCGGGCGGAGGTAGGTCAGGGTGATGGCGAAGCCGCCGCTCTCGGCGGTGGCCGAGAGGCAGAAGGGGTAGGCGTCCTTCGGGAGCCAGAGCACGTCGCAGAGGGTGGGGAGCTCGGCGTCGCCGCGCACCGTGGCCGTGAGGTCGTTGAGGAAGGCGGCGCCGCGCTCGGGGTCGGGCAGGATGAAGGTCTGCTGGAGCACGACGCTGCGGGGCCCGGTGTACTCGCGCTCGCGCACCAGGAGGTTGGCGTCCTGGAAGAACGTGAAGCCCGCGATGGGCGTGACGGCCACGGTGCCGTTGGCGAAGAGCCGGGTCGCGAGGTCCTGGATGGTGCGGTTGACCCACGAGCTGCCCATCATGAGGTTCTCGACCTCGCCCATCACCTCGTTGTCGGGCTCGTACAGGATCATCGGCGACAGGTCGCGGTCGTACACGTACCGGCTCTCCGCGAGCAGGGCCTTCTCGGGCTTCTCCGACCCGGCGCCCCACCAGAACGACGCGTACACCGTCGACGCGGGCTCCGGGATGATCGTCACCACGCGCTCCTCCAGCTGGACCTCCGTGGCGGCCACCGGCGGCGTGGGCTCCGTGTCGGCGGGCGCCGGCTGCTTCTGCGCCGCGCGCCCTCGCGGCGTCGCGGGCGCTGCGTCCGCCGGCTCCGGCTCGGGCTCCGGCTGCGGCGGTGGGGTGCTCGCGGTGGTGACCGCGCGGCGGAGCACGATCTCGTTGTCGACCGAGCGTCGCTGGAGGGTGGTGAGCAGGTCGACCCAGAGGCCGTTGATCCTGGGGTGGAAGAGGGTGGAGTGCGTCGCGACCTGCACCTGCGCCCCGGCGGGGGCCACGCGCAGCAGCTCGTAGGTGACCTCGACGATCGCCCCGAGGAAGCCGAAGCCCGCCACGACCCCAAGGAAGAGGTTGTGGTCGCTCGTTCCGGGCCGGGCGTCGCGGCGCAGCGTGCGGAGGTGGCCGCCCGGGAGCACCATCTTGAGCTCGTAGACGTGGTCGCCCTCCTTGTGCCAGACGGGCGAGAAGCGGGAGATGGAGTGCGACGAGAGGCTGCCCCCCGCGGTGATGCCCGCCGCCGAGGGCACCGCCCGCGGGACGAAGCCCGCCGCGGTGGTGGCCGCCAGGATGTCCCCCCAGGTCGCGGAGGCGCCGACGGTGATCAGCGCGATGCGCCCGGTGGGGTCCATGCGCACCTCGCTGATGTCCGTGAAGGCCCGGTCGGTGAGCATCACGACGACGTCGTCGTTGAGCGCCTGGCCGTCGATGGATTTCCCCCCCGAGCGGAAGGTGATCCTCCGCCCGGGCTCCAGGTTCATCAGGAAGCGCTGGAGCTCGGCGACCGAGTGCGGCCACACGACCAGCGGCTCGGCGCGGTGGATGTTGTCGAAGGCCACCAGGCGCCGCCGGTGGGCGCAGAGCCCGCCGATGGTGGCCGTCGCGGGCCCGACCACCGACGGCCGCTGGCCGTGCACGCACGCGAAGGCCGACGCGGCCAGCGCCTGGAGCAGCCGCCGCCGGCCGAGGCGGAGTTGGTCTTCATCGATCATGGCAGCGCAGCCCTCCCATCGATCTCAGCCCGCGAGCAGGCTGCGCGCGATCTGCGACACCTGGATCTCGTCGGTGCCGCCATAGATCTGGAGCACCTTGGCGTCGCGGCAGAGCTGCTCGACCTGGTACTCGGCCATGTACCCGTTGCCGCCGAAGAGCTGCACGGCCTCCAGGCAGACCTCCATCGTGGCCTGGGCCGTGTACAGCTTGCACGCCGACGCCTCGGCGATGCCCATCGCCTTGCCCGCCGCGGCCAGCTCGATCTGGCGGAACACCATGTTCTGGATGTTCATGCGCGCGACCTCCATCTTCGCGAGCTTCAGCTGGATGAGCTGAAACTCCCCGATGGGCTTGCCGAACTGCACCCGGGTCTTCGCGTACTCGGTCGACAGCTTGAGGCACTGCTCGACGATGCCCAGCGCCATCGCCGCGACGCCCGTGCGCTCGGCCGCGAAGGTGTCCTTGGCCGCGGCGCGCGCCGGCACGTCCTCGGTCTCGCCGATGAGCCGGTCGGCGCCCACGCGCACGTCCTCCAGGAAGAGCTCGCCCGTCGGGGAGCTGTGCATCCCCATCTTGCGCAGGGGCTTGCTCTGGGTGAGCCCGAGGGTGCCCTTGTCGAGCACGAAGCTCACGACCTTGCGGCGCTCCGGGGGCGTCTCGCCGTCGTCGAGCTTGCAGATGAACACGATGGTGTCGGCGTAGGGGCCGTTGGTGATGAAGGTCTTGCTCCCGTTGAGGATGTAGCCCCCGGCGCCGTCGCGCCGCGCCGTCGAGCGCATCCCCCCGAAGGCGTCGGACCCGGAGCCCGGCTCGGTGATGGCCCACGCGCCGATCTTGTCGAGGGTGAGCAGGTCGCGCGCCCAGCGCTCCTTCTGCCGGATGGTTCCGCGGGACATGATGGCCGCGGCGGTGAGCCCGACGCTCACGCCCATGGCGGTGATCATCCCGGGGCTGTAGCGCGAGATCTCGATCACCGGGATGAGCCGCATGGCGGTGTCCATCCCGCGCGGGGCCCGCTCGCCGGTCTCCTCCGCCGCGCCGCCGCGCTCGGCCTTCGCCCGGTCGCGCGCGATCTGGGCGTCGAACTGCGCGAGCGCCATGTCGCGCACCCCGAACTCCGCCATGAAGCGCCGCAGGATCTCGTACGGCGGCGTGTCCCCGTGCTCCAGCGCCTCGATGCTGGGCTTGATCTCCGCCTCCACGAAGCGACGGACGGCGTCACGGATGGCCTGGTGGGTCTCGTTCCATTCGTACATGGCGGCGCACGATACCCGAAGCGCCCGCCGCCCGGGTGCGGGCGGGTCCAACGCCCCCAAAGGCGTTGGGCGTCGACCTCACCCCCGCTGCCGCGATGCCCCTCTCCATGAATGGTTCACTTCGGGACACATCTTGCGGAACGGCTTGTTTTCAGGCGATTCGTGGAGGTGCAAGCCGTTCCGCAAGTTGTGTCCCGAAGTGAACCATTCATGGAGAGGGGCATCGCGGCAGCGGGGGTGAGGTCGACGCCCAACGCCGTTGGGGGCGTTGGACCCGCCCGCACCCGGGCGGCGGGCGCTTCGGGT
>JAUSAZ010000233.1 GCA_030652255.1 Myxococcales bacterium | reverse complement strand
TTCAACCCGCGGCAGCCGGGCGCGCGAAGGTGTGCGGATGGCTGGGGTGACGCGCCATCGCGCGGAACCCCAGCCTGCAAGCGCTCTACGCACGATGAGGGCAACGATGAGGAATGGCGGCGGGCTGGGGGTCAGCCCTGGAAGGCCGCGGCGAGCGCCCAGGCCAGGGAGAGGCTCATCGGGTCGCGGTCGGCCTTGTCGTCGCGGGCCCGGCGGCGCGGGGCCTCGACGGCGTCGAGCGGGGAGGCGTTGCAGCGGGCGAGGGCGTCGCGCAGCTTCGCGCGGGCCTCGTGCATGCGCCACGCGATGGTCCCCTCCGGGCAGTTGAGCACCGCGGCGGCCTCGGGGTGGCTCAATCCCTGGAGGGTGGTGAGCGCGACGGTGGTGCGCAGCAGCGGCGAGAGCTGGTCGAAGGCCCACAGGAGCTGGCCGTAGCGCTCGCGGAGCTCGATGGCGTGGAGGGGGTGCAGGGCGCTGTCAGCGGCCACGGCGAGGGTGACCCGGGGGTCGTCGGGGTCGATCATCGGGCGGCTCGCAGCCCGGGCGCGTACCTGGAGGGCGCGGTTGACGGCGATGCGGTAGAGCCACGTGAAGAAGGCGCTGCGGCCCTCGAAGTTGCGGAGCTGCTCCCAGGCGCGGAGGAAGACGTCCTGGGTGACGTCGTCGGCGTCGGAGTGGTTGGCCGTGAGGTGCAGCGCCAGGGCCCGGATGCGCGGCCGGAAGCGACGCACGAGCTCCTGGAAGGCGCGGGGGTGCCCCTCCCGGGCGGCGCGCACCAGCGCGTCGGTGGGCACCGGCGGGGGACCGGGCGCCACGGGGAGCGCGCGGGCGGGGGTCAGGCGCGGGCGACGGGAAGCGACCATGACAAGCTCCGATAGGGACCGCGGGGGGATCCTTGGGTCACGAAATTGGGGGTGCTCTTCAACGGGACCAGAGCAAGGATAGAGTGCACCCGCTGGAGACGGATGACGTGATGGAAGAGCGTGAAGGGCTGTCACCGATCTGGGACGACGGGCTGCTCGCCGGGCGGATGCCCGCGGAGGTGGTCAACCACCGGGTCGATCGCTTCCGGGGCGAGGCCCTCACCACGCGGCTCTCGACGCTGGCCCCGGAGGACCAGCGCGTCGCGCGGGGGCTTTACGATTGGCTGTATGCCATCGAGGCGATCGCCGGGGCGCTGGGCGAAGACCCGGCGGCGCGCGCGCAGCAGCTGCGGTCGCACCTGGAGGCGCACCCGGTGGGGGCCCAGGTGAGGGCGATGCAGGGCTTCGGGCGGGCGACGGCGGCGCGCGAGGCGGACGGGCTGCTGGCCAAGGTGGCCCACGACGTGCGCGGCGGGCCCCTCACCGGGCTCCTGATGATGTTGCAGTCCGTGGAGGCCGGGAGGGGTGGGCCGGAAGACCTGCTGCAGGTGCACTTCCGGGTGCGCGACCACCGGAAGATCATGCGGGGGGCGCTGCTCGAGCTCGACGACGCGCGGCGCGACCGCGACCGCTCGCTGAAGCGCCACGACGTGCAGCTGCTGGTGGAGAAGTGGTCCGGGGCGAGGGTGCCGGTGGCCGGGGAGGCCGGGGTGCGGGAGGGGCGCGTGCGGCTCGACCAGCGCTTCGACGGCAGCGTCTGCGAGAGCTGCATCGAGTTCACGGCCCTCGACCGGGTGCTCTACAACCTGATCAACAACGCGCTGCGCCACGCGCGCGACGGGGCGGTGCACGTGGTGCTCTCGGCGGTGCCCGACGAGGCGCCCGCGAGCCTGCGGGTGGGGGTCGCCAACCGGGTGGGGCCGACCGATGCCGAGGCGCTGCGGGGGCGCTTCGGCGACGACCTCGGCGGGCTCTTCGTCGGGGGCTACTCGACCACCGGGTCGGGCCTCGGGCTGCGCATCTGCGCGGACATGGTGGGCAACGCCTACGGGCTCGACGAGCCCGACGACTGCGTCGACGAGGGCTACGTCGGCGCGGCGCTGCTGGGGGAGGTCTTCGGGGCGTGGTTCCACTGGCCCCTGGTGGCCGACTGATCGGCCCGCTGTCGGACTATTGACGCCGGGGGGGTGGTCGCGTTGCCATCCGGGGATGGGCATCCCTGCTTCGCTCTCCCCTCGCTGGCTACTCGTCGTGGCGCTCCAGCTCGCCGTGCTCGGAGGCTGTACCGGGCTCTCGGTGGTCGGTGGTCCTGCGGACTCGGGGGCCGCCGACTCAGGGGCGCTCGACGCGGGCCCGATGGACGCGCCCGACGCCTCGTGCGGCGCGGGGCAGACCTACTGCGTCGACCGCTGCGTGAGCACCCAGGCCGACGAGGCCAACTGCGGGGCGTGCGGCCGGCGCTGCGGCGCCGGGGAGGTCTGCCAGAACGCCGGCTGCGTGCCCAACTGCGCCCGCGACGAGCAGCTGTGCAGCGGCGGCGACGCGGGGAGCACCTGCGCGCGGGTGCAGACCGACCCGCGCAACTGCGGCGAGTGCGGCCGCGCCTGCGGCCGGGACGAGGTCTGCTCGGGCGGGATGTGCACGTTCATGTGCGGCGGCGCGACGACGGAGTGCACCCGCCCCGCGGCGGCCGACGGCGGGAGCCTGCGCTACTGCGCCGAGCTCATGAGCGACCGGGCCAACTGCGGCGCCTGCGGCGCGGCGTGCCCCGACGGCTACGCGTGCGCCGCCGGGCGGTGCCGGCTGAGCTGCGCCGAGCTGCTCCAGGCGTGCCCCGTGCGCGCGGCGGGAGACGGCGGCGTGGCCGACGCGGGCGACAGCGGCGGCGCGCCCGTCGAGCCCGAGGTGTGCACCGACCTCACGGCCGACCCGCGCAACTGCGGCGCGTGCGGCGCGGCGTGCACCTTCGGGCAGGTGTGCCTGCGCGGGCGGTGCAGCACCACCTGCGGCGTCGGGTTCACCGACTGCTCGGGCGCCTGCCGCGACCTCGCGAGCGACCGCACCAACTGCGGCGCGTGCGGCGTGCGCTGCGCCACCGGCGAGAGCTGCGAGGACGGCGCGTGCCGGGTGTCGTGCGGCTCGGGGCTCACCAACTGCTCGGGCGCCTGCCGCGACACGCAGACCGACAACAGCCACTGCGGCGCGTGCGGCGCGGTGTGCCCGGCGGGGCAGCTCTGCTCGCGCGGGCGCTGCGAGGTCACCTGCGGGTCGGGCCTCAGCAACTGCGCGGGCACCTGCCGCGACCTCAACACCGACCTCAACCACTGCGGAGCGTGCGGCACCGTGTGCCCCGCGGGGCAGGTGTGCTCCATGGGCGGCTGCGTCGTCTCCTGCGGCGCGGGGCTCGACAACTGCGACGGCGTCTGCCGCGACCTCCAGAGCGACAACGTCCACTGCGGCGCGTGCGGCACGGTGTGCCCGGCGGGCCAGCTCTGCTCGCGCGGCGCCTGCGTGGTGACCTGCGGCGGCGGGCTCACCAACTGCTCCGGGGTGTGCCGCGACACGCAGACCGACAACAGCCACTGCGGCGCGTGCGGGCGCTCGTGCGCCGCGGGCCAGGTGTGCTCGATGGGCATGTGCCGGGTGTCGTGCGCGGCGGGGACCACCAACTGCGGCGGCGTGTGCCGCGACACGGACACCGACCTCAACCACTGCGGCGCGTGCGGGACGGCGTGCCCGGCGGGGCAGGTGTGCTCCGGCGGGCAGTGCCGGGTGTCCTGCGGCGCGCCGCTCAGCAACTGCGACGGGGTGTGCCGCGACCTCGCGACGGACACGGGCCACTGCGGGCGCTGCGGGCTGCGCTGCGCCGCGGGGCAGGTGTGCTCCGCGGGGCTGTGCGTGGTGTCGTGCGCCGCGGGCCTCGCCAACTGCGATGGCACCTGCCGCGACACGCAGACCGACGTGAACAACTGCGGCGCCTGCGGCGTGGCCTGCGCGGCGGGGCAGCTGTGCTCGCGCGGCGCGTGCGTGGTGTCGTGCGGCGGCGGCACCACCGACTGCATGGGCGTCTGCCGCGACCTCTCGACGGACGTGAACAACTGCGGCGCCTGCGCCCGGGCGTGCCCGGCGGGCAACCGCTGCGTGGCGGGCGCGTGCGTGGTGAGCTGCCCCGGCGGCTCGGTGGAGTGCGGCGGCGTGTGCCGCGACCTCTCCTCGGACAACGCCCACTGCGGCCGGTGCAGCAACCCGTGCCCCTCGGGGCAGGTGTGCGCGTCGGGCTCGTGCGGCGTGTCGTGCCAGGCGGGGCAGACCAACTGCTCGGGCACCTGCCGCGACCTGTTCACCGACCCGGCGCACTGCGGCGCCTGCGGGCGGGCCTGCGCGGCGGGCCAGCTCTGCGTCGCCGGGGCCTGCGCCGTGTCGTGCGCGGCGGGGCTCACCAACTGCTCGGGCTCGTGCCGCGACCTCTCCTCGGACACGTCCAACTGCGGCGGGTGCGGCACGGTCTGCGCGTCGGGTCGCATCTGCACGGCGGGGGCGTGCGTGGTCACCTGCCCGCCGGGGCAGGTGGAGTGCTCGGGCTCGTGCCGCGACACCCAGACGGACAACAACCACTGCGGCCGCTGCGGGACGGTCTGCGCCGCGGGCACGCTCTGCACCGCGGGCGTGTGCGTGCTCACCTGCCCGCCGGGCCAGACGGCGTGCTCGGGCGTGTGCCGCGACACCCTGACCGACAACGCCCACTGCGGGCGCTGCGGCAACCCCTGCGCGGCGGGCACGGTGTGCACCGCGGGCGTGTGCGTGGTGAGCTGCCAGACGGGCCAGACGGCGTGCTCGGGCGTGTGCCGCGACCTCGTCAGCGACCGCAACAACTGCGGCCTCTGCGGCCGGGTGTGCCCGGCGGGGCAGGTGTGCAGCGCGGGCGGGTGCGTGGTGTCGAGCAGCGCGGGGCTCACCAACTGCTCGGGCGTGTGCCGGGACATCAACACCGACACCGCGAACTGCGGCGCCTGCGCGCGGCAGTGCCCGTCGGGGCAGGTGTGCAGCGCCGGGGCCTGCGTGGTGTCGTGCGGCGCGGGGCTCACCAACTGCTCGGGGGTGTGCCGTGACACGCAGACCGACGCGGCCAACTGCGGCGCCTGCGGGACGGCGTGCACCTACGCCAACGGCGTCGGGGCCTGCGCCGCGGGGCGGTGCGCGCTCGTGGCGTGCCTGCCCAACTTCGCGGACTGCAACGCCAACGCGGCGGACGGCTGCGAGGTCGACACCCGCACCACCTGCGGCGGGAGCTGCGGGCCGGTGTGCGCCGCGGGGCAGACCTGCCAGGGGGGGGTGTGCACGCGCTTCCCGTCGACGGGCGCGGAGGGGGCCTTCGCGCCGGTGACCAACACGGTGCTGTCGCCGGGGGTGCACAACTTCACGACGATCACCGTCCCGGCGGGGGTGGTGGTGACGGCGACGGCGGGCGGATCGGGCGTGCTCGACCTGCGCGCGACCGGGGCGGTGACCATCTCGGGGACGATCAACGTCTCGGGCGGCACCGGGGGGGCGCACACCGACTGCATCGACAACGCGTCGGGCGCGGGAGGCGGGATGACCGGCACGCCGAACGCCGGGTCGAGCGGTGACGTGTACTCCGTGAGCTCGCCGAGCGGCGGCCCGGCGGGCACCGGCGGGCTCTCGGGCTCGCCCGGCGCGGCGGGCAGCCTCGCCATCGGCGGCCGCGGCGGCGTGGGCGGCGGCGGCGGCGGCGGCGGCTGGAACGGCCACCTCGGCACC
>JAUSAZ010000221.1 GCA_030652255.1 Myxococcales bacterium | reverse complement strand
CGGCGCGGGCGGCGGCGGCGCGGGCGGCGCGGGCGGCCCCTCGGTGTGCGTGTACTACGTGGGCAGCGCGCCCACGCAGAGCGGCGTGACGTGCACCCGCGGCGGCGGCGGCGCGGGCGGCGCCGGCGGATCGGGCGGGTCGGGCACGGCCCCGGCGGGCCCGACCGGGCTCTCGGTCGCCACCAGCGGCAGCTGAGACGACGTCGGCGGTTGCGACGCGCGGTGGTGTCCTTCACCCTCGCGCGTCGTGACCGAGGGCAACGATCGACCGAGCGACGCATGGCTGGAGGTCGGCCACGCGGAGCCTGACCCGGCCCCCTCCCCTTCCCCTTCTTCTTCATCTCCCTCCGATGCGACCGCGGCCTGGCTCCAGGCCGAGGAGTCCGACCCACCCCACAGCGGCACCCGCCGCAAGGTCCGCGCCTCCGAGCGGGCTGCCCCCACCGCCGCGCAGGACGCCGCCTCGCTGGCCATCGTCTCGGCCCTCCAGCGCGACGCCCCCCTCATGGCTGCCCTCTGGCCCGACGTGCGCCCGGCCGAGCTGCTCCGCTCGCCGCCGCCGGTCGAGGCCTTCCAGGCCCGATGTGACTTCGCCCGCCGCGCCATCGACGCCGTCGGCCGCCGCGACGCCGAGGCTCGCGCCCAGGCCGAGCTCGCCCAGCGCCGGCTCGCCGACCAGCTCACCCGGCTCTCGCAGCGCGGCCCGGCCCTCGACGCCGCCCTCGCCGACCTCGAGGCGATGCAGGCCACCGAGCTCCTCGACGCCGTGCGCACCCTCTTCCGCGACCAGCGCACCCTCTACGCGGGCGACGTCGCGCGGGTCGACGCCGCGGCCGTCGAGGTGGGGATCACCCCGGCGAGGGCCCGGGAGATCCTCACGGGCGCGGGCTTCGCGCTCCAGTCGGTGGAGTCGCGGCCCTGGTCGCCCTTCGCCCAGCTCCCCGGCGCGCCCGCCACGATGGACCACCTCGCCGCCGCGCTCATCGCCCACCCCGCGCAGGCGATCGAGCTCTTGCGCCAGGGCTCGGTGCTCGAGTGGCTGCGGGCCAACGGCGCGTCGCCCGCCGTCATCGACCGCTCCCGCGAGGCCCGGCAGGCCGCCGAGCGCGGCGCCTCTCCGCAGCTCGCGGTGCACCTGCAGACCTGGGCGCTCGGCCGTCGCGAGCTGCGCCTCGGCGCCGCGGTGGCGTCCAACCCCGAGGCCCTCGCGTCGCTGGTGCGCGGCGGCTCGGTGTCCCTCGACGAGCTCGCCACGGCGGCGCGCGACGGGCTGCTCTCCACCTGGCTCCGGCTGGCCGGCTGGGTCGTCGCGGCGGGCGCGGCGGACCTCGTCGCCCGCCACGAGCCCAGCGGCCTGAAGCGCCTGGCGTGGGCCCTCGGGGAACCGCTCTACCTCGGCGCGGCGGCCATCACCGACGCGTCGTCCCTGGCCCGCGCGGTGCTGGCCCAGGCCCCGTTGCGCGAGGCGCTGCCGCCGCTGCTCGCGTCCGGCGACCTCGTGGCGTGGATGGAGTCGCTGCCCGCCCCGCGCCGGGACGACCGCTGGCTCGACGGGCTGCGCCGCGCCCACGAAGATCCGGCGCGCCGCGACGACGCGCTCCCTTTCTGGACGGGGGTGTACGCCCTCACCCGCGCGCCCGCGCTGGAGGTGCTCGACCGCCGCGGCGACGTGCACGCCTTCGCGAGCGTGCAGGCGCTGACGGTGACCGTGGAGGTCGCCAGCGCGTGGGACGGGCTCAAGCGCGCGTGGCGCAGCGGCGAGCTGCTGGCGTGGCTCGCGACGCACCGTCCGGAGCTTCCCCTGCCGTCGTTTGCGCGCCCGCCGCGGGAGGACGAGGCCGAGCTCAACGAGGTGCTCTGGGCGCTCGGCCACCGGGGCCTGGTGCTGGAGTGGGGCGACCACGACCTCGCGATCAGCGCGCCCACGGACCTCGTGCGCGCCTACCGCGACGACTGGCGCAGCCTGGAGGCGCTGCTCTCCCGGGGCCACGTGTCGGCGTGGATCTCGCGCTTCCACGGCGACCGGATGCTCGTCCCGCGGGACCGCGAGGGCGCCGGGCTCTCCGTGGCCGAGGCGATGGAGGCGCTGCGGCTGGAGCTGCCGCGGCTGCCGTCGGGCTTCGCGGCGCTCAAGGTGGCGCTGCTCTGCGGGCTGCGCGCGCTGCCGACGGACCCGTGCCGCCCCGGCGACGACGCCACGGTGGAGGGCTTCGTCGACGTGAGCATGAAGCCCGACGGCGACGCCCGGGCGTGGGACCCATTACGGGCCCATGTACTCCACGGCACCGCGCTGCTCTGGGTGGCGCTCGACCCGCGGGTGCGCCGGCCGGTGACCCGCTCGCTCCTGCACGCCGCCTTCGCCGCGTGGAACCCCGGCGCCGACCAGGTGGAGCACACCGAGCGGGTGATGGGCGGGCTCGCGCGCAGCTTCGGCCGCCCGGTCCCGTCGGCGGCGCTCCAGGCCCGGCTCGCGCAGACCGCCGACGACGGGCGGCGCTCCATCGAGATGACCCGGCAGCTGGTCGACGCGCGGCGCGGACGTCGGAGGCTGGGTGCGCTGGCGGGGGTGTTCTTCGTGGCGCTCTGCGCGATGGCGGTGCTGCTGCTGCGCCCCGCGGCGGGCGTCGGGGCGCAGGACGCCGGGGCCGACGGCGACGCGCTGGTGCGGCTGCGGGTGGAGGTCACCATCCCCCGCGCGCAGCGCAACCACCCGTGGGACCTCGACGGCAGCGGCCCGGAGCTGCACCTCGCGCTGCAGACCCGCGACGGCCCGGTGGAGGTGGGCCCCTGCGTCGCGGGTCAGGAGTGCGCGCAGACCTTCGACAACGTGCGCCTCGCCGCCAACGCGCCGTTCCAGATGCTGGTCGACGAGGACGACCCGCTCCGGCGCGAGCTGCTGGGGCGCATCTGGTTGCGCTGGCAGGGCGGGCGCCAGGAGACGCTGCGCAGCGTGGTGGGTCCCTGCGTGGTGACGGTGGAGGTGCGGCGGGTGCTACAGCTGCCGACGCCCGCCGCGGCCGCTGCCCCCGCCGCCGCGACGCCGGTGCCGACCGCGGCGCCGAGGGCGGACGCGGGCGCCCCCGCGACGAGGCGGAGCAGCCGTAGCCCGCGGCGGACGAGCGCCGCGCCGCGGTAGTCCCCATCCACAGGGGACTACGGGATCTCGGGCAGGTAGACGTCGTCGAGGGAGAGGCCGCCGCCGAGATCCGCGAGGTCGAGCGCGCCGGACCTCACGGTGATGAGCGACCACGTGCCATCCGCGGCCCGGCGGTGATGCTCGATGCAGCGATCGGGCTGGTCGACGAGCAGGAGATGCCGCAGCGATGGGATCTGGCGGTAGTGCTCCGCCTTCGCCCCGCGGTCGTAGTCGCGCGTGGAGGTCGACAGCACCTCGTAGAGCAGCACCGGGTTGAGCAGGCTCATGCCGTCGGCGTGGATCTGCCAGGGCCCGCACGCGACGCCGCCGTCGGGGTACGTGTAGAGGCCGCCCTCGACGACGTAGATGCGCTGGTCGCTGTTGAAGACACGGCACGGACGACCGCGCGTGAGGAGCCCGAGCGCGACGAGCATGCTGGCAGCGGCCCGGTTGTGGGCGGGCGTCGCGCCTGCCATCGCGAAGACCTCGCCGCTCAGGAACTCGTGCTTGATGGGGCTCCCAGCCTCCATCGCGAGGTACTCCTGTTCGCTCCAGTGCATGAGTCGGGCGGTGGTTGGGTGCATTGGGTGGGCTGGGTCGAACCTAGCAGAGGGTCTGGGGCCGCGGGTCGATCGGCGTGGGGTGCGGCTCCCCCCGGGTCGACGCCTCGCCCTGTCCCGGTGCGTCGTGCGTCGAGGAGCAACCCGATGGGCGACGCGGCCCCCACCACCTGGACCGACGACGACACCTGACCTCGCGATCGAGCGCGAGACCGACCAGCGCCACGAGTGGCTCGACGGCCGCGCCTACGCGATGGCGGGCGGCACGCTCATCCACGCCGCTCTGTCTCTCAGCCAGACCCCGACCGTGAGGGAGGGGCAGCGACCGCGCGCGCCGTCAGCGCGGAACTCCGGCGACGCTTCCGGAAGGGCAGCGGGGCGTTCAGAACGACGCCTGACAGCGTGGGCGGGCGCTGCCCCTCCCTCACGGTCGGGGTCTGGCTCGGGTCGTTGATGGCGCCGCGGTCGTACCGGGGAAGCGCTCACTGACGGCGCGGCGCTCGTACCGGGGAAGCGATCGCTGACGGCGCCGCGGTCGTACCGGGGAAGCGGTCGCCGACAACGCCGCGGTCGTACTCCGAACTCCATGCGACGCCCACGGGCGTTGACCATCCCACGCCGACGCTCGCGCCCCCCGCGACCGCCCACCGCTGCTCAGCGACGCCCGAAGCCCTGGTACCAGCGCTGCCCCGGCGTCGCCGTGTTGCACGCGCGCAGCACCACCTGCCCGTTGACCTCCGTGAGGCACTGCCCCAGCGCCGTGCTCAGCACCTGCACCGACCCGTCGCCGAGGTGGAACACCCGCAGGCGCTGCGTCGAGGTGAGCCCCGGGTTCGTCAGGCACGACTCCAGCGAGAAGCCCGCCGCCCGCGGTGACACGCAGTACCCCGTCCCGCGGTGGCGCAGCTGCACGTCGGTGGTGCTCGCCGTGCTCGCGAGCTGCACGTTCATGAAGCCCTGGGCCCAGATCGGCGCCACCGCCTCGGTGAGCGACGCGTAGCCGCCGACCCCGTTGAGCCGCACCACCACGTTGCGCCCGCTGGTGACGGAGTTGAGCGTCAGGGGCCAGAGCCCCAGCGACTCCGCCATCGCCGACCCGCGGTAGGCGTCCGCGATCTCTCCCCGCACGCTGGGGCTGCGGGTGAAGTCGACGAGGTCCCAGCTGCCGCTGTCGCGGAAGCGCAGCACCGCCGCGAGCGTGTTGTCGGGCGCCAGGCACGCGCCCCCGTCGTCGGCGCTGTCGGCGGTCTCGCCGAAGCCCGCGCGCACCGTCACCACCCGGCTGCCCGGCGCGGCGACCCGCACCAGCCGGTGGCCGAGCGCCAGGCGCCCGCTCGCGAAGGAGAACCCGAAGCACCGGAGGTCGGTCGTCGAGGTGATGGGTCGCGTGGTGGGGGTGATCGCCCGCGCGAACCCGCCGGTGGCGTTGACGTCGTCGCGCCTCCCCGTCGCGACGGCGCGCTCCAGCCGCACCATCGCCAGCTCCGGGTCGAAGGACAGCCCGCTGCTCTCGGTCACGCGCACCCACTCGACGCGCGTCGGCCACGGGGCGATCTCCCGGTACGCCACGTTGCGGTCGATGGCGTTGGTCGCCACGAGGCGCGAGCCCCACGCGACGCCCTCCACACAGCGCCGGTGGGTGAGCAGCCAGTCGTTGTAGAGGAAGGCCGCCGTGCAGCGCGGCGTGACGACGCCGTTGCGCTCCACCCCGAGCGCGGCGAGGCCGAACTCCGACGGCGACCGGAGCAGCGACGTGTTGGTGATCTCCTGCACGGACTCGCCGGCCTCGTCGCCGTCGACAGGGGCGCAGCCGGACGCGATCGAGAGCGCGGACGCGAGGGTGATGAGGGCGGTCTTGGCGGTGTGTTGCATCGTGTTTTCAGGCCTCCAGGACCCATCCCTTCAGCAGCGCTCGTGCCACGCGGGCTCCGCGCGGGAGATCGCGCGATCGCCCCCGGCCTGGCGGCTCGCACCTGTCCGGCGAAGAGGACACCTGCGGGCCCGACGGGTGTCCTCCAGACTGGACGGCTCCGGGCACGGCGGCTGCCCCCCCCGGTCTACGCATATGCCGCCCCCGGGCCGCGGACCGTTGTACCCTCCGGCGCCTCCCGGCCGTCCTCCCACCAGAACCCCTCCACGGACCACGACGACGACGCCATGTCCGGCCGCATCCAGGTACTCGCCACCGCCACCGCGCGAACCCTCGCCATCAGCTTCCCCACGGTGTTCGACCAGCTCCGCGGGCGCACCAGCATGGACGCGTGCGACCTCCGGCTGAAGCGATGGTCCCGCGCGCTGCTCGACGACGTGGGCATCCGCATCACGGTGCGCGGCGCCGAGCACCTCGCGCCCCGCGCGCCGATGATCGTGATGTCCAACCACCAGTCGCTCTACGACATCCCCGTGATCTTCCAGGTCATCGAGCAGCGCCTGCGCATGGTCTCCAAGATCGAGCTCGCCTCCGTGCCCGTCTGGGGCGCCGCCATGCGCGCCTCGGGCTTCATCTTCGTCGACCGCCGCAACCGCGAGGCCGCCATCCGCAGCCTGAGCGAGGCCCGCTCCATGCTCGACGAGGGCGTGCTCGTGTGGATCGCCCCGGAGGGCACCCGCAGCCGCGACGGCACCCTGCTCCCCTTCAAGAAGGGCGGCTTCGTGCTCGCCGAGGAGATGAACGTCCCGGTGCTCCCGATCTCCATCCACGGCACCTCCACCATCCTCCCCGCCCGCACCTGGGACCTCCGCCGCGACCAGGGCGTGCGCGTCACCGTCCACCCCCGCGTCTCCCGCGAGGCCTTCCCCACCCGCGAGGCCTTCATGGCCGCCGTGCGCGACACCATCGCCTCCGGCCTCGGCGACGACCCCGCCCCCGGCGACGCCGAGCGGTCGCTGCCCCGATGAGCGCCGACGCCTTCACGCCCGCGCGGGAGGAGGCGCGGGTGCAGGCCCTCGTCGCCGCCGTCCGCGCCCGCGGCCTCGACGGTCCGCTCTGGCTGCTCTGCCCCCACGAGGGCCGCCGCGGCGCCCTGCTCGACCACCTCGCCCGCGCGGGCGGCGGCTGGATCCACCCCCTCGACTGGCACGGCCTGCTCGACCTCCTGGAGCAGCGCCTCGCGCTCCCGTCCCGCCCCCTGCTCCCGCCCGTCGACCGGCTGCTCGTGGTCGAGTCCGCCCTGGAGCACGCCGCCGCGCACGACCGCGCGCTCGGCGCCGCCCTGCGCGGCAACGCCCTCGACGTGGCCCGCGCCGTCGCCGGCGTCGTCGACACGCTGCGCCTCCACGGCTGGGACGGCGAGCTCCCCGCGCCCGCCGACCGGCGCGCCCACCGCGTCGCGCTCGGCCACCTCGGAATACTCTCCAAGGTAACCGTCGCCCTCTCCGCCCACCTCTCCGCCGTCGAGGCGACGGACCTCCCCGCCCGCCTCGCCGCCGTCGCGCTCGCCGCGCCGCGCCCCGCCCTGCGCGGCGTGCTCCTCTGGGTCGACGGGGTCGACCGCCTTGCCCCGCGCGAGCGCCACGCCCTCACCCTCGCGGCGGCCTGCGGCGCGACGGTCTCGCTCCCCCCGTGGATCGACCTCCCCGCCGACCACCTCGACCGCGACGCCACCGCCGCGACGCTGCTCACGGCGCTCCGCGAGGGCGCCGGGCGCGCCGCCACCGACGACGGCTCGCTCGCCCTCCACCGGGTGAACGACCCCACGGAGGAGGCCGAGGCCGTCGCGGCGATCATCGACGCGCACCTCACCGAAAACGGCGCCGCCGAGGGCGTCGCGGTGGTGTGCGGGGTGGAGTCCGGCGCGTGGCCGCGGGTCGGGCGCGCCCTCGACCGCTGGGGCATCCCCTGGAACGGCAGCGGCTCGCTCCCGGTGCAGCACACGCCCCTCTGGCAGATCGTCCGCGCCTCGCTCCGCCTCGCCTGGAACGGCCCCGACGCCATCGACCTCGCGACGGTGCTCGCCGCGCCGGGCTCTGGGATCTTCGGCTCCGAGCGGGACTACTTCCTGTCGCAGCTCCGCCGCCACGTCCCTTCGACCTGGGCCGACGTCCGCGCCCTTCTCGAAGCCTCCACCACCGTCGCCGAGCCCGACCCCGCCGACCCCGGCGCCGCGCCCGACGACGAGGTCCGCCGCGCCCGCGGCGAGCAGATCCGCAAGCGCGTCGCCCCCCTCTTCGCCGCGTGGGAGGCCGCCGGCCCGCTCGATCGCCACGGCCCCGACGAGCGCGCCCTTCGCCTGCCCGACGTGTTCACTGGCGTGGTGCTCCCGCTGCTCGACCCCGAGGCCATCGCCCGCGCCGTGCACGACCCGCGCGCCTGCGCCGCCTGGATCGCCGCCGCCGACGCCATCCGCTCGGCCCTCGACCTCGTGGCGCGGCGCCTGAAGAGCGCCTCGCACCGCGCCCGCCGCCTGCACGACGTCGAGCGCCTGCTCACGGACATCGAGGCCACCTTCGCCGCGCTGCGCGACGGCGCGCCCGCGGCCCGCCGCGACGGCGTCGCCCTCGTCGGCGAGGACGCCTGGCGCTGCGACCACCCCGACGTCGTGATCGTCACGGGCTTCGTGCGCGGCCGGCACCCGCGGCTCCCGGGCCCGACGCTGCTCCTCGGCCCCCCGGAGCGCGCCCTGCTCGCCGGGCTCTCCCCCGACCTCGCCGCGCTGCCCGACGAGGAGACCCTCCACGCCCTCGCCCGCCGCGCCACCCTTCGGGTGCTCGCCGCGCCGCGCCGCCGCCTCGTGCTCGTCGCGCCCCGCCGCACCGTCGACGGCGACCACGCCGAGGTCGCCCTCGCGCTCCGCGACCTGCTCGACCGCCTGCCCCCCGGGGCCGACGCCGCGCCCCCGCCCGTCGCCGCGTCGCCCGAGCGCGCCCGCGCCGCCGCCGCCATCCGCGCCCTCGGCCGCGGCGACGTGCCCGCCGCCCTCGCCGCGGGGGCCGAGCTCGCGCACGACGACCTCGCATGGCGCGACCTCTTCGCCGCCCGGCTGCGCCCCGACGCGGGCTTCTCCGTCGGCGGCCTCGTGCGCGCCCTCGTCCGCTCGCGGGTACACACCGCCGACGACCTCGAAGGCCTGCTCGCCTGCCACTACCGCTACCTGATGACCGCCGTGCTCGACCTGCGCCCGGCGCCCCTGCGACGGCGCCCGCGGCTGAGCGAGTCCGTCCGCCAGGCCGTCGGCCGCGGCGTGCTCGCCCGCCTCGACGACGCGCTCGTCTCCGGCCCGCAGGTGCCGCGCGACGCCGTCGACGCGGCCGTCGACGCGACGGTGCAGCAGTTCGCCCCGTGGTCGCTCCGGCCCGACCAGCGCGACGAGCGCCGGAGGCTCGTCGATGACTGCGTCGACCTCGCCGATCGCTACATCGAGCTGCGCCGCGCCCTCGCCCACGCCACCCCGGAGCCCGCCCCCGTCGAGGCCGAGGCCCGCCCGATGTTCACCCTCGCCGACGGCGCCGCGGTGCTCGTCCGGATGCCCGTCGCGACCACCCTCCAGGTCACCCACCCGGGCGGCGCCGTGACCCCGGTGCTGGTGCAGCTCACCCGGGCCCGGGCGACCTCGCTCCCGCCCCGGCGGGACGTCGGCCTCGACGTGGAGGGCGCCCTGCTCGCGCAGCTTCCGTCCCTGGGGGCCGGGGCGGTCGTGCGCATCAACCTCGCCTCGTCGGTGGTCGACGCCATGGCCGCCGAGCAGTCGCCCGAGGCCGACGCCGCGCTCGACGCCCTCGTCTCCGGCGCGGTGCGCAACGAGTGGATCCACAAGGCCCAGCTCACCCTCGACGACCACGCCGCCGCCACCGCCGCGCGGCTCACCGAGGCCCTCGCCATCATCGACTCCGCGGACGGCGCCTTCCAGCCCCTCGACCCCGACCGCGCGGGCTCGCTCGACAAGGTGCGGGCCCTCCCCTGCCCCCGCTGCGACGCCCGCCTCGGGTGCCGCGTCGGCCTCGCCGGGGGCGCGCGATGAGCACCCTGCGGCTGGTCTCCGCGGGCGCCGGCAGCGGCAAGACCTGGCGCATCGTGCAGGAGGTGGTCGCGCGCGTGGAGGCCGGGTCGAGCCTCGACCGCATCGCCGCCGTGACCTTCACCGAGGCCGCCGCGAGCGAGCTGCAGGACCGCATCCGCGCCGGGCTCCAGGCGCGCGGGCTCAGCGCCGAGGCGGCGCGCGTCGAGCGGGCGAACATCTGCACCATCCATCGCTTCGCCCTCACCCTGCTCCGGAGGTTTCCCCTCCCCGCCGAGCTCCCGCCGGACCCCATGGTGCTCGAGCCCGACGAGGCCAGCGCCCTCTTCCAGCGCGCGCTGCAGGCCGCGCTGCGGGCCGAGGACGGCGCGGTCGACGAGGACGCCGCGATGGTCATCGCCGCGCTGGTCGAGAAGGCCCGCTCGGTCGGCATGGACGGCGCCGCCCTCGCCCGCGAGGCCCCCGCCGCCGCGGCGTGGATCGCCAGCGCCTTCTCGCCGCCCATCGACGGCCCGGCGCTCGACGCGACCTTCCGCGCAGCCCTCGACGAGGCCTTCGAGTGGCTCGACGCGCGGGCCAAACCCCGGGTCGGCGACGACGGCGTCCGCCGCGAGCTCCGGCTGCTGCGCCGAAGCCTTCCGCCCGACCTGCTCGACGTCGCGATCCGCCTGCTGCGCGCGCCCGCGCCCACCAAGACCTTCTCCAAGGAACTCCCGGCGCTGCTCCCCGCCGCCGAGGCCATGGCGCTGTTGCATCCCAACGCCCGCGGCCGCATCGACGCCACGGTCCAGCGGCTCTACCGCCTCGGGGCCGCCGCCGCGGGGCGCTACCACGACGAGAAGCAGCGCCGCGGCGCCCTCGACTTCGAGGAGATGCAGCGCCGCGCCCTCGCGCTGCTCACCGAGCCCGACGACCGCTACGCCCGCGCCGTCGCCGCAGAGCTTCCGTACGTCATCGTCGACGAGTTCCAGGACACCAGCCCGCTGCAGTTCAGGGTCTTCGAGGTGCTGCGCGCGGCGGGCGCCGAGGTCTGCTACGTCGGCGACCTGAAGCAGGCCATCTACGGCTTCCGCGGCGCCGACTCGTCCCTCTTCAGCGCGCTCCTCTCCCACGCCGCCGCGACCGGTGCGCCCCCGGAGGTGCTCGACCGCTCTCGCCGCTCCCGCCCGGAGCTGGTGCGCTTCGCCAACGCCCTCTTCTCCCGCCTGCTCCCGCAGCGCGGCGTGCCCTTCGACCCGCTCACCGCCGACAACGACTACACCCGCCCCGGGGCGCCCGCGAGCGACGGCGCGGTGGAGATACTCCGCGTCCCCTCGGGCACCCGCCACGGGCCGCGCATCGACCTCGGCGCCGACCGCATCCGCGACCTCCTGCGCTCCGGGCTCCCCGTGCTCGACCGCGCGACCCGCGCCTGGCGCCCCGCCCGCCCCGGGGACTTCGCCGTGCTCGGTCGGCAGCGCGCCCAGCTCACGCAGTGGGGCGACGCCCTGCGCGCCCGCGGCATCCCCGCGCTCCAGGAGGCCGACGGGCTCTTCGACACCCTGGAGCTTCGCCTCGCCCGGGCCTGGCTCTCGATGCTGGCCTCCCCGCGCGACCGCTCGGCCAGCGCCATGGTGCTGCTCTCCGAGCTCTACGGCCTGCGCCAGCAGACCGTGGTCGCGCTCTCCGTCGAGCGGGTCAGCGGGTCGCCGCGCCGCGCGCTGGAGCTCGCCGACCGCGACCCCGCGCGCATCCCGCTCACGGACTTCGAGCGCCGCGCCCTCGCCCGCTGCGACGCCGACCTGCGGGCCTGCCGCGACGCGCTGCGCTCCCTCCCGCTCGGCGAGGCCACCGAGCTGGTGCTGGAGCGGGTGTCCTTCCGCGAGCGCCTCGCGCTGCGCTGCGACGCCGCGCAGGCCGCGCAGCTCGGCGCCAACCTCGCGTGGCTGGTGGCCGAGGCCCACGCGCTCGGCGGGCGCCGCGACCACGCCCTGGAGCTCGGCGGCGCGACCGGCGCCACCCTCGAGAACCTCCTCCTTCACCTCGACGCCGTCGCCGCCCAGGGCCCGCGGCAGCCCGTCGCCCACCACGACGACGTCGACGCCGTGCGGCTGATGACCCTCCACGGCGCCAAGGGCCTGGAGTTCCCCGTGGTGCTGGTCGACCTGCTGCACGCCGAGCTCAAGGTGCGGGTGCCGCGCGTCGACGTGCTGCGCCCCGCCGACCCGGCCGCGCTGCTCCGGTCCGACGCGCTCCTAGGCTTTACCGTCCGATGTATTCCCGAGACCGGGATGCCGCCGGTCGACGCGCTCCTCCGCGAGCGCCTCGGCGACCTCGAGGAGGAGCTGCGCGAGGCCCTCCGGCTGCTCTACGTCGGCGTCACCCGCGCGCGCGACCACCTCCTCGTGACCTGGCCCATCGCCGCGGCCAGCAGCACCCGCTACCTGCTCCGCGACGCCCTCGCGCCCTCGCTCCCGGACCTCCCCCCGGGCGACCCCGACGGCGCCTCCTCCTCGTGGATCGACACCCCCGTCCGTGTCTTCACCGCCGGCGACGGGGCGCCGTCCGCCCGCGCCGACGAGGTGCCGCCCCTCGACCTCGCCGCCTGGCGCGCGCTGGTCGACGACCCGAGCGTCCCCGCCACCCGGGCTCCCGACCGCACGCCCACCACGCCGCGGCTCGCGCGGGTCACCCCGACGGACCTCTGCAAGGTCGCCGACTGCCCCGAGGTGCTCACCCTCGGGCGGGTGCACCACGGCCTGCACCTCATGGCCCGCAGCGAGGGCGCCGAGGTGCTCCGCGTCGGCGTGCCCAACGCCTACAACTCCCGCCTCGCCATCGAGCGCGACCACGTCGCCCCCTCCCGCGTCGGGCTCCTCGTGCACGCCGCGGTGAGCCGCGCGAGCCTCCTCGCGCCCAGCGCCTACGACGCCACCGACGAGCAGCTCGCCGACGCCGTGCTCACCCAGCACGACCAGCTCGACCACCGCGCGGCGCTCTCGCTGCTCATCGTCGACACGCTCGTGAGCCTGCGCGCCTGCGTCAACACGCTGCGCGCCGTGGCCGAGCCCGCGCGCGAGATCCCCTTCGTGCTCGACCTGCGCGGCACCACCCTCTACGGCATCGTCGACCTCGTGGTGCGCGTGGGCGGCGGCCTCCACGTCATCGACCTCAAGACCCACCCCCTGCGCAGCGCCGACCTCCCGCGCTGGGCCGGGTACTACCGCCCGCAGCTCGACGCCTACGCCCTCGCGCTGCACCGGCTCACGGGCGCGCCGGTGCTCGGCCGGCACCTCGCCATCCCCGCGGCCGGCACCCTGCTCACGCTCACCGACCCCTTCGACCCCGACGCCACCTACGCGTCGCTGGCCGACCTCGCCGACCGCATCGCGCGCGGCGACCGCGGCCCCGCCCGGGACTGCGCCCGCTGCGGATGGAAGGGCCAGTGCCTCACCGGGCAGCGCCACCTGCGGGAGGGCGCTGCCGCGGCCGACCGGGCCTGAGCGACGCCGCGGTCACATCCCGATCTTCTCCGCGACGTTCTTCGCCACCAGGCCGTGGGCCATGGTGATGCCCGCGCGGAGCGACGCCGCGCAGTGCAGCGCCTCGGTGAGGTGCTCCATGGTCATCCCGGCCTCCATGCACTGCTGGGTGAAGCTGTCGATGCAGTAGGGGCAGCGCTCCACCTGGGCCACGGCGAAGCCGATGAGGAGCTTCTCGCGCTTCGACAGCGCGCCCTCCTCGAAGGCGCCGCCGTAGTAGGCCATGAAGCGCTTCCAGTGCTCCTTCGCGTGCTCGCCCACGCTGCCGAACTTCGCCAGGTCTGCGTCGTCGAAATAGGTCGCCATCGGTGAGGTGCGTCGCTCCGTCGTTGCGGGTGTCCCGCGATCCTCGCCCGGCGGTACAGTCCGGGGCCAATGATCCGCATTTGCGTCCCCTGCTCGACCAGCAACCTCGGCCCCGGCTTCGATAGCCTCGGGCTCGCGCTCGCCCTCTGCCTCCACGTCGAGGTGCATCCCTCCGCGGAGCGCGCCGTCAGCCGCCACGGCGACGCCCTCTTCGCTGCGGTCTCCGACGACGACGACCTCTTCCTCCGCGCCCTCGCCCGCCGACGCGCGTCCCAGGGCTACGCCGACGCGCCCTTCACCGCCGCGCTGCACAGCGCCATCCCCACCGGGCGGGGCCTCGGGTCGAGCGCCGCCGCCGTGGTCGCCGGGGTGATGGCCGCCGACGCCCTCGCCGGTCGCCCGCACGACCCGCTCGACGTGCTCCGCGCCGCCACGGACATCGAGGGCCACCCCGACAACGCCGCGCCCGCCATCCTCGGTGGGCTCTGCTGCGCGGTGGTCGACCGCGACGTCCACGCGGCGTGCATCGCGGGCCTCGCCGACGTGCGCGCCGTCGTCGCGTCGCCGGAGGGGGCGTTCCCCACGAAGGCGTCCCGGGGCGCGCTGCCCGCCACGCTCGATCACAAGGCCGCGACGGCGAGCCTCGGCCGCGCGGTGTTCCTCTCGCACGCGCTGCGCGACGGGCGCACCGACGCGCTCTCCTGGGCCTTCCAGGACACCTTCCACCAGCCCTACCGCGCGCCGCTCCTGCCGGGGCTCGCCGAGGCCATCGCGGCCGCCCACGCCGCGGGCGCCATCGGGGCCTTCCTGTCCGGCGCGGGGTCGTCGTCCATCGCCCTCGTGCGCGACGAGCCGGCGCGCGTCGAGCGGGTGTCGGCGGCGATGCGCGCGGCCTACGAGGCCGTCGGCACGCCCGTGACGATGCGCTCCCTCGCGGTGCACTCCCGGGGCGCGATGGTCTCGCGGTAGCTCCTCGCCTCAGCTGTTCTGACGGGCTTGGGTGGAGCGCCCACCCACGCCTGCGACCACCGGCCTCGCCCTCCGAGGGGAGACCCCACCCACGTCCACGCCATGTGCCTCCGCGCTCGTTGGGGGCACCGCTGCGGCTGCGTCCGGGACAAGACGAACCGCAAGGGTCGCAAGGGTCGCAAGGGGGATCTCCGGCGACGTATCGGGGTCGCGAGAGGCCTTCGGGAGCGATGCTGGACTCCGACACGAAGGGGTCGGTTGGAGCGGCTGCCCGCCCCGGCCCGTCGCTCCCTTGCGACCCTTGCGAACCTTGCGGTTCTTCTGCCCCGCCGCATGCGCACCCCGGGGCCCCCCAGCGAGCGTGACGGCCCATCGCATGGGCCGTGGGCGGGCGCTCCCCTCGGAGGGCGAGGCCGGTGGTCGCAGGCGTGAGCGGGTGCTCCGCCATGCCCTCGAGTCTCCTGTGGACAGGTACTCGCCCCTCCATCCCCTCAACGGCGCGGCGCGGCGATTCCCTGGCCCCCGGGGGGGACGGTCTCGGCTATCCTCCGCGCCGAGCGCACGGATGGAGCACGAGAATCACTGCGAGCACTGCGGCTTCGACCTGAGCCGCCTGGAGATGACGGTGCTCTTCGCGCGCAAGGGCGCCGAGCCCCGCAAGCTGCACTGCCCCATCTGCCGCAGCGACCGGGTGAAGATCCGTGCGCTGGAGCGGGTGTTCCCGCGGGCGGACTCCGGGCGCTGGGTGCGCTGGCGCGAAGGGGGCGTGGCGGGCCCGGCCAACGTCATCGCCGTCGGGCGCCTCAAGCTCCGGGTGGAGAGCGAGATCGAGTCGCTCGCCAAGGAGCAGATCTGCTTCCGCGCGGTGCCGGTGTTCATGTCCGGCGGCGAGCGGCAGATCCCGGTGCTCCCGGTGATGCCCGAGTACCTCGACACGCTCGACCCGGCGCAGGTGCGCCTCGCCCGCGAGAAGCCCCACCTCTTCGGCCGGGTCATCCAGGAGCGCGGCAAGTCCCGCTACCAGTGCGTGCTCCCCCTCCGCGGGCTGAAGCAGACCGAGTGGCCCACCTACGAGTGCGACCTGCTGCCGGCCAACCCCTTCTCGCCCAACGCGGGCGACGTCGACGCGGTGGCCTTCCGCGGCGTCACCCTGCGCGTGTGGCCCAACCTCAAGCGCCCCACCCACGCGTGGCGGTACTACGTGGTGGGCATCCAGGCCGCCACCGAGGAGGGCATGGCGCTCTTCGCCCAGGGGCGGATGCTGCGTACGCGGATGCTCGTCCCGCCGAGCGACGCCGACGGCAGGCCCACCAGCGAGACGAAGCTCGAGGTGGTCTCGCTCGACCAGGAGGTCGGCCGCGAGGGCGAGAGCGGGCCCACGGGCTTCGTCGGCGCCACCCGCAAGGGGCGGCCCGCGTGGGTGAGCGTGGAGTTCATGCAGGCCACGCAGGGCGGCGGCGCCGAGGCCGTGGGCGGCGGGCTCTTCCCGCTCCCCCCGCCGAGCGACTCGCTGCCGAGCGACACGTGGTCCTTCGGCGTGGACTTCGGGACCTCCAACACGGTCATCGCGGTGAAGCGCCGCGACGGCAGCCTGCAGTGCGTAGCCCCCGAGCGCGGCCGCGACCGCAGCTCCACCACCCTCAACCTCCTCGACGGCGGTCCCCCCACCATCCACCGCGGCATCGACCTCTGGCCCGGCGGCGAGTGGTCCGGCCCCTCCCACGACCTCCTCCCGAGCGAGCTCGGCTGCGTGCGGAAATGGACCGACGTCGCCTCCGAGTCGGCCATCAACGCCCTCTCCTTCGGCAAGGACTTCGGCGTCCCCTTGCGCGGCGCGTCGAGCGCGGTCTCGTCCGAGCACACCGTCAGCGAGTTCAAGTGGCTGCGCGCCGTCGAGAAGGACAAGAGCGCCCTCGCCCGCCGGGAGATCGTGCAGGCGCTCCAGTCGCGCTTCCTCGAAGGCGCGATGCTCATGACCGCGGCCTCGCTGCTCTCCGAGGAGGAGGCCGCGCCCAAGACGGTCAACGTGAACTACAGCTTCCCGCTGGCCTTCGACGAGGGCGACCTGGAGACGCTGCGCCTCGCCGCCGACGAAGCCGGCACGCGCTTGAAGCAGCTCACCGGCGCGGACTTCGTCTTCCCCGCGACGCCCCTCGTCGACGAGGCCCAGGCCGCCGCGGGGCACGCCTCGTCCGACAAGATGTTCCGCGTGTACCTCGACCTCGGCGGCGGCTCGCTGGAGCTGCTGGTCGACGACAACCTCGCGCGCAACAACCACCAGGGCCACGCCGGCTTACATCCGCACGTATTCAGCTCGTCGATCTTCTTCGGCGGCAGCGTATACCTCCGCTCGCTGGTGGGCGCCGGCGAGGGCGACCGCCGCGGGGCCTGCGTGATGCCCGGCGTCGGGTCGTACACCCGGCTCGCGAGCGCGGTGCGCCAGAGCGCGTCGGCCAAGGCGCTGCTGGAGTCGCCGCACGTCATCGCCGAGGCGCGCAAGTCCACCGCCGAGCGCCGCGCGCGGGTCTTCATCGGGTACATCGTGGAGTACGTGGCGCGCAGCCTCGCGGGCGTCTGCCTGGAGCACGGGCGCACGGCGCAGGGCGCGCTCGACCTCTCGCGCAACCGCCTCTTCTCGCTCTCCGGCACCGGCTCGCAGCGCCGGTGGATCCTCGGGATCAACAAGGGCCCGCAGCAGAAGCGCGTGGTGGAGTTCTGCCTGGTGCTGCTCGGCAACGGCTGGGGCTTCGGCGACATCGTCCGCGACGGCATGAAGACCGTCGAGCAGATGATGGCCCACCGGGTGTACGAGCGGCTCCTCGAGCTGCTGCGCGAGACCGACATCGCGCAGGACATCGGCGACGGGGAGTTCCACCTGCTCGACCCGCGGCTCGCCTTCGACATCTCCTACGTGCTCCCCACCGAGGGGTCGCACCGCAAGGCCGCCGTCGCGCTGGGCCTGCTCGGCGCGCACCACAGCACCGAAGACGCCGCCCGCTTCTTCAAGAACCGCGCGCCCGAGCGCCACGGCGTGCTCGGCCTCGACCTCTGGCTCAACGACCAGGGTCGGCGCATCCCATGGTACCGGCCCTTCGGCCCGCCCGCGCAGGACGACCCGAGTCAGTTCGAGGTCTTCGTCCCGGTGGTCGAGGCTCCGCCTGCGCCAGCGCCAGCACCCGCGATGCCCTTCATGGCGCCCGCCGCGCCCGCGATGCCCTTCATGGCGCCCGCCGCGCCGATGATGCCCGGGATGCCCGCCGCCATGCCGGCGATGCCCACGATGCCTGCCCCCATGCCCGCGGCGATGCCCTCTCCGATGGGCGCCTTCCCGGGCTTCGCGATGCCGATGGAGATGGTCGCCTTCGCGCTGGTGCAGCAGTGGCCCATGCTCGCCGCGCAGGCCGCGCAGATGGGCGTGAGCGCGGTGGAGTTCGCGCAGCGGCAGCTCTGGCAGCAGGTGGTGGCGCAGGCGGCGCAGATGGGTCAGGCCCCCGAGCGGCTGCTCGCGACCCAGCAGTGGCAGAAGCTCATGCAGACGATGGTGATGCCCGGGATGACGCCCGAGCAGCTCGCGTGGGTGCAGAGCCAGCAGATGACCTTCGTGACCGCCCAGGCCACGCAGCGCGGACAGACCGCCGAGGCCTTCCTCGCGGCGCAGCGCTGGGAGCAGCTCACGGCGATGTTGACCCCTCCGCCCGACCCCACTTCGGGCGGATTCCCGCCGATGCCGGGGATGCCCCCGATGCCCGGCACGCCCCCCTTCGGAGGACCCCGATGAGCGACTTCAAAGGCACGCCGGTGATCGGGACCCGCGAGCACTACCAGTTCGGCGAAGACCCCATCGCGCAGAAGGTCCAGGTGAGCATCCTGGAGACGCCGAAGATGCCCTCGGAGCTGCCGTCGCCGTCGAAGATCGACCCCGGGCTCGAGGCGACCAAGATGGCCATCGAGGCGCAGCTCGCCCGCAACGCCGTCGCCCCGCTGCCGCTGGTGCCGCCCGCCTCCACCCGCTGGCTGCGTTTCTCTCCGCTCGAGCTCTTCATGGAGCACGTCCTCGCCCGCCGCCTCTGGACCATCGAGTAGAACCCCCATCGCCATGGCACGCCCCCTCCGCGTCTCGGTCCGTTGTCCCCACGCCAAGCCCGAGGACCTCTGCGCGCTCCCGCCGGGCGTGCGCTACTGCCTCTGCTACGCCGACCAGCACCGCGAGCCGGTGGGCCAGGTGAGCGTGCAGCACGGTCAGATCCTCTGGTCGGTGCTCGTCGCCGGGAAGACCCGCGGGCTCTACTCCTACGTCGCCGTGGTGCGCCAGGGCACGGTGCTCACGCCCGTCGAGCTCCAGGACGACGTCGCCGTCCGCGAGACCGTCGAGGGCGGCCGCGCCGTGTACGTCCTGCGCGGCCCGCGTGACCAGCGCCTGGAGGTCGAGGCCGCCGCCCTCGTCGAAGCCGCCGTCGAAAGCCGCGAGTACGTCGATGCCACCGTCGTCACGACCCACTAAGGCCCTCGCCCTCGCCCTCGCCCTCGCGGCCTGCGACCCGGCGCGACCCCCCGCCCCGAGCCCCGCGCCCGCGCCCGCCCCCGTCGCGGTCACCCCCCCGGCCCCGCCACCGGGTAGCGGCGCCCAGGTCTTCGTCGACGTCTCCGAGAGCATCCGCGGGTTCACCTCGACGCGCGGCACCGCGCTCCAGACCCTCCACGCCCAGGTCATCGAGGCCTCCCTCTCGGCGCTCCAGCTCAACAACCCCTTCCAGCGCTGCGCCGTCGACACCGCCGTCCACTGCGAGGCCCCGCAGCTCACCCCGCAGCAGGCCCGGCTGCCCGCCACCTACCGCGGGGCCTACTCCGCCCTGCACCTCGCCCTGCGCCGCCCGCCCCGCGCGCCGCGGCCCGACCTCCAGCAGCCCGACCCCCTCGACCCCTACAACGTCACGGTGCTCGTCACCGACGGCTTCCAGAGCACCAGCACCCCCTTCCAGCCGGGCGCGAGCGGCGACGTGGCGTGTACCGCGGGCGCCGACCCGAGCTGCCTCGCGGCCCTGCTGCGCCAGCGCGTCGAGGAGGGCTACGGGCTCTGGGTGGGCCGGCTCATCCTGCCCTTCGACGGCCGCTACTTCGCCGAGCGACGGCTCGACCCGGCCATGTGGTCGCGCGTCACCCAGCACGTCGCCGCCCTCAACACCGACCCCCAGTGGAACGGCGTGCGCTTCGCCGCCAGCTCGCCCTCCATGACCGGCGAGTCCGGCGCCTTCCGCTGGCAGGGCGCACGACCCCTGCTGGTCTTCGTGCTCACCCGCGACATCCCCCGCGGTCGGCAGCTCGTGGGCGAGATGCAGCGCCGCCTCGCGGTGGAGCGCATCACGCTACGGCAGTCCGCCGGCGACATCGATTTCAGCGAGTGGTCGCCCTTCGAGGGGCTCACCGCGCGGGTGCTCAACGCCGTTCGCAACGAGAGCGGCGGCGCCGCCGACAGCGTCATCGTCGACCGCCCGGTGCGCCAGGGCGAGACCTTCGTGATCCCCGCCCGCTGCGACGTCCGCGGCCAGGCCCGCATCCGGCTCGACGGGGTGATCCAGTTCGGCGCGATGCCCCCGCCGCCGATCGCGACGGTGTCCCTCACCTGGCAGTCGCCCACCCCCCTCGACGGCTTCTTCCTGATGCCCCGCGAGCCCATGCGCACCCTGCCGGGGCCCTTCACCGTGCGCACCGGCATCGACTGCCGGCAGCTCCCGCCCGGCACCCGCGACTACAACTTCGGCCTCTTCGGGCGATGGACCGTCAACCCCGCCGCCCTGGCCTCGGCGTGGTTCACCACCGGCAGCGCGGAGACCTCCTACGACAGCCCCGAGAAGGTCTTCGGCCTCGCCGACCTCGCCCGCACCGTCATCGCCGCGGGCGTCAACCGCCAGGGGTACCTCGACCGCGTGACGCTCCGGGTCACCCGGCAATAGGCGCTCTCGCGTGGCGGTCTACGGCATCGACCTCGGCACCACGTACTGCTCCGTCGCGTACGTCGAGCGGGGTCAGCCCCGGCTCGTGGCCCTCGAGCGCGGCGGCCCCACCCTCGCCTCGCTGGTGCTACTCAGCTCTCGCGGCGCGCCGCGCGCGGTGGTCGGATCGGAGGCCCCCGCGGCGTACCGCGAGCTCGTCGGCGAGGCCGAGCGCGCCCCCGGAGACGCCGTGCTCGTGCGCGGCTCGAAGAACCACATGGGCGTCGGCAGCGCCGTGTACGCCGGACCTCCCTGGCGGGTCGGGGCGCGTGACCTCTACGCCACCGACGTCGCCGCGGTGATTCTCCGCGCGCTCGCGGAGATGATCCGCGCGCGCCCCGCGCTGCCGCCCCTCGACGGGGTGGTGGTGTCGCACCCGCAGCGCTTCCGCAACCGCGAGAAGCTCGCCACGGGGCAGGCCGCGAAGATGGCCGGGCTCCCGCTCTGGGGGATGATCACCGAGCCCGACGCCGCGGGCTGGGCCTACGGGCTACAGTCGCGCTCGACGGGCGCGACGGCGGGCGCGCAGACCTTCATGGTCTTCGACTTCGGCGGCGGCACCCTCGACGTGACCATCCTCCGCCGCGAGGCCGGGCCCGGCGTGGCCCAGCTCCACGCCCTCGACTCCTACGGCGTCCAGCTCGGCGGCCTCGCGATGGACCAGCGCATCCGCGACGCCCTCGTCACCCAGTACGCCGAGCGCGCGTCCGACCATGCGTTCAGCCTCGCGGCGGTGAACGAATCCACCCGTGAACGCCTCCTCGAGATGGCCGAGTGGTTCAAGGTCGCGCTCAACACCGACGCGGGCACCGACCCGTCGCCGCTCTCCCGCGTGCGCCGCCGGAAGTTCACCCCGGTCTTCGACCAGGACACCGAAGGCGAGGAGGTCACCCTGGAGCTCTCGCTCGCCGAGCTCTCCCGCGCCATCGGCGGCGAGCTCGACCGCGCCATGGCCTGCGCCGAGGAGGCCCTGCGCCGCGCGTCGCTGCGCTGGGGCGACCTCGACGAGGTGCTGCTTACGGGGGGCTCGTCCCTGCTCTGGCCCCTGCAACAACGGATGCGCGAGCGCTGCCCAAGGGTTCGTATCCATGAAGATCCCGGGCACCCGCTCAACCCCCTGACCATCGTCGCGGCGGGGGCGGCCATCCACGGCGCCGCGCTCGCCGAGGGGGGCGCCCGGGTGGGGGTCGAGCTGCACGGCGTGGTGCCCGACACCTTCTCGGTGCGCGCCTGGGAGCCCGCCCCGGGCACCCCGGAGGGGCGCCGCGCCGTGCTCACCCCGCTGGTGCCCGCAGGCACGCCGACGCCCTTCGTGGGGCGGCGGATGTTCAGCGTGCGCGGCGGGACGAGCCTCCCTCCCATCGAGGTCTTCGAGGGGCGCAGCGAGCGCGAGGCCACGCGTGTGGGCGAGTACCGGCTGAGCTTCCCGCGGCCCATGCCCGAGGGGTCGCGGGTGGAGGTGCGCCTCGACGTGCGCGCCAACGGCGTGCTGGTGCTCTCGGTCGTCGACCCCGCGACGGGCGCCGTGCAGGAGGCCCGGCTCGACGAGGCCCCCGGGCTCTACTCCGACGAGGTGCTGGCCGAGCGCGCCTCGTGGCTGCAAACCCTCCGCGTCGACTGGAACGGCTAAGAACCCCCGAGAGGAGCATCGCGATGCCTGAATTCCCAGAGGTCCATCGGCAGGTTGTGTGGCTGCGCGAGCGCGTCACGGGCTGGGTCATCGAGGAGCACGGGCACTTCGGCGGGCACTTCCCGGAGCTCAAGGCCGACCCGGCGCGCAAGACGAAGCTCGACGCGTTCTTCCTCGGCGCGACGCTGAAGTCCGTCACGCAGCGGGGCAAGCACATCGTGATGGCCCTCAGCACGGGCACCGCGACCTCGCACCTCATGCACGCGGGCCGCTGGACGATGTCCGATGAGGCCTACGTCTCCAACTATCGACACCACCATGCGCCGCCCGACAGGAAGGCCAGCTCGTTCTGGCTGGTGGCGAAGGGCCGGCGCCTGGAGTTCAACGAGCCCGAGCGCCGCGGCAAGGTGCACGCGTTTCCGGGCCTCGACAGCGCCCACTGCGACGAGCTGCGCGCGCTCGGCCCCGACGTGATGCTCACCCCCGAGAGCGACCCGGCCTTCCAGCAGGCGTGGACCATCGACGCGCTCCGTCGCTCCCTCGCGAGCTCGCGCAAGGCCGTGAAGGAGATCCTGCTCGACCAGGGGCAGCAGGCGGGCATCGGCAACATGTACGCGTGCGAGGCGCTCTACCGCGCGAAGATCGCCCCCAACCGCGCGGCCAACGGGGTGACCGCAGAGGAGGCGGCGGTGCTGCACGGCGCCGTCATCGACCTGATGGCCGGGGTGATCGCGAGCGACCTCGACTACAGCGGCGTGATGAAGGTCTACCGGAAGGAGACCGACCCCGCGGGGCGCGCGGTGCAGGTCATCAAGATCGGCGGGCGGGACACGTACTGGGTGCCCGAGGAGCAGCGGTAGCGACCCCGGCGCGTTGCGTTCGGGGGTGCGGGTCCCGGATACTCCGCGCCAGGAGCACTGAGACCCACCATGCCCGTCGCCACACGCCTCCGGTGCGCACTCCCCTTCGCCGCGTTCGGACTGCTCGGCGGCTGCGCCACCGAGTCGGTCGACATTCCCCCCGAGCGCATCGACGCCGGCTCCGACGCCCGGGTGGACACGGGCCCCGACGCGCGCCCCACCCCGGCGCCCACGCTGCTCAGCGTGCAGCCCGGTCACGGCGCCTTCCTCGGCGGCACCGAGGTCACCCTGCGCGGGTCCAACTTCGCCGACGGCGCCCTGGTGCGCTTCGGGGGCAACCTGGTGCAGCCCCGCTACACCACCTTCGTCGACCGCAACCGCATCACCGTGCGAACCCCCGCGGGCCGCGCGGGCGAGGTCGACGTCGAGGTCGAGATCGCCGGCCGCGTCTCCACGCTCCCCAACGGATACCGCTACGACAGCTTCTACGTCGACCCGCCCATCGGGCCGACCACTGGCGGCGCGCGGGTGAGCGTGCACGGCCTCGGCACGCACTTCCGCGACGGCATGCGGGTCACCTTCGACGGCGCGCCCTGCACCATGCTGACGGTCACGAGCCCGGAGCTGGCGTCGTGCCTCACGCCCGAGCACCCCGACGGCCGGGTGTCGGTGGCCATCGACAGCGAGGACGAGCCGCTGAGCATCCCCGACGGGTACACCTACGCCGACAGCGCGGACAGCGTCGGCGGCGGGCTCTCGGGCGGCGCGCTCGCGGGCAGCATCACGGTCACGGTGCTCGACGCGATGAGCGGCGACCCGGTGCCCTCGGCCTTCGTGTTCCTCAACAACGAGCCCGGCGCGGTGCCGCCGAGCGCGGGGCAGACCGGCGCGCGGGGGCAGGTCACGCTCTCGCCCCCGGCGCTGCGCCCGCCGGTGACGGTGACGGCCTCCGAGCGGTGCCACACCACCACCACCATCCAGTCCTTCGACGCGCGCAACGCGACCATCTACCTGCAGCCCCTGATGATCCCCGGCTGCGGCAGCCCGGGGATGCCCATGGGAATGCCACAGCGCCCGGTGTACCCCGCCACCATCTCGGGCGAGCTCGTGTGGGCGGGGCCCAACGAGTTCGCGCCCAACCCCTGGTCCAACGTGCCGGAGCCCCGCGCGGGCTTCCGCCGCGTGGCCTACGTCTGGGTCTCGCGGCCGGACATCTTCACCGCCGACCCCACCGGCGCCGCGCTCGCCCAGCAGCGCGACGTCGTGCTCGAGATCGTGCAGCCCGAGGCCGGCGGCCGGGGATACCCCTTCCTGCTCCAGGCGCGCCCCGCGGCGGTGGCCGTGTACGCGCTCGCGGGCCTCGAGAACATCGTGCCCGCCGGGTCCACCACCCCGGTGCGCTTCGTCCCCTGGGTGATGGGCGTCGCCCGCAGCGTGCTCGGTGCGCCGCGCGCGGCGATCGACAACGTCGTCATCGACATGAACATCCCGCTCGACCACGAGACCCCCCTCGAGGTCGCGCCGCTCATGGGCACCGACCCCGACGCGCCCGACCAGTTCCACGCCAGCGGCTTCATCGACCTCGGCGGCGAAGGGGTGATCCCGATGCCCCACGCGACGGTCACGGGCATCGACGGCGGGAGCTACCGCCTCTCGGGCCTGCCTGCCTTCAACCGCAACCTCGCCGACGCGCGCCTCACCGTGCACGCGCGCCTCGCCTCCGGGCCCGTCACCGGCCCGACGGCCTTCCAGGACACCCCGGCGCCCTGCACCGGCCTGGTCATCTCGGGCATCACCTCGCCCGACGAGGCCGTGCGCGTGCGCGGCTGGCTGGGCATCCCCCAGATGACCTCCCCGGACACCGGCGCCCGCCTCCCCGCCGACCGCACGGTGCGCGTCGGCATCGACGGCGACGCGCCCGACCTCCTGCTCTTCACGATGCAGTGGCCCACCAGCTCGTGGCAGCACATCGCGCCGGGGGCCGAGCGCACCTTCCAGTACCCCGACCTCTCCACCCTGATGGGCCTGAGCGACCTGCCCGGCGGGTCGATTCTCACCCTCTCGCTGGTGGGCCTGCGGCTCACGGGCTTCGACTTCAACCGCTTCACGTACACCACCATCGGCCCGCAGTACTGGAGCGCGTACTCCGGCCGCGGCGAGTACCTGACCCGGTAAGCCTCAGGGCCGCCTGGATCAGGGCGCCGCGGCCGACGGGGTGACCGCCAGGAGGTACGCCCCGCGGGCGGTGGTGTAGAGCCCGCTCACGTGGACGTAGTAGTCGCCCGGCGCGAGGGTGAGCTCGAGGGACGACGAGAGCCCGATGCCCGGCCCGTCGTCGTTGCACACCTGGAAGGTCGAGAGACCCGGCAGCGCCGAGCCGGGGCAGGCGTCCGCGCGGGTCACCCACAGCACCGTGTCGAAGGACGAGCCCTCGGTGGAGAACAGCACCCGCCCCGCGCGCTCGACGCGGTAGCGGAAGACGGCGTCGCCCGCCATCGAGCCGGTGGCGCAGGGGAAGGTGTACTCGTGGGCCATCATCGTGGTGTCGCCGGAGTACAGCCCGCCCCCGGAGGGGATCACCTGGGCCGAGTCGCAGGTCTCGTTGCCCATCGCCGCGACGGGGGCGAGCGGGGGCCGGGTCTCCAGCAGGAGCTCGTAGTCCGCCGGGCGCGAGCCCCGCACGACGACGAAGTACCGCCCCGGGTCGAGGCCGCGCAGGGTCAGCCGGGAGGGCGCGCCGCCGCGGCATCCGCGCTCGCTGGTGCGAACGCCGCAGGTCGACTGGAGGGCGACGTAGAGGTAGTCGCTCGCGCCGCCGCGGGCGGTGAGGGTCACGTCGAGGCGCTCGGCGAGCTCGAAGCTGTACACCACGTCGCGCGCCGTGCTGCTGTTGCAGGACACCGGGAGGTCGCTCTCGAAGGGCATGAGCGACCCGCGCGCGGCGGCGCCCGCGGTGAGCGCGAGGGGGCTCTCGCAGGTGTCCCCCGGGGGCGGAGCGGTGGGCGCGGCGGTCTCCACCGTGAGGGTGTACCCGGGGAGGTTGCGGCCCTCGACGGCGATGAAATACGTGCCCGCGGGCATCGAGCGGGCGATGAACGACGGCCCGGTGCCGCTGTCGCAGCGCAGGGTCATGGGGGAGCGCACGCACTGGTCGAGCAGGGAGACGGTGACGCTGTCGGTGCCGCTGCCGGCGGCGCGGGCGATGATGTCCCGGGTCTCGGTGAGGGTGAGGCGGTAGAAGACGTCGGGGGTCGTCGAGCCGCAGCGGGTGGTGACGTCGTCGACGACGCCGATGGTGTCGCCGCGGAAGGTTCCGCCCGCGGGGGGCACCTCGATGGGGGTGGCGCAGGCGTCGTTGGTCGCGGGCGGGGTGGGGTCGCTCAGCTGCACGTCGACGACGACGTCGGAGGCCGCGCCGGTGGAGCCCGCGGAGGTGCCCAGGAGGAAGAAGTACTCGCCCGCCGGGAGGCTGTGCGTGCGCCAGATCGTAGGGAAGCCGAGCAGGCAGTCGCGGGTGTCGGCGGCCATCGTCGAGCCGCAGACGTTCTGCACCATCAGGTACACGACGCTGAAGCCCGAGCGCGACTGCGCGGTGACGGCCACGTCGCGCGGGCTCGTGAGGGTGAGCCGCAGCACGGCGTCGCGCCCCTGCGTGCCGCCCCCGCAGCGGAAGGTGTAGTCCCCGGTGGTGCCCGCCATCGCGACGGTGAAGCGACCGCCCGCGGAGACGTCGAGCGCGTCGTCGCAGCGGTCGTGCGGGGGGCGCACGCAGCCGCCGGACTCCATCGCGTCGACCTCGCCGTTGCAGTTGTTGTCCACCGCGTCGCCGCAGATCTCCGGGAGCGTGCCGTTGACGCGCGGGTCGCGGTCGTCGCAGTCCGAGCCCACCCAGCAGAGCCCGGCGTCGTCGCCCGGCGCGCCGCCGTCGGGGCACTGCGTCGAGCGGCAGCCGATGTCGGGGTCGCCGTCGCGGTCGAAGTCCCGCGGGCTGTGCTGGCACACCCGGGTGGTCTCGTCGCAGCGGTCGGTGGTGCAGCCGTCGTTGTCGTCGCAGGCCAGCGGGGCGCCGCGCACGCACCCGCGGCGCTGGTCGCAGGTCTCCAGGCCGTTGCAGTACACGCCGTCGTCGCACTGCGAGGTGTCGGGCACGTTGGCGCAGCGCCCGTCGGCGGAGCAGTAGTCCATGGTGCAGGGCACGCCGTCGTCGCACTGCGCGCTGCGGTCGCACACCCGCCCGCGGGCCTCGGGCACGTTGACGTCGATGGGGTACGAGAAGACCTCGGCCTCGGGCGCGTCCATGGTCCCCGCGTCGGCGAAGGTGGGCGGCGCCGGGTCCGAGCAGCCCACCAGGGAGAGCACGACGAGGCACGAGGCGAACGCGGACAGACGAAGCATCGCGGAGGCTCCTTCGTGGGGATGCGACAAGCGCGCGGAGTATATCGGGGCGCCCGCGCCGCGAGGGCCCGGTGAACTTTACTGTCCCTTTACGTTGAATGGGCCTACAAGGGCGGCGCGATGAAGCGAGTCGAGGCGATCATCAAGCCGTTCAAGCTCGACGAGGTGAAGGACGCTCTCGCCGAGGTCGGCGTGCAGGGCATGACCGTCACCGAGGTCAAGGGCTTCGGCCGGACGGGCGGCCGCAAGGAGGTCTACCGGGGCAGCGCCTACGTGGTGGACTTCGTGCCGAAGGTGAAGATCGAGGTCGTCGTGATGGACGACCAGGTCAACGCCGTCATCGACGCCATCGAGCGCAGCGCGAAGACCGGGCGCATCGGCGACGGGAAGATCTTCGTGGTGCCCATCGAAGAGGCCGTTCGCATCCGCACCGGCGAGCGCGGCCACGACGCCATCTGAACGATAGAGGAGCTGACGAGACTGTTATGACGACGACGAAGAAGCACAAGGAAGCGATCGCCCTCGGCAAGGACGGCGGCGCGGTGATGGTCGACCTCAAGTTCTGCGACCTGTTCGGGCAGTGGCAGCACACGAGCGTGCCGATGCACCGCATCACCGAGGAGGCCTTCGAGGACGGCTTCGGGTTCGACGGCAGCTCCATCCGCGGCTGGAGGGCCATCAACGAGTCCGACATGCTGCTCCTGCCGGACGCCAGCACCGCGGTGATGGACCCCTTCATGGCGCGGCCGACGCTCAGCATGATCGCCAACGTGGTCGACCCGATCACCCGCGAGTCCTACGACCGCGACCCCCGCTTCATCGCCCGCAAGGTCGAGCAGTACGTGCGCTCGACGGGCCTCGCGGACACCGTGTACGTCGGCCCCGAGGCGGAGTTCTTCGTCTTCGACGACGTCCGCTACTCCACCAGCCAGAACCACAACTTCTTCCAGGTCGACTCGAAGGAAGCCCACTGGAACTCCGGCAAGGAGATCCCCGGCGGCAACGGGGGCTACACCATCCGCTCGAAGGAGGGCTACTTCCCCGTCGCCCCGCACGACAGCCTGATGGACCTCCGCACCGAGATGGTCGAGGCCATGGAGGCCGCGGGCATCGAGATCGAGACCAGCCACCACGAGGTCGCCACCGCGGGCCAGTGCGAGATCGACATGAAGTTCGACTCGCTGGTTCGCATGGCCGACAAGACCATGTGGTTCAAGTACATCGTCAAGAACGTCGCGAAGCGCGCCGGCAAGACCGCGACCTTCATGCCGAAGCCCCTCTTCGGTGACAACGGCTCGGGCATGCACTGCCACCAGTCGCTCTGGAAGGACGGCAAGCCGCTCTTCGCGGGCAACGGCTACGCGGGCATGAGCGAGATGGCGATGTTCTACATCGGCGGCGTGCTCAAGCACGCCAAGGCGCTCAACGCGATCACCAACCCGACGACCAACAGCTACCGCCGCCTGGTGCCGGGCTACGAGGCGCCGGTCAACCTCGCGTACTCGTCGCGCAACCGCTCGGCGTCCATCCGCATCCCGATGTTCTCGCCGTCGCCGAAGGCCAAGCGCATCGAGGTCCGCTTCCCCGACCCGAGCTGCAACCCCTACCTCGCCTTCGCGGCGCTGGTGATGGCGGGCCTCGACGGCATCGAGAAGAAGATCCACCCCGGCGACGCGCTCGACAAGGACATCTACTCGCTCTCGCCGGAGGAGCTGCAGAACGTCCCGCAGGTCGCCGGCTCGCTCGGCGAGGCCCTCGACGCCCTCGAGAAGGACCACGAGTTCCTCCTCAAGGGGGACGTCTTCTCGAAGGAGCTGATCGAGACCTGGGTCTCGTACAAGCACGAGAAGGAGCTCGACCCGGTGCGCCTCCGCCCGGTGCCCTACGAGTACCACCTGTACTACGACGTCTGATGCTACCGGCGCGCGACGCGAGGGATCTGTTGACCCCGCGTCGCGGCGCATCTTAGGCTCCAAGCGCGTCGACGACGCCACGAGCCCAACCCTGATGGTTCCCCTCCGTTCGCGCGCCGCCGCCTCCCTCCTGCACCTGCTCCCGCGAGGTCGCATCACCCGCGCGCTCGGGCGCTTTACCGAGGCCCGTATCCCCCTCCCCCTGCTGCGCCCGGTGCTCGCGATCTACAGCCGCGCGTACGACGTCGCGCTCGACGAGGCGGTGGTCCCGGCGGGTGGGTTCCGCAGCTTCAACGAGTTCTTCACGCGGCAGCTGCGCGAGGGCATCCACCGCGTCGACGCCGACCCCGCGGTGGTGGTCTCCCCCGCCGACGGCCGGCTCGACGACGCGGGCCCGGTCACCAGCGACCGGCGCTTCACCGTGAAGGGCCAGGAGTACGACGCCGCCACGCTGCTCGACGACGCCGACGCCGCGCGCGCCTACGAGGGCGGACATTACTTCATCGTGTATCTCTCGCCCCGCGACTACCACCGGGTGCACAGCCCCGTGGGGGGTCGGGTGCGCGAGGTGCGGCACATCCCGGGCGACCTCTTCCCGGTCAACGCGATGGGCGTGCGCACCGTGCCCGGCCTCTTCGCGCGCAACGAGCGCGTGGTGGTGCACGTCGACACGGCGCTCGGCCCCGCCGCGGTGGTCTTCGTCGGCGCCTTCGTCGTCGGGAAGATCACCCTCACCATCGACGCCCCGCCCCGGCCCGAGCTCGGCGGGCGCGCGGCCGTGCGCAGCTTCCCCGAGGGCGAAGGCCCCGCGCTGGCGAAGGGCGACGAGCTCGGCGCGTTCCAGCTGGGGTCGACGGTGGTGGTGCTCCTCGGCCCGGCGGCGCACGGCCGCTGGGTGGCCTCACAGGGTAGCGACCCGACGCCGGTGCGGGTCGGCGACGCGGTGGCGCGGGCGCTCGATGGGGAGGCGTCCTGATGAGCGACCGCAGCGTCAATCCGCCCAACGGGGCCGACCCCGAGACCGCCGCCGAGGGCGAGCGGCGCGCGCGCAAGAGCCGCCGGGGCCTGCGCATCCCCACCGGCACCCACGACACCCTCGTGACGGCGTCCACGGCGCCGGAGCTCGAGCTGCCCGACCTGGAGCACGAGCCGCTGCTCACCGACACGCCGGTCGTGCTCGACACGGGCAGCGACGTGGAGATCACCGCCAGCGACGAGGTCGAGGTGTCGGTCTCGGAGACCGAGTCGGCGATGATCACCATGCCGCCCCCGGCGCCGGAGATCTCCCCCGCCCCGGAGTCCAGCATGCGGGTGGTGCGCAGGCGCATCCGCAAGGTGGGCTCCGACCTCCCGCCCTCGGACGATGGCCTCGACCGCCCGGGCGCCACGCTGATTCCCCCGTCCGTGCCGCCCCTCAGCCCCGACGCGCCCGTCGACCCCGTCGACGTGGTGGCCTCGACCCCGCCCGAGGGCGCGGTGTCCGCGCGCCCGAGCCGACCGCCGCCGCCCCGCGCGCCCGCCCGCTCGGCGATGATCTCCTCCAGCGCGGCGTCCATCTTCACGGCGCCGACCATCCCCCCGATGCCCGACCCCCTGCCGCCGCCCGGCATCGGGGCGCGGCCCGCGCCGATCCCGGCGCACGACCCGGCGCCCGAGGTGCACATCGCGCCCGGCGACGAGTCGATCGACTTCACCCTCGACCCCGACGAGGAGCTCCCGACCTTCCGCTCGAGCGACCCCTCGCTGGCCCTGCTCGACGACCTCGCCGACCTGCCCATCGGCCGCGAGGCGCAGGCGCCGCGGCTCACGCCGAGCCGCATCCCGCCGCCGCCCCCGGAGCCCCCGAGCCGCGCGGCGCGCTCCGTCGCCCCGCCGCCGCCCCCGCTCGCCGCCCGTCCCCTCGCGGTCACGATGCCCGATCAGCAGCGCCGCCGGCGGCGCCACTGGTGGGAGGAGCTCTTCAACGACGACTACCTCCGCACCGTCGCCCCCCTCGACCCCGGCCAGATCGCCGCCGAGACCGACTGGATCGAGCACGCCCTCGGCGTCGAGGGCGGCGCCGCGGTGCTCGACGTGGCGTGCGGCGTCGGGCGCCACTCCATCGAGCTGGCCCGCCGCGGCTACGACGTCACCGGCATCGACCTGTCCGCCACGATGGTGCAGCGCGCGGAGGGCGCCTGCCTCGGCGCGCCCCGGCGGCCCAGCTTCACCCAGGGCGACATGCTGGCCCTGGACTACGAAGAGTCCTTCGACGCGGCCTTCTGCGTGGGGTCGTCCTTCGGGTTCTTCGACGACCAGCGCAACGCCGACGTCGCCACGCGCATCCACCGGGGCCTCAAGGACAACGGCACCTTCCTCCTGCAGGTGATCAACCGCGACCACGCGATCCAGTCGCAGCCCGCGATGGCGTGGTTCGAGGGCGACGGCTGCGTCTGCATGGAGGAGAGCTCGGTCAACTACATCACGTCGCGGCTCAACGTGAAGCGCACGGTGATCTTCGACGACGGCCGCCAGCGCGAGATCGAGTACTCGGTGCGCCTGTACTCCCTGCACGAGCTCGGGCAGCTGCTGCACCAGTCGGGCTTTCGCATCCTCGAGGTGAGCGGCCACGTGCGCACCCCGGGCGCGTTCTTCGGCCCCTCATCACGCGAGCTCATCATCCTCGCCCAGAAGCGCGGCGCGGAGGTCATCGACCTCCAGGGCCCCGCCGACGCCGACGACTGAGCGGGCGCTCCCCCTCAGGGCCCGATGCGGGTCGCCTCGAGCTGGTAGCCCACCTGACAGGGCAGCGCGAAGGCCTGCCCCTCGCCGACGCCGATGAGCGGGGTGCAGTCGCCGCTCTCGGTGCCGTACGCGATGGTCTCCTGCGCGCGAAAGCCCCCGATCACGGTGCCCGCGTCGACGTTGCTGCTGGCGTCGTTCGACCCGACGCCCCCGTCGGCGCTTGTGGTCACCGAGCCCTCGATCAGGTCGACGCGACGCAGGACGCACCCGACGATCTCGCGGCGGCGGTCGGGTGCGATGCGCAGGGTCGACGCCTCGACGGCGACCCGGAAGGTGCCCTGGTAGACGTCGAAGCTGCCGGTCGCCCCTTCGGTGCCCTCCGGGGTCCAGCGCAGCACGCCGCGCTGTAGCGAGAGCGCGACGTTGAAGCGGGCGCTCGGGAGCTTGCCCGACAGCTGCGCCCCGCAGGTGTTGGTGGTGCGCGTGGCGAGCACCGAGTAGAGGCCGAGGCGCTCGCCCTCGGTGGCCTCGACGCAGGCGCCCGGCACGATCGTCGACAGGAGGAGGGCGAGCGCACGACGCATGGCGTGCGCGGTATCCGACCCGGGAGGGTTACGGCAAGTTATCGACCGTCCCGCGTCAGCGCGGGCCGGCGGCGGGCGTGGCGATGTGAAACTCCACCCGGCGGTTGCGCGTGCGCCCCGCCTCGGTGCTGTTGGACTCGATGGGCTGCGACGGCCCCAGGCCGCGGGCCGTCAGCCGGCCGCCATCGACGCCGTGCTCGACCAGCCAGCGCCGGACGCTCTCGGCCCGCCGCTCGGAGAGGGCCGTGTTGCGCTCGGCGTCGCCGAGGTTGTCGGTGTGCCCCTGCACCTCGACGCGGGTGATCTCCGGGTGCGCGCGCAGCACCGAGAGCACCGACTCCAGCACCTGGAAGCTCCCGGCCCCTTCGATGCGGTCGCGCGAGCGAGCGAAGTTCACCGAGCCCCTGATCTGGATCTGGTCACCCACGATCTGCGCCAGCGAGGGACCGCTGGGGGCGGGCACCGCCGCGGCCGCGGGCGCGGGCGGAGGGGTGACCTCCGCGGGGCAGCCGTGGCCCGACGCGGGGCCCGCCTGGTCGCTGCACTGGTCTTCCGTGTCGGGGATGCCGTCGCCGTCGTTGTCGGGGTCGGGGCAGCCGTCCTCGTCCTGGAATCCGTCGGTGTCTTCGGGCTCGCCCGCGCAGCGGTCGCGGTCGTCGGGCACGCCGTCGCGGTCGCGGTCGTTGTCGGGGCAGCCGTCCTCGTCGTGGTCGCCGTCGCGGTCTTCGGGCTCGCGGGGGCAGGTGTCGTAGCCGTCCGGCACGCCGTCGTTGTCGTTGTCCGGGTCGGGGCAGCCGTCGGAGTCCTGGAAGGTGTCGCGGTCTTCGGGCTCGTCGGGGCATCGATCGGACGCGTCGTCGATGCCGTCGCCGTCGTTGTCGGCCTCGGGACAGCCGTCTTCGTCCTCGTAGCCGTCGATGTCCTCGGCCTCGGTGGGGCAGCGGTCGACGTTGTCGCCCACGCCGTCGTTGTCGTTGTCGACGCGGTACGGCGCCCAGCCCACGCCCAGGAAGGCCCGCGCCACCGGCGAGCCCGCGCCGCGCAGCACGCCGCTGCCGCCGCCGGCCGTGAAGGTGAGGTCGCGGATGCGGTAGCGCACGCCCCCGAGCACCTCGGCGTTGTTGTTCTGGAGCTGGCTGGTGAGGTCGGAGGCGCCGAAGCCCTCGGCCATCACGGCGAGGCGCGGCGAGATGTCGACGCCGACCGCGGCGCCCCAGGTGAGGCGCGAGCCGACCTCGGTGGAGAGCAGCGAGAGGGTGTTGGGCCGACCCACCGCGCCGAGGTTGAGCGCGACGGAGAAGCGACCGCGGCGGTACTCGCCGATGATCCGTCCCCCGAAGGTGGCGCTGCGGTCGGCGACGAAGTGATCACCCGTGCCGGCGTGGCGCCCGATGGGCACGGTGACGAAGCCGCTCACCGCGAGGCCCGCGCCCGTCAGGCCGGAGCCCGCGAGGCGCACCTTCGCTTCGACCCGCGGATCGCCCAGGCCCCCAGCGCTCTGCGTGAGGACGTTGCTCGACGGGTCGAGCAGGGGGCGACCGGACTCGCGCTCGACGGCCTGGCCGCTCTCGTAGGTGAACGGCAGGTCGAGGGTGAGCAGGATGCGGTTGGCGAGGGTGACCCCGACGAGCAGGTTGAGCGTCGCGAGGTGCTCGATGGGGCGCGACCGGACATCGCCCACCGTACAGCCCGAGTCGTTGGTGGCGCTCGGGCACACGGCGTTGAAGATGGTCAGCGGGCGGTAGCCGTAGTTGACCCAGGCGCCGACGGAGAGCGCCGTGCGCCCCTCGACCCGGCTGCCCTGCACGGTGAAGAAGTTGTACGGCCCCGGCGCAGGCCGAAACTGCTGGAAGTCGATGTTGGTGTCGTAGGGAACCGAGCCGGTCTGGGCCATCGCCGGGAGTGTCACCACCAGCGCCGCGAGCCCCGCCACCATCGCCAATCGCCGCTTGGGCATGAGTCGTCCTCCAATGGGTGCGCCGCTACCGTGGAGTCGTCGGCGCGCCACCGCCAGTGTCGCTCGGAGCGACGGCTCGACTCAAGCGGTAAGCGCCGCCCGGAGGCGACTCACTCGAGCTCGAAATTGAGCCGGAAGGTCGTGACAGTGGCCACCGCCCGACCGTCGCGGGCGCGCGGCACCGTCGAGCGGCAACCGTTCATGACGGCCCGCTCGGCGGCGCGCCCCAGCCCGAAGCCAGGGTCCTGGAGCGCCTGCGTGCGGGTGATGCGACCGCCCGCGTCGACGCTGACCCGCACCTGCACCCGCATCCCGGTGACCCCGCGCTCCTGCGCCTCTTCGGGGAAGAAGTTTCGGAGCGAGTCTTCGTCGCACTCGATGCGCGGGCGCTCGCTGAGGTCTGCGTCGCGCACCATCGAGGGAAGGACCGGCTGGGTGCCCGTCCCGCCGGGCACGCCGTTGGGGTCGGCGTTGCGCACCGGGCCCTGGTTGGCCACGCCGTTGTTGGCGATGTCGCCACCCCGGAAGTTGGTGTTGGTGCCCGTCGCCACCGTGTCCGCCGACGGGTCGTTGCTCATCTCCTCGGCGACCATCAGCGGCGGCGGGGCCGTCGGGGCGGGCGGCGGCGGGGGCGGCGGCGGTGCTGCCTCGCGCGGGGCAGGCGCAGCGCGGGCGACCGG
>JAUSAZ010000219.1 GCA_030652255.1 Myxococcales bacterium | reverse complement strand
CCGGGGTTCGGGCGTTGGCCCTCACCCCGGGCAATAACAAGGGGCGCCCCGGACGGGTCCGGGGCTTACCGGACAGGAACGCGCTCGACCTTCCGGAAGGTGCAGCGATGATCCGTTGATTGCAGGGAATCGGCGTCCCTGCTCGACAGCCCCGGACCACGTCCGGGGCGTCCCTTGTTATTGCCCGGGGTGAGGGCCAACGCCCGAACCCCGGCGACGCGCGACGGCTTGCACCGGCGCGAAGTGCCTGAAAACAAGCCGTTCCGGGAGATGTGTCCCGAAGTGAACCATTCATGGAGAGGGGCGCGGCAGCGGGGGTGAGGTCGACGCGTCGCCCGGGCTTTCAACCCTCGGACGCGAGGCACAGCGACCCGCCCCTTCCACGAGCGCGTGACCTGATCGGGCTCAGCCGAGGCCGTTGCGGCGCAGCCAAGCGACGCCCTCGGCCTCGCTCACGAAGAAGTCGCAGCGCACGTCGACGTGCGACGCCTCGATGATGCGCCGCGCCTGCAGCCGCGCGTCGGGGTTGCTGATGACGTACGCCACCGAGACCATCCGCTGCTCGATGGACCACTTCAGGAACCCGATGATCGTCTCCGCCGCGTCGGGCGCGGTCGGCAGCCACGCGTCGAGGTCGCAGAGCTTGCCCCACGGGCGCCCCAGCAGCGGCGCGACCGCGGCCTTGAAGTCGGCCACGTAGCGCAGGGTGAAGTCGCGGCTCCAGCAGCCCGCGCAGACCTCCACGAAGATCTGCGTGCCGGGCACGATGGAGAACCGGTAGGCCGACTCGGGCACCGCCGCGGGCACCGGCGCCGCCCCGGCGGCGAGCTCGGCGCGACGGGCAGACACGGCCGACTCGACCCGGCGCAGCGACGCGGGGTCGAGCGGCGCCGCGCGGCGGGCGAGGTCGATGGCCGCGTCGAGGTCGTCGCGCTCGAAGGCCTGCTCGGCGGCGGAGAGCCACCAGCGGGCCGCGGTCTCCGGCTCTCGCCCGAGGTCGTAGTGGCCCGCGAGCACCGCGGCGTCGGTCTCGCCCGCGGCCTCCAGCCACGCCGCCGCGAGCCGATGGCCCACCGCGCGGTCGTCGTCGGTGAGCAGCGCGTCGGCGCCGTCGCGCAGCAGCGCGTGCCGGAAGGCGTACTCGCGCTCGCCCGGGAAGCGCGCGGCAGGCCGGGCCTCGAGCACGTCCCGCGCGGCGAGGTGCGCCAGCCAGGTGGGCACCGCCGCGGCGTCGGCCCCGAGCAGCGCCTCCACGCTGCCCTGCCAGAACACCTCGCCGAACACGCTCGCCGCCCGCAGCACCGCGCGCGCAGGCGCCGGGAGCGCGCCGAGGCGCACCTGCACCGTCGCGAGCACGGTGCCCGGCAGGGCCGTCGTGAGCCCGTCGGCCACCGCGCGCACCATCTCCTCCAGGTAGAACGCGTTGCCGTCGGCCTGCTCGACGAGGCGCCCCGCCACGCTGTCGCGCACGTCGGCCCCGAGGGCGGCCCGCACCAGCAGCGCCGCCGCACTGGCCCGCAGGCCCCGCAGCCGCAGCGCGAGGACGTGCCGCTCGGCCCAGAGCTGCGGGAAGAGCTCGTGCACCTCCGGGCGGGCGAGCGCGAGCACCAGCAGCGGCGCGTGTGCCAGCCGACGGAGGGCGCCGTCGAGGTACCCGAGCGAGGGGGCGTCGGCCCAGTGCACGTCCTCCACGACGATCACCACCGGGCCGCGGGCGCAGGCGCCAGCGAGCAGCTCCTCGAAGGCGCGGCGGATCTCGTCGGCCAGCAGCGGCGCGTGCTGCCGCGCCTGGCGAAGCGTGGGGCGCTCGTCGTCGGCGAAGGGCGCGCGCACCAGCTCGCCGAGGAAGTCCGTCACCCGCTCGCGGGCGTGCGCCGGCACCCGCGCCGCCACCGCCGCGCGCAGCTTCTCCTGCCGCGCCTCGAGGGCCTCGCCGTCGAGGATGCCCGCGACCCGCCGCACGCACGCGGCCACCATCGCGAGGGGCGACGCGCCGCTCATCGGGTCGCCGTACGCGCGCCACACCTCCGGCGGGCGCTCGGCCGAGCGCAGGCGGGCGAGGGCCTCGGCCGCGAGGCGCGACTTGCCGACGCCCGCCGGGGCGGTCACGAGCACCGCCTGCGCCACGGGCTCGGCCGCGCTCGCCTCGAAGAGGGTGACGAGCTGGGCGAGCTCGCGGTCGCGGCCGACGAAGGGGAGGGCGCCGGTCGCACCGGGGGGCCGGGAGGGCTCCGCGGGGTCGGCGCTGGACTCGCCCGCCAGCAGGGCGCCGCGCGGCCCGGTGGCCACATCGAAGCGGGCGCGAAGGAGGTCGGCGGTGAGCGGGTCGAGGGCGATGGCCTCGGCGGGGGCGGCGACCGCGGGCGCGGCGGCGAGCAGCGCGGCGGCCCGGTCGAGCACCTCACCGGACGGCAGCGAGTCCCCCACCTCCGCGCTGCCCGTGACGACCGCGAGCGCGGCGCCGGGGTGCTCCGTCCGCAGCGCCAGGGCGACGCGCGCGGCGCGGGTCGCGAGGTCGGTGGCGGCGCCCGCGGCGGTGAGCACCACGACCAGGGTGTCGTCGGCCAGCCAGGCGAACTCCGAGCTGTCGAGCTGTAGCCCGCCCACCAGCGCCGGCACCGCCGGGCCCGCGGCCCCGCCCGGGAGGAGAAGCGTCGCCGCGGCGTCGCGCTCGCGCTGCGCCAGGCGCGCGAGGACCACCGCCACCAGCCGCCGCTCGCGCGCGGTGAGCGCGGCCGAGCGCGCGGGACCGTCGCCGCCGCCAGCGTCGAGCTCGCCCAGGGCGCGGGCGACCTCGGCCCCATCGACGGGCCGCGCCTCCTTGCGACGGGCGAGCATCCGGCGCACCAGCGCGTCGAGGGCGGGCGACACGTCGGGGCGGCGCGAGGACAGCGGCGCCGGGTCGTGGAAGACCACCAGGGCGAGCAGGGCGAGGGGGTGATCGGCGGTGAAGGCCGCCTGCCCCGCGACGCAGCGGTAGAGCAGCAGCCCGAGGGAGAACACGTCCGCGCGGGCATCAAGGGCGCGCTCGCCGCGCACCTGCTCGGGGGACATGTACCCGAGCGATCCGAGGACGGCGCCGGTGCCGGTGAGCGAGCCCAGCCCGGCGAGCTCGCGGGCGATGCCGAAGTCCAGCAGCCGCGGCCGATCGGGGCGCCCGTCCACCAGGAACACGTTGGCGGGCTTCACGTCCCGGTGCACCACACCGCGCGCGTGGGCCGCGCCGAGCGCCTCGGCCACCCCGCGGGCCAGCGCGACGCTCTCGGTCAGGGTGAGCTCGGCCCGCGCGAGCCGTGCGTCGAGGGTCTCGCCCTCCAGCCACTCCATCGCCAGGAAGGGCGCGCCCTCCGGGGTCTCGCCGCTGTCCACGTAGCGCACGATGCCCGGGTGCTGCATCCCCGCCAGCAGCCGCGCCTCCCGCAGGAACCTCTCCCGGTGCTGCGCGTCGTGGCGCAGCAGCTTGACCGCCACCCGCTCGCCGGTCTGCAGGTCGCGCGCGCGGTACACCGCCCCCATGCCCCCGGCGCCCGCGAGGCTCTCGATCTCGAAGCGCCCTGCGACGCGCGCACCCGGTTGGACCAGCATGACCGGCCGATATCCGACCACAGCCCGGACGCCCGCACCACCGCCGAAACCTCCCCACCATCACCATGGCGCCCGTCCCCGCGACGCTCTACCACTCGTCGCCCGCCCGATGGACCACTCCCCCCCGATGACCCTCCGCGAGATCGGCGTCGTGCGCTCCGGGCACGATCACCTCGCGCGCACCCCGCGGCAGCCCGGCGCCGCCCGCGACGAGCGCGAGGCCCTCATCGTGCTGCACCCGGGCGCGGGCATCACCGACGCCCTGCGCGACCTCGCGGCGATGGAGCGGATCTGGGTGATCACCTGGTTCGACCGGGTGCGTGGGTGGAAGCCCATGGTGCTCCCGCCCCGCGGCCCGCGGGTGAAGCGGGGCGTGTTCGCGACGCGCTCGCCGCACCGCCCCAACCCCCTCGGGCTCTCGCTGGTGCGCCTGCTGGAGGTGCGCGGCCGCACGCTGCGCGTCGCCGACGTCGACCTCCTCGACGGCACACCGGTGCTCGACCTCAAGCCCTACCACCCCAGCGTCGAGGCCTGGCCCGAGGCCCGCGCCGGGTGGATCGACGAGCTCGTGCGCGCCGAGCGCGACGGCAGCGCCTTCCCCAACACGGTCACCTGGTCGGCGCCCGCCGCGGCCGCGCGCGACTGGCTCTGGACCGAGCACGCCGTCGACCTCGCCCCCCTCGACGACGTGCTGCGCCGCGACGCCACGCCGCACCCCTACCGCCGCATCGAGGCGCTGCCCGACGGCGACCGGCGCATCGCCTGGCGCGCGTGGCGCCTGCGCCTGCGGGTGGAAGGCACCGCCGTGGCGGTGGTGGCGGTGGAGAGCGGCTACGCGCCGGAGGTCATCGCCACAACGCCCGTGGGAGGGCTCGTCGACGACGCCGCGCAGCGGGCCTTCGCGCAGTGGCGCGGGTGACTACTCCGCCGCGCAGGCCGCCCGCTCCCGGGGCAGGCACTCGTTGCACTTCTCCGGGCGCTCACGACACGCCCGCTCGCAGGCGGTCGCCGCCCGCACCTCGCAGGCCGCCTGGCGCTGCGCGCGGGTGAGCTCCCGGGCCCCGCGCTGCGCGGCGTTGACCTGGTCGATGGCCGACTGCTGCGCCCGGCGAACCTCCTCCAGCGTCGAGGTCACCCGCTGCGCGGTCTCGGCCTGCTGGCGCTGCTGTGACCACACGGCGGCGCCGATGGCGCCCGCGACGACGACCCCGGTGCCCAGGAGCACCGCCGCCAGCACGCAGCCCCCGGCGCGGCTGGTCCCCGCGACGTCGGCGACCACCACCTCGGGCATCTCCGTGCGCGTCGGGTCGAGTCGCGGCATCGCGAGCTGGGTCTTGCAGTAGGGGCAGCGGCTGCGCTGGCCGGGCGCGAGGTCGGGCACCCCGGCGCCGCAGCGCGGACAGGTCACATGGATCACCACCGGGGTCGGCATCGCTGCGCCCGGAGGCTACCACCGCCGCCCCGCGGAACCATCGCCCCGGGTGCACGCCGCCATGGACAGCGGCGGGCGCTCTGGCGATCATCCCCGCCGCGATATGGCGAAGCACCTGTCTCGAGGGCATCGATGAGCGAGCAGCAACGGTTGGCCGAGCAGATCGAGCAGGCCAAGACGGCCCTGATGATCAGGCCCAACGACCCCTTCCAGCGCAACCGCCTCGGGAACCTCTACCGCCAGGCGGGCCGCCTGGACGAGGCCATCGTCGCCCACAAGCGGGTCATCGCGATCGACCCCAACCTCGCCGACGGGCAGTTCAACCTCGGGCTCGACTACATGGCCCGGGAGGACTTCGCCTCCGCCGCGCCCGCCCTGAAGGAGGCCACGAAGCTCAAGGCCGAGCACGCCGAGTCCTGGTACCGACTCGGGCAGTGCCAGGCGAGGCTCGGGCAGTGGGACGAGTCGAGCGCGTCGTACCGCCAGGCCCTCAAGGTCAAGCCCGACTACGCCGCCGCCGTCTCCGAGGTGGGCTTCGTCTATGTGCGCGCCAAGGCCTTCGCGGAGGCGATCCCGTACCTCGAGCGCGCCAACGAGATGCGCCCCGGCGAGGCCGAGATCGTGCGCAACCTCGCGTGGGCCTACCACGGCGCCGGCCGCGACGCGGACGCCGTCCGCACCTTCGAGCACCTCGCCAAGATCGAAGCCCCCACCGCCGACGACCAGTACCGCCTCGGGGTCTCGTTGGAGAACGTCGACCGCGTCGACGACGCCCTCGGCGCCTGGCGCGCGTGCACCACGGCGCACCCCGACCGCCTCGAGGCGCACCTCGCCGCGGCCAGGCTCGCCGCCCGCCTCGAGCGCCACCGCGAGGCGCTCGCGTCCTTTCACGAGGTCGCCCGGGTGGCGCCCGACCGGGTGGAGGGCTTCGCTGGCATCGGCGCCGCGTCGCAGGCGCTCGGCAGCCACCCCGACGCCGTGAGCGCCTTTCGCGAAGCCATCCGCCGCGCCCCCGACCAGGCGCTGCTGCGAGTGGGCCTCGGGGTCTCGTGCGCCGCCGTGGGCTCGATGCAGGAGGCCGTCGAGGCGCTCGAGCAGGCCGTGCAGATCGACCGCGACTGCGCCCCCGGCTACAACCACCTCGGCATCGTCTACAAGGACCTCGGGCGCATCCCCGAGGCCGCGAAGGCCGTGCGCGAGGCCATCCGGCTGCGCCCCGAGGAGGCGGAGTTCCACTACACGCTCGGGCTGCACGAGCGGGCGCTCGGCAACCTCGTCATCGCCGAGGAGTCGCTGCGGCAGGCCACACGGCTGCGCGACAAGCACCCGGAGTCGCTGCACGCCCTCGGCGAGGTGTGCGCCGCCATCGACAAGCCCGACGCGGCCATCGAGGCCTTCCGCAAGGCGATCAAGCTGCGGCCCGAGCACGCCGAGTCGCACTTCGAGCTCGCGAAGGTGTACGCCGGGCTCAGCCGGCAGGTGGAGGCCGTCGAGGCCTTCCGCGAGGCCATCCGGCTCAAGGCCGACTACTTCGACGCCGTGGTGGCGCTCGGCGTCACCTACGCCACCACCACGCGCTTCGACGACGCAGTCGACCAGTTCAAGACCGCGCTCACGATGCGCAAGGACCACCCCGAGACCCTGCACCGCCTCGGCGCCGCGCTGCTCTCGCTCGACCGCAAGGACGAGGCCATCGAGGTGCTGCTGCGCGCCGTGAAGGTGAAGCCCGACCACCCCGACGGGTACTACAACCTCGGCCTCGCGTACCGCCGCATCGACCGCCCGGACGAGGCCATCAAGGCCTTCCAGCAGGGCATCCGGCTGCAGCCCAACAACCCCGTGCTGCACGGCGCGCTGGGCTCGGTCTTCCTGGAGATCGAGCGCTTCCAGGACGCCGTCGACGCCTACGAGCAGGCCGTCTGGCTCGACCCCAACGACATGGACTCGCAGCGCAACCACGGCATCGCCCTGGAGCGCCTCGGCCGCGGCGACGAGGCCCTGGAGAGCCTCCGCAAGGCCGTCGACCGCCAGCCCGAGGACGCCCAGGGGCTGTACTTCCTCGGCCTCGCCCTGGAGCGCGGGCAGCGCTGGGAGGAGGCGGCGGACTACTTCCGCCAGGCCATCGACCAGCGGCCCGAGTACGCCGAGGCCCACTACCACCTCGGGCTCATGCGCGAGCGCAAGGGCGACGCGCGCGCCGCGGTGGAGAGCTTCCGCCAGGCGACGATGATCCAGACCGACTTCGCCGACGCGTACCTCTCGCTCGGCAACACCTACCGCGCCCTGGAGATGCCCCAGGACGCCGCGCAGGCCTACCGCCAGCTCGCGCGCCTGCGCCCCGACAGCGCCGAGGCGTACATCGCCCTCGGCGCCGTGGCCCGCGACCTCGGGCGCGACCAGGAGTCCATCGAGCGCTTCCGCCAGGCGCTGCGGCTGCGTCCCAACGACGCCCGCGCGCACCTCGAGCTGGGCACCCTCTACGCGAAGCTCGGCCGCGCCCAGGAGGCTGTCGACTCGCTCGGCCAGGCGATCCGCCTCGACCCGCGGCAGGCCGCCGCGTACCGCGTGCTCGGCGAGACCTACCAGGCCGCCGGGATGAACGCCGAGGCCGCGGAGATCTTCCAGCGCGCCCTCGCCCTCGACCCCAACGACGGCGCGGCGCACCGCGGGTACGGCGCCGTCTCGGTCGCGCTCGGCCGCTACGAGGCGGCGATCCCGCCGCTGCGCGAGGCCATCCGCATCAACCCCGACCACGCGGACTCCTACCGGCTGCTGGCGCTCGCGAGCAAGCAGCTCGACCGGCTGCCCGAGGCCGAGGCGGCGCTCCAACACTCCGTAGAACTCCTGCCCCAGGAGCCCGGGCTGCGCTTCGCGCTCGGCGAGGTGCTGCGCGACCTCGGGCGCTACGCCGAGGCGGGCGAGGCCTTCCGGGCGTGCATCGAGCTCGACCGCAACCACTCCGACGCCTGGACGGCGCTGGGCAACCTGTACGGCGACGCCGGGCACCACGGCGACGCGGTGTCGGCCTTCGAGTGCGCGCTGGGCCTGAAGGTCGACCTCATCGACGCGCTGCTGGGCATCGCGCGCAGCTACGCCGAGCTCGGGCGCATGGAGGACTCCGCGGAGTCGCTGCGCCAGGCCGTGCGCTACCGCCCCGACCACGCCGACGCCCTCTGGCGGCTGGCGCTCACCTACGAGCGCATGGGCAGGTGGCAGGAGGCCGCCGACGCCTGCAAGCGCGCGGTGCGCCTGCGCCCGCAGTCGGCCGAGGCGCACCACAAGCTCGGGGTGCTGAGCATGTACACCGAGCGCCCCGACGAGGCGGTCGAGGCGCTGCGCGAGGCGGTGCGGCTCAAGCCCGACATGGCGCACGCGCACTACTCGCTGGGCCTCGCGATGCGGCAGAAGGGCAACGCCGAGGACGCGCTCATGCACGTCGAGAACGCCGCGCGGCTCGACCCGCGCGACCCGACCCTCCAGGCGGGCCTCGGGTACATGCTGGCCGAGGGCGGCCGGCTGCAGGAGGCCGCGGAGGCCTACCAGAACGCCATCAAGCTGCGCCCCGACGACGTGGACTCGCACCTCGCGGCGGCCCTGCTGATGGGGCAGCTCGGTCGCGACGAGGACTCGATCAAGGCCTTCCGCCGGGTGCTCCAGTCGTCGCCCGACGCCCCGTCGGCGCACCGCGGACTGGGCCTCGCCTACAAGAAGACCGGGCGCTTCAAGGACGCCGTCGACCCGCTGCGGCGGGCGTCGCGGCAGAACCCGAGCGACGCGCAACTGCAGTTCGACCTCGGCGAGTGCCTCTACCGCGCCGGCGACTGGAACAGCGCGCAGGACGTGTACAAGTCCCTCAAGCTGCTGAACCGCCCGCTGGCCGACAAGCTCTTCGACCTCATCAACGTGTAGGCCCGCCGACGAGCGCCGATCAGCCGTCGAACACGTCGGCGGCGGTCGCCGCGTCGACGGCGCGGTCGAGCCACGCCTGCAGCAGGTCCACGTCCGGGCACGCCTGCACCCGATCGCGCTCCGCGTCGGTCAGCGCGAGGCCGCGCCGCGCCAGCACGCGCAGCACGCTCGCCCGCGCCATCTCCGCGCGACCGGTGTCGCGGCCGTCGCGGAGGCCCGCGTCGCGGCCGTCACGGAGGCCCGCGTCGCGGCCGTCGCGGAGGCCCGCGTCGCGCTGCTCGACCAGCGCGGCGCTGATCACCCGGTTGCCCGACGCCAGCAACGCGCGCGCGACCGTGTCGTCGGCGAGCACGCGGTCGACGAGGGCGCGCGCGGGGACCGGCACCCGCAGGCAGCGGTCGGAGATCACCGCGTCGCGGGCGAGCTCGGTCCAGTCGTGGTGCGCGTGGTCCCACTCGTAGACCGTGCGGCTGGCCACGCGGATGGCGAAGAGCCGCCGTACACCGCGGGCCGCGAGCTTCTCGACCTTGTCGGTGGCGTGGCTCATCCGCTCGGTGTCGAGCACCTCGACGGCGATCTCCTCGAGCTGCCGGCCGCCGGTCTGCGGGTCGGGCGCCGCCGGGAAGACGCTGATGTCCGGCGCCGCGTCGGAGTCCTCGTCGAGGCGGGTGAGCATGTCGACGGCGCCCTCGTAGCCGTCCGCCAGCGCGCTGAAGAACACCCCCGTCGCCTCGAAGTGCTGCGTGCCGTGGGGCCGGTTGGAGCCCATCGTCCGAATCACCCGGCCGTCGAGGATCTGGGCGTGGGCCTCCGGCGCCACCAGCCGATCATCGACCGCGGGCAGGCGCTCCTGGCGACCCGGCGCGTACGCGGGCGTCGACGAGGCGGCGGAGCCGGGGGCGAGGATCGCGGGATGCGACGTGCGCTGCGAGGTCATGCCGGGAGGATGCCACCGCGGGGAAGCGCGCGGCAACGCGACGGAGCCGTCCGCGTCACGCCGTCGCCCGCTACGACTCCCCCGCCGGGAGGAAGCCCCCGAAGCCGCGCTCGCGCCCGACCTCCGGCGCCACCACGCCCGCGCGCACCGCGACCCTCCCGCTCACCACCACCAGCGGCACCGCGCCGTCGTTGCGCCGCACCATCCGCATGTGCCCGCCGAACTCCGGCATCGGCGCCTCGACCATGGTGTCGACCTCGTCGAGCTTCGCCGGGTCGACCACCACCACGTCGGCCCGCGACCCCACCGCGAGGCGCCCCGCGTCGAGCCCGAGCCACGCGCCGATCTCGCCCGTGCAGCGGTGCACCGCGCGCTCGACGCTCATGAACGCGACGCCGTCGCGCGCCGCGTCGCGGGCCATGCGCAGCGCGAAGAGGGCGAAGTTGTAGAAGGCCATGTTGCGCAGGTGCGCGCCGGCGTCGGAGAAGCCCAGCAGCACGTCGGGGTGCGCGACGATGTTGCGCAGGTGCTCGGGCCGGTCGTTGGCGATGGTGGTGAACCACCGCAGCGCCGCCCCGTGCTCGGCGCAGAGGTCGAGGAAGACCTCCACCGCGTCGCCCCCGCGCTGCTTCGCCACGTCGGCGAAGGAGCGCCCCACCAGGGACGCGTCGGGGCACGCGGTGACCTTCGAGTCACTGAAATCCCGGTGGTAGGCGCGCGGCATGAGGAAGCTCGTCCACTGCCGGCGGAACCACGCGCGGTACTTCGGGTCGAGCAGCAGCTCGCGCCGCTCGGCCATCTCCTCGATGTGCAGCGCCGCGGTGCCCGCGCCGATCTCCTCGAAGATGGGCGCGTCGAGCCCGTCGACGAACATCTGGAACGGCACCGGCAGCGCCTGGAAGCGCACGTCGCCGCGCAGCACGGTGTTGACCACCCGGGTCACCCAGCCCAGCACCCGGTAGATGAGCCGGTTGGAGCGCAGGTCGGCCATCGACACGATGGTGGTGCGCAGGCGCTTGCGGAAGATCCCGAGGCTCTCCCAGAAGAGCAGCAGCGCGTCGTACTTGGTGGAGATGTTGGGGATGCCCTGGAGCACCCGGTCGCGGGCGCGCACCACCGAGGCCAGGCCGTCGATCTCGCGCCAGCTGGCGTAGGCGCCGGGCAGCGGGCGCGACCGGAGGCGGCTGCCGCCGAGCTTGTCCCAGCGGTTGGTGTTGACGCTGAAGCCCACGTAGCCGGCGTCGCAGGCGTCGCTGAGCAGCCGCTCCATACGCCGCTGCTCGTCCGCCGTGGGGCGCTCTCCCGAGGTGACCGAGCGCTCCAGGCCCATCACGCTGCAGCGCAGGTCGGAGTGCCCGAGGAAGGCCGCGACGTGGGGGCCGAGCGGCAGCGCGTCGAGGTGGTCGCGGTACTCCGCCGGGGTGCTCCAGGTCTTCTTCTCCTCGAAGATGGGCAGCACGTGCTCGCGCGGCACCGCCTCGACCCGCGTGAACATGTCCGCGATGTCGAGCGGCGACGAGAGCACGGTGCCCAGCGAGCAGCTCCCGACGAGCACCGTGGTCACCCCGTGGCGCAGCGACTCCGAGAGCGCCGGGGCCGCCTCGAGCTCGGCGTCGTAGTGGGTGTGCAGGTCGACGAAGCCCGGCATCACCCAGCACCCCCGGGCGTCGACGATCTCCCTCGCCTCGTCGGCCGTGAAGGGGGCCGCGCGCAGCTCCGCCACGCGGCCGCCGCGCACCCCCACGCTCACCGCCCGGCCCGGCGCCCCGGTGCCGTCGAAGAAGAGCCCGTCGTTGATCGCGAGGTCGAGCGGGGGCCTGGTGTTCATCGGCGTCGTCTCCGCGCGAACGCTACCACCCCGTCGGGCGCGCGCCGTCAGCGCACCCAGATGAGGGCGTAGGGGGCCTTGCAGCTGGCGTTGTAGCACTCGCCCGCGGCCGCGATCGTGCGCCCGTTGGCGTTGCAGGGGTAGGTGCCCGCGGTGCAGGTGACCGGGGTGATGTTGGCGAGGCGCAGCAGCGACTGGTCGTGGGTGACCCACTGGGCCTCGCCGCCCGGGGTGTTGCCGAGGCCGTTCACCCAGCAGCACTCGGCCGCGTAGAAGGCCATCGCGACGTTCTCGTTGGTGCCCGGGAAGCACGACGCGTTGCTGTCGAGCGCCCGCAGCGAGAACCCGAAGGCCGCCGCCTGCGCCGCGCTGATGCCCGTGTAGAAGTCCACGCCCGAGCGCGCCCAGGTGGTGTTGCAGGCCGCCGGCCAGGTGGCGGCGACGAAGGCGCCCATCGAGCGGTTGGACAGCAGCGCCGTCCACCCGAAGCTGTACTCCGCGGTCTCGATGCGGAGGTCGTTGGCGGGCACGTCCGTCCAGGCGAAGGACTTGTAGTTCGCGCTGGTGCGCGTCGCGATGGCGCCGAAGCTCGCGCGGCTGGTGAAGACGCCGAGGGCGTTCCACGCGCGCGGCACGCCGTTGACGACGGAGCCCGCGAGGGTCCACCCGCCGCCCTGCGAGACCATGTCGCAGTACACCCGCTGCGCCGCCAGCGGCCCGGTACCGTCCGGGTCGATGTCGTACTCGCCGCTCGGCGCCGTCGGGTTGAGCGTCCGGAGCGCGCTGCAGCTCACCGGCAGCCGGCACGCGCTGGTCTGGCAGTAGGTCCCGCTCCCGCACACGTTGCCGCAGGCCCCGCAGTGCGCGTTGCTCACCCGCAGATTCACCTCGCAGCCGTTGGCCGGGGTCGCGTCGCAGTTGCCCCAGCCCGCCTCGCAGGTCTCCACCTGGCACACCCGCGCCACGCAGGCGGACACGGCCCGCGCGAGGCCGCACTCCCGGGCGCACGCCCCGCAGTGGCTCGCGTTGCCGTTGGCGATGTTGCGCTCGCACCCGTTGGCCGCGTTGCCGTCGCAGTTGCCGAAGTCCGCCCCGCAGGTGAAGCCGCACACCCCGCCCTGGCAGGTGGAGCTGGCGTTGGCCGGCGCCGCGCACGCGTTGCCGCACGTCCCGCAGGTCCGCGGGTCGGTGAGGTCGGCCTCGCAGCCGTTGGCCACGCTGCCGTCGCAGTCGGCGAAGCCCGGGGCGCACGCCGCCACCGCGCACACGCCCGCCGCGCACGCGGGCGTGCCGTTGGCCACCGCGCAGCGGTTGGGGCAGCTGCCGCAGTGGGTCGGGTCGAGGGTGAGGTTCGCCTCGCAGCCGTTGCTCGCGTCGCCGTCGCAGTCCGCGAAGCCCGCCGCGCAGGTGAACGCGCACGCCCCGGCCGCGCACGCCACCGTCGCGTTGAGCCGCGGGGTGCACACCGTCCCGCAGGCGCCGCAGTGGGTCAGGTCGCGCGTGGTGTCGACCTCGCAGCCGTTGCCCGGCGCGCCGTCGCAGTCGGCGAAGCCCGCCGCGCAGCTCCCCACGCCGCACACGCCCGCCGTGCACGCGCCCGTCGCGTTGGCCGGCGCGCAGGCCATCCCGCAGCCGCCGCAGTGCGCCGCGCTGCTGCGGGTGTCGACCTCGCAGCCGCTGCCCGCCGCGCCGTCGCAGTCGGCGAAGCCCGCCGCGCAGCTCGCCACGCCGCACACGCCCGCCGCGCAGGCGCCCGCGGCGTTGGCCGGCGCGCAGGCCATCCCGCAGCCGCCGCAGTGCGCGAGGCTCGTCGCGGAGTCGACCTCGCAGCCGTTGGCCGCGGCCATGTCGCAGTCGCGGAAGGCCCCGGTGCAGGCCGCCACGCCGCACGCGCCCGCCGCGCAGGACGCCGTCGCGTTGGCCGGCGCGCAGGCCGCCCCGCAGGCGCCGCAGTGGGCCAGCGACGCGCTGGTGTCGGCCTCGCAGCCGTTGGCGACGGTGGAGTCGCAGTCGGCGTAGGGGGCCGTGCAGCGGTCGACGGCGCACGCGCCCGCGACGCAGGCCGCCGCGCCGTTGGCGACGGAGCACGCGGTGCCGCAGGCGCCGCAGTGGGCGGTGTTGGCGAGGGTGTCGACGCAGCCGCCGCCGCAGCAGGTCTGCCCCGCGGCGCAGTTGGCGTCGGAGGTGCAGCCGGTGACGCAGGTGTTGCCCATGCAGCGCGTGGAGGCGGGGCAGTGGGAGTCGGTCACGCAGGCGACGCACTGGCGGGTGGTGGGCTCGCAGTGCCCCGCGGCCCCGGCGCCGCCGTCGGCCCCGACGCCGCCGTCGCCCGCCGCGCAGGCGCCGTCGTCGCGGCACCCGGCGGCGCAGCTGTTGGTCGCGGCGACGCAGTACTGGCCCGAGGGGCAGAGGTCGCTCGCGGCGGTGCAGGGCACGCAGCGGCCCGACGTGACGTCGCACGCGAGGCCGCCGGGCTGGCCCGTGCAGTCGGCGTTGGTGGCGCAACGGAAGGGCGCGTCGACCGGGACGTCGACGCCGGTGTCGGCCGCGGGGACGTCCATCGCGCCGGTGTCGAGCGGGCCGGCGTCGAGCGCGCCGGTGTCGAGCGGGCCGAGGTCAGCGGCGGAGACGTCATCCGCGGCGTCGCCCCCGACCACGCTGGCCTCGTTGGAACAGCCCGACACCAGGGCCAGCGTCACGGCGCACACGCCAAGGATTCTTCTCGTGCTCATGGAAGCATCGACCTCTCGTCGAAAGGGTTCGCGCGGAGTCTCTCACACATCCCCGAGCGCCCGCGCCCGTCCATCGGCGCGGTCGGTGGCCCCATGGCGGCCCCCGCGCCCGTGCGGCATGATCACCCAACGGAGGCGCGAGTCGACATGCGATCCACTGCCATGGTCTGCGTCGTCGGAGGTCTCGTCGCGCTCGTCGGCGACGCGAGGGCGCAGGTGCCGGGCGACGGGACGGGCTACTTCCGCGGCGCCGCGGCCAGCATCTTCGCGGGCGACGGCACCGGCTATTTCCGCAACGTGGCGCACGCCGCGCCGCCGACGGTGGTCGCCGCGCCGAGGCCCGCCGTGTCGACGATCGACCCGTGGCTCCTGCCCTACCTCTTCGGCGGTCCGTGGGGAGGGTGGCTGGGCAGCCCGATGACGACGTGGCAGAGGGCGCCTTCGCCGTACCGCCCCTGGTGGGGGGCCTTCGCGGCGCCGTGGGGGAGGGGTCGATCGCTTGACATCCCCGCGCGCCAACTGTTTCTTCGCTGAGCGTCTCGCCGCGCCGGGTGCGGGTGGAGGCTGTGTCTCATGCAGGTCGGCGCGCGGCCGGACCGGAGCGTTGTGTCTTCTATGCTGCAGGTTGATCCCTTCGAGCACCTCGCCGTGGGCGCCATCGTGTCCCTCAACGTCGGCGAAACCGTCTCACTGTCCTTCCTGGTCGAGCGGGCCGATCCCTCCGGGCGCCGGGTGTACCTCCACCTGGAGAGCGACGAGGGCGCCACCGCGGACGTGGAGTTCGTCGACTGGCGCGTGTACATGGTCTCGCGCCTCCGCCGCCTGCGCGGCACCGGGCCCGTCGAGGTCGTGGTCCCCACCGAGGTGCGGGCGGTGTCGCGCAACCCCCTGCGGCTGGAGCTCGAGGTGCTCGAGGGCACCGCGATCATGCAGCGGCGCAACCTGTACCGTACGACGCGGCCGGGCATGCAGGCGAGCGTGCACGTGGACGGCGCCCCGGCGACGGTCGACGGCGACGTCCTCGACCTGAGCGCGTCGGGCCTCGCGCTGGGCACCTACTCGACGCCGCCCGCCCCCGGCGCCGCCCTGCTGGTCGACCTGCTGCTGCCCACCGGCGAGACGCTCACCATGCGCGGACGGCTCATCGGCTCCCAGGCCACGGGCGAGGGCGGCAGCGTGTGGCGCTGGAACGTCCAGTTCGAGGAAGTCACCGCCGCGGTGCGCGACGCGCTCACCCGCTACATCCACCGCGCGCAGACCTGAGCCGATGCACGCGCCCGACCCCTTCGCCCTGATCGCGCCTGGCCAGCGGGTGCAGCTCGAGCTGGCGCCCGACCAGCGGGCGCGCTTCGTCGTCGACTTCGTGCGCCGCGGCCTCTCGACGATCTGGTGCCACCTCGGGCCCGAGCGCGAGCTCCCCGACCTCACGGTCACCCCGCGGGTGCTCACCCTGGAGGCCGGCGACCAGGGCGGCCTGCTCAAGGTCCCCGTGATGGTGGCCTCCGTCGACCGCGCCGAGCGCTCCGACGGCAAGGTGCTCACCGCCAGCCTCAAGGTCCTCTCGGGGACCATCTGGGTGCAGCGGCGCAAGTACTTCCGGCTGCGCCAGCCGCCGCTGGGGGTCACCCTGCGTCCCGCCGGGGTCGCTCCCGACGCGAGCGCGGAGCTCCCCGCGAGGCCGCTCAACCTCGGCGGCGGCGGCCTGGCGCTCGCGGTGAACGGCGGAGAGATCCGTCCCGGCGACGAGGTGGAGATACAGCTCGTCCTGGCCAACACCCCGCTCTTGCCCGCGCGCGGCACCGTGCTCCGCGTGGAGCCCGGCGCGGGCGTCGAGTCGGTGCTCGCGGTGCAGTTCACCGACATCCGCGAGAGCCACCGCGACCGCCTCGTCAGCCTCATCTTCCGCGAGCAGACCCGGCGCCGGCTCACGGAGTAGCGGCGCCAACCTCCCGCTTGCGACGCTGAACGCATGGGCAGTACCGTCGCGCTCCGGTGCTGCCCGAACTCCACGCCATCAGCGCGTTCAGCTTCCTGCGCGGGGCGTCCGACCCGGAGGCGCTGGTGGCGCGCGCGGCCGACCTCGGGCTCCCGGCGGTCGCGCTGCTCGACCGCGACGGCGTGAGCGGCGCGCCGCGCTTCCAGTCCGCGGCGAGGGAGCGGGGCGTGCGGCCGATCTTCGGGGTCAACCTCGCGATGCGCCAGGCCCGGGCGGGCGACGACGCGGGGCGGGCGCGCGACCGGCACCCCGACGGCCGGCTCGCCCTGCTGGTGACCACCCGCGCGGGCTACCAGAACCTCTGCGCGCTGGTCACGATCGCCAAGTCCCGGGTGTCCAAGGAGCAGGCCCGCGACGGCCTCGCCTGGGTCACGCCCGAGGAGCTCGCCGCCCACCGCGGCGGCCTCGTGGCGATGCTCACCGCGGGCGACGCCCCGCTCGCGCAGCTCGCCCTCCGCCGCTTCGACCGCGACGCTGCGCTGCGCTGGTCCGAGGCGATCGTCGGGGTGTTCGGGCGCGACGACGCCGTGGTCGAGCTCACCCGGCACCAGCACCGCCCCGAGGAGCGGCGCACCCAGCGGCTCGTCGCGCTCGCGCGGCACCTGGGCGTGCGCGCCGTGGCGACCGGCGACGTGCGCTACGCCCGGGCCGACGACGCCGCGCTGCACGACGTGCTCACGTGCATCCGCGAGCGCACCACCATCGAGCGCGCGGGCCGGCGCCTGCTACCGCACCACGGGTGGCACCTGCAGGCCCCGGAGGTCACCCGCCGGCGCTTCCGCGACCTGCCCGGGGCGCTGCGCGACGCCGAGCGCCTCGCCGAGCGCTGCGCCTTCACGCTCGACCACCTCGGGTACGAGCTCCCGCGCTTCGAGGGCCTCGGGCCCGCGGAGGCCTCGGCCCGCCTGCGGGCGCTCACCCTCGAGGGCGCGCGCGGGCGCTACGGACCAGAGCACCCGAGGGCGGCGCGGCAGATCGAGCACGAGCTAGGCCTCATCGACGAGCTCGGCTTCGCGGGCTACTTCCTCATCGTCTGGGACATCGTCCGCTTCTGCCGCGAGGGGGACATCCTGGTGCAGGGCCGCGGGTCGGCGGCCAACAGCGCGGTCTGCTACAGCCTCGGCATCACCGCGGTCGACCCGGTGCACTACGAGCTGCTCTTCGAGCGCTTCCTGTCGCGCGAGCGGGGCGAGTGGCCCGACATCGACCTCGACCTCCCGAGCGGCGACAAGCGCGAGCGGGTGATCCAGTACGTGTACGAGCGCTACGGCCACCGGGGCGCGGCGATGACCGCCAACGTGATCACGTACCGGTCGCGCAGCGCGATGCGCGAGGTGGGCCGGGCCCTCGGGATGCCCGAGGAGCTCCTGTCGAAGGTCTCGCGGCACCTGCACCACGTGTACGACGCGACGCCGGAGACGATGGTCGAGCGGGTGGCGGCGGTGGGCCTCGACGCGAGCGACCCTCGGGTGGCCCTCTGGCTCTCGCTCGGGCGCAAGATCGAGGGGCTCCCGCGGCACCTGGGGCAGCACTCCGGCGGCATGGTGATCGCGCGGGGGCGGCTCGACCACGTGGTGCCGGTGGAGCCCGCGGCGATGGAGGGCCGCCGGGTGATCCAGTGGGACAAGGACGACTGCGCGGGGCTGGGCATCCTGAAGATCGACCTGCTGGGCCTCGGGATGCTCGCGGTGCTGGAGGAGGTCTTCCGCACGGCGCAGGCCGTGGACGGCAGCCCCGTCGGGAGCATCGAGGCGGTGCCGCCGGACGACCCGAAGACCTACGCGATGATCCAGGCCGCGGACACGGTGGGGGTGTTCCAGATCGAGTCGCGGGCGCAGATGGCGACGCTGCCTCGGCTGCGGCCGGAGAGGTTCTACGACCTGGTGGTGGAGGTCGCGCTCATCCGGCCGGGGCCCATCGTGGGCGGGATGGTGCACCCGTACATCGCCCGCCGGCGGGGGCGCGAGGCGGTCACGTACCCGCACCCCGACCTGGAGCCCATCCTCGCGCGCACGCTGGGCATCCCGCTCTTCCAGGAGCAGCTCATGCGGGTCGCGATGGTGGCCGCGGGCTTCACTGGCGGCGAGGCCGAGGAGCTGCGCCGGGCCATGGGCTCGAAGCGCAGCGCCGAGCGGATGGCGCGCATCGAGCAGCGGCTGCGGGCGGGCATGACCGCGCGGGGGTACCTGCCCGAGCACCAGGAGCAGATCGTCCACGGGATCACGTCCTTCGCGGAGTTCGGCTTCCCGGAGTCGCACAGCGCGAGCTTCGCGCTGCTGGCGTACGCGAGCGCGTACCTCCGCGCCCACTACCCGGCCACCTACGTGGGCGCGATGCTCAACCACTGGCCGATGGGCTTCTACCACCCGGCGACGCTCATCCGGGACGCGCAGCGCCACGGGGTGCGCGTGCTGCCCATCGACGTGACGCGCTCGGGCTGGGACTGCGCCCGCGAGGGCGACCCGGCAGAGCAGCGGGTGCGCCTCGGGCTGCGCTACGCGAGCGGGCTGCGGGAGAGCGCCGGGCGCGCCATCGAGGCCGCGCGGGCGGCGTCGCCCTTCACGTCGCTGGAGGACTTCCGCCGGCGCGCGGCGCTCGATGCGCAGGAGCTCGACACGCTCGCCGAGCTCGGGGCCCTGCGCTTCACCGACCCGGCGCGGCCGTGGCACCGGCGCGAGGCGCTCTGGCAGGTGCGCGCCCTCGAGGCGATGCCGCGCGGGATCTTCGACGGCGCCGTGGCCCCGCGCGACGACGAGTCGCCGGTGCGGGCGATGGGGATGACCGAGCGGGTGGCGGCCGACCTGCTGCGCAGCGGCGTCACGGTGGGCCCGCACCCGATGAGCTTCGCGCGCGAGGCGCTGCGGGGGGAGGGGGTGCTCTCGTCGCGCGACCTGGCGCGCGCCCCCCACGCGAGCCCGGCGGTGGTGGCGGGCATGGTCATCACGCGGCAGCGCCCGGGGAGCGCCAAGGGCTTCTTCTTCCTCACGCTGGAGGACGAGCACGGCGTGGCGAACGTGGTGGTCCCGCCGGCGCTCTACGAGGCGCAGCGCGCGCTGCTGGTGACCGCCGGGGTGCTCAAGGTCTACGGCGTGGTCGAGCGGCAGGACGGGGTCATCAACGTGAAGGCCATCCGCGCGGGGCCGGTGGCGCTGGAGCCGGAGGTCGCGGCGCTGGCGCTCCCGGCGTCGCACGACTTCCACTAAGCGAAACCATGGCGGTGCTACCGTCGGCGCATGTCCGGAGACGCCGGCCGCACACTCGACACGAGATTCCCCAACCTCGATCCCGCGGTGGTGCAGGGGTACCTCGACGCGCCCGAGACGATGGTCGCGGAGATCATCGACGGTGAGCTGTCGCTGATGCCCCGGCCGCGACCGAGACATTCGCGCGCCGCGACCCGACTCACCGCGGAGCTTCGGCCCTTCGACAATCCCCGAGGCGACGAGCCGGGGGGATGGATCCTGTTGATCGAGCCCGAGCTCGAACTCGGACCGAGGCCCGACATCCTCATCCCCGACCTCGCGGGCTGGCGGCGAGAGCGGGTTCCGCCCGGCTTCCTGCAGGCCGACGAGATCACCCTCGCGCCCGACTGGGTGTGCGAGGTGCTGTCGCCCTCGACCTTCCGCGTCGACCGCAAGCGCAAGCTCCCGATCTACCACCGTGAGGGCGTCGGCCACGTGTGGCTGGTCGACCCGGCTCGGCAGGCGCTGGAGGTGTTTCGACGGGCGCCCGAGGGGTGGCTGTTGGTGGGCGACTTCGACGGGGCCGACGTCGTGGGGGCAGAGCCCTTCGAGGCGGTGCCGCTCAACCTCGCGATGCTCTGGGCGGAGTGAGTCTCGGGCGCGTCACGGGGAGAGGGCGAGGGGGCACTTGAGGTACGCCGCAAGCCTTCACCCGACGCTCGCGCCGCCTCCGAGGCAATCCATCACGACCCATCGAAAACACACGCTTTCTCCTGCTTCGTGGGCGCCCCTATGACGGCCCCGGGCGTTCTGGCAGACTCCGCCGCCCGATGCGCTTCAGAGCCCTCCTCCTCCTGCTTCTCACCGGCGCGTGCGGCGGCGTCCAGGCGCAGCCCACCACCCCGGCGCCCCCCGCGGCGGAGCCCGCGCCCATCGCCGCCGCGCCAGCGCCGACCCCCCGTTGCGGCGGCGTCCAGGGGATGTCCATCGAGGGCCAGATGGGCAGCCTCGACCCCGCGCGCGTGCGCCGCACCCTGCGCGACGCCGAAGCCACCCTCACGGCCTGCTACACCCGCCGCGTGGACGCCCTGCCGTGCCTCTCGGGGCACATCGGGCTGCGCATCCGCGTCGGCGAGGACGGCGCCGTGCGCTGGGCCATCCCGACGGCGTCGACCCTCGGCGACCGCGTCACCGAGCGGTGCATCGTCGAGGCCGCGGCCGCCCTGCGCTTCGAGGCCCCCTGCGGCGGCGAGGCCGAGGTCACCTACGCGCTCGACCTCGACGGCGGGCCCGACCGTCGCCCCGCCACGGCGTGGACCCCGCAGCGCGTCGAGGCCGCGCTGCGCACCCGCCGCACGGCGCTCGCGGCCTGCCGGCACGGCGACCACGCGCCCATCCAGGTGACCCTCTACGTGGCGCCCGACGGAACCGTCGCCGCCGCGGGCGCCCCGCTCGCATCCCACGAGGCGGCGACGATGACCGACTGCGTGCTCCGCGAGGTGCAGGCGCTCCACCTCCCGACGCCCGGATCATGGTACGCGCGCACCACGGTGACGATCCCGTAGCGGAGCAGGCGATGGACTTCGAGCTGAACGAGACGCAGGCGATGGTGCGCGAGACCGCGCGGGCCTTCAGCGAGCGGGTGCTGCGCCCGCGGGCCGCGGAGTTCGAGCGCGCCGAGCGGGTGCCCGCCGAGGTGCTCAAGGAGATGGCCGAGCTCGGGCTGATGGGGGTCAACGTCCCCGCGGCGCTCGGCGGCTCGGAGGCCGGGGCGGTGTCGTACGCCCTGGCGATGCGGGAGATCGCGCGCGGCTGCGCGGCGACGGCGGTGACCATGGCCGTGACCAACATGGTCGCCGAGGTGATCACGGCCTTCGGCACCGAGGCGCAGCGGGAGAGCTACGTGCCGCGGCTGGCGGGGGGCGAGTACGTCGCCGGGTCCTTCGCGCTGAGCGAGCCGGGCGCGGGAAGCGACCCCGGGGCCATGCGCACGACCGCCGTGCGCAGGGGCGACGGGTGGGTGATCAACGGCGACAAGCAATGGATCACCTCGGGCGACCGCGCGGGCGTATTCGTGGTGTGGGCGCGCACCGGGGGCAAAGGCACCGCGGGGCTCTCGGCCTTCCTGGTGGAGGGCGGCACGCCGGGGCTGCGCGTGGGGAAGCGCGAGGACAAGATGGGCATCCGCGCGTCGAGCACGGTGCCGCTGGTCTTCGAGGAGTGTGTGGTGCCCGAGAGCGCGCTGCTGGGCGTGGAGGGCGGCGGCTTCAAGATCGCGATGATGGCCCTCGACGGCGGCCGGGTGGGCATCGGCGCGCAGGCGCTCGGCATCGGCGAGGGGGCGCTCGACGACGCCCGGCGCTACGCCCTCGACCGGCAGCAGTTCGGCAAGCCGATCGCGGAGTTCCAGGCGGTGCAGTGGATGCTCGCGGACAGCCACGCGGAGCTCGACGCGGCGCGCTGGCTGGTGCTACGCGCGGCGTGGCTCAAGGAGTCGAAGCGCCCGTTCTCGCAGGAGGCGGCGATGGCGAAGCTCACCGCGTCGGAGACGGCGTGGCGGGTGTGCAACCGCGCGGTGCAGGTGCACGGCGGCTACGGGTACACGCGAGAGTTCGCGGTGGAGCGGCGGATGAGGGACTCGCGGGTGACGATGATCTACGAGGGCACGAGCGAGATCCAGCGGCTGGTCATCGCGCGGGGGGCGCTGCGCGGATGAGCCACCTCGCGCTGCACGTCAACGTCGACCACGTCGCCACGCTCCGGCAGGCGCGCGGCACCCGCTACCCCGACCCCGTGGAGGCCGCCGTCGCGTGCGAGCGCGCGGGCGCTGACGGCATCACGGTGCACCTGCGCGAAGACCGCCGGCACATCCAGGAGCGCGACGTGCGGGTGCTCAAGGAGGTCGTGCGCGGCACCTACAACCTGGAGATGGCCGCCGGAGACGACGGGCTGGTCATCGCGCTGGCCGTGCGGCCCGACCACGTGACCCTGGTGCCCGAGCGGCGAGAGGAGCGCACGACCGAGGGGGGCCTCGACGCGGCGGGGCAGCGGGCGTCGCTCGCGCGGGTGGTCGACGCGCTGCGCGACGCCGACATCCGGGTGTCGCTGTTCATCGCGGCCGACGACGCGCAGATCGACGCCGCGGTGTCGCTGGGCGCCGAGCAGATCGAGCTGCACACGGGCGAGTACGCCGACGCGGTCGGGGCGCACCGGCGCGAGGCGCTGGCGGCCCTGCGGCGCGGGGCGGCGCGGGCGAGGGACGCCGGGCTGCGGGTCGCCGCGGGGCACGGGCTCACGGTGGCCAACGTGGTCGACGTCGCGGCCATCGAGGCCGTCGAGGAGCTCAACATCGGCCACGCCATCGTCGCCGACGCCGTGATCGTGGGACTCGCCGAGGCGGTGCGCGCGATGCGCGGCGCGATGGACCGGGGCCGGGCCGCGACGTGATCGTGGGCCTCGGCATCGACGTGGTGGCGCTGCCCCGCGTCGAGCGCATGTGGCGCCGCTGGGGCGAGCGCATCGCCGCCCGGGTGCTGGGCGAGGACGAGCGACGGGCGATGGTGACCAGCGAGCCGCGGGTGATCGAGTGGCTCGCCGGGCGCATCGCCGCCAAGGAGGCCGCGAGCAAGGCGCTGGGCGTGCCCGCGGGCATCCACTGGCACCACGCGGAGGTGCTCGCGGCGCGGCCGGGGCCGCCGACGCTGCGGTGGCACGGCGTGGCGAGGGCGCGGGCCGACGCGCTGGGGGTGACCGGGGTGTTCGTCTCGATCACGCATGACGCGGGCTTCGCGGCGGCGGTAGTAGTCTTGGAGCGATGAGCACCGACGACCGCCTCTCCCCGGAGCGACTGCTGACCCGCGACGAGGTCCGCACCATCGACAAGACCCTCATCGCCCGCGGGGTGCCCGGGGTGCTGCTGATGGAGAACGCCGGGCGCGGCGCGGCGGAGGTGATCCTGGAGCGAACGCGCTCGAAGCCGCTGCGCGACGTGGCCGTGCTGGTGGGCCCCGGCAACAACGGCGGCGACGGGCTGGTGGTCGCGCGCCACCTGCGGCTGCACCTGCCGGACGTGGCGGTCGTGGCGTGGTGCATGGCCGACCCGGCGCAGCTCGCCGGCGACGCCGCGGTGATGCGCGACGCGGCGACGGCCTGCGGGGTGCCGCTGCGGGTGGCGGCCGACGACCCCCACGCGGCGGCGCTGGCCCTGGGCGCCTGCGACTGCATCGTGGACGCCCTCTTCGGCACCGGGCTCTCGCGGCCCATCGAGGGCGCGGCGGCCACGTGGGTGCTCGCGGCCAACGCGCGCAAGGAGACGCTGCGGGTGGCGCTCGACGTGCCCTCGGGCATCGACGCAGACCGGGGCGCGGTGGTGGGCGACGGCGCGGCCTTCCGCGCGGACCTGACGGTGACCTTCGCGGCGCAGAAGGCCGGGCTGCACACCGGCCCCGGGCGGGTGCTCGCGGGCGAGGTGGTGCTCGCGACCCTGGGGGTGGCCATCCCCACCTCGGTGGCGCGCTCGCGCTGCTGGCTGGAGTCGACCGCGCCGCGCACGCCGGCGCGGCGGCCCGACGCGCACAAGGGCGACGCGGGGCGGGTGCTGGTCGTCGGCGGGCGGCGCGGCATGACCGGGGCGGCGGTGCTGGCCGCGCGCGGGGCGCACCGGATGGGCGCCGGGGTGGTGGCGGTGGCGTCGACCGAGGCCCCGAGCGCGCAGCACCTCGCGGAGACCATGGTGACCGCGCTGCCGGCGGACCCTGCCGCGCGCGACGCGAAGCTGCGCAAGATGCTACAGCGCGCCGACGCGGTGGTGCTCGGGCCGGGGCTGGGCCGCGACGAGGCCGGGTCGCACATGGCGGCGACGGTGCTCGGGGCCTGCGAGGCGCCGCTGGTGATCGACGCCGACGGGCTGTGGCACCTCGCGGCGCTGGGGCTGATGCCCGCCGCGGGGCGGGCGTGGGTGCTGACGCCGCACCCGCTGGAGATGTCGCGGCTGCTCGGGGTGGACACGAAGGCCGTCAACGACGACCGGGTGGGCAGCGCCCGGCGCGCGGCGGGGCTGTTCAACGCGTGGGTGGTGCTGAAGGGGCCGGGGACGGTGCTGAGCGACGCCGGGTCGACCTGGGTGATGCCGTACATGACCCCGGCGCTGGCGGTGGGCGGGAGCGGTGACGTCCTGGCGGGCGCCATCGCGGCGCGGCTGGCCGAGCGCAACAGCGACGGGCCCATCATGGTGCGCACGCGGGTGGCGTCGGCGGTGCACGCGCACGGCCGGGCGGGCGAGCGGCTCACGGCGCAGCGGGGGGCCTCGCGGGGCGCCCTCGCGACGGAGGTCGCCGACCTGCTCGCGGTGGTGCTCGAGCCCGATTGACAGAATGGCCGACGGGCGCGGCGGGCGCCCGCCGACGTGGCATCGGCAGGGGGGAGGGCCCCGGCGTGACCGGGCGACGAAACAGCGTGGAAACACCGTTCAACCCGCGTTGGCGCGAGAGTTGAACAAGCCCGCTGCATGAACCTCCAGAGCGGACGCAGGGCGCACTTCATGAACGAGACGGCGCCCTTGATCGACGGCCTCTACGCCTCGGCGCGGCGGCTCACCGGCGCGGGCGACACCGCCGACGACCTGGTGCAGGACACCATGCTGCTCGCGTGGCAGTCGTGGGAGCGCTTCACCGAGGGGACCAACCTCCGCGGGTGGCTGCACCGCATCCAGATCAACGTGTACATCACGGGCTACCGCCGGGCGCGGCGCGAGCGACTGGCCCGCGACCGCGCGGGCGAGGCGGGGCTCGCGATGATGACCCTCACCGACGCGCAGGAGGCCGTGACCGCGCCCGACGGCGGCATCCAGCGGAGCGGCCTCGGGCCGAAGCTGCGCGCGGCGCTCGACGGGCTGCCGACGGAGTTTCGCGAGGTGGTCGTGATGGCCGACCTCGGGGAGATGTCCTACCGGGACATCGCCGACTCGCTGGGCTGCCCGATGGGGACGGTGATGTCGCGGCTGCACCGGGCGCGGCGCTCGCTCGCGCGGTCGCTCACCGAGCCGACGGCGGTGGCGGCACCGGAGCAGCGCGCGGCGTGACGAGGGAGGAGGGAAGGGGAGGGCTCAGGCGTCGCCGAGGTCGCGGGTGACGGCGGCGTCGGCCTCGCGGGCCACGCTGCGGTCGACGCCGGCGCGGCTGTGCAGGCGCGCGCCGCGGAGGATCTCCTCGCAGAGCGACGGGAAATCGAGCCCGGCGCCCGCGGCGATCTTCGGGAGGAGCGAGGTGGCGGTGAGCCCGGGGAGGGTGTTCACCTCGAGGACGTACTCGTTCTCGCCTTCGGTCACGAGGAGGTTCACCCGGGTCGCGCCGGTGCAGCCCAGGGCGTGGTGGGCGCGCTCGGCGAGGCGCAGCACCCCCTGGTAGCGCGTGGGCGCGAGGCGCGCGGGGAAGAAGTACTCGCAGAGCCCGCGGGTGTACTTGGCCTCGTAGTCGTAGAAGGGGCGCCGGGGCACCACCTCGATGGCGCCGAGCACGCGGTCGCCGAGGATGGCGACGTGCACCTCGCGGGCGCGGATGAAGCGCTCCACGAGCACGCCGTCGTCGTGCCGGAGCGCCTCGTCGACGGCGGCGCGGAGCTCGGCCGGGCCGGTGGCGCGGGAGACGCCGATGGACGACCCCTCGCGGCGCGGCTTGACCATCACCGGGAAGCCGAAGGATCCGTGGCGCTCCTCGATCTGGGCGTCGGAGACCGGGCCGTTGAGGTCGTAGTACGGGGGCGTCGGGATGTTGTGGAGGCGGAAGAGTTCCTTCGCCTTGAGCTTGTCGAGGGCCAGCGCGGACGAGAGCACCCCGGAGCCCGTGTACGGGATGCCGAGCCACTCCAGCACCCCTTGGATGGCGCCGTCCTCGCCGAAGCGGCCGTGCAGCGCGAGGAAGGCCACGTCGATGTTGGCCGCGCGCAGCACCTGGTCGATGTCGCGCCCCACGACGATGGGCACCACGTCGTGGCCCCGCGAGCGCAGCGCCTGCACCACCGCCTCGCCCGACCGGATCGAGACCCCGCGCTCCGCGGAGATTCCACCGAACAACACGCCGACTCGCGCCATGGCACTACTCCTTCTGAGGGATCGTCGTCCTACCGGTCCGACGCCCCGCCGCCGTACAAGAGCAGCGCGCGGGCCAGGACCAGAATTCGGGCGCGGCGTCGATGAACGACGCGCCGCGACGGGCGCAGGCGTGGTGAACTCGCCTCGCAAGCGCGTCCACGCAGCCACCGACACGTCACCTGTGCCCCGCTAGCAACGGAGCCGTGTCGACGTCAAGAAGCGTGCAGGTCGGTCTCCGCGGGTAGCGAGCACCACCGTGGATGATGTGCCGCTGCCAGAAACTCGACCGCGATTGCGGCTTGCGACACGCGCGCGCGCTGCTCTATCTTGCCGCGACGTCAGGGCCGAAGACGGCTCCCGCGTGGAGGCGGGACGCGCCCATAACGCTGCGGAGCCGATGGTTCATCGGTCCTGACGACGACTTCCATCCCCCTCTGGACGGCGCATCGGAGAACGACACGCGATGAGCGTAGACAATGTTCGCAGGCTCCTCGGCTCACTCTTGGACGATCCGGAGAACGCCGGCGCGTGGGCGACGCTCGAAGAGCTCGCGGCGGGCGACGAGCTCGGGCAGGCGGGCGACGAGGGCCGCGAGCTCCTCGCCGACACCCGCCGCCGCCTGCACGACCGCGGCGAGGCCGAGGCCGTCGCGTCGATGTTGTCCGTCGAGTCCGCCGTGGCGACCGACGCCGCGGCGCGCGGCGCGCTCCTGCGCGAGCGGGCCCGCTACTTCGAGGAGGAGCTGCTCGACGACAAGTCCGCGCTCGCCACGCTCGACTCCATCCTGACGGGCGGCGAAGACCCCGAGGCCGCCGAGATGCGCGAGCGCCTCAACTCCAAGAAGGCGCGCTGGAAGGACATCACCGGGGCCTTCAAGAAGAACGCGGAGGAGGGCTCCACCGACCCCGCGATGGTGGCCTCGCACCTCGTGAGCGCCGCCGCGGTGGTGCTGCAGTACAAGCCCAAGGGCCGTGAGAAGGAGGCCGACGCGATCTTCGAGTCGGCGCTCTCCATCGACCCGGGCAACCTCCGCGCGACCCAGCTCTACGAGCGCGTGCTCCGCCGCCGCGGCGGTCGGTGGGACGACCTGGTGGCGCTCCTCGAGCGCGCCGCGGAGGCCGTCGAGCCCCTGTCGGCCCGGGTCGACCTGCTCTTCCGCGCGGCCCGCACCCACGCCGCGCGGCGCAACGACATCGCCGCCGCCGAGCGCATCTACCGCCGCATCCTCGAGATCGATCCGGGCAACGGCCCCGCCCGTCGCTTCGTCGTCGCCATCCTCACCGAGCGCGAGCGCTGGGACGACCTCGCAGACTTCTACGAGTCGCAGATCGGCGCGCGCGCCGAAGACGGCGCCGACGTCGGGCTGCTCGTGCAGGCGGGGATGACCCACTGGCGCGTGCGCAGCGACGCCGCGCGCGCCGAGCCCTTCTTCCGCCGGCTCCGTGACGTCGCGGGCGACCACCCGGCGGTCCGATCGTTCTTCGAGGCGCACCCGAGCTCCGCAAGCGAGCCCGTCGCTGCGGCCGAGTCCGTCGCTGCGGCCGAGCCCGTCGCTGCCGCCGAGCCCGTCGCCGCGGCGGAGCCCGTCGCGATGGCCGAGCCCGTTACCGTGGCGGAGCCCGTCGCGATGGCCGCGCCCGTCGTCGAGGCCGAGCCCGACGCCGTGTCTGCGACCGAGATGCCCCCGGCCCCCGCAGCGGACTCCCCCTCGGGCGAGCACGACGTGGTGCAGCTCAGCGCGAGCGCCGACGAGGAGATCGACGCGCCGGACGAGAGCCCCGAGGCGCCCTCGGACACGATGCCGCCCGGCCCCCCGACGCCCACCACCCCGCCGCCCGCCGAGGCCGCGCCGCCGTCCGCGGTGGCCGCTCCGTCGAGCCCGCCGGTCACCAACCCGCGCCTGCTGCAGGCCATCGAGACCGCGCGCGCGTCGGAGGCCGCGGGGCAGCCCGACAAGGCGATCGAGGGATGGAAGATGGCGCTGCGGCTCGACGCGCACAGCGCCGAAGCTCGCCAGGCGCTCGCCCGCCTCTACGCGGCCACCGGGAGGTGGAACAACCTCGTCGAGCTGCTCCGGCAGGAGCTGGAGTCCCTCGGCGGGGTGCGCCCGGGCACCGACCTGACCGCGCACCGCGAGCGCAAGGCGGCGATCCTGCGGGAGATGGTGGGCATCTACCGCGACCGGCTCTCGCTCGAGCCGATGGTGGTGCAGACGTACAACGCGCTCCTGCTCCTCGAGCCGGGCGACGGCCCGTCGCTCGTGGCGCTCGCGGAGAGCTACGAGCGCCTCGGTCGATGGACCGACGTGATCAAGGTGCTCGAGCAGCAGGTGGAGCACACCGCCGAGCCCGCGGAGAAGATCGCGCTGCTCCGCCGGGTGGCGAAGCTCTGGGTCGAGCGCTTCAACAACGTCAACAACGCCACGCGGCCGCTCGAGCAGATCGTCGCGCTCGACCCGACGGACGGCGACGCGCTCGGCCAGCTCAAGGAGCTCTACACCCGCCGCCGGGCGTGGCGGCCCCTCTTCGACGTCTCGCGCCGCGAGGCCGAGCGGCTGACCGGCCCGGCCCACCGCGACGCCCTCGTGGAGCTGGCGAAGCTCGCGGCGGAGAAGCTCGGCGCCAACGCCGACGCCATCGGCCTCTGGCGCGAGGCGCTGGCGATCGACCCGCGCACGCCGGGCGCGCTCGACGCGCTCGAGCGCCTGACCGAGCGCGAGCGCGACTTCGCGGGGCTCGCCGAGGTGCTCGAGCAGCGGGTGCGCGAGTCGGACGACAACGAGCAGAAGGTCGCGCAGCTCATGAAGCTGGGCGCGGTGTACGGCGAGCGCATCGGCGACGCCGAGCGATCCATCGACGCGTGGCGGCGGGTGCTCCAGGCGCAGCCCAAGCACCCGAAGGCGATGCGCGTGCTGCGCGACGTGTACACCCAGGCGGGCCACTGGGACCGCCTGGAGGCCCTCTACGACGAGGCGGGCGACCTCGAGGGCCTCGCGGAGGTGCTCGGCAGCAGCGCCGATCGGGCGACCGCGCCCGCCGACCGGGTGGCGCTCTCGTTCCGCGCCGCGAAGGTCTACGAGGAGCGGCTGCAGCAGCCGGCGCGCGCGTTCCGCAGCTACGAGCGGGTGCTCTCGGTGGACCCGGGAAACGCCGCCGCGGCCGCCGCGCTGGTGCCGATCTACCTGGAGGACGAGCGCTGGTCGCGCCTCGCGCAGCTCTACGAGGTGCTGCTCAACGCCGTCCCCGCGGACGACCACGCCGCCGCCCTCTCGTACCTCCACAAGCTCCGGGAGATCTCCGCCAACCGCCTGGGTGACCGCGCGGCCGCGTTCCAGTGGGCCCTCCGGGCGTACCGGCTGGAGCCCAGCGACCCGGCGCTCGAGGTGCAGGTCGAGGCGAGCGCCGCCGAGGCGGGCGCCTGGCGCGAGCTCGTCGACACCTTCGACGCCCGCGCCGCGGTCGCCACCGACCCCGTCGAGATCGCCCGGCTGCGCGACAAGAGCGCCGCCGTCGAGGCCGACCGCCTCGACGAGCTCGACGCCGCCATCGCCCGCTTCGAGCGCGCGCTCGCGCAGTCGCCCGGCGACGACGCGGTGATCCACTCGCTCGACGCCCTGCTGCGCCGGGCGCAGCGCTGGGACGACCTGCGCGGCCTCTTCGACCACCGCATCACCCGCGTCGACGACCCGGCCGCGCGCCGCGACCTCATCGTGGAGGTCGCCGAGCTCGAGGAGGCCGTGCTCCAGCAGCCGGACGCGGCCAGCGAGCGGTTCCGCGTGCTCATCGCCGCCGACCCGGCGGACACCGCCGCGCTCGCGGCCCTCTCGCGCCTCTCCGCGGCCGCGGGGCGGTGGCCGGAGCTCGAGACCACGCTCCTCGCGAGGCACCAGCTCGCGCAGGGCGCCGAGCGGGCCGAGCTCGCGCTGGCCCTCGGCTCGGTGCAGCGCACCCACCTCGGCAAGGTCGAGTCGGCCATCGACGCGTACCGCGAGGTGCTCTCCCTCACCCCCCACCACCCGGGCGCGCTCGACGCGCTGGAGTCGCTGCTCCGCGACGAGCGCTGGCGCGTGGTGGCCGCGCAGACCCTCGAGCCCGAGCTCGAGGAGATCGGCGAGTACCGCAAGCTCGCATGGGTGCTGCAGATCCTGTTCGACGTCGAGGACGACGCCGGCCGGCGCCGCGAGCTCGGCCTGCGGCTCGCGCGGGTGTACGCCGAGCGCCTCGACGACCCGCGCTCAGGCTTCGACCTGCTGCGCTCGATGCTCGACGCCGAGCCCGACTCCGAGCCCATCGCCAACGCCCTGACCACGCTCGCCATCGAGGGCGCGTGGACCGCCGAGCTCGCGGCCTTCCTCGCGACGCTCGTCGCGCGCGAGGGCATCGACCCCGCCGTGCGCGTCTGGCTCGCCCGCCGCACCGCGGCCCTGCACGAAGACCGCAACAGCGACCCCGTCGCCGCGGAGCCCTTCCACCGCGTGGTGATCGAGGGCGGGGCGCTCGAGCCGACGGCCTTCGAGGCCCTCGAGCGGCTCTACCGCCAGAGCGCCCGCTGGGCCGACCTGCACGCGCTCTATGGCACCTGGGTCGAGCGCCTCACCGACGACGGCGCGCGGGTCGCGCTGTTCATCGAGGAGGGGCGCCTGCTCGAGGACGTGCTCGACCAGCCCGAAGACGCCGTGCGCGCCCTGGAGCGCGCCGCGGCCCTGGAGCCCACCAACGCCGAGGTCACGAGCTCCCTCGACCGGCTCTACGAGCGCCTCGGGCGCTGGGAGTCCCTCGTCGCGCTGCTCACCCGCTCGCTCGAGCAGGGCCGCGACCCCGACGCGGCGCAGGAGCTGCGGCTCCGGCGCGCAGAGACCCTGGAGCAGAAGCTCGCTCGGGTGGACGAGGCCTTCCTCGACTTCGAGACCGTGGTCGAGTCCGACGCCACGAATGACCGCGCGCGCCGCGGTTTGGAGCGCCTCATCGAGGCCCCCGCGCTGCGCTCGCGGGCCGCGCAGGCGCTCGAGACCCTCTTCGACCGCGACGGCGACCCGAGCGCCGAGGGCCTCGTGCGGATGCTCCAGATCCGGCTGGAGACCACGGAGGCCGGCGCCCCGCGCGCGGCGCTCCACCAGCGCATCGCGGAGCTGCGCGAGATCGTGCTGCACGACCCCGTCGGCGCCCTCGACGCCATCGCCACGGCGACGCTCGAAGACCCGACGCAGGCGACGTTCCGCGACGAGCTGCTGCGGCTGTCCGCCGTGGCGCTGCAGGACGCCCGCGCCGCGGAGACGCTGGAGGAGGTGCTCGAAGACCCGCGCGCGAGCGGGGTCAAGGTGCCCGTGCTGCGCGACCTCGCGGCCATCTACGACGAGCGGCTCATCGACCCGGTGAAGGCCGAGCGCACCTTCCGTCGGCTGCTCACCGAGGCCGAGGGGGACCGCGACACCACCCTCGCCGCGGCGGTGGCCCTCGAGCGCCTCTACCGCGCGCTCCAGAACCCCCGCGGGCTCGTCGACGCGCTGCGCCTCCGCGCGCGGCACGAGTCCGACCCCACGCTCCAGACCTCCCTGCTGGCCCAGGCGGCGGAGATCCTGGAGGACGAGATCGGCGACCTCGCGGGCGCGATCGACGCGCAGCGCGGCCGGCTCGACCTGGACGCGGGCGACCTCGACGCCCTTCGCGCGCTCACGCGGCTCTACGAGCGCAGCGGCAAGTGGGACGAGCTGGTCCTGGTGCTGCGCCGGCAGGCGGTGCTGGTCGCCGACGGCGACGCCCAGAAGCGGCTGCTCGTGCAGGCTGCGTCTGTGCTGGAGGAGAAGCTCGCGGCGGTGCCCGAGGCGATCGCCCTCTACGAGGACGTCCTCGCGAGCTTCGGGCCCGACCGGGCCATCCACGCGGCGCTCGCGCGTCTCCTCGAGGTGTCCGACCAGTGGGTCGGCCTCCTGGCGGTGGTCGAGCGCGACCTCGCCGTAGCGGACGAGCCCGCCGACCGCCTCGCGCTCATCGTGCGCGCGGCCGACCTGCGCTACCGCAAGACCGACGACGCCCTGATGGCCGTGCTCGGCTACCAGGAGGCGCTCGCGCTCGACCCGACCACGCCCGCGGCGCGGCTCGCGCTGACCGAGATGCTGCGCTCGGAGTCGCCGGGCGTGCCGATCGCCGCGGCGCGGGCGCTGGAGCCGGTGCTCCGCGCGGACGGCGACTGGGCGCGGCTGGTGGACGTGCTCGACCGCATCGCGGCCGAGAGCGACGACCGGGACGAGCGGCTGCAGGCGCTGTCGAGCGCCGCGGAGGTGTCGGAGGTCGGGCTGTCGGACTCCGGGCGGGCCTTCGAGCGGGCCTCGCGCGCGCTCGCCGTCGCGGCCGAGGACGCCGACGCGGCGCAGCGGGTCGCGCACGTCGAGTCCCTCGCGCGCGCCGCCGGGCGGCACCGCGAGCTCATCGGGGTGTTCCGCGAGGTGGCGCCGCGGCTGCTCGACGCCGAGCTCCAGCGCGACGTGTACATGCGCGTCGCGGACACGGCGCTCACCAACCTCGACGACCCGGCGACGGCGCGGGAGTACTTCGAGAAGGCGCTGGAGAACCAGCCCGACTTCGCGCCCGCGCTCGACGCGCTGGAGGCGCTGCACGAGTCGACGCAGAAGTGGGACGAGCTGCTCGCGGTGCTGCGACGGAAGGTCGAGCTCGCGGAGACCGAGGAGGCGCGCCGGGCGCTCCTGCACAAGGTCGCGCGCATCCAGGAGGAGCGCCGCGACGACCGCGCCGGGGCCATCGAGGCCTACGAGTCGATCCTCGGGTCGGGCTTCGACGCCGACAGCGCCGCGGCCCTCGAGCGCCTCTACGCGCGGGGCGCGCGCTGGGACGACCTCGCCAACCTGCTCGAGTCGCAGCTCACCCGCGACGGCGCCGACGTCGCCGCGCTGCACCACCGGCTCGGCCGCGTGGCGATGGACCACCTCGGCGACACCGAGCGGGCCTTCGAGCACTTCCACGCCGTCCTCGACCAGGGCGGCGACCACGAGACCACCGTCGCGGCCCTCGAGGAGCTCGGGCAGCGGCCGGAGCTCGCCGCCCGCGTCGCCACGATGCTCGAGCCCATCTACCGCTCGCGGCTCGACATGCCGAAGCTCATCGGCGCGCTCGAGGCCCGCATCGCCGCGGAGGACGACCCCCGCGGGCGCATCGAGCTGCTCGCCCGCCTCGCGACGCTCTACGAGGAGAACCTCGGCGACCTCGCGCGCGCCCTCGACACGCACGCCCGGATCTTCCGCGAAGACCCCACCGACCGGGCGACCTGGGAGACCCTCGACCGCCTGGCCCGCGCCACCGCCGCGTACCCGACGCTCGCGGAGGTGTACGCCACCACCCTCGACGGCATCACCGTCGACGACGACAACTCCGCCGACCTCTCCTTCGTGGCGGCGCGGCTGCTCGACGAGCGGGTGCGCGACACGGCCCGCGCGCGGAGGTTCTACCGCCGCACGCTCGCCTTCGACGGCGGCCGGCGCGAGGTGTTCGACGCGCTGGAGGCCCTGCTCAACCGCGAGAGCGCGCACACCGAGCTCCTCGAGCTCTACCGCGACGCCGCCGAGCGCGCGGTCGACCCCGTCGAGCGCAAGGGCTTCCTGCACAAGATCGCGGCGATCGACGAGGGCCCGCTCGACAACCCCGAGCGCGCGATCGCGGACTACCGCGCCGTGCTCGACGTCGACCCGATGGACGGCGCGGCCATCGAGCGCCTCGACGCCCTGCTCGTGAAGACCGCCGCGTGGCGCGACCTCGCCGACCTCCTCGAGCGCCGCATCGCCGACGCCGTCGACGTCGAGGAGCGCTCGGCGCTGCGCTTCCGCCTCGGCCGCCTGCGGGCCGACCGGCTCGAAGACCCCTCCGGCGCGGTCGACGCGTTCCGGGAGATCCTGGACGACCGGCGCGACCACCGGGTGGCGATCCAGTCGCTCGAGCAGCTCGCCGAGTCGCGGCCCGAGCTGCGGCTCGCGGTCGTCGAGATCCTTGAGCCCGTGTACCGCGAGCTCGACGACTGGGCGCGGCTCGTCGGCGTGCTGGAGACCCGCCTCGGTGCGGCGAGCGACCCCGTCGAGCGGGCCGAGCTCCACAAGGAGATCGGGCGCATCCGCGAGACGCGGGCGCGCGACCCGAAGCTGGCCTTCGAGGCCTTCAGCGCGGCCTTCAGCGTCGACCCCGGGGACGGCGAGGCGCGCGAGTCCGTCGAGCGCCTCGCGGGCGAGCACGGGCTCTGGGACGAGCTCGTGCGCAGCTACGAGGCCGCCCTCGCGGCCAGCGACGACCTGGTGCTCAAGAGCGAGCTGCTCCGCGCCATCGCCGCGACGCACGACCAGCGCCGGGGCGACCCCCGCGCGGCCATCTCGGCCTACGAGCGGCTCTTCGCCGTCGACGAGACGCAGCTCGACGTGCTCGACCAGCTGGAGGGCCTGCACGTGCTGCTCTCCGACTGGGAGGGCCACGTCGAGGTGCTGGAGCGCAAGGTCGCGCGCTCGCTCGACGACGACCACCGTCGCTTCCTGCTGCACACCGTGGGCGAGTCGCAGCGCGACATGCTCAACAACCCCGGCGCGGCGATCCACGCCTTCCGCCGGGCGCTCGAGATCGACCCGACGGACGTCGTCGCGCTCGAGGCCCTCGACGGGCTGCTCTCGCAGCGCGGCGACCACCGGGGGCTCGCGGAGGTGCTGCAGCAGCGCCTCGACGTCGAGGCCGACGCGGAGGCGCGCACCGAGACCGCGCTGCGCCTGGGGCGCCTCTGGGAGCGCTCGCTCGACGACCCGCACCACGCCATCGACGCCTACCGCCGCGCCCTCGACGAGAGCCCCTCGCAGGCCGAGGCCATCCTGGCGCTGGAGCGGCTCTTCGCGGCGCAGTCGATGTTCCCGGAGCTGCTAGAGAACCTCCGGACGCAGGTCGCCGTCGCGGCCACTGCCGCGGAGCGCTCGGCGCTGCTGCTGCGCGTCGGCGCGCTGCAGCTGAAGGAGCTGGGCGAGAGCGACGCGGCCCTGGAGAGCTACCGCGAGGTGCTCGCCGCCGAGCCGACGAACGCGGCGGCCCTGGCCGCGGTGCGGGAGATCTCCGAGGACGTCGACCAGCGGGTGGCCGCGGTCGACGTCCTGGAGCCGCTCTACCGCGGCGCGGGCCGCTGGGACGACCTGGTGCAGGTGCTGGAGCACCGGCTCGCGTGCATCGACGACCCGACGCAGCGGGCGTCCGAGCGGCGGCGCATCGCCGCGGCGCACGAGGACGGACGGCGCGACCCGGCGGCGGCCTTCGAGAGCTACCTCCTGGCCTTCGGCGAGGACGCGGGCGACCCCTCGACCCTCGCGGAGCTGGAGCGCCTCGCGGCCTCCCTCGGCCGCTGGACCGACCTCGTCACCGCGCTCGAGCGGGTGGTCCGCGACGGCGCCGACCCCTCCGCGGGGCGCGACCTCTCGGTGCGCGCGGCGCGCATCAGCGTCGAGCGCATCGAGGACGACGCCCGCGCGGCGCTCAACTACCGCCAGGCCCTGGAGCTGGGCGGCGACGACGACGCGGTGCTCGAGGCCCTCGACCAGATCTACTCGCGGAGCGCGCAGTGGACCGAGCTCGGCGACGTTCTGGAGCGCCGCGTCCTGCTGGCCTCGCCGGACCGCCTCGACGCGCTGGAGGTCCGCCTCGCGGAGCTCCGCATGACCCGCTTCTCCGACGCCCGGGGCGCAGTCTCGGCGCTCCAGAACGTGCTCGACCGCGAGCCGACGCACCCCCGCGCCATCGAGCTGCTCGAGAAGCTCCTCGACGACCCGAGCGTGCGCGACGACGCGATGGAGGTGCTCGAGCAGACCTTCCGCCGCAGCGACAACGCCACCAAGCAGGCCTGGCTGCTGGGCCTCAAGGTCGACGCCGCGAACACCGACGCCGACCGCGTGCAGATCCTCGGCGACCTCGCGCGGCTCCGCGAGGAGCGCATGTCCGACCTCCCCGGCGCGCTCGCCGCGGTCACCCGGGCCTTCGCGCTGGACCCGCGCGACGAGGGTCTCCTCAGCGAGCTCGAGCGCCTCGCCCCGGCGGCCGGCGCCTGGGGCTCGCTGCGCGGCGTGATCGAGTCCGCGGTACGCCCGGAGACGGGGCTGCTGCCCGAGGAGTCGGTGCGGCTCAACCTTCGCGGCGCGAAGTGGTACGCCGACGCCATCGGCGACGCGGCGGCGGCCGAGGAGCGGGTGCGCGCGGCCCTCGCGGCCGACCCGGAGAGCGTGGAGGCCCTCACCGTGCTCGAGGGGCTGCAGCGCCAGCCGGGGCGCGAGGCCGACCTGGTCTCGACGCTGCGGCGACGCGCGGAGGTCGAGTTCGACGGCGACGCCCGCAAGGGGATGCTGCGCGAGGCCGCGACGCTGGCCGAGGGGCCCATCGGCGACCTCGACCTCGCGGCGGAGCTCGCCGCGGCGACCCTCGAGGTCGACGACGCGGACACGGCGTCCATCGACGAGCTCGCCCGCCTGCGACGGGCGCAGGGTCGGTGGGAAGACCTGGCCGAGCTCCTCGGGCGGCGCGCCCGCCTGGCCGACGACCCCACGGAGGCGCTGCGGCTCCGCCGCGAGGTGGCGGGCCTCTACGCGGGGCCGCTCGCCGACGAGGCGAGGGCGGTCACGGCGTGGCGCGAGGTGCTCGACTTCGACCCGTCGGACCTCGACGCGCGCGTGGCCCTGGAGTCGCTCTTCGAGCGCTCCGGCCGGTGGCGCGACCTGGAGGATGCCCTCCGCGGGCGCCTCGACGTGGCGGTGTCGGTGGAGGAGCGCGTGTCGACCCGCCTGCGCCTCGCGGACATCGCCGAGCAGCACCTGCACAGCGCCGAGTCCGCGGTGGAGTACCTCCGCGAGATCGTCGACGAGGTGCCCGAGCACCCGGCGGCCGGCGCCGGCCTCGAGCGCCTGTACGCTTCGCTCACGCGCTGGAGCGACCTCGCCGACCTGCTCGAGCGCCGGCTCGACCACGCGGTCTCGGTGGGCGACAGCGCCACCGAGCTCACGACCCTGGTGCGCATCGGCGAGCTGCACGAGCAGCGGATGAACGACGTCGACCGCGCGATCGAGCTCTACGAGCGCGTGCTCGACCGGCAGCCCGAGCACTCCGGCGCGCTCGCCGCGGTGGCGCGCCTCGCCGAGGCCTCCGGGGACTTCGACAAGGCGAGCTCGACGCTCCAGCGCGCGGTGGCGATGGCGCCGCCGGGCCCGGAGTCGGCGGCGATGGCCCTCCACCTCGCGTCGCTCCAGGGCGAGCGGCTCAACGACCCGGCCGCGGCCGAGCAGAGCCTCCGCCGGGCCCTGGAGCTCGACCCCGCATCGACCGACGCGCTGCGCCGCCTGCGGGCGCTGGCCGAGTCGCGGCGCGACCACGCCCTCCTCGCGGAGGTGCTCGAGAAGGAGCTCGCGCTCACCACGGACGTCGCCGCCCAGGTGACGCTCCTGCGCAGCCTCGCGACGCTGTCGCGCGACCAGCTCGCCGATCCGCTCCGCGCGATCGGGTACCTCGAGCGCGCGACGGCGCTCAACCCTGGCGACCGCGAGGTGCTCCTGCCCCTCGTCGACCTGCTCTCGGCCAACGGGCGCGAGGCCGACGCGGTGCCGATCCTCGAGCGCATCATCGCGACCTTCGCGGGCCGGCGCACCAAGGAGCTCGCCCAGTGGCAGCACCGCCTCGGCCGCGCGCAGGAGGCGATGGGCAACAAGCTCGAAGCGCTCGCCCTCTACGACGCCGCCTTCAAGGTCGACCTCACGAGCGTGCCCATCCTGCGCGACCTCGGGCTGCTCTGCCTCGAGACCGGCGACCTCGACCGCGCGCAGAAGACCTTCCGGGCGCTGCTCCTCCAGCGCCTGGAGCCCGGCGTCGGCCTCACCAAGGCTGACGTCTACGCCTACCTGGGCGAGACCCTCTCGCTACAGGGTGACAAGCCCAAGGCCATCGGGATGCTCGAGCGCGCCCTCGAGAGCGAGCGCCAGCACGCCCGCGCGACCGGCCTCCTCGCCCAGCTGCGCGCCTGACCTCGCGCTCCCCCTCCCAATGACCTGGCAGACCCCAGCCGGGGCGGTGGGCCTCCTCGACGGGCGCCCGCTCGCCGACGGTGGGGTCTCGGTCTTCGACCGCGGCTTCCTGTACGGCGACGGCGTCTTCGAGGTGCTCCGCACCTACCGCGGGCAGCCGTGGCGCCTCGAGGAGCACCTCGGCCGCCTCGCGCTCGCCGCCCGTCGCGTCGGCATCGCGGTCCCCCTCTCCAACGCGCGCTGGATCGCCGAGGCGCACGCCGTCCTGGCCATGCGCCCGGCGGGCGCCGACTCCGTCCTTCGCCTCGCGCTCACCCGGGGCTCCGGGCCCCCCGGCATCGACCCGTCGCTGGCGTCGGTCCCCACGCGCCTCACCCTCGCGACGCCCCTGCCGACGCCCTCCCCGGAACTCTACCGGCGCGGCCTGCGGGTGGCGCTCACGACCGTCGACCGCGCGACCCCGCGCGCCGGGATTCTCTCCCTCGCGGGGATCAAATCATCGAACTACCAGCTGCACATCCTGGCGTTGCGCGACGCCCGGGGGAGGGGATTCGACGACGCGCTGCTGCTCTCGAGCGACGGCGCTCTCATCGAGTCCACGGGCGCCAACGTGTTCCTGGTGTCCGACGGTCGGCTGCGCACCCCCGCGCTGGAGTACGGTCCCCTCGACGGGATCACCCGCGCCGAGCTGCTCTCCATCGCCCGCGAGTCAGGCATCCCCACGACCTGCGAGCGCCTGGGCCCCGCCGACCTCTGGACCGCCGACGAGGTCTTCCTGACGTCGAGCGTGAGGGAGATCGTCCCGGTGGTGCAGGTCGACGAGCACGAGGTCGGTGATGCTGCGCCGGGCCCCTTCACCCGTCGGCTGCACGCCGCCTACCGCGCGCGCACTCCGCTCTCCGGCGCCGCCCTTCCGTGGGAGTAGGCGGTCACTCCTCGTTCCAGCGGCGCGGCCGGCCCGCGTCGACATGGATGAAGCCGCTCCTCGGATAGAACCCCACGCCCCCGCGGTGGAAGCGCGTGACCCACGCGAGCAGCTGCGCCGTCGGCACCCCCATCAGCCGGAAGTCGATCGCGTTGCCGAGCACGTGCTGGCTGCGGGCGGCGACGTGGCGCCCCTTCTTCCGGAGCCCCTCGTTGAGCTTGTCCGAGCGGTAGCCCGACACGACCTCCACGCGACGCGCACCGAAGGACAGCACCGACGCGCGCAGGGTCTCGAGGCTGAGCGGGGAGATCGCGTGCCGCTCCCAGTTGGTGCGGTCGCGCAGGAACCACTCCACCCGCTCGCGCTCCCGCTCGGATGCCGCGCCGTCGAGCACGATCGCCTCGTGCGTGTGCACGTTCACCAGGGTCGCCGCCGGCACGACCAGGGTCGTCGGCACGTCCTCGACGACGCCCTTCTTCGCGCGGTCGTGCTCGACCAGGCGCGCGGGCGAGGGAGGGAGGAAGGGCGGCACCGGCAGGTCCTGTGCGGGCGCTCGGGAGGCGACGAGCAGCGCACCCCCGACGATCCACGCGCAGCTCGCGCGGACCATCGACCCGGTCACGAGTTGAGCACCTTCAAGCGGACGGCCTCGTTGTTCGAGCCGAGGCGGTAGCCGTCCAGGTCGAGCGTCGCGAAGGTGAAGCCTGCGCGGTGACACGCCGCGGAGACCTCGGCCCGCCGCTCGAATGCCGCCGCGAGCTCCGCCGCACCGACCTCCACCCGGGCGACGTCGCCGTGGTAGCGCACCCGCACCTGCCGGAACCCGAGCGCCCGCAGCCCATCCTCGGCGCGATCGATCTGGCGGAGGCGCTCGTTGGTGACCGAGGTGCCGTAGGGGATGCGCGACGCGAGGCACGCCGCCGCGGGCTTGTCCCAGACGCTCAAGCCGATGACCTTCGCGCAGCGGCGGATGTCGTCCTTGGTGAACCCGAGCTCGACCAGCGGCGACCGGACCCCCTGGTCGGTGGCGGCCTGGAGCCCCGGCCGGTGGTCACCGAGGTCGTCGAGGTTGGTGCCGTTGACCACCACCGCGAACCCCCGTCGTTCGCCCTCGGAGAGCGCGATGCGGTAGAGCTCCGACTTGCAGAAGAAGCAGCGGTTGACGGCGTTCTTCACGTAGCTGGGGTCGTCGATCTCGTGCGAGTCGACCACCACGTGGGGCACGCCGATCTCGGCGGCGACGGCGGAGGCGGCCTCGCGCTCGGCGATCGGCAGGGCAGGTGACAGCGCGGTGAGCCCGAGCGCGCGATCGCCGAGGGCGACGTGGGCGGCCTTCAGGACGAAGGCGCTGTCGACCCCGCCTGAAAAGCAGACCAGCACCGAGCGGGCGTCGCGCATCCAGGCATAGAGGGCGTCGAGCTTGGGCTCCATGGTGAGCGGTCGTATACCACCGGCATCCCACGGGGGCAGCCTCGTGCCATCCCCAACGCCTCCGTGGCACCACCGAGACCCGAACCCCCCACACGATGCACCCGACCGACCGCCTCCAGGGAGAGACCCCCGAACGACTCACGGAGCGCTTCGGCGCCGCCCTCACGCTCCCGGAGGCCAGGCGAATCATCGCGCACGTAGTGCAGCGCGGCGGCGACTCCCTCCTCGGGGTGCAGCAGCTCCGCACCACGGCCCGCAAGCTCGTCGAGGCCGAGCTCCCCGTCGGGCACGTGACCATCCTCGAGCGGAGCGCCTCGCAGGAAGACCCCTTCGTGAAGTTCGCCGTCGCCCTCCCCGACGGCGCGGTGGTCGAGACCGTGCGCATCCCCCTCGAGCGCGCGGGGCGCTTCGTGGTGTGTGTCAGCTCGCAGGTCGGCTGTGCCATGGGCTGCGCGTTCTGCGCCACCGGGATGATGGGCCTCTCGCGCAACCTGGAGGCCTGGGAGATCGTCGAGCAGGTGCGCCTGGTGGCCACCGAGCTGCGGGCCACGGGCGAGGGCAGGGTGCACGGGGTGGTCTTCCAGGGCATGGGCGAGCCCCTGCACAACCTCGACAACGTGCTGCAGGCCATCGAGATGATCTCCAACCCCTGCGGCCTGGCCGTAGACGCGCGGAACGTGACCGTATGCACGGTGGGGATCGTCCCCGGCATCGAGCGCCTCGCGTCCATGCGAACACGCATACGCTTGGGGATCAGCATCACCAGCGCGCAGACAGCCCTGCGTCGGAGCCTGGTGCCGATGGAGGGTCGGTACCCGATCGCGGAGGTGGTGGCCGCGGCGAAGCGCTTCCACGAGCGCTCGGGGCGCCTGGTGATGTTCGCGTACGCGCTGATGGGCGGGGTGAACACCACCGACGCGGAGGCCGACGCGCTGGCCGAGCTCCTCAAGCAGATGCCCGCGAGGCTCTCCCTCATCGACTGGAACCCCGTGGCGGGTCTGCCCTACCGGCCGCCGACCGCCGAGGAGCGGGATCGCTTCCATGACCGGCTGGCAGGGATGGGGGTGCCGGTGATCCGTCGCTACAGCGGCGGCAAGGACATCGGGGCCGCCTGCGGTCAGCTCGCGACCGAGTCGAAGCGGAAGACCCGACCCCGCCATCGACATCCCGCCGCCTCCGGCACGGATCCCGATCCCGACGACGCAGAGCCCGGGATTTCTAGCGATATCGAGTAGGTCTTCGCCGGTCGCGGGGGAGCAGGACCCCGCCAGCAGTTTACAGAACAGATTGTTTGGTCAACTGCGGGGGCGGTAGGGGCCAGTCGCGACCGGCGGTATGCGAGGGGATCCGCATATGCACCCGTCTCTCCGGCATAATCATGACAGCTGCGCTGTCGCATATGCAGTGGAGGCCGCATAGCGCCGGGTGACTGCGAGCCCAAGACTCACGCGGGGTGCGGCCGGGAGGCCAAAGGGCGGGCGACTCCCAGGAACGCGGCCGCTCTGACCGTGCGCCAGGACGCCGCCGGCCCCCAGACCCGAGGGGCTGTCTGCGGAGTGATGCCCAGGGGATCGGGCCAGGCTGTGGGTCGAAGCCGCGCAGCTGGCGCGCGATGAGGATCTTACCGACCGCATCGGCTGGGGCCGAGCCGGCCTACAGCCTCAGGGGCGGTGAGGGACCCATCGAACTGGCGGGCCTCCACAGGACCCCCACCCCGGGGCCCCGTTTCGTGAGTTTACAGAATACATATTATGCGAAGTTCAGTTGTTGGGGATAACCCGGGTTCTGACGGGCTTTGCCGTGTGTTCGGCTCGTCGGCCCCTCCCGGCGCCCCAGTCGTCTCGCGCACGACCGCCTCCCGGACGGCCGCGGCGCAGACCTCGACGCACGGCCTTGAGCGCCGCCGCCTCCTCGGTCGGCAACCCGATCAGGCCACTCCGGTGGCGTGCGTCTGGGGCTGCGCCCGGCGGTTCCCCCTCAGGACCCCGAAACGCGACCCCCTGCCAGACGCCCTGCCCTGACCCCCCCCGGGGTCGGTTCCGCCGCTATCCGGACGTCAGCCGGTAGGCCTGGAGCGCGCCCAGGTTCGTGCCGAAGAAGATCCAGGACCCCGATCGCACCGGCATGCCGGTGACCCCGCCCCGACCGATCCCTTCGAGCACCTCACCGTCGCGCGCGCGCACCAGCCACAAGGCCTGCGAGGCCGACGGCACCAGGAGCAGTCCGCCCCCCGCATCCATCACACGCATCGCGCCGGCGCCGTAGTCCCGCGCCCACAGCACGGTGCCGTCCGAGGGATCGATCTTCAGCAGGCCCAGGGTAGACGACGTTGCATACAGGTAGCGCCCATCCGATGCGAGCGACGAGGCCGCCGTGAGCCAGTCGATGCGCCAGCGCACCCCGCCGCCGACCGGGTCGAGCGAATAGAGCCCGGTCGACTGCGACGCCACGAAGAGCGACCCATCGAGCAGCACCGGGGTGGTGTCCACATCGATCACCCGGTGCGCCTCGTTGGCGTCGCTCTCCTCTGCGTCGGCGGCGGTGTCACGCTCCCACGTGGCGGTGCCGTCGCCGGGATCGATCGCCACCACGGTTCCGTCCGAGAACCCGCAGTACAGCTTGCCCCGCTCCAGGAGCAGCCCGGCGTGGCCGCTCGCGGTGATCCCGCCCGGCGGCTCCCGGTGGTAGCGCCAACGCTGCTCGCCGGTGCCGCGATTGATCGCGAACACCGTGTCGTCGGCGTTCACCAGGAACACCGTGTCGGGCGTGACGATGGGCGCGCGCACCACCTCCGCGGTCGTGGCGAAGCGCCACTGCTGGACGCCGGTGAGCGAGTCGAGGGCGTACAGCGCGCCGTCGTTGCAGCCGACGAAGAGGGTCCCACGGTCGAGGACCGCGCTGCCTTCGACCGCGCCGAGCGTCTGGAATCGCCAGATCGCGAGGCCGTCGTCGGCCCGGAGCGCGTGGATCCCGTGGTCGAGACCGCCCACGTAGACGAGCCCGCGGGCCTCGTCGATCGCGGGGGTCACACGGTTGCGCGGCTGGCTCTCGAGGTCGGTGGCCGCGACGAGCTGCGCGCGCCACTGGAAGCTCGCGACGCTGTGACGGAGGGTGGGCGCGACCTCGTTGAGATCGGGCCGGTCGCGCGTCCCGAGTCGGAGGCCCGCGCAGCCCGGCGCACCGATCGCGACCACGGCGAGCGCGGTGACCAGCAGACGGCTTGGTTTCACGTCGAACACCGAAACCCTAGCGACGCCCCTGCTTCCGGAGCGCCTCTTCGAGCTGGCGACGGAGGTCGGGCGGGAGCGAATCGAGGGGGTTGCGACCGCCGCCCTCCTCACCGTGGCCAGCCTCGGCGCCGCCGCCGGCCGCGCGAGCCCGGTCGTACTCGATGATCTGCGGATCCTGCGGGTCGATCTCCCGCAGCAGCGACACGGCCTGCTCGCGGAGGCTCTGGATGGAGCCCGAGAGCGGATCGGCCGCCGTGGGGTGCGCGGTGCGCTCGATCACGCCGTGCAGCAGCTCCTTGGCGCGCACCCGGTCGTCGCGACGCGCGAAGAGGCGGGCCTGGTAGTACTGCGCGAGGTCTCGGTAGGTGCCGTTCTGCACCGCGCCGAACTCCCGGTAGCGGGTCGCCGCGCCGTCGAGGTCGTTGAGCGACTCCAGCGTGAAGGCCAGGCCCTCCAGGACCCGGGCCTCGAGCCCGGAGGTGTCGGCGCCCATCAAGCCCTGGTAGAGCTGACGCGCCTCCTGGTAGCGACCGAGCTGGTAGAGCGCCGTCGCTTCGGACAGCCGCGCGAGCGGGGCCACCTCGCTACGCGGGTATCGCTGCTCGACCTGGCGGAACTTCTCCACCGACGCCCGCAGCCGCGCCTCCAACGAGCGAAACACCGGGCCGCGGCGGGTGGGCGCATCGTCCCGCGCCGGGACGTCTTCGGGCTCGATGTTCGCGGTCGACACCTGGAGCGCCTCGGCGAACGCATCGCCGGCCTTGGCGGACGCGTTGGCGCGCCACGACTGCCACGCGACCGCAGAGCCCACCACCACGATCACGCCCGCGGCGGCCATGGTGAGCGTGCGCCGGTGTTGCCCGAGCGCGTCGCCGATGCGCCGGGCCCACTCGGGCACGCCCTCGGCGTCTCCGGTGCCCTTCGACATCGTGCGCGGCGGCGGACGCCGGCGCCCTGCGCCCGGCGCGGCGTCGGCCAGCGCCCCGGGGTTGCCCCCCAGGGAGGTCGTCGGGAGCATCAGCCCCGAGCCGTCGGGGGCCATGTCGCCCACCGGCTCGTCTGGCGTCGCGGTGGTGCCGTCGGCCAGCACCGCGACCCGACCACGACGCGCGGCCTTGGCCGCAGCGCGGCGCTCGGCCCGGTTCTTCGGTACGTTGGCGTCGTCCGCCGCGGCCGCCTGCTCCGTGTCCGATGCCTCGCTCGACTCGACCTCGTCGGCCTCGTCGTCCCGCTCGTCTCTCTCGGTCGAACTCACGCGCTCTCCTCGAATCTTCTGTCAGACCTCCGGCGGCGCCAGAGCGGCGCGGACTCTACACGCGAGACCCCTTGAGTCAACCAATGACGCCCCGCGCCCGCAGGGCCCGCGCGACGACCCCCCGGGCCATGCTACCTGCACGACCGCCATGCGCCTCGCCCCTGCCCTCGCCCCTGCCCTCGCCCTCGCCGCGCTGATCGCCCCACGCCCCGTCTCTGCCCTCGAGCGCGAGCTCGTGCTCAGTCCGCGGGCAGGCTTCGCGAGCTCGTCGGGCCCCGTCGGCGGCCCCGGCGCGGTGGTCGAGCTCGGCGCGCACTATGGCCTCAACGACGCGTTCTCGCTCTACGCGGTCGGGGGCTACAACGTCGCGTTTCCAGGCGCCCCGCGCGGTCCGCGGCACGGCGCGACCCTCGCGGCCGGCGTGGTGTACGCGCTCGATGTGCTGCGGGTGGTCCCCTATGTAGGGCTCGGGGCGCGGGGCGACGTGATGGTCGGCCCCAACGATGGCTGGATCACCCCGAGCGCCGAGGCACGGCTGGGCCTGCGCTGGCTGCTCCGCCGGGGCCTCGGGCTCTCATTCGAGGCCGCGTACGCCTTCCCCTTCGTCGGGCGCGACCTCGCGGCCGACCTCTTCACCGTGACCGTGGGCGTCAGCTTCCTGCGGGACCTCTGAGCCGACGCGGAGGCGTTCACGGATGCGCGCGAGGGTGCGATCGCCGATGCCGCGGACGCGCCGCAGGTCGTCGACGCGCCGGTACGGTCGACGCGAACGCCCCTCGACGATGCGCAGAGCGAGGGTCGGACCGATGCCCGGGAGGGACTCGAGCTGATCGCGCGTGGCCGTGTTGGGGTCGAGCACCGCCGGGGGCGCGGTCGTGACCGGGACCTCGGGGAGCGGCGAGAACGATCGGGGGCCCCGGCGGCCCGCGGAGAGCGCTGCGACGGCGAGGAGCACGAACGCGAGCGCGTGGCGGAGAGCGCGGGGCACCATCGGGGGTGCCTTGTCGGGGGCACCACCCGCGGCGGTTGCCCGGGTGCCCCGGTCAGCGCCGCGAGATGCGCACGTGGTCGATGACGATCGCCTCGATGGGCATGTCGCGCGGGTCGCGCTCGACGGCCGTGATGCGCGCGACCAGGTCGGCCGGGGTGCAGCGGCCGAAGATGGAGTAGCTGCCGTCGAGGTGGGGCTTGGCCACCTCGGTGATGAAGAACTGGCCCCCGTTGGTGTTGGGGCCGTGGTTGGCCATGCAGAGCAGGCCCGGAGCGTTGTGGCCCTGGACGTTCTCGTCGGCGAACTCGAAGCCCGGACCGCCCATGCCCGAGCGGAGGATGTCGCCGCCCTGGATCATGAAGTCGGGGATCACCCGGTGAAAGATCGAGCCGTCGTAGAAGGGCCGACGAACCCAGCGACCAGCCGTCGGGTCCCAGAAATCGCGGACGCCGCGGGCGAGGCCGACGAAGTTGGCCACCGTGACGGGCGCCTCGCGGCTCAAGAGCTCGCAGGTGAAGTTGCCCAGGCGCGTCTCGATGGTCGCGACGAGCGGACCGGTGCCGGCCAGGCCCGCGGTGGCCTGCTCGAGGGTGAAGCGCCCGTGAAGGGGGTCGGGCTCGGTGGGGTCGGCGTGGGCGGGGTTGACCGTGAGGTCGCGCGAGCGAGGCCGACCCGCGGCGGGCGCCGCGGGCGCGGCGGGCTGGGCGACCGACGGCGCCGCGGGCGCTGGAGGGGCCGACGGCGGCGGGGTCGCGACGGGGCGAAACGCGGGCTCGGCCGGGGCGGTGAGGTTACACCCCGAGGCGATGGCGAGCAGGAGCAGCGGTCGGACGAGGCGGTCGGTGTGCATGGCGGATCACTCGCTGGCGGACGGAACCTGGGTGAGCTCCACCCGATCGCCCGCGCTCAGGTGGTGTCGATCGGAGAAGCCGGCGTTGACCTCGAGGACGTAGAGCGAGTCGCCGGGGACCTCGCGCGGGTCGTCGGTCTCGGGCGTGGCGTTCTTGACGATGCCGAGGATCGTGCGGTCGGCGCGGATGAAGATCATGTCCAGGGGAAGGATGGTGTTGTGCATCCAGAACACCTGGTGGTCGGGCCGTGGGAACACGAAGATCATCCCGTGGTTTTCGTCCATGTCGCGGCGGAACATCAGCCCCCGCTCGCGCGTGCGCGGCTCGCGCACCACCTCGACGTCGACGTCCACCGGGGCCCCCGACTGGCGGAAGATCCGCACCGAGGGGCCGCTGCGTGGGGGCGGCGTGACGACCGCGGGCGCCGCGTTGCGCGCGGGCGCCTCGGGCTCGACCGGCGATGAGCCACGACAGGACGCGAACACCAGCGAGGCAGCAAGGACGATCCAGCGCACGGTCGGGTGGTAGTCGCAGCCCAAGGTCGGTGTCAAACCGTCGGCGCGACAGCGGCCGCCGCGCGGCATAGAGTGCCCGCCGTCATGCGCGGATTCGTGTCCCTCGTCGGCGCTGGTCCCGGTGACCCGGGCCTCCTCACCCTCCGCGGGCGCAGCGCCATCGCGCGCGCCGACACGGTGCTCTACGACGCGCTCATCCACCCGGCGATCCTGCGGCACGCGCCGCCGCACGCCGAGCACCTCTTCGTCGGCAAGCGCGGCGACGAGTCGTCGACCAGCCAGGACGAGATCAACCACATGCTCCTGCTGCGCGCGAGCCAGGGGCGGCGCGTGGCGCGGCTCAAGGGCGGCGACGCGCTCGTCTTCGGCCGCGGCGCCGAGGAGGCGGAGTTCCTCGCGGCGCACGGCATCGCGTTCGAGGTGGTCCCGGGCGTGAGCGCGGCGCTCGGGGCGACGGCCTACGCCGGCATCCCCCTCACCCACCGCGACCACGCCTCCTCGGTGGCGCTCGTGACCTCCCGGGAGGGCCCGGGCAAACCCGCCGACGCGTCGGGGCTCCGCGCCGTCGCGGCCGCCGACACCATCGTCATCTTCATGGGCCTCAGGCGCCTCGCCGCCGACATGGCCTCCCTCGTCGCGAGCGGCCGCGACCCGTCGACGCCCGCGGCGGTCATCGCCGCCGGGACGCACCCCGAGCAGCGGGTGGTCGTAGGCACCATCGCGGACATCGCCGAAGGGGTGGCCGCGGCGGCGATCCGCTCGCCCGCGCTCGTGGTGGTCGGCGACGTGGTCGGGGTGCGCGAGCGCCTGCGCTGGTGGGACGGCGCGGGCCTCCATGGCAGGCGGGTGCTGGTCGCGCGCGCGGCGGATCAGTCATCAGCCACCGTCGAGGCCCTGGTCGCCGAGGGGGCGATCCCCCACGAGGTGCCGCTGATACGCTTCGTGGGCCCGACGCGCCCGGAGGACGTCGCCGCGGCGATCGACGGGCTGTGTGCCGGCGCCTTCGACGTGGTGGCCTTCACCTCGGCCAACGGCGTGGCCTGGACCTTCGATGCCCTGCGCGCCCGCGGCCTCGACGCGCGCTCCCTCGGTCGCTGCGCCGTCGTCGCCGTCGGGCCGGAGACCGAGCGGGCGTTGCAGGCCCGGGGCGTCTGGCCCGACCGGGTGCCGCGCGACCACCGGGGCGTCGCCGTGGCCGACGCCATCAGTGAATTGCGGGGCGGCGATCTCCGCGGCTGCCGGGTGCTGCTCGCGCGCGCCGAGGTCGCCGGCGTCGAGCTGCCGCAGCGGTTGCGCGACGGCGGCGCCACCGTCTCGGACGTCGCCGTGTACCGCACCGAGGGCCCGACCGGGGAAGACCGCGCGCGGCTCCGTGCGCTCTGGCGCGACGGCCTCGACGCCGTGCTGCTGACCTCGGGTTCGGTCGCGCGCCACCTCGTCGAGGTGCTCGGCGACGCGCTGCGCCCGATCGACCCGGGTGTGGTCCTGGCCGCCATCGGGCCGTCGACCGCCGACGACGCGCGCGCCGCGGGCCTGCCCGTACACGTCGAGGCCGCGGAGCACACCGTTGACGGGCTGCTCGCCGCCCTGAGAGACCACTACCGCCAAGGAGTCACCGCCCCCCCATGAGCTTCCCCCTCGAACGCCCCCGCCGCCTCCGACAGACCGCCGCCCTCCGCTCGCTCGTGCGCGAGACCCGCCTCCACCCCGAGCAGCTCGTCGCGCCGCTGTTCGTCACGCCCGGGGAGGGCCGCCGCAAGCCCATCGGCTCCATGCCCGGCCACGCGCAGCTCTCCGTCGACCTCGCCGTCGCCGAGGCCCAGGCGCTTACCTCCCTCGGTATTCGTAGCTTCCTCCTCTTCGGCCTGCCCGAGCAGAAGGACGACGAGGGCTCCGGCGCGTGGGACCCCGCGGGGCCCGTCCCCACCGCCCTGCGCGCCCTCCGCGCGGCGCTCCCGCAGAGCGTGCTCATGGCCGACGTGTGCGTCGACGAGTACACCGCGCACGGGCACTGCGGCGTGCTCCACACCCGCCGCGACGGCGTGGTGGAGGTCGACAACGACGCCACCGTCGAGCGGCTCGCGCGCATCGGGGTCGTGTACGCCAGGGCGGGCGCGGACATCGTCGCGCCCAGCGACATGATGGACGGCCGCATCGGGGCGGTGCGGCGCGCGCTCGACGCCGCGGGGCACGACGAGACCGTCGTGATGGCCTACGCGGTGAAGTACGCGAGCGCGTTCTACGGGCCCTTCCGCGAGGCGGCGGACTGCGCGCCGAAGTTCGGCGACCGCGCGGGCTACCAGATGGACCCGGCGAACACCCGGGAGGCCCTGCGGGAGGTGCGCCTCGACGTGGAGGAGGGCGCCGACATCGTGATGGTCAAGCCCGCGCTCGCGTACCTCGACGTCATCCGCGCCGTGAAGGACGAGGTGAGCATCCCCGTGGCGGCCTACAACGTCTCGGGCGAGTACGCGATGCTGCACGCCGCCGCGCAGAACGGCTGGATCGACCTGCACCGCGCCGTGCGCGAGACGCTGCTCTCCATCCGCCGCGCGGGCGCGGACATCATCGTGACCTACCACGCGCGCGACCTCGCCGAGGCGCTGGCGTGAGGGCTGCGCTGCTCGCCGCGGCGGTCGGGGCGGCCGCGGTCGGGTGCGCCGAGCCGACGGAGCCCGCGCAGTGCTTCGGCGTGGTCGATGTCGGCTGCGACGGCGGCCTGCCGGGCGCGTACGTCGACGACGCCAGCGGCGCCTGGGTCAGCTCGACCTGGGAGGGGCCGCACTTCAGCTACCCGAAGTTCACCACCATCCGGCTCTGCCACGGGCTCGGGCGACCGCCCACCTCCATGGAGCTCTACGCGGCCTTCTCCGAGACGGGCAACCTCGCGCAGCAGATCGGGAGCGCGGCGACGTTCATCCCCGCATGCGGCGCCGAGCGCGGCGTCAACGAGCGCTCGGTGCTCGTCCGCAACGGCGGCGGCCAGGACTTCTTCGCGCGCTTCGTCCTGCGCCCGTAGACACCCCGCCGGTCAGCGGAAGAAGCGCGGCAGGATCGCGCCGGCGACCTCGACGAAGCGCTCGACCTCCGCGTCGGTGGTGCCAGGCGAGAGCGACACCCGCAACGCCCCGGAGGCCCGCCAGGGCTCCGCGGGGTAGGTCCGCGCGATGGAGGCCGACGCCCGCGCGCGGCCGCTGGAGCACGCCGATCCCGCGGACACCGCCACGCCCTCCACGTCGAAGGCCGCGACCAGCTCGGCGCCCGCGGCGCCCGACGGCCACGCGACGTGGCTCACCGTGGCCGCCCGCTCTCGCGCGACGATGGACGGCGACGCCCCGGCGGCCCGAAGCGCGCGCTCGATGAGGTCGCGGCGCGCGCCCACGGCCGGCATGGCGGCCAGGCGCGATGGCACCTCCGCGGCCGCCGCGCCGAAGCCTACGGCGCCGAGCAGGTTCTCCGTCCCGCCGCGCAGGCCGCGCTCCTGACCGCCGCCGGGGAGCACCGCCGCGAGGCGGGCGCCTCCCCTCGCCCACAGCGCGCCGACGCCCGGCGGTCCGCCGATCTTGTGCGCCGAGAAGGTCACCGCGTCGGCGCCGGTAGCCGCCACCGCGACCGGGATCTTGCCCAGCGCCTGCACCCCGTCGAGCACCCACCGGGCGCCCCTCGCGGCGAAGAGGGCGCGCAGCGGGGCGAGGTCGAGCACCGCGCCGGTCTCGTGCTGCACCCACGAGAGCGCCACCAGCGCGCCGTCGGTGAGGGCCTCCGCGAGTGCGGCGACGTCCACCGCCCCTTCGCCGCCGGTCGGGATCCATCGCAGCGCCACCGAGCGCTCGAGCGCGAGCGCCTCCATTGCCGCGACCACGCAGGGGTGCGCGCCGGGGTCGCACCAGAGCGATGACGGCGGGGCGCCGCGGCCGAGGCCGAGCACCGCGAGGTGGGCCGCCTCGGTGCCGCCCGAGCAGAGCGTGACCTCCGCGGGGGCGGCGCCGATGGAGCGCGCGACGGCGATGCGCGCGTCGTCGAGGAGCGAGCGCGCGCGGCGCCCGAAATGGTGGGCGCTCGACGCGTTTCCGACGAGGGCCTCGTCGAGCAGCGGGCGCATCGCGTCGCGCGCCGCCGCGGAGAGCCCCGTGGTGGCGTGGTGGTCGAGGTACACCCGCGGGCGCAACGCTCAGGGCTCCTCGGGGCGCCGGGAGATCTGTAGCCGCACCAGCAGCCCCGGGAAGGTGCGCCCCGCGACGCGCATGCGGGAGCCCGTCTCGGCCACCACCCCGCCGCCGTGGGCCTCCGCGACGCCGCGCACCACCGCGAGCCCGATGCCCGCGCCGCCGTGCTTGCGGGTGGGCGACCCGTCGACCTGCACGAAGGGCTCGAAGATGCGCGCGAGCCAGCCCGGCGGGACCCCGACGCCCTCGTCGGCCACGAGGAGCTCGGCGTGCGTCGCGCTGAAGCGCAGCTCGACGCCCACCGCCCCGCCGGGCGGGCCGAACTTCTCGGCGTTGTCGAGCAGGTGCTCGACCGCGCGGAAGATGCGGTCGGCGTCGCCGAGCGCGGGGAGCGACGCGTCGGGGATGGCCGCGAAGAGCTTCGCGCCCTGGGCGGCGAGGGCCGGCCGGCGGAGCTCGACCGAGCGGAGCACCACCTCGCGGAGGTCGTAGGGGGCGAAGGTGAAGCGCAGGCGCCCGGTCTCGAGCTGCGTGACGTCGAGGAGGTTGTCGATGGTGCGGCGCAGGCGGCCGAGGGCGCCGTCCATGCTGCGCACGGCCTTGCGCTGCGGCTCGGTGAGGGCGCCGAGCTCGCCGCGAGAGAGCAGCCCGAGGTACCCCACCAGGGGCGTGAGCGGGGTGGCGAGCTCGTGGCTCACGTTGCGGTAGAACTCCCGGCGCAGGCGGTCGGCCTCGATGAGCCGCTCGTGCGCGTCGCTGAGCTCGTGCACCTTGGCCTCGAGGCGCGCCGCAACCCGCGCACCCTGGGCACGAAGCAGGGCCTCGGAGGTGGTCTCCGAGGGGATGGTCCCCACGTCGGTGACCTTCGAGGCGAGGAAGGTCTCGATGGTGCGGACGAAGGTGCGCACCTCGATGGGCTTCGCGACGAAGCCGCGGCACCCGAGGCCCAGCGCCGTCGCGCGGTCGCCCTCGGCGGTGACCGCCACGATGGGCACTTCGGCCAGACGCTCGCGCAGCAGCATCGCGACCTCGTAGCCATCGAGGTCGGGCACGTTGATGTCCAGCAGGATCAGGTCGGGCCGGGCCTGCATCGCCAGGCGCGTGCCGTCGACCCCGGAGACGGCCTCGAGCACCTCGTGGCCCGCCCGCTGGAGCAGCTTGCGGACGAGGAGCCGACTCTGGGGGTCGTCTTCGATGTGGAGGATCGTAGCCATCGGGGCGGGTTTGATTTATCCGTTGCCTCGCGCCGCACCGCAACGCGCCCAGCGCGATCGGTGCCGCGCGGAGGAGCGTCGACGATGAGCAGCGATCCCGTGGGTTCCGAGTCCGTCGCGCGGTGGCAGCGGGAGACCCTCGCCCCGGCGGAGGCCCGCACGGCGCCGCGCCCGCTGAAGGGCCTGCTCGCGGGGGCGGAGACCCCGAAGACGCTGTACACCCCGGCGGACATCGCGGACATCGACCCGATCGAGGACATCGGGTTCCCGGGCGAGGCGCCCTTCGTCCGGGGCGTGCAGCCCAACATGTTCCGCGGACGGCTGTGGACGATGCGCCAGTACGCGGGCTTCGGCAGCGCCAAGGCGTCCAACGAGCGCTACCGGCTCCTGCTCGCGCGCGGCCAGACGGGCCTCTCGGTGGCCTTCGACCTCCCCACGCAGATGGGCAGGGACAGCGACCACCCGATGGCCCTCGGCGAGGTCGGCAAGGTGGGCGTCGCCATCGACACCCTCGAGGACATGGAGACCCTCTTCGACGCCATCCCCCTCGACACCGTGTCGACGTCGATGACCATCAACTCCACCGCGGGCACCCTGCTCGCCCTCTACGTCGCCGTCGCCCGCCGACGGGGCATCGACCCGAAGAAGCTCCGCGGCACCATCCAGAACGACCTGCTCAAGGAGTACGTCGCGCGCGGGACCTACATCCACCCGCCGCGCCCGTCGCTCCAGCTCATCGGCGACCTCTTCGCCTGGGCCTCCCGCGAGACCCCCCACTGGAACGTCATCTCCGTCTCCGGCTACCACATGCGCGAGGCCGGCTGCGACGCCGCCCAGGAGATCGCCTTCACCCTCGCCAACGGCATCGCCTACGTCGAGACCGCCCTCGCCGCGGGCCTCGACGCCGAGCGCTTCGCCGCGCAGCTGTCGTTCTTCTTCAACGTGCACAACAACCTGCTCGAGGAGGTGGCGAAGTTTCGCGCCGCCCGCGGGCTGTGGTCGTCGATCATGGCCGGGCGCTTCGGGGTCACGAGCGCGAAGGGGCGGGCGCTGAAGTTCCATTGCCAGACCGCGGGCGCGACGCTCACCGCGCAGCAGCCGCTCAACAACGTCGTGCGGGTGACCATCCAGGCCCTCGCCGCGGTGCTCGGCGGGTGCCAGTCGCTGCACACCAACAGCTTCGACGAGGCCCTCGCGCTGCCCACCGCGCAGAGCGCCACGCTCGCACTGCGCACCCAGCAGATCATCGGCGCCGAGTCCGGCGTGGCCGACGTGGTCGACCCCTTCGGCGGCAGCTATGTCGTCGAGGCGATGACCCGCGACCTGCGCGCGCGCGCCGAGCAGTACCTCGCGCGGGTCGACCAGCTCGGCGGCATGGTCGCCGCCATCGAGCAGGGCTACGTGCAGCGCGAGGTGCAGGACGCGAGCTACCGCTACCAGCTGGAGATCGAGCGCGGCGACCGGCCCATCGTCGGGGTCAACGTGCACCGCGAGGACGTGAGCGAGCCGGTGCCGCTGCAACGCGTCGACGAGGCCCAGGAGCGCGAGCAGGTGGCGCGGTTGCATGCCTGGCGCGCCCGACGCGACGGGCCCCGGGCGGAGGCCGCGACGGCGGCGGTGGAGCGCGCGGCCCGGGAGGGCGGGGCGGTGATGCCACGAGTGCTCGACGCCGTAGAGGCCGGGGTGACCGTGGGCGAGGTCTCCGACGCGCTCCGCCGGGTGTTCGGCGAACACGCCGAATACAAGACCCTGTAAGAGGGCGATCAGAGGACGACCAGCACCACGATCGCCACGGCGCCACCGATGATCAGCAGGAGCCCCCCCACGATGGCCACCCAGAGGAGGGTGTTCGGGGGGGCCGCGGCGGGGATCATCGGGGCGGCGGGCGGCGCGGAGGACGCGCGGATCTGGTCGAGCACGGCCTGCGAAAACTCCGCCTGGACGGTCTGGTCGATGCCGTGCGAGGGCCCGACCATCGGCGCGGACGGACGCGGCGGGGGCGGGGCGGAGGGCCGCGGCGGGGGCGGAGCGGAGGGCCGCGGCGGCGCCTGCGACGCCGAGAGGCCGATCTGGCGCATCGCGTCCTCGATCTGGCCGGACAGGAGCGTCGGGCCGTCGTCGGGGTGCCCGTCGGGCTCGGGGCCCCGGGGTGGCGGTCGCGGCGGTCCGGGCGGCGGGAGGAGCGCCCGCTCGCCGGCGAGGAGTTCCTGCTTCGCGCGGAAGCGGTCGGGGTCGAGGTCGCGGACGAAGGCCCCGAGGCTCGCCGCGAGGTCGCCCGCGCCGACGCTCCGGAGGTAGCCTCGCAGCGCCCGCTCGGCCGCGCCCGCGGTCTGGAAGCGATCGGCGGGCTCCTTGGTGAGCATCGCCAGGATGATCTGCTCCAGGCCCTCGGGAAACTCCGGGTCGATCTCGCGGGGCGGCACGATGTTGTGCTGCATCACGTTGCGGATGGTGTCCGCGTCGGTCTTTCCCCCGAAGAGCCGGCGGCCCATGGCGAGCTCGTAGAGCACCACCCCGAGCGCGTAGACGTCGGAGCGACGGTCGACCTCGCGGCCGAAGGCCTGCTCCGGCGCCATGTACGCCAGCTTGCCCTTGATCTCCCCGGGCTGCGTCCGCTGGATGCGCCCGGTGGCCTTGGCGACGCCGAAGTCCGTGAGCTTCACCCGGCCGTCGTAGGTGACGATGATGTTCTGCGGCGACACGTCGCGGTGCACCAGCTGCAGGTCTTCGCCGTGCGGTCCCCGCAGCTCGTGGGCGGCGTGCAGCCCGCCCGCCACGTCGGCTGCGATGCTCGCCGCCAGCGCCGTGCTCAGCCGCTTGCCCCGCGCCCCGTGCTTGAGGAACATCGACAGCGTCTCGCCGTCGGCATACTCCATCACGATGTAGTTGCGCCCGTCGGCGCGCCCGAGCACGAACTCCCGGATCTCCACCACGTTGGGGTGGCCGATGGACGAGGCGATGCGGGCCTCGTCGGCGAGCATGGCGACGAAGTCGGGGTCGTAGGCGAGGTGCGGGTGCACCACCTTGATGGCGACGATCTCCCGCGGCCGCGCCGCGCCCTCGTACACCGCCAGGAACACCGCCGCCATGCCGCCCCGCGCGAGCTCGGCGACGATGCGGTAGTCATCCAGGCGTGAGTTCTCTTGGTTGGCCGACCCTCGGCTCACGGGGACGATCGCGCTCCATCCGTGGGCGCACGCCGGTCGATCGGCGCGCTGCCCTCGCCCGCGATCTCTGCCACGGCTGGGCCTTCACCGGCAAGGCATCGACACAGAGTCAGCGGGCGACCGCTCGCGATTCTTGACACCAACTTTCGCGCCCCCCTACAACGTCATCGCGGGCTGACGGGTCCCCCACGCGCGAGCGATGGAACGACCGGGGCTCCGCTGAAGAAGGAGTCGGTCGTGCCCAAATCCGTGTTCGTCATCGATGACAGCGCGACGATGCGAAAGGTCTTCGAGATGACCTTCGCCGGTGAAGACATCGCGGTCGTGACCCACGACGGCGCCGACGGGGCGCTGTCTCGCGCCCGCGAGGTGCGCCCCAACGCGATCATCGTCGACGTCAATCTCCCCGGCACGAGCAGCTACGACCTCGTGAAGAGCCTCCGCGGCGAGCCCAACCTCTCCGCCGTGCCGGTGTACCTCCTGTACTCCGACCACTCGCCCCTCGACGAGGCCGCGGCCCGCGCCGCGGGCGCCCAGGGCGCGGTGCTCAAGCCCTTCGACTCCCAGGCCATGATCGACCGGGTGCGCCAGTCCATCAGCGCAGCGGCCCCTGCCCCGGCGCCCGCCCACGCCGCCGCGACGCCGGCTCGCCCCCCGGCCCCGCCGCTGCCCCCGAGCGCCCCGCGCCCGCAGGCCCCGGCCCCGCAGGCCGTCGCCCGGTCGGTGACCCCGACGCCCGCCGCGTCGCTCAAGCCCGCCGCCCCGCCCGCCGCCCCGGCGGCGCCCGCCCGGCCCGCGCGTGTCTCGGCCGACGACCTGCTCGGCGACCTCAACGACGCCGCGCCGCGCATCTCCGCCCGCCCCGCGCCCCCGGCCGAGCCGGGCGCCCCCACGCCGGTCATCCCGGTGCAGGCCTCGGACATCGCCCGCTCGGTGTCCGACCAGATCGCCGCCCGCACGGCCGCGATGGGCCTGACCCCGGCGCAGGTCGAGGCCGTCACCGCCCTCACCCGCGACGTCGTCGAGCGCGTGGTCTGGGAGGTCGTCCCGGTGCTCGCCGAGACGATGATCCGCGAAGAGCTCAAGCGCCTCACCGCCCCGTAGTTTCCCATCGACATCCGCTCGCGCGCCGAAGGCGTTGCGACCCGCGCGCCCCCACAGTAGGAAGCTCAGACCTTCCCCGACCGTGAGGAGCATCCCGGATGTCGACCAGCGATTTCACCCGCCCCTACGACCCCAACGAAGTCGAGCCCCGATGGCGCGAGCGCGAGCTTGGGTCGACGTGGTTCCACGCGGTCGACGGCGTCGACAACGCGCAGACCTTCACCATCGCCATCCCGCCGCCCAACGTGACGGGCTCGCTGCACATGGGCCACGCCCTCATGCTGACCATCCAGGACAGCATCACCCGCCACGCGCGCATGACCGGGCAGAACACCCTCTGGCTGCCGGGCATCGACCACGCGGGCATCGCCACGCAGATCGTCGTGGAGCGTGAGCTCAAGCGCGAGGGCAGCGACCGCCACACGCTCGGGCGGGAGAAGTTCATCGAGCGGGTGTGGGAGTGGAAGGGCCGCTCCGGGGGGCGCATCTTCGAGCAGGTGAAGGTGATGGGCTCGTCGGTCGACTGGACCCGCGAGAAGTTCACCATGGACCCGGACATGTCCCGGTCGGTTCGTGAAGCGTTCGTGCGGCTTTACGACGAGGGGCTCATCTATCGCGCCAACCGGCTCGTCAACTGGTCGATCAAGGCCCAGACGGTGATCTCCGACCTCGAGGTCGACCGCGAGGAGCCCGACGCAACCCGTCCCAACGCCGAGCTTTTCTCCTTCGCCTACCCGCTCGAAGACGGCTCCGGCGAGATCGTCGTGGCGACCACCCGCCCGGAGACGATGGTGGGCGACACGGCCATCGCGGTGCACCCCGACGACCCCCGCTACCAGCACCTCATCGGCCGGCGGGTGAAGCACCCCTTCGTCGACCGCAGCTTCGCCATCATCGCCGACGGCCTGCTCGCCGACCCCACCAAGGGCACCGGCGCCGTGAAGGTGACCCCCGCCCACGACTTCAATGACTACGAGTGCGGTCGTCGCAACAACCTCGCGATGATCAACATCCTCAACCTCGACGGCACCCTCAACGCCGAGGCGGGTCCCTTCGCCGGGCTCGACCGCTTCGTCGCGCGCGAGGCCGTGAAGGCCGCCCTCATCGAGCGGGGCCTCGACCGCGGATCTACGCCGCACTCCATCCCCTACGCCCGCTGCCAGCGCACGCAGGACATCCTCGAACCCCTGCTCCTGCCGCAGTGGTACGTGCGCATGGCGCCGCTGGCCGCCCCGGCGGTGAAGGCCGTCGAGGAGGGTCGCACCACCTTCACCCCCGAGGAGTGGACCAAGACCTTCATGCACTGGATGACCAACATCCAGGACTGGTGCATCTCGCGGCAGCTCTGGTGGGGCCACCAGGTGCCGGCCTGGTACTGCGCCGACTGCGGCGCCACGGTGGTCTCGCGCGAAGACCCGACCAAGTGCACGGGCTGCGGCGGGGCCAGGCTCGCGCGCGACCCCGACGTGCTCGACACGTGGTTCAGCTCGGCGCTCTGGCCCTTCGCGACGCTGGGCTGGCCCGAGCAGACCGCCGCCCTCAAGACCTTCTACCCGACGTCGGTGATGGAGACCGGCTTCGACATCATCTTCTTCTGGGTCGCCCGCATGCTCATGATGGGGCTGCACTTCCTCGGGGACGTGCCCTTCCGGCGGGTGCTGCTGCACGGGATGGTCTGCGACGAGACCGGCTCGAAGATGTCCAAGGTGAAGGGCAACGTCATCGACCCGCTCGACCTCGTGAACGGGGCCACGCTCCAGGACATCATCGCCCACGCCTCGGGGAGCGCGCCCTTCCAGGAGGGGCTGCAGAAGTTCCGCAAGGCCTACCCCAGCGTCTCCACCATGAAGGAGGGCTTCCCCGCCTTCGGCGCCGACGCCGTGCGCTTCTACCTCGCGAGCCACCCCCCGCAGTCGCGCAAGATCAACCTCAACCTCGCCCGCCTCCAGGGGTACCGCGACTTCTGCAACAAGGTCTGGAACGCCACGCGCTTCGCCCTCACCCACATCGCCGACGTCGCGCCGCGCCCCACGGGGCCCTTCCCCGTGCCCGCCTCGGACGCCGAGCGCTGGATCCTCTCGCGCCTCGCCCACGCCGTCGGCGCCGTGAACCAGGGCGTGAAGGACTTCCGCCTCGATGAGGCCACCGCGGCCGTGTACCAGTTCTTCTGGTACGAGCTCTGCGACTGGTTCCTGGAGCTCTGCAAGCCGGTGCTCAAGGGCGACGACGAGGTCACGCGCGCCTCGTACAAGCTCACCCTCGCCCACTGCCTGGAGACCGTGCACCGGCTGCTGCATCCCTTCATGCCGCACCTCACGGCCGAGTGCTGGTCGCACCTCCCGGAGAACATCCGCCGACGCCGCGCCGACGGCGGCCTCCCCGAGGTGCTCGCGCTGGCCCCCTTCCCCGACGACGGCGACGCCGCCCACGACCCCGAGGCCGAGCGCCGCATCGCCGCCCTCCAGGGCACCGTCGAGAACGTCCGCCGCATCTGCGCCGAGCTCGGCATCAAGCCCGGCGCGGCCATCACCGTCACGCTGCGCACCGCCGACGCCGACACCCGCGCGGTGCTCGTCACCTACGAGGCACAGGTGCGCCTGCTGACCCGCGCCGCGGAGGTGGTGCACGCGTCGCCCGCCGAGGAGCGGCCGCGCGGCGTGGGCTACGGCGTCTCCCACGGCGTCGAGGTGCTCATTCCCCTCGCCGGACACATCGACCCGGCGAAGGAGAAGGGTCGGCTGGAGAAGGACATCGAGAAGTCCCAGAAGGAGGCCGCCGGGCTCCAGGGGCGCCTCAAGAACCCCGACTACGTGGGCCGCGCGCCCGCCGACGTCGTGGCCAAGGACCGCGAGCGCCTCACCGAGCTCGCCGACAAGGTCGACCGCCTCCGCGCCGCCATCGCCGTCGTCGGCGAGATTACCGCCTGAGGTAAACCCCGCCTCGCCTCCCCTGCACGTTCTTTGACCACCCCCCGGGAGCTCTGCGAACCCTTCGGTTCGATGACGCCCCAGAACCCGGCCGTGGACTACACCCGCATCAGCGACGACGCTGCGATCCTCTGCCGGCGCCGGGATTTCCCGCGCGCGGTGAACATCCTCCAGCGCCGCGACCCCGATCGCCGCCGCTGGCGGCAGGCCTTCCGCTCGCTCGCCGTCGCGGGCGACCGCGGCCTCGAGGGCACCCGCCGACGGTGGTTCGAGGGCGCCATCCAGGAGCTGGTGCTCGGCGTGCCCGACGGGGGGCTGCGCACCGAGCTGGCCCTCGACGCCGCCGAGTACGACACCACCTGGGACCTTGCCGAGGCCCTCCCCTGCTGGAGCGCCCGCGACCTCTGGAGCCTCGCCGACTCCGTGCAGCTCCCGATGTCCTACCTCGCGCAGGTCACCACGCTGCCGCGCTCGATCCGCGAGAGCATCCACACCGCGCGCGTGGTGGTGGACTGCCGCCGCACCGCCGAGGCCCACCGGGCGCTCGCCCTGGAGCTCTCACAGGGTCTCTCCCCCACCGCGATGATCGACGAGGTCCGCGGCTGCGCCGACGAGGCCACCCTCGCCACCCTCGGCGGCGTGCGCTCCCAGCAGGACGCCGCCCGCCGCTGGCGCGAGCTCGCCCACCGCCTGCTCGCGCCCGCCGGCTGAACTGCGCTCCGCGGCGATGCGGGCTACAGTCGCGGGATGTCCACGCGCGCGCCCATCGCCCTCCTCGTCAGCTTCGCGGCCCTCGCCGGCTGCGGCCCGAATTACCGGTACGTGTATGACGGCGAGAGCGCGTTCGAGCGCTGCTACGGGCTCGACTACGACACCACGGTCGCCGACGGCGCGCGCGTGTCGTGCTGGAGCACCTGGCTCCAGTCGTACAGCTACGGCGCCAACCCCGACCGGGTGGACTTCGCCCGCAACCGCCTCGCCGCCCTCGGCTCGGGCGAGCGCCGCGACGCCGCCGCTCCGTCGTCGGGCGCCAGCACCGCGTCGCTCAACCCCAGCGCCGTCCCCGGGGCGCCGGCGCCCGCGAGCGCGCCCACCGCGGCGCTGACCGTCGGCGGCGAGCGCCCCGCGGTGCGCCCCGACGCGCCCGCCGACGGCACCCCCGCGCCGAGCCCCTGGAGCGGGCGGATCTCCACGGGCGGCAACCCGGTCAACGCGCCGCCGCCCACGCAGCAGGACAACACCGGCGCCGAGCCGCCCGGCGCGACCTGCGCGCACGACTGCCGCGCGACCTGGAGCACCGCGGCTGCGCGCTGCCCGCGCCAGGACGCGGCCTGCGTCGCGCGAAGCGACGAGGCCTACCGGGAGTGCATGCGGGGATGTTTCTGAGGGAGGGGACGGGGGCGGGCGATCAGCTGCCGCGCAGCTGATCGAAGAGGTCGATGTCGAGGTAGGGGAGCGTGACGGTCGCGTGGCTGACGAGCACCTTGTGCTCGTCGAGCAGGCGGCCGAGGCCCACGCCGTCGACCAGGGTCACGGGGGCCGCGCCGTCCTGCGAGGCCTCGTCGCGGGCGCCGGAGAGCACCTGGCCGGTGGTGAGCAGCCAGCCCGCGCGGGCGTTGTTGTAGTGGTGGAGCGAGCCGCGGAGCTCGATCACGCGCTCGCGGCCGACCTCGCCGCCGCGGCGGAGGACGATCGCGACTGGAATCTCCTCGGGGCCGCGCCGGGCGATGCCGCAGAGGTGGGCCTCGACCTGCGAGACCCCCGGCCGGCGGGTGGAGCGCAGCGACGAGATGCCCATGCGCTCCAGGAGCAGCGCCGCGGCCTCGACGAAGGAGGCCTGCGGGAGCTCGTTGATGCGCCGCACGACGTACCGGCGCGAGGCGTCGCGCAGGCGCTCGAGCGCCGCGAGGGCCTCGGCCTCGGCCCGCACCAGGTCGGGCGGGAGCGTCCAGTCGAGCAGGCCCACGCGGCCGCCCGCAAGCCGCAGCCGCGCCCGCTCGCCGCGCAGCCCGCGCCGCGCGCCGTCGACCCGGATGGCCGCGGACACCGTCGACTGCAGGAGCGCGGGGTCGCCCGCGAGCTTGCCCGTGCGCAGCCCCTCTTCGATGAGCGTGCGGAGGGCCACCGGCTGGCGGTCGTCGCGCCGGGCCAGGATGGCCACCACCGCGTCGGCAGTGTCGCGGCCGATCTCCTCCTCGCGCCCCTCCGGGGCCTCGACGCGGACGTCCGAGCGCTCGTCCCGACGGCCCTCGTCCCGCCGGCCCTCGCCGCCGCGCGCCTCGCGCGGGCCCCGGTCGCCCCGGTCGCCCCGGCGGCCACGGCCGCGCTCCTCGCCGCGCTCGCTGCGCGCCGGCTCCGGGCGGTCGCCCGCCTCCCGCGGCGCCTCGCCCTCGACGGCGGCGCCCTCGACGGGCGCCTCACCCTCGGCGGCCACCGCCGCGCCCTCTTCCCCTTCGGCGCCGGGCGTCCCGTCGGCACGCTCGCCCGCCCGCCCGCGACGGCGGCGACGGCGGCGGCGCTTGTTGCCGTCCTGCTTCTCCGCCGAGCCGCCGAGCAGGGGCTCCTCGTCGTCGTCCTCCTCGGAGAGGCCCTCGACCGCCGCGGCCATGCGGGCCATGCGCTCGATCTCCTCGGGGGTGCGGGGCGACTCGTCGACCTCGGGCGCCGCGGGCGCTGCGGGCGTGTGCGTCACGACCTCGTCGGCGCCGAGCTCCTCCGAGGCGTGCTCGGCCGTCACATCGGCGCCGTTGACGACGCTCGGGGCCGCGGCGTCCGCGGCGGGCGCGGCCTCGGCCGGGGCGGCGACCTCGGTGGTCTCGGCGGTGTCGGTCTCTTCGACCGCGGCGGCGTCGATGGAGCCCCACTCGCGCAGCCCGAACACGCCCGGACGGACGCGGACGATGTTCTGCGACGGGTCGTCGCGGCGGGTGAGCGTCGCGAGCCGCGTGCTCATCGTCACCTCGGGGGTCTTGCCCACGTGGGAGAGCAGGTTCTCGTCGATGGAGATCTGCGTGATCTTCTTGAAATGCAGGGGCTTGCCCGCCTTGCGGAGCACGGCCTCGGCGGCCTCGGTGAACGTCATGGAAATCCTCGGTTCGATGGTCGAGCGCCCCTTCGCGGTCGCGCTCGCCCGAACATTCGGGGGCCACGTGCGCGGGCTGATCGACTCTATACGGACATCGACCACGTACCAGGGCCCACCCCTGATCACGCGATGTCGGGCGCACCCTACGCTGAAGTACCGTGCGAGGTAAAGCGCCGTCGCGATGGATCTCCGCGCGTCCGCCGTGGCGCCGCGCGGATGGATCGACTACCTACGATGGCAGGCCGCCCATCGGCCGAGATGCCCACCCCTCCCATGGCCAACACCACCGACTCCCCGAAGCCGCGCGCGTCGCGCGTCCCGCTCTACATCAACATCGCCCTCGTCGTGGGCGCCCTCGGGATCTTCCTCGCGTGGCGCCGCGCGCGCGACCCGCACCGCCTCTGGGCGAAGGGCCTCGACGAGTCGCACCAGCGCTACATCGACACCGCCCTGCGCCGCTGCTTCGGCAGCACCTCCGCGGCCGACATCCGCCGCGTCGCCGACGCGGTGCGCGGCGGCACGCTCCCGAGGCCCTTCTCGGAGTGTCACCGCGGCCCGATGGCCGAGCTCCTGGTGGCCCCCAACAGCTTCATCCAGTCGATCCAGAACCCGCCCATCGAGGTGTACCGGCTGCGCGAGCGCGAGCGCTCCGCGCTGATGCGCCTCACGGCCAGCGCGCGGATGCTGGAGCAGGACGTCAGCCACGCCGCGGGGCGCCCCACGCCCGAGCAGCGCGAGCCCCTCGCGACCAAGGTCGAAGACCTGGCCGTCGCGGCCCAGCAGGAGCGCGAGGCCTTCGACGACCTCGTGCGCGCCGCCCGCGACGCCGCGTCCCTGTTCTGATCGACCGGCGCCCTCCCCCCCGGCATCGCGCTTCGGCGCCCCGGGGGGGGATGCGGTCGCGCGTGGGTGCGCAGAAACACGAACGCCCTGGGAACCTCATCGGTTCGCCAGGGCGTTGGTGCTCAACCATCAGTCAGTCGATCAGGCGAGGTGGACGGGACTTGAACCCGCGATCTCCGGCGTGACAGGCCAGCGCGATAACCAGCTTCGCTACCACCCCACTCTTCAGTCCGCGGTTTGTGACCGCTTCCCGTCGAAGGGAGCAGCGGTGTACTCCCCGACGGGATGGACTGTCAAAGAAAAAAACACGTACCTACTTCCCCGCGAAGCTTCGCGGGGCGCGCGGGTTCTCGACGAAGGTTCGCATGCCGCTCTTCTGGTCGTCGGTGGCGAAGCAGAGCGCGAAGCCCTGGATCTCCAGCTCCTTTGCGACGCCGAGCGGGACGTTCTCCGCCGCGTTCATCACCCGCTTCGCGTGGCCCACCGCGAGCGGTGCGTTCTTCGCGATCGCGTCGGCGAGGGACTTCACCTCCACCGCGAGGGTGTCGTGCGCCACCACCCGGTCGGCCAAGCCGATCGCGAGCGCCTCGGCCGCCCCGATGACCCCGCCCACCAGCACCAGCTCGCGGGCCTTGCCGACGCCCACCCGCCGGGCGAGCCGGATGGTTCCGCCGAAGCCCGGGATCACCCCGAGGCCCACCTCGGGCTGGCCGAACTTCGCCTTGTCGCTCGCCACGATGAGGTCGCACGCGAGCGCGATCTCCGCCCCGCCGCCGAGCGCGAAGCCGTTGACCGCCGCGATGATGGGGTAGCCCACCGCCGCCATCAGCTCGCCGAGCGCGTGCCCCTTGCGGGCGAAGCGCCCCGCCGCCTCGCTGTCGAGCCCCGCCATCTCCGCGATGTCCGCGCCCGCGACGAAGGCCTTGTCGCCGGCGCCGGTGAGCACCGCGACGCGCACCTCGGGCTGCGCCGCGAGGGCCGCGAAGGCCTGCGTGAGCTCGTCGATCACCCGCGCGTTGAGCGCGTTGAGCTTCTCCGGCCGGTGGATGACCACCGTCGCCACGTGCCCCTCGACCGACACCCTGATCGTCTCGTAGTCCATCGTCGACCTCCCTGTTTACCGGGTCTCGTATGAATAGAACCCGCGCCCGCTCTTGCGGCCGAGCCACCCCGCGGCGACGTAGTTTCGCAGCAGCACCGGCGCCCGGTACTTGTCGTCGCCAAACTCCCGGTGCAGCACGTCGGCGATGGCCAGCACCGTGTCGAGCCCGATGAAGTCCGACAGCTCGAGCGGGCCCATCGGGTGGTTGAGTCCCAGCTTCGCCGCGTGGTCGATGTCGTGGGGGGTGCCGAGCCCGGCCTCCAGCACGAACACCGCCTCCACCAGCAGCGGGAGCAGCATCCGGTTGACCAGGAACCCGGGGCTGTCCTTCGCCGTCACGGCGGTCTTGTTGAGCCGCGCCACGGCCTCGAGCGCGCGCTGGTAGGTCGCGTCGCTGGTCTGGAGCGCCCGCACGATCTCGACGAGCCGCATCATGGGCACGGGGTTGAAGAAGTGCAGCCCGACCACGTCCGCGGGGCGCCTCGTGGCGGCCGCGATGCGCGTGAGCGAGATGGAGCTCGTGTTGCTCGCGAGCACCGCGCCGGGCTTCACCGCGGCGTCGAGCTGCGCGAAGAGCGAGAGCTTGGTCTCGAGGTCTTCGGTGACGGCCTCGACCACCAGGTCGGCCCCGGCGAGGTCGGCGATGCCGCCCACCGGGACGATGCGCGCCACCAGCGCGGCCGCGTCGTGGGCGGTGACCTTCCCCTTCTCCACCAGCTTCTTCAGCCCCACCCCGATCTTGTCGCGCGCCGCCGTCGAGCGCGCGATCGACGCGTCGGCCAGGAGCACCGTGTACCCCGAACCCGCCGCGACCTGGGCGATGCCCGAACCCATCTGCCCAGCGCCCAACACACCGAACACCGCGATGTCACTCATGCCCGAGCGGGTAGACCACGCCCGTCATCATCGTCAACCCCTCCGGCCTGCACCAAAACCTTGTGGCGGGCGTAGGAGCGACGATAGCCTCGAAACACGCGGCGTCCGGCCGCGGGGAGTACAAGAGACCCAATGAACCTTCGATGGACCCGTCCGCTCACCGGGCTCGCGCTCGTCGGCGCCCTCACCACCGGCTGTCCCTCGCCGAGCATCTACGGCACCGCCCGCACGATTCCGCGCGGCACCATCCAGCACACGCTGGCCGCGGAGGTCATCGGCGCCGGCGTCAGCGGCAACACCCTGGTGTTTCCCACCGCGCCGACCTACCAGCTCCGCGTCGGCGTGGCCGACAACGTCGACCTCGGCCTGCGCCTGGGCAACCTCACGATGCCGGGCGCGGACGTGAAGATCAACCTCCTCCGCGGGGCCTTCGACCTCGCGATCGACCCGGGCATCCAGGGCATGTTCATCGCGACCTCCGACGAGGGCGTCGGGTTCATGTACCTCAACCTCCCGATCGTGCTCGGCTTCAACCTGTCGCGCAGCTTCAGCCTCATCGCGACCCCCGGCGCCGCGTACGCCGTCGCCTTCGGCAGCACGAGCAGCTCGTCGGGCTCGGCCACCTCCGCCACCAGCTACAACGGCAGCGGCTTCATCCCCCGCCTCGGGCTCGGCGCCAACATCCGCGTGAGCAACGCCTTCTCCGTCCAGCCCGAGTTCACGGGCTACTACAACATCGACAACTCCGCGGTGATCTTCACCTTCGGGCTCGGCTTCCTCTTCGGGTCCCAGCCCGACTTCTCCGACATCCAGTAGCGCACGCCGCGCGCCCCCCCGACGCGCGACCGCCTTCACCCCCTCCGCCGAATCCCGCTAGCGCTCGATCACCACCGCCACGGCCTCGCCGCCGCCGATGCACAGCGTCGCCAGGCCGCGCTTCGCCCCGCGCTTCGCCAGCGCGTGCGTGAGCGTCGTCAGGATGCGCGCCCCGCTCGCCCCGATGGGGTGCCCCAGCGCGACCGCGCCGCCGTGGACGTTCACCTTCGCGAGGTCGAGGCCCGACTTCTGCGCCACCGCGAGCGCCACCACCGCGAAGGCCTCGTTGACCTCGAAGAGGTCGATGTCGCCCACGGACAGCCCCGTGCGCTTGAGCGTCGCCGCGATCGCCTTGGAGGGCGCCGTCGTGAACCACTCGGGCTCCTGCGCCGCGCTGCCGTACCCGACGATGCGCGCGAGGGGGGTGAGCCCGAGGCGCTTCACCGCGTCGCCCGAGGCCAGCACCAGCGCCGAGGCGCCGTCGTTGATCTTGCTCGCGTTGGCCGCGGTGATGGTGCCGGCCTTGTCGAAGGCCGGCTTGAGGGCGGCCATCTTGTCGGCGTCGCCGCGCCTGGGCTCGTCGTCCTCGAGCACCGTCACGGCCCCCTTGCGGCCCTCGATGGTCACGCCCACCAGCTCGTCGGCGAAGAGGCCCTCGGACTGCGCCGCCAGCGCGCGCCGGTAGCTCTCCTTCGCGAAGGCGTCCTGCGCCTCGCGGCTGAAGGACATCTCCTTCGCGCAGAGCTCGCCCGCCACGCCCATGTGGAAGTTCTTGTAGGGGTCCCAGAGGCCGTCGTGGATCATCCCGTCGATGGCCGTCGCGTTGCCCATGCGCATGCCCTTGCGCGCCGTGGGCAGGTAGTACGGCACGTTGGACATGCTCTCCATGCCGCCCGCCACCACCACGTCGGCGTCACCCAGCATGATGCTCTTCGCGCCGAGCATCACGGCCATCAGCCCGCTGCCGCACACCTTGCCCACGGTGGTGCACGGCACGTCCGTCGGCAGCCCCGCGTAGAGGGCGGCCTGCCGCGCGGGCGCCTGTCCCTCCCCCGCGGTGAGCACGTTGCCCATGTAGACCTCGCCCACCTGCTCGGGCGCCACCTTCGCGCGCTCGAGCGCGGCCTTCACCGCCGTCGCCCCGAGCCGCGTCGCCGCCACGTCCGCCAGCGAGCCCTGGAACGCCCCGATGGGCGTGCGCACCGCGCTGCAAATGAACACCTCGACCTTCGACATCGCCGCTCTCCTCGCCGCTCACGCGGCGCGTGGGTTTCGTTTCGCCGCGGATTGTCCCCGCGCGAACACCCCCGTCAAGCGCTCACTCCACCCGCCCCGACTTGCGCTCCCGCGCGCGCAGGGCGAGCTCCGCCGCCGTCTTGCGGGTGCCGCGGTGCTCGAAGCGGGTGACGTCGACCCCGCTCGAGCGGACGAAGTTCTGCACGTCGGCGTTGTCGACCGCGAGCACCTCGGCGGGCGAGCCCTGCGCCACCACGCGGCCCTTGATGAGCATCGCGATGCGGTCGGCGATGTCGAAGGCGCTCACCATGTCGTGGGTGATCACCACCGAGGTGACCCCGAAGCGCTCGCGCATCTCCTCGATGAGCGAGTCGACGGTGCGCGACGTCACCGGGTCGAGCCCGCTGGTGGGCTCGTCGTAGATGAGCAGCTCGGGCTCCATCACCAGGGCCCGCGCGATGCCCACGCGCTTGGCCATGCCGCCGGAGATCTGCGCCGGCGTGAGGGTCGCGGCGTGGTCGACGCCGAGCTCCTTCAGCTTGGTCATCGCCTTCTCGCGGATGTCCCGCTCGGAGAGCTTCGTCTGCTCGCGCAGGGGGAAGGCCACGTTGTCGAACACCGTCATCGAGTCGAAGAGCGCGTACTTCTGGAACACCATCCCGAAGCGCCGCCGCGCCTTGGCCAGCTGCACGTCGTTGAGCGACGCGATGTCCGTCCCGTCGATGACGATGCGCCCGCGCGTGGGCCGCTCGAGCGCGATGAGGTGGCGCACCAGGGTGCTCTTTCCCGCGCCCGACCCCCCGATGACCACCAGGGTCTCCGCGCGGCCGATGATCATGTCGACCCCGTGCAGGATGGTGCGATCGCCGTAGATCTTGACCAGACCCTCCACCACCACGTGCGCGTCGGCTGCGTCGAGCACCGGTCGTCCCCCGCTCAGATCTCGGTGAGCATCGACGTGATGATGTAGTCGAGCACGAAGACCCCGACGACGCCCCAGACCACGGCTTTCGTCGTCGCCTGCCCGACGCCCACCGCGCCGCCGGACGCGAAGTACCCGTGGCGGCACGCGATGAGGGTCACCGCGAAGCCGAAGACCAGCGCCTTGATGAGCCCCTGGGTGATGTCCGAGGGCTTGAGCATCGTCTTGATGCGGTCGGCGAAGATGCCCGGGTCGAGCGAGAGGCCCCAGACGCCCACGGCCCACGCGCCGCCGATGCCCACCAGGAAGAAGATGAGGGCCAGCACCGGGACCATCACCACCCCGGCGATCATGCGCGGCACCACCAGGTACTGCACCGGGTTGACGGCCATGGTCTCGAGCGCGTCGATCTGCTCGGACGAGCGCATGTTGCCGAGCTCGGCGGCCATGCCCGAGCCCGCGCGCGCCGACACCATGATGGCCGTGAGCACCGGGGCCATCTCGCGCGACAGCGTGAGCGCCACCACCCCGCCGACCATGTTCTCCGCGCCGAAGCGCCGGAAGCCGTAGACGGTCTGCACCGCGAAGACCATCCCCGTGAAGAGCCCGACGAGCCCGACGAGGAAGATCGACTGCACGCCCACGAACTCCATCTGCGCCACCAACAGCGGGACCCGGTACGGCGGGCGGATGCCCCAGACGATCGAGCGGAACGCCAGGTCGCCGAGCATGCCCACCTCCTCGAAGGTGCTCTTCACCGGCGCCAGCACCGTGGCGAGGAGCCCTGGGGCCTTCGGGGGATCGTCGCTCATCGGCCGGCGGACCGTTCGCGGTACGAGCGCGGCACCCGGCGCGAGACCGCGGTGAGCACCTCGTAGGGGATCGTGCCCACCCGGCGCGCGATCTCCTCGGCCCGGATGACGTCGAAGCCCCCCGCGCCGCGCTGCGAGCCGAGGAGCACCGCCTCGTCGCCCACCGCCACGCCCGAGAGCCGGGCGAGGTCGGTGACGTCGACGGTGGTCATGTCCATCGAGACGTTGCCCACCACCCGGCACCGCTGGCCCTGGATGAGCACCTCGGCGTCGGACGACAGCCGCCGGAAGAAGCCGTCGGCGTAGCCCACCGGGAGCGTCGCGATCACCGACGGCCGGCCGCTGCGCCACGCGCCGCCGTACCCGACCGGCGACCCGGGGGAAAGCTCGCGCAGGGCGATGACCTCGGTGCGCAGGCGCATCACGGGCAGCAGGCCCGGCGCGTCGTGCAGGAAGGGCGTGACCCCGTACAGGGCGACGCCCACCCGCACGAGGTCGAGCCGCGCCTCGGGCATCCGGAAGGCCGCCGCGCTCGCCGCCGCGTGGCATACCTCGGGGTGTATTCCGTGCTGCGCGCAGAGCGCCCTCGCCGCCTCGAAGCGCGCGAGCTGCGTCGCGGTGAAGCTCGGGTCGTCGCAGTCGGCGTTGGCGAAGTGGGTCATCAGGCCCTCCACCACCACGTGCCCCATGGAGGCGATGGCGTCGAGGAAGGGCGGCAGCGCCGCGGGCGTCACGCCCAGCCTGCCCATGCCCGTGTCGACCTTGAGGTGCACGCGCACCGGCAGGTACGAGCGCGCGGCCCGGAGCGCCTGGAGCTGCGAGGCCTCGTGGATGACCGGCGTGAGCTTCGCGTCGAGCGCCGCGCCCAGCCCGTCGCCGTAGAGGCCCGACATCACCAGGATGGGCAGCGAGACGCCCGCCGCGCGGAGCTCGATGCCCTCCTCGACGAGGGCCACGCAGAGCCCGTCGACCCCGGCGGACTCCAGGGCCCGCGCCACGGGGATGACCCCGTGACCGTACGCGTCGGCCTTCACGACGGCGTACACCCGAGGCGGGGCGGAGCGGTCTTCGGCGACCAGCGCCCGCACCACGCCGAGGTTGTGCGCGAGCGCCTCGAGGTCGATCTCCGCGCGGGTGGGGCGCAGGGCCACCCCGGCGTCGGCGCGAGACGACACCACCACCCGCAGCGTCGCCCCGGCGTCGCTCACCCGACCTCGTGGACCTTGTAGCTCGTGACGATCGGCGAGCGCTCCATCACCCGGTGGATCCACTGGGAGTCGCGCGCGGCGACGGCCACGAGGCGCACCTCGCCCCCGTCCTTGGGCTCGCCGAACTTCCCGAAGCCCACGGCGCGCGCCTCGTCGGCGGTCATCACCTGCGCCTGCGTCTCCCGCAGGGCCTCCTCGGAGAGGAGGGTCGACGGGTCGCTGCCGGCCACGAGGTGGCACTCGAAGATGTGCATCATGGGCGCGCACTATCGCACGGCCCGCCCGAGGGTTCACCCGTCACGGTCACCCGTCGACGAAGGCCCGGAACCACGTCTCCAGCACCAGGAGCGTCCAGAGCCGGTCGGCCCCGCCGCGGCCCGCGTCGAGATCGGCGAAGAGCGCCTCCACCGCCTCCGGCCGGAGCACCCCGCGCTCGCGGGCGGTGCGGTCGAGCAGCAGGTCGCGCGCCATCGGTCCGAGGTCGCGGGTCATCCACCGGGTGAGCGGCAGCCCGAAGCCCCGCTTGCTGCGGCGCAGGATCTCCCCGGGCACGAGGTCGCCCACCGCCTTGCGCAGCAGGTGCTTCGGCCGCCAGCGCGACTGCACCGACGAGGGGAGCCGCGCCGCGAACTCCACCACCGCCGTGTCGAGGAAGGGGCAGCGCACCTCGAGGGCGTGGGACATCGCCGCGATGTCGACCTTCGCGTTGATGTCGTCGGCGAGGTAGGTCTGGAAATCCAGGTCGAGCAGCCGTCGCAGGTGGTCCGGCGCGCGGCTCGCGGCCAGCAGTGCGGCGAAGCGTCGGCGGGTGGCCTCCGGGTCGACCGACGCCATCGCGGGACCATACAAGCGCCCCTTGTCGTCCGCGGTGAAGTGGCCGAGCAGCGCGAGGTAGCGCCCCGCCTCCCCCTGGTCGAGCGCGGCCCCGAGGCGCACCACGTCCGGGTGGATCACCCGCCCGACCCGACCCATCGCCCACTGCACCGCCGGGCGCAGCGGCGCCGGGAGGTGCTCGAAGGCCGACGACAGCCGCGCGGGGTTGTAGCGCTTGTAGCCCGCAAAGTTCTCATCGCTGGCGTCCCCCGAGAGCGACACCGTGACGTGCTCGCGGGTCATGCGCGCCAGGTACCAGGTGGCCACCGCGCTGCTGTCGCCGAAGGGCTCGCCGTGGTGCGCGACGATCTCGCGCAGCGCCGTGGTCATCTCCGGCGCCACCACCAGCTCGTGGTGCTCGGTGCCGTAGCGCGCGGCCACGAGGCGGGCGTAGCGCAGCTCGCTGTCGTCGGCGTCGGGGAAGCCGATGGAGAAGGTCTTCACGGGGCGCGTCGAGGCGCGGGCCATGAGGGCCACGATGACCGAGCTGTCGACGCCGCCGGAGAGGAAGGCCCCGAGGGGCACGTCGGCCACCATGCGCCGCCGCACCGCGCCGTCGAGCAGGCCGCGGAGCTCGCGCGCGAGCTCGTCCTCCGGGGCGCCGAGGGTCTCGCCGCAGGGGCGGCTCCAGTAGCGCTTCGGCGCGGGGACCTCGCCGGGCGCGATCACCGCGAGGGTCGCGGGAGGGAGCTTGTAGACCCCCGCGTAGACGGTGCGCGGCGCGGGCACGTACTGCAGCGAGAGGTACTCGTCGACGGCCGCGAGGTCGACCGCGGGGCGCTCGTCGGGGAAGGCCCGCACCAGCGCGTGGAGCTCGGACGCGAAGGCCAGGCCGCGGCGCGTGCGGCGGTAGAAGAGGGGCTTCTTGCCGGCGCGGTCGCGGGCGAGCACGAGCACCCGGCGGCGCGCGTCCCAGAGCGCCAGCGCGAACATCCCGTGGATGGCCTGCACGAAGCCCTCGGCGCGGTCTTCCCAGAGGTGGAGCACCACCTCGCTGTCGGAGCGGGAGCGCAGCGTGTGGCCCTTCGCGACGAGGGCCTCGCGGATGGGCTCGAAGTCGTAGATCTCGCCGTTGACCACGGCGGTGACGGCGCCGTCCTCGCTGGCGATGGGCTGGTTGCCGTCGGCGCTGAGGTCGATGATCGAGAGCCGCCGGTGGCCGAGCACCACGCCCGGCGCGCGCCAGATGCCCTCGGCGTCGGGGCCCCGGTGGGCGATGGCGTCGAGCATGCGCTTCACCGCGGCGTCGTCGTCGGGGTGCACCCCGGCGCGCGCGTCGTCTGCCATGAACCCGGCGATGCCGCACATTGAAGTGCCGCACCCGCTACCACCGCGGAGCGCCCCGCGGCAACCCCGCGCCCCGCGCGCCTTCGTTGCTGGCCGCAGACCCGGGTGATAGAGACGCGCGGATGTCGCGCAGGAAGGTCCTCTTCTTCATCTCCTCGCTCAATCAGGGCGGCGCCGAGCGGCAGATGGTGGAGCTCATGCGCGGCCTCGACCCGGCGCGCTTCGAGGCCCGCCTCGCGCTCTGCCACCGCACCGACCACCTCGGGTACACGCTGCCGGGCGGCGAGCCCTACTCCATCGAGGCCCGCTTCGGCCCGACGCCGGGATCCTTCGCGCGCCTCGTGCGCATCGTGCGCGAGGTGCGGCCGGACATCATCCACTCGTACATGGGCTACGAGAACCTCTTCGCCCGCCTCGCCGCGCGCTACACCGGCATCGGCCGCGCGGTCTCCTCGGTGCGCTGCACCCGCATGCCCCGCCGCGACGTCTTCTACGAGCGCGCCACGCACGGCATGATCGACGCGCTCATCTGCAACTCCGTCGGCATCCGCGACGAGCTGCACGCCCGCGCGGGCATCCCCCTCGCGGACATCGACGTGATCGAGAACGGCGTCGACCAGGGCCGCTTCCGCCCCGTGGACGCGGCCGCGCGCGCCGCCATCCGCGCGGAGTGGAAGCTCGAGGGCCGCTGCGCCCTGCTGGTGCCCGGGCGCCTCTCCGAGCAGAAGAACCAGCTCGCCATCGTGCGCGCGCTCTCGTCGATGAAGCGCGCCGGGACGCTTCCCCCGGAGCTCGTGGTGGTCTTCGCGGGCCGCGGCTCACCGCCGCGCGTCGGCGAGCACATCCGCCGTGTGGCCGACCGGGCCGACCTGGGCGACGCGCTGCGCTTCGTCGGGATCGTGAAGCCCATCGAGCGGCTCATCGCCGCGGCCGACGGGGTGCTGCTGCCCTCCCACTACGAGGGCCTGCCCAACGCCGTGATCGAGGCGATGAGCTGCGCCACCCCGACCATCGTCTCGCCCGCGGCCAACACCGACGCCCTCATCGAGGACGGGGTGACGGGGCTGGTGTGTGCGGGCACCGACCCGGAGGCCGTGGAGGCCGCCATCCGCCGCTTCGTGGCGCTCTCCCCCGACGAGCGGGCGCGCATGGGCGAGCGCGCCCACGCCGCGGCGACGGAGCGCTTCGCGGTGCAGCGCATGGTCGCGCGTACGGTGGCGGTCTACGCGCGGGTGCTCGGCGACCCGGGGCTCGCGGCGCCGTGATCTCGCTGGTGATGGCCGCGTACAACCGGGCCCACACCCTCCCCCGCGCCCTCGACAGCGTGATCGCGCAGGACTGGACCGACTGGGAGGTGATCGTCGTCGACGACGGCTCGGCGGACGACACCGTCGCCGTCGTCGGGCGCTACGCCGCCGAGGCGCGCATCAAGCTCGTGCGCCACGACCGCAACCGCGGGGTGACCGCCGCGAAGAACACCGGCTTCGAGCACTGCGCGGGCGAGTGGATCGGCACGCTCGACAGCGACGACGAGCTCGCGCCCGGCGCCCTCTCGGCCCTCATGGCGGTGCTGCGCGACGTCGACCCCACCCTCGACGCCATCGCCTGCAACTGCGTCGACTCGCGCACCGGCGGGCTCTCGGGCCGCGGGTGGGACCGCGACCGATACATCGACCTGCGCGCCTCGCTCGGGGACACCCGCGGGGAGTTCTGGGGGATCTTCCGCGCCGCCCTGCTCGGAGCCCACCGCTTCGACGAGCGCATCGCGGGCCGCGAGGCCGTGCTCTGGACGCGCATCCACGAGGGCGCGCGCTGGTACTACGTGCACCGCGGGCTGCGGATCTATCACACCGAGGGCGCCGACCGCCTCACGTCGCGGCGGCTGTCCAACCTGCGCGCCAACCCGCGGCAGTACCGCTCCTTCGTGGTGCTCACCGAAGAGGCGACGGACTATCTCGACAAGCTCCGTCGGTGGAGCCCGCGGCAGTACGGCGACGTGATGGGGGCGGCGGCGAAGCAGTTCCTGGCGTCCGGGGACGTCCGGCGCACCGCGCGGGCGCTCGGCCGCTGCGTCGAGGGCTACGGGCTCGCGGCGCTCTCGCGGCTGCGCCGCGCCGGGTAGCGGTCAGCGCGGCACCTCGAGGCGCGCGACGAGGGAGAGGCCCCGGAGCTCGAAGCGCCGCGCGAGCTCGGCGGCCTCGTACAGCCGGCGGCTGGGGAAGATCGCCCGCGCAGCGAGGAAGCCCGCGGCCGCGCCGAGGGCGTTACCCACCGCGGGCACCGACGCCCGGACGGCGGCGTGCAGGCGCTTCTCCAGGGTGTACCGCGCGGTGTCGTGGGCGAGCGGCTCGAAGCCGACCTCGACCACCCGCAGTCCAAGGCGGCCGGCCAGCGAGCGGAGCGCGCGCTCGGTCCACCGGGTGAGGTGGTGGGGCGGGAAATCGAGCGGCTCGAGCGTCGGGCGGAAGGTGCGCTCGTCGTTGGGCATTGAGAGGAAGACCGATCCCCCCGGCCGGACGCAGCGCGCCACGTCGCGCACGAAGGCCGGCGGGTCGGTCACATGCTCGAGGACGTGGAAGGCGCTCGCGAAGTCGTAGGCCCCGGCGTTGGCGCGGGCGTAGGTCTCGATGGACTCCATGGACATCGGGATGCCCCGGGCCGCCGTGCGCGCGGCGACCTCGTCGCTCTGCTCCAGGCCGAAGACGGTGTCGCCGCGGCGCAGGAGCCCGGCGAGGAAGACCCCGTGCCCGCAGCCGACGTCGAGGGCGCGGCTCCCGGCGGCGGTGCGCGCGCGCACCCAGGCGAACTCCCACTTCTCGGTCCGGTAGCCCACGTCGTCGACCACCGACGCGTAGAACTCCGCGTCGCCCGCGCGCAGCGGCCAGAAGAAGCGCAGGTCGCAGGCGTCGCAGCGGCGCAGCGTGAGGGTGGCCTCGGGCGTGTTGCGCGCGCGCAGGGCCGGAGGGAGGACGCGGCGGAGCACGCCCTCGAGGGCGTCCCAGACCACGTCGACCGGGGTCTCGGAGAGGACGACGAGGCGCTCGCGCTCGCCGCACGCGGGGCAGATCGGGGATGGGTTCATCGGGTACGTCTCCGTACCAGACGGAGCGCCAGATGCAGAAGGCGTTCGCGCTCCGCGGGCTCCAGGCCGAACGCGACGATGAGGGCGAGGTAGACCACGCCCGCTACGCCGACGCCGCCGAAGAAGCGGGCCGCGAGCGAGCCGGGCACCATGCCGAAGATCTGGCGTCCGACCGCGAGCGCCCCAGCGCCGCAGAGGGCGATGCGCGCGAGGCCGATGGACATCCCGTGCACCCGCGTGAGCCGGTACGCGAAGACCATCTGGAAGGTCTGCGCGGTGACGAGCCCCGCCGCGGCGGAGATCGCGGCCCCGGTGAGGCCGAGGCGCGGCAGGAGCAGCGGGAGCAGGACGGCCTGGAGCCCGACGCTCAGGCCCGCGGCGATGGCGCCGAAGCGGGGGTTGCCGCTCATCGGGATGACGTAGGCCGCCAGCGAGAGGGCGTTCACGAGGTGCCCGACGGAGAGGGCCATCATGGCGTAGGCCCCGCGCTCGAAGCCGTGGCCGAAGACCGACAGCAGGCCGTCGCCGAAGCCGCCGAACAGCACCGCGAGCGGCACCGCGCCGAGGGCGACCCAGCGGGTCTGCCGCTGGATGGTGGCGGTGAGCCCGGCGATGTCACCCTTCTGCAGCGCCGCGGGGATGGCCGCGCACACCACCGGGTCGAAGGCGCCCCGCAGCTGGCTGATGCTGGTCACGTAGAGCACGCACGCGGCGTAGGCGCCCATCTCCGCGCTGCTGCGGTAGTGGCCGAGCAACAGGGCGTCGATGCGCCCCTGGAGCGCCCAGATGAGGTTCACCGCGACGAGCGGCACGGCGAGGCGGAGCATCGCCCGGTCGACGGGTCCGCTCGCGGCGGCGCGCAGGGTGAGCCCGAGCGGGAGCTGGCGGCTGTAGAAGTACGCCGCGGCGACGGTGGTCAGGGCCATGCCGGCGGCGACCGCGAGGCAGGCGGCGGCGACGGTGGGCGACAAGCGCAGCGCCAGGGAGGTGAGCGCGAGCAGCCCGAGCGGCTGCACCAGGCCGCGCACCCAGAAGTTGTAGGTCATCACCCCGCGCGCCTGCGTGGCCACCAGGAAGATGGTGGTCGCGTGGTAGAAGACGGGCGTCGCCGCGAGGAGGCGCAGCGGGGTGACGAGCTCGGGCTTGTGCTGCATCGACGCCACCACCGGGGCCACGAAGAACAGCGCGCCGCTGATAAGCAACCCCGAGAGCAGCACCACGCGCAGCGCAGTGCCGGTGGCGACCACGGCGCCGCGGTCATCCTTCTCGGCGTAGGCGAGCGCGACGTGCCGCGCGACCGCCTGGTCCATGCCGAAGAGGGTGAGCAGCGAGAACATGTCCACGAAGCTGTTGGACCACGTGTAGACGCCGTACCCGCCGGCCTGGAGGAAGCGCGCGAGCTGCACGTGGAAGGCGGGCAGCGCCGCCTGCGCGAGGAGGGTCAGGAGGTTGATCCCGATGCCGTGCGCCTCGCGCTTCGCCTCGCTCACCGCGGGCTCCGGAGCACCCGCTCGTAGACCTCGGCGGTGCGAGACACCATGCGCTCGACGCTGAAGCGCTCGACCACGTGCTGCCGCCCGGCGCGCCCCATGGCCTCGCGCTCCGCCGCGCTGGTGCGCAGGAAGCGGCCGAGGCCCGCGGCGATGGCGGCGGGCGTCGGGTCGCCCATCGCGACGCCCTCACCCCCGTCGCGTACGAGCGCGTCGGCGTTGGCGGGGCCCGAGACGATCGCCGGACACCCGCAGCCCATCGCCTCCAGCACCACGTTGGGCAGGCCCTCGTAGCGCGACGGCAGCAGCATCGCGTCGGCCGCGCCCATGAGCCGCTCGACGTCGCGCACGACGCCGAGGAAGCGCACCCGCGGGCCGAGCCGGTGCACCGCGAGCGCAGCCTGGAGGAGCGTCCCGTAGCGCGTCGAGTCCTCCTGCCGGCCGGCGAAGACCACCTCCAGGTCGGGCGGGAGCGCCCCCTCGGCGCGAAGCCGCGCGAGCGCGCGCACCACGGAGACCTGGTTCTTCTGCGCGCAGATGCGGCCCGGGACGAGCACCGTCGTGCCGCGCATGCCGAAGCGACGGCGCTCGGCCTCGCGCTCCTCCGCCGAGAGCGGGCGGAAGCGCGCGGCGTCGACGCCGTTCTCGACCACGTCGATGCGCGCCGCGTCGAGGCCCGCGCGGCGGACGAGCTCGTCGCGGATGGCGACGGAGTTCACGATGAGCCCGTGCGTCAGCCGGTGCGTGAGGCGCTCGTGGCGGATGTACTGCGCCGGGAGCTGGGTGCAGCGCACCGAGCCGATGGCCCGCCCGACGCCCGCGAGGCGCACCGCGAGGCGGCCGTAGATGTTCTGGTGCCCGAGGTACGAGTGCAGGAGGTCGGGCCGCAGCCGGCGGAGCAACCCGACGAGGCGCGGCAGCGTGCGCGGCGTCGGGCCCGATGGCGCCCCGAGGGCCGTGCGCGAGGCGAAGGGCAGCGCGTAGCCGAGCTGGTCGGTCTCGTTGCAGACGGCGACGTGGGGCTCGTAACGCGCGAGGTCGAGGCCCCGCACCAGCTCGGCGACCTGCCGCTCGGCCCCACCCTGCTCGAAGGACGAAATGAAGAAGAGGACGCGCACGCGGTCGGGCACGGGGCGAGGCCGTAGCACCGCGCGCCGCGGCCCTCAAGGTATCCACGCGAGATCGCCGGGCCTATAGTCGTCGCCCTCCCGACGCCGCGCATCACGATGGTCGCCGAGCGCGGCGCGGGCGAGCGAACCGCGTGAACCCACCCCTCCGCTTCTGGATGTCCCGCCCCGCGAAGGCCCTGTGGGCCGCGCGCACCGCGCTCGACCGGGCCTACGAGAGCGCCCTCGCCCACCGCGCGCCGAAGCTCTACGCGTGGCGCGTCCGACGACGCCGCGGGGCGGCGGTGCAGCCCGGGGAGTCCGCGCGCTACGCCCGCGCGGTGGCCGACGACTACGAGGCCATCGCGCTCGCGGCGGGGGTCATCACGTCGCGCGAGGACCTCTGGCGCGGGCACCGGGTGCTGGAGCTGGGCCCGGGCGACCTGCGCTCGGTGGGCCTCATCGCCCGCGCGCGCGGCGCCGACAGCTACGTCGCCGTCGACGCCTACGACATCGAGTCGCGCGACGAGGAGAAGAACCGCGAGGTGTACGAGCGCGTCGCCGAGCGCGAGGGCCTCCCCCGCGACCAATGGCGCGAGCTGCTCGCGGGCACCACCGTGCGCGCCAACTTCGCCGACGCCGTGGCCGACGGCCGACGCGTCGACCTCGTGATCTCCCGCGCCGTGCTCGAACACGTCAGCGACCTGCCCGGGCTCTTCGCGTCGCTCGCGCCGGTGCTCGCCGACGACGCGGTGCTCATCCACAAGGTCGACCTGCGCTCGCACGGGATGCACCGCGACAACGTGTTGGACTTCCTGCTCTTCCCGGAGTCCGTGTACCGCCAGATGGCGAGCCACCTCGACCTGCCCAACCGCGTGCGCGCCGCGGCGTACCTCACGCTCGGGGCCCGGGACGGGCTGCGCGTGGTGCACGCCTCCGTGTCGCACCGCACCTCGCTCGAGGCCGTGCGCGCGCTGCGGCCCCACCTCCCCCCGGCCTTCGCCCGACTCCCTGAGGAGGAACTCCGAGTGCTCGGGCTCTGGCTCGTCCAGGTGGGCCCGCGCCACCCGGCGGCGACGCCCGCGCTCGACGCCAGCGCCCTCGCCGACGCGCCCACCGACGGGGTCTCGGCGTACTGATCGCTCAGCGCGGGGCGCGGTAGACCCAGGCCTCCGCGCCGGTCGACAGGTGCACCCGCCAGCACCGGAGCGGCCACGGGAGCGTGCACCGCGCGCGCAGCACCCGCCGGTACGGCCCGGCGTCGGCGGCGAGCGCGGAGAAGAACGCGCGCGCGTCGGGGTCGCCGGCGTCGAGGCGAGCGTGCGCGCTGAGGGCGGTGCCCGGCGGAGGGGCGTGGAAGCCGACGGTGCTCTCGCTCACGACGAGGTACTCCGGGGCGCGCGCCGCGACGAGTCCGAAGGCCTCGCGCCGCTCGACCACGCCCGGGAGCGGGCTCCGCGCACGAATCTCCGCCGTGCCGACGCGCGTGACGGCGAGGTGCGACGGGAGGCGCGGGAGGTACTGGTTTCCTCCGTAGACCTCCACCCTCGTGCCCGGCGGGAGCGCCGCGAGGTAGCGGGTCACGGCGCCGCGGGCGTCGGCGACCAGGGTGCCGTCGATCGAGGCCACGTCGACGAGCTGCGGGCCGAGCGCGAGCAGCGCGGCGCCGAGGGCGAGGCGCTCGTCGCGCACGCGGTCGAGCACGAGGGCCGCGTAGGGGAAGAGCAGCAGGGACAGGGGCAGGAGGTGGCGCTCCATCGTCCAGCGCGACGGGATCACGAAGAGGGCGAGGTAGGAGAGCGCGGCGGCGGCGGGGAGCAGCCGGCGGAGGCGGTCCCCGGAGCGCGCGGCGAGGAGGAGGCCCACGAGCGCGGCGACGGCGACGCCCCGAGCGCCGAAGAGGGGCACGCTGCGGAGGATGTCGACGAGCTGCCGGGCGACGCCGCGGAGGCTCCGCTCGTAGACGACCCAGTCGGTGTTGCCCAGGCGCATGAACTCCAGCTTGCGCTGGAAGCCCGACGGGTTGGTCGCGATGCCGGAGACGACGAGGAAGAGCGCGAGCGCCGGCAGGCCCGCGCGCAGGAGCCGCGGCTGCCAGAGGGCGCGCAGCCGGGCGCCCGGGGCCGCGTCGCGCAGCGGGCGCGCCACGAAGGCCACGAGCAGCGGACCCAGCAGGAGGAAGAGCGACTGGTCCTTGGTGAGCAGGGCGGCGGCGGTGAGGAGGGCCACGCGGCGCTCGCTCCCATCGCCGGCGAGCACCCGATCGAGCTCGACGAGGGCGAAGCTGACCCAGCAGAAGTACGGGACGTCGAGGCCCGCGGTGTGCGCGAGGTAGACGAAGACCGGGTTGAAGGCCGTGAGGGCCGCGGCGACGAGGCCCGCGCGGGGCGACACGATGCGCGCCCAGAGCCGCCGTTGGTTCCAGACGACGGCGAGGGCCATGGCGGCGGAGACGAGGCGGCCGATCACCGCCGCGGGGGTCATGTACGCGGGCTGGATGAGCTCGCGGGCGATGGCCTGCGGGTCGAGGCCCGCGCGAGCGACGCCCGCCAGGATGATGGGCGACTGGAGCACCGTCAGCCCGAGGACGTGCAGCGGGGGATAGCGGAAGTAGTGCCCGGGGATCCACGTCTCGAAGACCGCGCCGAGGGCCGATGGGCGGGGCGAGACCTCGTCGTTGGACCACGAGTCCGTGCAGGGCAGCCCCCACCACGACCCGACCACGAGGGCGAGCACGAAGCCCGCGACGATCCAGGCGAAGGGGTCGCGGCGCAGGGCCCACCACGCGGCGGGGTCGGGGCGTCGCGAGGTGGGCATCGGGCGACATCGTTGGGCCACGCAGCGCCGCGTGGTCAAGCGATACCCTCGGCCCTCGGGGGGGCCCACGGGTCCCGCCTCCGGGCGCCCGACGCGGGGCCGCGCGGCGTTGCCCCCCCTCGCCGGGTGGTGCTAGACGCTCCCCGGATGTGCGGCATCAGCGGCTTCCTCTCCCACGACCCGAGGCGCCCCGGCGACGAGCGCGCAGTCCAGCGGATGAACGACGCCATCCGCCACCGCGGCCCCGACGCCGACGGGGTGCTCGCCGACGGCCCCTGCGTGCTCGGCCACCGCCGCCTCTCCATCATCGACCTCTCCCCCGAGGCGCGGCAGCCGCTGCCCAACGAGGACGGCTCGGTCTCGGTGGTGGTCAACGGCGAGATCTACAACTTCGCCGAGCTCCGTGACGAGCTGGTCGCAAAGGGACACACCTTCCGCTCGCGCTCCGATAGCGAGGTGGTCGTGCACCTCTATGAGGAGCTCGGCGAGGCCTGCATCGCGCGCCTCCACGGGATGTTCGCCCTGGCGCTCTGGGACTCGCGCCGCCAGCGGCTCCTCCTCGCCCGCGACCGCGCCGGCAAGAAGCCCCTCTTCTACCGCCGGCTGCACCACGGGGTGGCCTTCGCCTCGGAGGTGCACGCGCTCGTCACGGCCTTCCCCGACGAGCGCGCGGAGGCCGACCTCGCGGTGATCGACGAGTACCTCACGCTCGGCTACGTCCCCTCGCCCCGCGCCGCGTTCAAGGACACCGCCAAGCTCCCCGCGGCGCACTACGCGGTGATCGAGCCCGGCCAGGCCCCGCGCCTCGAGCGCTACTGGTCCCGCCCCGTGGGGCCGCTGCGCACCGAGTCCACCGAGGCGCTCGCCGACGAGCTCCTGGTGCTGCTGCGCGGCGCCGTGCGGCGGCGCATGGTCGCCGACGTCCCCCTCGGCGCCTTCCTCTCCGGCGGCATCGACAGCTCGACGATCGTGGCCCTGATGGCCGAGGCCAGCGACCGCCCGGTGAAGACCTTCTCCATCGGCTTCGCCGAGGCCGACTACTCCGAGGTCGCCTTCGCGCGCATGGTGGCGAAGCGCTTCGGCACCGAGCACCAGGAGCTCGAGGTGCGCGCCGACATGGTCTCCGTGCTCCCGGAGATCGTGCGCCACCACGGCGAGCCCTTCGCCGACAGCAGCGCCGTGGCCACCTGGTACCTCTCCAAGATGACCCGCGAGCACGTCACGGTGTCGCTCTCGGGCGACGCCGGTGACGAGAACTTCGGCGGCTACCGGCGCTACAACACCGCCCGCATCGGGCACCTCTACGACCGCGTCCCGAGCGCCCTGCGGGGCCCCGCGCAGTCGGCCTTCGGCGCCTTCGGGCGGGTGTTCTTCCCCTACCTCGGGCGCTACGCGAGGCGCCTCTCGCAGGGCGAGGCGGCGCGCTACATGGTGCTCGTGGGCCAGTTCGTCGGCGCCGAGCGCGACGGGCTCTACGGCGAGCGCATGCGGGCGGCGCGCGGCGACGAGAGCGAGCGGCGCTTCGAGCGCATCCTCGCGGCGAGCGCGGCCCGCCAGCCGATGAGCCGCATCACCGACCTCGACTGGCACACGTACATGATCGACGACATCAACGTGAAGGTGGACATCGCCGCGATGGCCCACGCGCTGGAGGTGCGCTGCCCCTTCCTCGACACCGAGGTGGTGGAGTTCGCCGCGCGCCTGCCCGACCGGCAGCTCCTGCACGGCGAGGGCAAGGTGGTGCTGCGCGCCGCCGCCCGCCGGCTGCTCCCCCCCGAGGTCATCGACCGCAAGAAGATGGGCTTCGGCATCCCCCTGGAGCACTGGTTTCGCCACGCGCTGCGCCCGATGGTCAACGACCTGCTGCTCGACCGCACCGCCCGTCAGCGCGGCCTCTTCGAGCCCCGCGAGGTCGAGGCTCTCGTGCGCACCCTCGACGGCCGCGCCCCCCGCTACGACCGCGTCTGGACGCTGCTCATGCTCGAGCTCTGGCTCCGCGAGCTCGTCGACGCGCGGCCCTCCGCGGCGGCCTGACTACGGGGGCCACGGCCCCATCGTCGGCACCAGCGCCGACTGGAGCGCGGCGAAATCATCCGGCCACGGCGAGGTCACCACCGAGGGCCTCCCGGGCACCCGCACCGCCCGCGCATGCAGCATCACCCGCGGCACCGCGAGCACCGCGCCGGTCGCCGAGGTCAGCCGCCGCGCCCCGCCGTAGGCCACGTCGCCCAGGAGCGCGACCCCGGCCTTCGCCGCGTGCAACCGGATCTGGTGCGTCCGCCCGGTGACCGGCACGAAGCCCAGCGCCGTCGCCCGCTCGCCCGCGCCCAGCCGGGTCCATCGGGTGAGCGCCTCGACCGACGCCGGGCCCTCGCCGCAGCGCCGGCGCGTGCGGTCCTTCGGGTCGTCCTCGATGCGCCACGACCACTCCCCCGCCGCCTCCCCGACCGCCCCCCCGACGAGCCCGGCATACCAGCGCTGGTATTCCCCCGCCTCCTTCGCCGCCGCCGCGGTCGCGATCGCCCAGTCGCTCAGCGCGAAGAGCACCGCCCCGGTCACCGACGCGTCGAGCCGCGAGAGCGGGTGCCAGTGCGCGCTCTTCGGCCGCAGCCGCTGGGCGACCCCCACCAGCGACGCCTCACCCTTCGCGCGCGGCGTCGTCAGCAGCCCCGCGGGCTTGTCGAGCACGACCCAGTCGTCGGCGTCGAAGAGCACCGTCGCCCCGATCACACGCATTCGATGCGCTCCACCACGCCGCGGTTGCCGTCGACGCGCACGAGGTCGCCCGTCTTCAGCGCGCGCGTCGCGCCCGCCACGTTGACCACCGCCGGTACCCCGTACTCGCGCGCCACCAGCGCGGCGTGCGAGAGCGCCCCGCCGAGCTCGGTGACCACCGCCGTCGCCACGAGGAAGAGCGGCGTCCACCCGACGTCCGCCACCGCCGTCACCAGCACCTCGCCCGGCGTCAGGCGCGCCCCGTCGCCCGGGTCGCGCAGCACCCTCACCCGGCCCGTGACCACCCCCGGCGACGCCGCCACGCCCGTGAAGTGATCGCCCGTCGGCTCCGGGGACGAGGCCACGGACGGCGGCGAGCCCACGAAGGTCGCCGGCGGATCGGGGCGGGCCAGGTCGCGCGCCACCTCGGCGCGGCGCATCGCGACCACGGCCTCGACGTCGGTCAGCTCGCCGCCCAGCCACGCGTCGAGCTCGTCGACGGTCAGGTAGAACGCTCCGTCCGCGCCGCCCGACCCGAGCCGCGCGCTCGCCTCCAGCGCGATCATGCGCACGAAGCCCAGCGCCTCGGTCACCCGCGCGCGCATCCGCTCGCGAAGCCGGGCGAAGCGCTGCGTGCGGGCGAGCAGGTGCCGGGCGCCCGAGCGCGCCACCGGCGGCAGCCGGCGGGCGAGGTCCTCCTCGGCCTCGGCGCGGAGCTTGAGCTGCCGCTCGACACGCCCGATGGGCCGGTCGTCGGACTGCTGGAGGTAGGCGCGCATCGCCGCGAAGAGGGTACCCGGGGCCTCGCGCCAGCGCGGCGTCGAGAGCTCGGCCTCCCGCGGGCAACGAAACCCGTAGGCCTTCAAGAACGACTCGAAGGCCCGCCGCGTGGGCCCCGCCGGGAGGTCGTCGACCACGAGGCGCAGCGGGTCGGCCCCGGCGATGACCGCACGCGCCGCGGGCTCACGCCTCGCGATCTCCGCGATGTGCACGAGCGCGATGCCGGGCGCCGCGCTGTCGAGGTCGGCGAAGCCCGCGAGGAGCTCGCGCTCCAGCCGCTCGCTGTCGGCGGGCAGCGCGCGGCGCAGGAGCTCCCGCATCGCGACGATGCAGGCGAGGTAGCCCGAGGCGCAGGTGAGCATCAGCTCGCCGGTGTGGTCGAGGAGCGAGCGCGCGTCGCGCAGCGCCTGCCGCAAGGCCAGGCGCGCGGTGGCCGCGAAGGGGAGCGCCGCGAAGCGCGAGCGCGCGGCGGTGAAGTCCACCTCGAAGCGCCGCAGCCGGTCTTCGAGGCCGAGGTTCTCCGCCGCGAGGATGCCGGCGGTGCGCGGCAGGCGGCGCACGAAGGGCCACCAAGACCCGGCGGGCACCTGCTGCTCGACCGCCTCGAGGCCCCCGCCGCCGCCGAGCTCGATGAGCACCCGGGGCGAGAGCAGCGGCACCTGCCGGGCGACCCGCACGAAGTTGGTGAGGTTGAGGTAGATGCGCCCGTGGAAGATCCCGACGAGCTCGAGCTCCGGGGTCACCTCGCAGCCGAGGCCCGCGAAGGCCTTGCGGAAGCCCCGCTCGCTGAAGGCCACCGCGATGGACCACGTGAGCGGCGTCGCCACGCCGGGCAGCGCCTCGCCCACGTTGACGTTGCTCCACACCCAGCCCCGCCGGTCGTCGAGGCCCGTCGCGTCCGTCGGCGCCCCGGGCAGCCCGACGATGCTCCGCGACTGGAGCAGCCACAGGGCGCGCCCGTCCCAGGCCCACTCGATGTCCCTCGGCGAGCCCGCCTGGGACTCCGCGCGGTCGGCGAGCGCGAGCAGGTCGGCGAGCAGGGCGTCGCCCACCACCGGGGCGCCCCGCACGGCCTCGGGCAGTACCTGCTCTTGTATGCCGCCCTCCGCCGCGACCACCGCGGCCACCGCCGCGACCACCGCCGTCCGCTGCGTCACCGCCGCGTCGCTGCGACGCACGCGCAGCACCTCCGGGGTGCTCCGCCCGTCGACCACGGAGACGCCGAGGCCTCGCGTGGCCTCGATGACCGCGACGCCCCGCGCGCCGTCGAGCGGGTCGGCCGTGAACAGAACCCCGGCGCACTCCGCCTCGACCATCACCTGGACGATCACGGCCATGCCGACCGGCGACCCTCCCCGCTGCCGCGTGAGGTAGGTGAGCGCGCGCTCGGCGTAGAGCGAGCCCCAGCAGCGGCGCACGGCGTCGAGCAGTGCGGCCGCGCCGCGCACGCCGAGGAAGCTCTCCTGGAGGCCCGCCGCGCTCGCCATCGTGGCGTCCTCGTGGAGGCCGCTGGAGCGCACCGCGAGCGAGCGCCCGTCGAGCGACTCCGCGACCTGCGCGAGCTCGGCCTCGAGCCCGTCGGGCAGCGGCGCGTCGAGGAGGCGCCCGCGGATGGAGGCGAGCCGCGCGGCGCGACGGTCGACCGCCGACCCGGCGAGCAGCGCCTCGGGCCACTGGGCCGTCGGCAGCGTCGCCCGGAGCAGCGCATCGAAAGCCGCCGCGTCGACGACGAAGCCCCGGGGCACGGAGACCCCGGGCAGGGCGCCGAGCACCGCGAGCTCCGCCGCCTTGCGACCGAAGCGCGCGGCTTCATGCGCCTCGGCAAGCGGAACCAGCCATCTCATCGCGGGGCGCAGCATAGCCGAAGCGCGCTCGGCCGCGCAGCCCATTCCCTGCCTCCGCGCGGTCGCTGTGGTACGCCAGCGTCACCCCCGATGAACCTCGACCCGGATCTCTTCCCCGACGCCCCCGACGACGACGACCACTTCCACGACGAGTGCGGCGTGTTCGCGGTGTACGGGCACCCCGAGGCGGCCAACCTGACGTACCTCGGGCTCCACGCGCTGCAGCACCGCGGCCAGGAGTCGGCCGGCATCGCCACGCTCGACGGCGCCGGGAAGATGCACCTCCACCGCCAGATGGGCCTCGTGCAGGACATCTTCAGCCCGCCGGTCATCGCGGGCCTGCCGGGCAACATCGCCATCGGCCACGTGCGCTACTCCACCGCCGGGGCCTCGCACGTCCGCAACGCCCAGCCCTTCGCGGTCGAGCACGGCGGCCTCGGCGTCGCGTGCGCGCACAACGGCAACCTCACCAACGTCGAGCAGCTCAAGGCCGCCCTCGACGCCGCGGGCTCGATCTTCCAGACCTCCACGGACACCGAGGTCTTCCTCCACCTCTACGCCCGCGCGCCCGCCGGCCCCATCGTCGACCGCGTGGTGCACGCGCTGCGGCAGACCCGCGGCGCCTACTCCGTGCTCTTCCTGGTGGGCGACACCCTCATCGCCGCCCGCGACCCCCACGGCTTCCGCCCGCTCTCCCTCGGCATCCTCAACCGCGCGCACGTCGTCGCGAGCGAGCCCACGGCCTTCGACCTCATCGCCGCGGAGTTCGTCCGCGACGTCGAGCCCGGCGAGGTGCTCGTCATCGGCCCCGACGGGGTGCGCTCGCTGCGCCCCTTCGACCCCGCGCCCTCGCGCTTCTGCGTCTTCGAGCACGTGTACTTCGCGCGCCCCGACAGCACCGTCAACGGCCGCGCGGTCTACGTGGCGCGCCGGCGCATGGGCGAGATCCTCGCGGCCCAGAGCCCCATCGAGGCCGACGTGGTCATCCCCGTGCCGGACTCCGGCGTGCCCGCGGCCATCGGCTACGCCAACGCGTCGGGCATCCCCTTCGAGATGGGCCTCATCCGCTCGCACTACGTCGGCCGCACCTTCATCGAGCCCGCGCAGTCCATCCGCCACTTCGGCGTGCGGCTGAAGCTCAACCCCGTGCGCCAGGTGCTACAGGGCCGCCGGGTGGTGGTGGTCGACGACTCCATCGTGCGCGGCACCACCGCGCGCAAGATCGTGAAGATGATCCGCGACGCGGGCGCCCGCGAGGTGCACCTGCGCATCTCGTCGCCGCCCACCCGCTGGCCCTGCTTCTACGGCATCGACACGCCCACCCGGCGCGAGCTCATCGCCGCGAGCCACTCCGTCGACGAGATCAGCCGCTACATCACCGCCGACTCGCTCTCGTACCTCAGCCAGGACGGGCTGCGCGAGGCGGTGGGCTACCCCGGCGGCGACGGCTTCTGCGAGGCGTGCTTCACCGGTGACTACCCCGTGGAGATCATCCCCGCCGAGCGGCTCGCGATGCCGCGCGGCTGACCGACAGCGCCACCGGCGCGAGGGTGTTGGTGTCCTCGGGCCGTGCGCGCACCCAGCGATCGATCTCCGCCACCGCCTGCGCCGCGTGGCCGTACTTCACCAGCACCTGCATCTCGAGCGCGAACTCCTCCACCGATACGCCCGGGGCGGGCGGCGGCGGAGTTGGCGGCGGCGGCGGGGCCACGCGCACCACCGGCGGCGGGGCGACGACCGGCGCGGGGACCTCGTCGACCCGCGGGCGCGCGTGCTCGGCCATGGCACGCAGCACGTCCTCGCGGCGAAACTCGGGCTCGGTGAGCGAGTCGTCCTCGATGATGATCGAGGCCTGCTCGACGCGCGGGTCGGCGGCGGGCGGCTTCGGGAGCGCGATGCTGACGTCCGTGTCGGGCTGCGCGGCGTCGCTCTTGGCGAGCGCCCGCATGATGTCCGGGCGCTCGTGCGTCGGCTCCTCGACGCTCTGCGCCCCGATGGGCGGGTGCGCGTCCGGCGGGACGGGCATCGCGGTCACGCGGGTCACGTCGCCGTCGGAGACCGGATCGTCCGCAACGCCGGGCGCCGGGCTCCCGCCCCGCACCGCCGTCACCGCGGTGGACACATCCGTCAGCGAGGGGTGCGCCGACGCCACGGGGCCGGGCGCACCCCGGGCGTACACCAGGAAGGCGTCGAACATCGCCAGGGTGCGCGCGACCTGCTCGGGGCTCATCGCGAGCACGTTGCCACCGTCAGGGCCCCCGCGTCACGCACCGCAGCGCGCACCACCCGGGGGGAGGCCCCGGGCGCTCCCAGTAGTCGGTGTCCTGGTCGCCGTCCTCGTCGTGGGCGACGCGCACGGTGCCGTCGGGCTGCGGATAGCGCCAGAGCTCGAAGTACCCGTCGCCGTCGACGTCCGAGCCGTCCTTGATGACCTGCCCCGTCGGTCCGAAGAGGGTCATGCGGTCGCGCGTGCCGTCGCCGTCGGTGTCGATCTGCACGGCCTTGGGGCGGCCGTCGCGGGTGTACGTCTCGCGGCGCTCATAGACCCCGTCGCGGTCGGCGTCGCGCTCGATGCGCACCGGGTGGGCGTCCGCGGGCCAGCGCGGGTTGAAGATCCGGTTGATCTCGTAGAGCCCGTCGCCGTTGGAGTCGACGCCCTCCTCGGTCACCCTCCCGCGGGCGTCGAAGGCCCGGTACCGATCGGGGATGGTGTCCTGGTCGGGGTCCACCCACTCGCCGGTCTCGCGCCCCTGCGCGTTGAACTGCACCCAGCGCTCGGGCACGGTGTTCCAGTCGGCGTCGGTGCGGGTGAAGAGCACCCGGCCGTCGGCGCCGAGGTCGTCGGTGTGGTCGAAGTGTCCGTCGAAGTCGGCGTCGTAGTCGACCCGGTTGGGCCGGCCCCCCACGTACACGCTCATCCGGTCGGCGCGGCCGTCGCGGTTGCGGTCCTCGCGAAGCAGGGTGATGGCCCCGTGGGCGTCGCGCTCCACCCAGTGGTCCGGGCGCCCGTCGTGGTCGCGATCCTCCGCCGTGACCCCCGCCACCGCCACTGGCACGGGGCGCGCCCGCCGGCCGCGAAGCCACCACCCCGACGCCGTCCCCGCGGCCCCCGCGAGGCCGAGCGCGAGCGCCGCCACGACCGCCTGCTGCGCTCGCTTCGCCATGTCAGTCCTCGTCCAGGGAGCCGGTGGGAGAGCGCATCCCGTACTTCTTCTCCAGGAGCTCCATGCCCGCGCCGGCGCGCACGAGCCGCGGCTCGGCGGCCGTGAGGTCGATCACCGTGCTCGTGTGGACGTCCCCGAAGCCGGCGTCGAGCACCATCGAGAGCCGCGGGAAGCGCTCGTCGATGATGTCCGGGTCCTGGATGGGATCCTCGCCCTCGGCCTCGTGCGACGCCGTCGTGGAGATGAGCGGCTCGCCGAGCTCCCGCGCGAGCTCGATCGGCACGGGGTGGTCGGGCACCCGGATGCCGATGGTCTTGCGCTTCATCATCAGGATCTTCGGCACCTCCCGCGTCGCCTCCAGGATGAACACGTACGGCCCCGGCACGAGGTGCTTGATGAAGCGGTAGTGGGGGTCCTGCATCACGGCGAAGCGCGAGATGCCCGAGAGGTCGGGCACCACCAGCGCGAGGGGCTGCTCGCGGCGCATCCGCTTCATCTCGTAGAGCGCGTCGACCGCGCGCTTCTGGGACATGGCGCAGCCGAGGCCGTAGACGGTGTCGGTGGGGTAGGCGATGCACTCGCCGCTGCGGAGCGACTGCACGGCGCGGGCGAGCTTCCGCGGCTCCGGGTGTCTGGGGTCGAGCTCGATCCTCATCGCGATGTTCTCTGGGTCGGGTGGTGGGTGATTGGGTAGAGGGGCGGGGAGGCCAAGAGCGTCACCGCCGTCGGGGGGAGGTGTGGCTCAGCGCCGATGCCGGCCCCGCCGAGGCGCCCGGGGGGCGGGAGCCTCGGGCGGCGCGGCGACCGGCGCCGCGGTCGACTGTCCGATGATGGTGAACTCCACCCGGCGGTTGAGCGACTGGCCGTCGGGCGTGCCGTTGTCGGCGACGCTGTGCTCGCGGCCGTAGCCGGCGAAGTCGAGGCGCGCGCGGTCTACGCCGCGGGCCACGAGGTAGTCCACCACCGAGCGGGCCCGGCGGTACGAGAGGTCGAGGTTGTACTCCGGGGTGCCGCGGTCGTCGGTGTAGCCCTCGACGCGCATCCGCAGGATGTCGGGATTACGTCGGATGGTATTCGCCACCTCGTCGAGGACGGGAAACGACACGTTGCGGATGGTGTCGCTGTCGAAGTCGAAGAAGATGCGCTGGTTGATGAGCAGCCGGCTGTCGGTGCGGGTCACCACGACGGCTTCGGGGCCCGGCTCCGGGCAGCCGTCCTCGTCCTGGTAGCCGTCGCGGTCCTCGGGCTCGTCGGGGCACGCGTCGCGGACGTCGAGCACCTCGTCGCGGTCGTTGTCCGGCTCCGGGCAGCCGTCCTCGTTCTGGAAGCGGTCCTGGTCCTCGGGCTCGAGCGGGCATCGGTCGGCGTCGTCGAGCACGCCGTCGCCGTCGTTGTCGGGGTCGGCGCAGCCGTCGTCGTCGAGCACGCCGTCGCGGTCCTCCGCGTCGTTGGGGCAGCGGTCGCGCACGTCGGGGATGCCGTCGCGGTCGTTGTCCGGGTCGGCGCAGAAGTCCCGGTCCTCGAAGCCGTCGTAGTCCTCTGGTCCGTGCGTGCAGGGGTTGGCCCGCTGGGCGGTGAAGCGCGCGCCGAGCATCACCTCCTGACGCGCCGTCCCCACGTCCGCGGTGATCCCCGCCCCCGCGGTGGCCGAGAGCGCCAGCCACGCCGCGGGCCGCCACGCCGCGCCGATCCACGCGCCGAAGGGCGCCTGCGGGTCGCGCCCGCTCGACGGGTTGACCGTCACCCGCAGCGCCGAGTCGAGCAGCAGGTCGACGCGCGGGTGCACCGCGTAGCCGACGCCCGCGGTGAGCAGCACCTCGTCGTTGACCTCGACCGCGGCGAGGGCGTTGCGCTCGCGGAGGGTCATCCCGAGCTGCCCCGCGAAGGTCCAGCGCCCCGCGGTGCGCCCGACGACCACCGCCGGGGTGAGGGTCCACGACGGCGAGCCCGCGAAGCGCCGGTCGTCCCCGGTCGGGAGCGAGACCGCCACCCGGAGCGCCAGGCCCGTCGCCCCTCGGAGCAGCGGCACCTTCGCGGTGACCCGGAGGTCCCCCGGCGAGAGATCACGCCGCGGGTTGTCCGGGCGCAGCACCCTCCCGCCGTCGAGGGCCTCGGGCGCGGACTGCAGCACCACCGGCATGGCGAGGCCGAGCTCGAAGCGCTCGAAGAGGCCGAGGGAGAGCTGCGCCTCGGCGCGCAGGGCGTCGGTCACCCTCACCGCTGCGACGCCCGGAGGAAGGGCCTCGAAGAGCGTGCCGCCGGCGAAGCTCGCGAAGAGGCTCGCGGAGAAGGTCAGGTGCCCTGTGATGGTGGGCAGGTCGGTGACGATGAGGCTGCGCGGCGAGGTGGAGGTCTGGAGCATCCGCAGCTCGAAGGCCCCGGGAAGGGGACTCTGCGCGCGGGCCGGGGCGCTCGCGAGCCCCACCGCCGCGATCGCCCACGCCGCGGATCTCCAACGCCACCGGACCACGAAGCGCACGATACCGGAGAGATCCACCGCAGCGGGCGAGAAAGGGCCTATAGTCCGGCCGCGATGATCCACCTCGGATGTTCGGGATTCCCGGTGCCTGCAACGCGCTACCTGAAGGAGTTCCTCTCCGTAGAGGTGGCCGACACGCTGCTGGGGGTGCCCGGGCCCGCGCTGGTGCGGCGATGGCGCCGCGAGGCGCCCGACGGGTTCCTCTTCACGGCGCTGGCCCCGAAGGAGGTGTCGGCCGAGGGCTTCAAGCCCTCCGCGGCGGGGCAGGCGGCGTGGGAGGCCTTCCTCCCGGTGGTGCGCGACCTCGACGCCCGGGCGATCATCGTGACCTCGGCGCCCGAGATGACCGCGAGCAAGGTGCACCGCTCGGCGGTGCGGGCCTTCTTCGAGGGCCTCCCCACCGATCGCCTCCCCCCGCTGGTCTGGGAGGCCCCGGCGAGCTGGGAGCTGCGCGACGCCGAAGCGACGGTCAAAGACCTCGCGGTAGTCGTGGCGCGAGACCCCCTGCGGCATCCGCCCATCGCCCGCGGAGCGCTCGGCTGCTTCCGCCTCCCCGGCCCGGCGGGCTTCAAGTCGCGCTACGAAGACCCGGCCCTCGAGGCCGCCGCTGCGACCATCCGCGTGTCGCGCTGCGACGAGATGCTCGTCGCCCTCTGCAACGTGGACATGTACGCCGACGCCAGGCGCCTCCGGAAGATGCTCGACACCTGAAGCGCCCCCCCTCTGCGGCGCTCAGCGAGCGCGCTTGCCAGGGGTCGCCACGGCGGGGAGCGGGAGCGCCCGGAGGGCGTCGAGGGCGGCCGCGAAGTCCGCCGGCGGTGGGGCGCTGAAGCGCAGGGCCTCGCCGCTGACCGGGTGGGTGAAGCCCAGCACCTCGGCGTGGAGCGCCTGGCGCCCGAGCGCGGCGGCGATGGCGCGCGCCGCCGGGTCCTTCACGGTTCGGCCGTAGAGCACGTCCCCGAGGAGGGGGTGACCGGCCTCGGTGAGATGCACCCTGATCTGATGGGTGCGCCCGGTCTCCAGGCGGCACCGCACCATCGAGGCCACGCCGCCCCCGAAGGACTCGACGCGCTCCACGTGGGTGATCGCCCGCTTGCCGCCCGTCCCGCGGGAGGTGAAGCGCAGCCGGTCGGTCGGGTGTCGCCCGTGCCAGGTGTCGTAGGTGACCTCCGCCGGGGCTACCCCCTCCACGAGGGCGACGTAGCTCCGCTCGATGTCGTGGGCCTTGAAGCGGGCGACCAGGCCATCGCGCGCGGCGGTCGAGCGCGCGACGACGAGCAGCCCGGAGGTGTCGCGGTCGATGCGGTGCACGATGCCAGGGCGGAGGGGATCGCCGTCCTCGTCGACGTCGGCGTGGTGGAGCACGGCGTTGACGAGGGTGCCGCCCGCGTGGCCGCGCGAGGGGTGCACCACCATGCCCGGGGGCTTGTCGATGATGAGCAGGTGCTCGTCCTCGAAGACGATGGTGAGGGGGATGTCCTCGGCGACGGCGACCATGGGCGCGGGCGGCGGGACGTCGACCGTCACCGTGAGGCCCGCGCGGGCGCGCTCGCTGGGCTTGAGGGCGTGGGACGCGCTGGTGACGCGCCCCGCGGCGAAGCACTGGGTGATCGCGGAGCGCGAGACGTTGTCCCCCGCGAGCAGCCGCGCGAGGACCTTGTCCAGGCGCTCGCCCGCGTCCTCCGGTGGGATGACGACGACGCGGGGAGCGCGGGTCACCAGACCTTCGACTTGATGTGCCGCTTGGACTTCACCAGGATGTCGACGAGCGCGCGGCCGTAGAAGTTGCGCTCGTAGAGGTCGGCCGAGACGCGCGACTTGTAGAGCTGGCGGCCCTCCTCGATCTCGTCCTTGAGGGCGTCGAAGAGGTCGTCGTTCTGGAACCCCTTCGTGATCTTCTCCTCGTTGTAGAGGGAGACGTCACTCGCGATGGCGCGCGCCAGGCGTCGCGCGGCCTCTTCGGTTTCGATCAGCGGCATAGGCTGGGGACGCTATCACCCCGGCGCGACCCGCCTCAACCTTCCGGCGCGAACGCCTCGCGTACTGCCGCGGCGCATGCACCACCTGTTCAGGCGGGGAAGGTGTCTGGTAGGTTCCGCCGGGCCTCGCACCGAGGCAGCGGAGGTTTCATGCGGCGCTCGCTCGTTCATCTCGGATTCCTGCTCCTGGGCTGCGCCTGCGGCAGCTCGTCGACCACGATGACCAACGCCGACGCGAGCACCGACACCGGCTCTCCCCCGTCGGACGGCGGCGCGACCGACGCGGGCGGCGCCCCGGGTCTCCCTGGTGACGAGTACTGCCGCAGCGCGCCCACCACGCCGTGCCGCGGCTCGGCGGTCAACACCTGCGGGGTGTGCGTGACGCCCTCGCCCGCCCGCGCCGCGCTCGAGCGCACCAACTGCGACGACACCCAGCGCCGCGAGTACTGCCGCGGCGGCACGCCCGGCGCGCCCAACCTCCAGTGCTTCCAGCCCGGCAGCTACCCCACCGCGGGCACCTCCGAGCGGGTCACGATGTGGGGCTACGTCCGGGTGTTCGGCAACGGCGGCGACTCGCAGCACATCCGCGTGTCGGTGCACCGCGTGAACGACGACGGCACCCCCGGCGAGATGCTCGGCACCACGGTGACCGACACCGCCAGCCCCGCGTCAGGCATGGAGGACGTGTTCAGCCCGTCGCGCGACCGCGTGCTCTTCACCCGTCGCACCGGCGGCTACGTGCTGCCCAACATCCCGACCGAGACCGAGCTGCTCGTGATCACCGAGGGCGACCCCGCGGACGCCGAGGCGGCTGGCCTCTGGTCGCACCGCATCTACGACTACAACTTCGTGCTCCTCAACCGGGAGATCGACGCGGTGCCTGCCCCCACGGGCGTCACGGGCCGCTCGGTGCGCTTCCTCCCGCGGGTGATCTCCAACTCCGACTGGACCGCCATTCCCGCCACGTCGACGCTCACCTCGGGCATCGCCGCGGGCCGTGGCGCCCTCGCCGGCGAGGTGCATGACTGCGACGACGTGCGGCTCGCCAACGCCACCGTCGAGAGCTCGCCCCGGCGCGCGTGGGACGGCCCGGTCGTGTACTTCTCGGAGAACGACACCAACCCCCTCCCCGACCTCAGCCGCGAGCAGCGCGGCACCTCCCTGCTGGGCACCTACGCCCTCCTCGACGTCGAGCCCGGGGCCGTCCGCGTCTCCGCGGTGGGCTACAGCTCCGGCCAGGTCGTGCACCTCGGCAGCTACCGCGCCCGCGTCTTCCCCGACTCGGTGACGCTGGTGACCTTCCGCGGCGTGCGCCCCTGGCAGGCGCCCCGGTGAAGGCCCCACCGCCCCTGTGCTATGACCGCGACGGCTCGCATCGACATGGAGGGTTCTCGACGTGAATGACAGCTTGACGCCCCCGCCCGCTGGCGGTGGCAACGCGAAGTACGCCGCGATCGGACTGTTGCTGCTCCTCGGCGGCGGCGGCGGCATCTACGCGCTCACGCGCACCGAGGCCCCGCCCCCCGCGCCCCCGACGCCCGTGGTCCGCGACGCTGGCCCGCCCATCGCCACCAATTCGTCGGTGGGCGCGGTCATCGAGCTGCCCCCCGAGGTGCCCGACGCCGGCCCTCCGCCGGACGTGTCCACCGCGCCGCGCATCCGTTACGTGACCCGGTATGTCAACGAGTGCTCTGGCACCGTCGACATCGCCGCCGTGCAGCGCACCGCGCAGGCCAACTACGGCGCGCTGCGGTCCTGCTACGAGCGCGAGCTGCGGGCCAACCCCGCGCTCCGCGGCGCCCTCACGGCGCAGCTCAAGGTCAACAGCACCGGCCACCTCGACGGCGTGCGCGTCGCCACGGGCATGAGCAGCACCTCGCTGGTCAACTGCGTGAAGAGCGCCCTGATGCGGTTGACCTACCCCGCGTCCCGGGGCGGCTGCGCCGTCGCCGAGGTGCGCTTCAACTTCACCCCGCGCGAGTAGCGCCCCCCGGCCCTCCCCCCCCCTTCGCGACGTCCGCGGGTCAGGTCGGCCAGCGGATGTCGAGGCGCTTCATCTTCCGCCAGAGCGTCGTCGGCGACAGGCCGAGCTGGTCGGCCGCCCGCTCGCGGTTGCCGTCGCACTCCCGCAGCGCCGACTCGATCGCCTGTCGCTCCGCGGCGTCCACCGAGGCCGCGAGCGAGCGCTCCCCCGGCAGGTCACGCGGCGCCGTCGGGAGGTCCTGCGGGGCGATGTCCTCGAGCTGCACGACGCCCGTCTGCGAGGCGAGCGCCACGCCCTGCTCGATCATGTTCTCGAGCTCGCGGATGTTGCCCGGAAACTCGTACGCGAGGAGGAAGTCCATCACCCCGTCGCCCATGCGCACGCGGGTGTTCATCTTGCGGCAGACCTTCTCCATGAAGTGCTGCGACAGCAGGGGGATGTCCTCCCGGCGCTCGCGCAGCGGCGGGAGCAGGAAGCGCACGACGTTGAGCCGGTAGTAGAGGTCCTGCCGGAAGCGCTTCTCCGCGATGGCGCGGTGCATGTCCTGGTTGGTCGCGGCGATCACGCGGATGTCGACCTTGATGGCCTTGTTGTCCCCGACGCGCCGGATCTCCCCCTCCTGGAGCACCCGCAGCAGCTTCGCCTGGAAGGCCGTGGAGGTCTCCGCGATCTCGTCGAAGAAGAACGTCCCGCCGGTGGCCTCCTCGATGAGCCCCTTGCGCTGGCTGCTCGCACCGGTGAACGCGCCCTTCACGTGCCCGAAGAGCTCGCTCTCGAGCAGCGTCTCGGTCACCGCCGCGCAGTTCACCGGCACGAAGGGCTGCGACGAGCGCTTGGAGTTCACGTGCACGGCCTTGGCGACGAGCTCCTTGCCCGTGCCGCTCTCGCCCGTGATGAGCACCGTCGCGTCGCTGCCGGCGATCTTCACGATGCGCCCGAGCACCTCGCGGATGGGCGACGAGCGGCCCACGATGTTCTCGAAGTGGTACTTGTCGCGAAACTCCGCGGCGAAGAAGGCCACCTGCGAGCCGAGCTGCCGCTTCTCCACCGCGCGCTGCACCTTCACGAGCAGCTCCTGCTCGTTGAAGGGCTTCTGGATGTAGTCGTAGGCCCCGAGGCGCATCGCCTCGACGGCGCTCTCGATGGTGCCGTACGCGGTCATCACGATGACCTCGGTGAGCGGAAACATCTCCTTCGTGCGGCGAAGCACCTCGATGCCGTCCTGCGCGCCCATCTTCAGGTCGGTGAGCACCAGGTCGTAGCCGCCCGCGCGCTGGCTCGCCGCCGCCGCGTCCGCGTCCGCCGCCTCGTCGACCTCGTGCCCGCCCGCGCGCAGCATGATCGACAGGGTGATCCGCATGTTTTTCTGGTCGTCGACGACCAGGATCTTCGCCATTACATCCTCCCGCGCTCCGGCGGCGCGCCTCCGACCTACTCGAACCGCGGGCGCAATGGAACGATCTGGCCCCGGGACACCCGAAGCGGGATGCTCGCAGACTCCACCACCCCGGTGAAGACCCGCTGCCACCCGAACGCCTCGCCGTCGGCCCCGCTCTCGAAGCGCGCCCGCGCCCGGTACACGCCCGCGCTCTGGAAGGTTCCCGAGGGGCAGTGCATCGCGGGCAAGAGCGTGAACGATCGACGCCCGCCGGCGGGCAGGCGCACGAAGAGGTCGCGCAGCGGCGCCGGCTGCCGGGTGAGCGCGTTGCACTCCACCTCCAGGCCCGCAGGGGTCGTCAGCACGAAGGAGAACTGCGTCGGCCGCAGGAGCGTCCAGAGGGCGTGCACGCTGGGGTTGCGCACCGTGACCGTCGACCGGAGTCCGGCCGGGGACGACGCGCTCGAGCCCCGCGCGCTCAGCGCCAGCCCCGCCTCGCGATCGGGGGTCGCGGCGAGCGCGGGGTCGGCGGTGACGAGCGACGGCGGCGCGAGCGCGACGACCTCGGCGTAGGTCTCCTCGCGCTCGTCGGTCACGATCGAGCGCGCGTGCGAGGCGCTCCCCCGGCGCGGCGGCGCGAAGCCGTAGTGGAACTCCACCGGCTGCGTCCCGAACGCGGGCGACCGCAGCCCGCAGAGGTCGTCCACGTCGGCCTCCTCGCTGTAGCGCTGCCCGGGTTCGAGGGTGACCCGCGGCGAGGACTCGTTGCGCGACGGCCGCTGGTCGTGGGCGCAGCGCGGCAGCCGTCCCACGCGCCGCCGCCGCCGCGCGCCAGGCTCGACCGGCGGAGGGGTGGCGGTGAAGGAGAGCAGCCGCCGGTCGGCCACCACCTCCACCGGGGCCCCGGTGACGTTTCGCAGCGCGAAGCGGATGCGCCCCTGCGTGTCGGCCGCGGTGACCTCCAGCGTCACGGGCGCCGCCGGCGGGTCCGCGAGGGCCAGCGAAGGAATACAAAGGACGGTAAAAATCACGCGGCGTGCGGGGTGCGGCATCGGACTCCGGCGCGAGTCTACGGCATCGACGCGACCGCGGGAGACCTTCAGCGCCCCGGGCGACGGGCCTCCAGCATTTCGGTGACCGCCACGCGGGCCGCCGCCGGAAACACCAGCCGCCGCCGGACGAAGGGCGTGTCGGCGACGCGCGAGATGATGAACGACGCGTGCTCCAGGGGCTGCGCCGGGCGCCGGGCGTGCAGCACGCGCAGGCCCTCCTCGGGGACGCGCGGCGCCTCGAAGGGCAGCACCTCGGCGACGTCGAGCGCGGCGAAGTAGCGCGGGTCGAAGCCGAGCGAGCCCACGATCTGCTCGAGCTCCTGCCGGATCGTCTCGTCGAGCTCGGGGTCGATGTCGTCGAGCGAGGCGGTCTTGAAGAGGTCGCGCCGGCCGCAGCGCGCGGCGAGGCCCGAGAGCACCTCGTCGCGGTCGTCGCACCACGCGTCGACCGCGCGCCAGAGCACGTTGTCGTCGAGGGAGAGGTACGCCTGCGTGGAGATGCGCTCGCCCCGCGCGAGGCGGGTGATCGGCCCCGGGGTCCCGTCGGGCACGCGGCCGTCGGCGACGAGGTCGGCGAGGCGCCGGAAGGTCGAGCGCAGCACGCACTCCGCCGCGCGCGTCGCCTTGTGGAAGTACACCTGCTGGTACATGAACAGCCGCGCGAGGAAGAAGCCCTCGACCGCGGGGAGGCCCTTCGAGCCCTCGACCGCGAGGCGCGGCCCCGCGGCGTCGGGCTCGAGCGCGAGCGAGCGCAGGAGCCAGTCGAGGTCGAAGAGCCCATAGCGCGTGCCGGTCATGTGCGAGTCGCGCAGGAGGTAGTCGCAGCGGTCGACGTCGAGCATCCCGGAGACGGCCCGCGCCAGCACCGGCATCGGGTGCACGCCGTGGACGAGGCGCTCGACCCGCGACGGCATCTCGGGCTCGCGCGCCGCGAGCGCCCGGTGGATCTCCGTGTCGGGGTCGAGGATGATCGCGCTCGTCCAGAGCTCGTGCGCGTGCATGCCCGGGAAGGCCTCCTCGAAGAGGTGCGAGAGCGGGCCGTGCCCCAGGTCGTGGAGCAGCGCGGCGGCGAGGGCGTCGTCGTGGTCCACCGGGTCGAGCGCCGCGCCCATCGCCTCCGCGAGCGGCTCGATGCGCGCGAGAAACCTCGCCATCACCTGCGCCGCCCCGATGGCGTGCGCGAAGCGCGAGTGCTCCGCCCCCGGGAAGGCCATCGACGCCACGCCGAGCGCCCGCACCCGCCGCAGCCGCTGCACCTCCACCGTGTCGATGAGCCGCGGGAGCACCCGGCCGTTCTCCCCCTCGAAGGCCACCACGCCGTGCACCGGGTCTCGCAGGATCATCGCGCGCCTGCAGGCTGCCAGACGCCCGGCCCCCCGGCCAGCGCGGCGCCGCTTCTTTGGGGCGCCGCGGGAGGGCGTGGTAGCGCGCCTGCCATGGGCCTCCGGGTTGTGCTCTTCACGCTCGCGTTCAACCTCCTGCTCTGGCTCTCGCGCCTCACGCTCGGCGCGCGGCTCATCGCGGCGCGCGGGCCCACGCTCGGCTGGGCGCTGACGCTGCTCGCGCCCACCGCCCTGCTGTTGCTGGCCGCGCGGCTCCAGCCGGCGCGGCGCGACGCGCTCGTCACCACCGCGACGGCCTCGCTCGCGCTCGCCTCCTGCGTGTCGCCCTGAGGGCCCCGCTCGCTCGGAAGGTCAGCACAGATCGTCGCGAGCACCCCGAGACGAGGGAGGCCGCGCGAGACATACGCGGGGTATTTCGAGCGCGGCCGACCGCTGGATCGGGGGGCGCAGCAGGGTTGTGCTGACCTTCTCAGTGCCGGAAGTGCCGGACGGCGGTGAACACCATCGCGATGTCCGCGCGGTCGGCCGCGGCGATGACCTCCTCGTCGCGCACGCTCCCGCCCGGCTGCGCCACCGCGCGCACGCCCGCCTCGGCGGCGCGCTCGAGCCCGTCGGGGAAGGGGAAGAACGCGTCGGAGGCCAGCACGCTGCCCGCCGCGAGGTCGCCCGCCTTGCGCGCCGCGATGTCGACGGAGATCACCCTCGACATCTGACCCGCGCCGACGCCCACGGTGCGGAGCGCGCCCCCGTCGCCGCGCGCCAGCACGATGGCGTTGCTCTTCACGTGCTTGCACACCGCCCACGCAAACGTGAGCGCGCGCAGCTCGTCTTCCGTGGGAGCGCGCTTCGTCACCACCCTGCCGCGGACGACCTCACCCCGCGCGGTGGCGTCGCGGTCCTGCGCGAGCATGCCGCCGCTCACGTGCTTCATCACCGTCGCCGGGTGCTCCGCCGGGAGCCAGCGGCCGAGCGCGAGCAGCCGGAGATTCTTGCGGGCCCGCAGCACGGCGAGGGCCTCGTCGCTGAAGCCCGGCGCCGCCACGACCTCCAGGAAGGTCTCCGCCAGCGCCCGCGCGGTGGCCTCGTCGACCACGTCGTTGAGGGCCACGATGCCCCCGAAGGCGCTCACCGCATCGGCGTCGCGCGCGGCGCGGTACGACGCCTCGAGCGTGTCGCCCTGCGCCACGCCGCAGGGGTTGCAGTGCTTCACCACCACCGCGGCGGGCACCGCGTGCTCGCGCACCGCCTCGAGCGCCGCGTCGACGTCGACGAGGTTGTTGAACGACAGCTCCTTGCCGCCCGAGCCGAGGCTCTCGGCGCGCCCGAGCGTCCCCTCCCCGGCGCCCCGCTCGCGGTAGAACGCCCCCTGCTGGTGCGGGTTCTCGCCGTAGCGGAGCGCGTAGGCCCGGTCGAAGTTGAGGTGCAGCGAGCGGGGGAAGCGCTCGCGCCCGCCGTCGTCCCCGAGGCTCGACAGGTAGCCCGCGATCGCGCCGTCGTAGGCCGCGGTGTGCGCGAAGGCCTTCGCCGCGAGCGCGACCCGCGTGGCGTGGGACACCGCCCCCTCGGCCGCGATCTCCGCCTGCACCTTCGGGTAGTCCGCGGGGTCGACCACCACCGCGACGCGCGCGTGGTTCTTCGCCGCCGCGCGCACCATCGCCGGGCCGCCGATGTCGATCTTCTCGACGAGGTCCTCGTGCGACGCGCCCGCCCTGCGCAGGGTGTCCTCGAAGGGGTACAGGTTCACCACGACGAGGTCGATCGGCGCGCCGCCGATGGACGCCAGCGCCGCGCGGTCGTCGTCGAGCTCGCGCATCAGGATGCCGCCGTGCACCCTCGGGTGCAGGGTCTTCACCCGCCCGTCCATGATCTCGGGCGAGCCCGTGTATGCGCTCACGTCGGTCACCGCGAGCCCCGCGTCGCGCAGCGCCTTCGCGGTGCCGCCGGTGGAGAGGATCTCGGCGCCCTTCGACGCGATCACCTTGATGAAGTCGGCGAGGCCGCGCTTGTCGGAGACGGAGACCAGTACGCGACGAATCGATGTCATGACGCCTTCGGGGGGCCGCACCGTCGCGGCGGCGGGACTATACCCCCAGCGCGCCGTTGCCCCCGACCGGGCAATCGCCTCAGCCGCAGAGGTCCATGAGGTCGGCGGCCTCGGAGAACCCGCGCAGGGCGCCGAGGGCGTGCACCTCGAGCTGGCGCACCCGCTCGCGGGTGAGGTTCAGCCAGCCGCCGACCTCCTCGAGGGTGACGCCGCCGCGGTCGGCCACGTCGAGGGCGCAGGTCTCCGTCAGCTCCCACGGCTCCTTGTCGAGGAAGTTCATCCGGATGCTTCCCGTGCGCGGGTTCACCTCCAGGTAGAGGTGGAACTTGCACGCCACGAAGGGACACGGGCGCGTCGCGAAGGCGCCGTGCAGGCAGTCCGCCCGGTGCGTCGGGCGGTGGTACGCCTCGCCGACCATCTCCAGGCGCGCCCGGGCCAGTTCGCGCTTGGACATCCGCTTCATCGAGATCGTCTGCGACCGCCCCCGCGGCGCCGCGGGCGCGGCGGACCTCCGGGAGGGCGTGACCTCGCCGAGCGCTTCGCGAAGAAGCGCCAGCGTCACCGCGCCCTCAGGTCCCACCTCGATCGGCTCCTCCATCGACATCTCCAGTTCTCCGCAAGACCCCGGCGCACGACCACGCCAGCAACACCGCCACCCACGACCGACCCGTCCCGACGACGGACCGCGGCGCCACGGAAGCTCTCCCTCCGGCATCGCCGGCCGGGATCGCCCGTGAGCGCCCTCACCCGAACGCAGGTCTCCCCGCGAAACCGCCTTCGCACCCGTCCGCCGAACACACCGCTGCCTCTGACGAGATCCCCAGGGCCCCTTCGCACGCGCCATGACCCCGGTGTCGGTCCCACCGATGGGGAGGGCCGCACTGGTCATGTTGGTGCTCGGGAAGACGACTCGTGCTCCCGGGACACCTGGCGACGGGTCCGTCCGTCCGCCGCCCGCCGGGGCTCATCACCCGGCGCACTCCCTTGGTGCGACAGTTTTCTGGCGCCATCAAGACGAAGACATTCGTTCAGCACCGCCGTCGGCCCGCTCGGACCACAGGAGCTCTCGCCCGTTTCGAGTCCCTCCCACCGCGCTCCCGCTTCGGGGCCAACCCCGCCCCGGGCCCGGATCACCGCGAATCGAAGCGATTCTGACGTCGGACAGGCTACGTCAGACGCCCAACGACATGAAATGACAGCAGGATCTCGGAGGTGACGGGCACGTGCCAGGGGCCACCGCCAACGCGCCACCTCTGCTCATATGAGCAGTACAAAAATCACGCTTGACCCCTCGCAGACCTCTATGCATCCGAAGGCTGGATTCGCCGAATTCAGCGGGGTTCTGCAGTGGTACGAGCCTCTGGAGGGCAACGGCCGCGACGCAGCGGCGCGCCCACCCGACATCGAACACCCGACCGCGTAAAGTCCAACGCGCCAACCTCGGCCGGGAGGCCCGCGGCAGAGTCTGGATAATTTCCCGCCCAAAGCAGGGCGAATCCCTCGTTGGGCCCGTCGACGAAGCTCACCGACTGCATGGCGACCGGTCCCGAGACCCCCTGGAGGGTGAGCATCGCCTGGTCGGCGTGGCCCTCGGGGCAGCCGCAGGTCGGCAGCACCACCCCCGACGCCGCGCCGGCGTGCGCGATGCGAACCGACCGGAGCCGCGACCGTGCCGCGTCGAGCCGGGGACCGAGCTGGATGCCCACCCACCGCTCCTCGTCCGCGCCGTCGAAGACGACCGGGCGGGAGGTCTCACCCTCTGCGACGAGGGCGCCGGGCGCGCCGAAGCCCACGTCGAGCTCGGCGCCGGCGCCGAACGACACCCTCGTCCCGGCTTCGAGGGTGAGCACCGGCGAGTCCGTACCCTCGACGATCACATGCATCGCGGGCCGCACGCGGTACCTGGAATCGGGGCCCGGCGAGCGCCAGCGCGCGTCGGCGGTGAGCGTGCGCACCCGCGCCTCGACCCGGACATCGTTGCTGGCGTTGTCTCGCATCGAGAGGCGGGGGAGCCCGGCGACGCGGTTGACGTCCTCGACGGTGACCGCGCCGTCGCCGCGAAGCCCGCGCAGCTCGATCGTCGCGTCCCGGTCGGCGAAGCGCCCGGCCCCGAGCACCGCCACGCCCCACCCGTCGCCGCCGACGATCGAGAGACCCGCAGCCGACAGCCCCGCCCGCATCGCCAGCCGCAGCGTCGCCGCGGTGACCCCGCGCTCCGTGGGCGCCGCGCCGCCGCCCTCCAGCACCGCCCCGTCGACGGTGGTGCCCGGGAGCGCGTCTTCGCGCACCTCGAGGGCCTGCCACGGCAAGGCCGGGTCGAGCCGCGCGAAGCGGATGGGCCTCCCCGGCGCGGCGGCGGCCCGAAGCGTGGCGCCGCCGTGCACCACGACCTCCATCCGCGGTCCGACCAGCACCAGGGCGCAGGGCTCGATGGTCAGCGCACCTCCCGGGTGGACATGGAGTCCGTACGGCACCCGATGCGGGCTCTCGGCGGCCAGCCAGCGCTCGACGCCCGCGACGGTGTCGCCGTGGAGGCTCCCCTCCCCTGGCGACGTGCTCGCCGCGCCGGGGCAGCCGGTCGCGGGCCGAGGGGCGCGACGGATGTAGCTGTCCCGCCCGGCGTCGACGGTCGCACGGGCGGGGGCGCGATCGCGCGGCCGGGCGCGTCCGCAGCCCGAGAGGGAGACAACCGCGACGACCGACACCATGCCTCGGAGCGTGACCGCACTCACGGGGCGGCAGTCTACGCTCCCCGCGGAGAACGCTTGCCCGAGGGGCGGCGGATTGAGAGACTGCCCCGCGATGTCCGTCATTCCCGAGCCGAACAGGATCGGTACGGTCCTCTCCGGCGCGTACCAGGTCGAGCGCCTGATCGGTGAAGGGGGGATGGGGCAGGTATTTGCCGCGATCCACCTGCCCAGCGGTCAGCGGGTCGCGATCAAGATCCTGCGTGGTCGCTTCATTCGCGACCGCGGCATCATCGATCGCTTCCTGCGCGAGGCGCAGGCCGTGACGATGTGCGCCCACCCGCACGTGGTGCAGCTGCTCGACACGGGCTACGCCGACGACGGGCTGCCCTTCATGGTGTTGACCTACCTCGAGGGGGAGACCCTGGTCGACCTGCTCTACCGCAAGGGGCGCTTCAAGGAGCTCGAGGCGGTGCAGCTGCTCACGCCCATCATCGCGGCGCTCGAAGCGACGCACCGGGCGGGTGTCGTGCACCGCGACCTCAAGCCCGACAACATCTACCTCGCGCGCAACCTCGGCGCTGCGCAGTACCCCGTGCTGATGGACTACGGCATCGCGGGTCTGCTCTCCGACCCCAACGACGGCCTCGCCTGGAACAACGGCGCGCTCCTCGTCGGCACCCCCGCGTACATGGCCCCCGAGCAGGCCGCGGGCACGGGCTCCGTCGACCCGCGGGCGGACATCTACTCGATGGGCGTGCTGCTCTACGAGCTGCTCACCGGGTCGTCACCGTTCCAGCGTGAGAGCGAGCAGGCCACCATCGACGCGATCCTCCAGGAGGCGGTGCGCTCGCCTTCCAAGATCGTTCCGGGCATCAGCCCCGCGATGGAGGCCGTCATCCTCTGCGCGATGGGGCGCAGCCCCGAGCACCGCTTCGTCTCGATGAACGTCTTCGGCGCGGCGCTGCACGACGCGCTGCAACAACCGATGGGCTCCGCGGCGCTGCGGCAGTACCCGCTCGCCGAGCGCGTGATCGCGTCGCGCATGGCGCCCCCGGCGCCCGCCCCGATGCCCGGCGGACCGGTCGTGCGCGGCGCGGAGTTCGCTGACAAGCGGTCGCGCACCGTGATGATCGTCCTCGACCAGCAGGGCGGGGGTTCGGTCGCCGCGGCCCCGACGAGCGCCGCGGCGCCGGGCGGCCCGGCCGGCGGACGGTCCCGCGCCGGGCTCATCGTCGCGGCCGTGCTCATCGGCGGAACGGCCCTGGGCGCGGCCCTCTTCATCGCGATGCAGTACCTGCACAGGTAAACGCTACCGGGTCAGCCGGAGCAGGAAGTCCAGCTGACCGTCGCCTCGCGGCCGCAGCCCCCGGTAGGGGCGGCGCAGCGCGAAGACCACGTCGGCGTGCCAGAGGGGGATCACCGGGAGCTGCGCCGCGAGCACCCGCTGCGCGCGCTGATAGTGTGGCCTACGCGCCTCGGGTCCGAGCGTGCGCAGGCCCGCGTCGAGCGCCGCGTCGAGCTCGGCGTCCCGGAAGCGCCAGCGGTTGCCGCCCGCGGTGGGGTTCGCCGCGGTGGGGACGGACGCCGACCCGAACCAGAAGCCCAGGCCGAAGGGGTCGCTGAGGTCGGGCACCGTGAGGAGCGTGAGGTCGAAGCGCCCGGCGCGGAGGTCCGACAGGAGCGTGGCGAGCTCGGAGGGGCGCACGTCCACCTCGACGCCGACGTCGCGGAGCATCGCGGTGATCGCCTGCGCGGCGGTGACGGCGAAGCGCTGGGACGAGACCCGCAGCGTGAGGCGCAGCGGCGGCGCGCCCGCCCCCCGCGCGGCGACGAGCGCGCGCCTCGCCGCCACCGGATCGAAGGGGTAACGCGCGACGTCCGCCGTGTAGGCCCAGTGGGACGGCGGCAGGACCCCCGTCGACGTGGCCGCGCGCGCGCCCAGCATCGCCCGCTGGAGCGATGGGCGGTCGAGCGCGAGCGCGAGGGCGCGCCGCACGGCGACGTCGGCGAGCGCCCCGTGCTCGCAGTGCATCCCGAGGTAGGTCATGCCCGAGGTGCGCGCCGAGGCCACCTCGAAGCCGGCCCGACCCTCGAAGAGGCCGTAGAGCTCCGGCTTGAGCTCGGCGACGTCGCCCTCGCCGTGGAGCAACCGCAGGGCGAGGGTGTTCGGGTCGTGGAGGGTGACGACGTCGAGCGCGCGAAACGCCCCTCCCCCGCCGACGACCTCGAGCGACAGGGCGTCCGGGGCGTAGCGGGTGAGCCGCAGCGGACCGCTGCCGGCGAGGCGCTCGCGCGCGATCTCTTCGGGGCGCCGCTCGGGCGAGGCCGCATCGCGCTGCGGGAGCACGCCGAGTTGGAGCAGCGTGTCGATCGACCCGTCGGGGCCGTGGAGCACGAACTCGACCGAGCGGTCATCGACCGCGCGCACCTCCCGGAGCACCCGGGCGTAGGTGGTGCGGAGCCGGCTGCGCTGCGCGGGGTCGAGCACGCTGGCGTAGGTGGCGACGACATCGGCAGCGGTGACGGCCTGGCCGTCGTGGAAGCGCGCGTCGCCCCGGAGTCGCACCCGGTAGCGCGTGGGGTCGACCCAGCGGGCATCCTCGGCGAGCGCCAGGCGGGGCAGGAAGGTCACCGGGTCGCCCTCCATCAAACCGCGGTAGAGCAGCCGACCGATCGATGCCCCGAGTGCGTCCTCCGGGTGTCGCGGATCGAGGTGTTCGGGCCGGGCGAGCGCGAGCAGCGTGAGGCGGTCGGGCGACCTCGCAGGCCCGCGGCAGCCCGCGAGTCCGAGCGCGAGGAGGACGTGATAGACCCATCGGGAGGTTGGTCGATGCGTAGAGGACTTGGCGCCGCGCTCGTGGGCGTCGCGCTCGCGATGACGGGTCATGTGGGCGCGCAGTCTCCCGCGGCGGCGCCTCCGCTCGCAACCACGCTCGCGCCGCTCATCGCCGCGGCCGTCACCCCGGGCGAGCGCCTGTCCGTGGTCGTGATGGAGGCGGGGTCCGGACGGGTCCTCTTCGAGCGCGAGCCGGCCGCCGCGCTCAACCCCGCCAGCGACACCAAGCTCCTCACGGCGGCGACCGCGCTCGCGGCGCTGGGCGCCGACCGGCGCTTCACCACCTCGCTCGACGGCAACCAGGTCGGCGACGCGGTGGCGGGTCCGCTCGTGTTCCGCGGCGACGGCGACCCCTCGCTGTCCACCGGCGACGTGTACGCCCTCGCCCGCGAGCTGGTGGCATCGGGCATCCGGCGCGTCGAAGGCGACCTCGTCGTCGACGACCGCGCGCTCGGCACGGAGCACCTCCCCCCAGCGTTCGATCAGCAGCCCGGCGAGAGCGCCCCCTTCCGCGCGGCGGTGAGCGCCGTGTCGATCGACGAGAACGCGCTCAGCGTCCGGGTCCGCCCGGGGGCCGCTGGCGCTGCGGCGATCGTGTCCGCCGAGCCGCGCGGCTACGTCGAGCTGGAGAGCGCGCTCACCACCACGGCGACCGGACAGCCGTCGGTGAACATCGCCGTCACGCCCCTGCCGGATGGCCGCGCGCGCGTCCGGGTGACCGGCAGCGTCCCGGCGGGCGCGCGCAGCGCGGTCTACCGTCGACGGCTGGACTCGCCCTCCCTCGCCGCGGGCTGGGCGATGCGCAGCGCCCTCGAAGACCTCGGCGTGAGAATCTCCGGGGCGACCCGGGTGGGCGCCGCGCCGGCCGGGCTCACGACGCTCGCGACGCACCGATCGCCCGCGCTCTCGGCGCTCCTCTATGAGGTCGGCAAGGAGTCGAACAACTTCTACGCGGAGATGACCCTCCTCGCGATCGCGGCCACGCCCGCCGCGGGGGCGGTCACCTTCCAGCGTGGCACCGAGCGCGTCCTCGACTGGTGCCGCGGCGCCGGGGTCGACACGCGGGGCATGGTGCTTCGCAACGGCTCGGGCCTCTACGACGCCAACCGCGTGAGCGCGCGGCAGCTCGCCCAGGTGCTGCGCGCCAACTGGCGCCGCCCCGCGGTGCGCGACGAGTTCATCGCGCAGCTCGCGGTGGGAGGCGGCGACGGCACGCTCCGCAACCGCCTTCGCATCGCCGGGGCCGAGCGGATGGTTCGCGCCAAGACGGGCACCCTCGACGACGTGATCGCGCTGTCGGGCTACGTGCTGGCGCCCGACCCGTCGCGCACGCTGGTGTTCTCGATCCTCGCGAACGGCGTCCGGGGGCGCGCGGCGCCGACGCGGCAGCTCGCCGACCAGATCGTGACGACGCTCGTGGGCGTCGTGCGGGCGCAACGGTAGGCGCCGTCTACGGGTCTCCGCCCACGATGACGGCGTAGAGGTCGACGCGGACGTGTAGCAACCAGGTGGGCTCGTCCCGGGCGCGCGATGCGCCCACGTCGCAGGGCGTCGCGCCGAGGCCCTCCGAGGGGCAGCCGAGCGCCGCGGGGAAGGCGCCCGGGTTCAGCAGGAGGCCGAAGCCCGCCGCGATGCGTCCACCGAACGCTCGCCCGAGGCGCACGTCCTCGGAGACCTCGACGTTCAACCACAACGCGCTCGCAGAGCCCGCGGCGACCCGTGGCACGCCGGAGGGTGTGCAACGGGTCGCGGTCGCGGAGTTCGCCGGGTACTCGCAGTTTTCGGCGTACTGGAAGTCGCTGAAGCTCGTCGACACCCCGATGCCCAGCGCGAGGAAGGAGCTGTTGCCTGGGTTGATCCCCACGCGCCCGAGCGCCGCCACCGAGGGACCGAAGCCGGTCGAGTAACCGCCGCCGACCTCCAGCTGCAGGTGCTTGAGCGGGAAGAAGCCGACGAAGGCCCCGAGGAGTCCATAGGGAGAGCCGAGTCCCGAGGAGAGTCCCAGTATGGTGCTGTTGCGCCAGCCCACCGACGGCGCCACCGCGGGCACGACCGTCGCGGGCGCAGGCGCCTCCACAGGTGGCATCGGGAAGGCCTCGCTGTTCGCCCGCGGCTGCGCGTCGCAGCGCTCCGACGAGAGCAGCGTCACGGCGAGGAGCAGGGAGGCGGCAGCGAGGCGACGCATGTTCGCCCCCACTCATGCGGAGCGCAGCGCGCGACGGCAAGCGGATTACGGCAGGGTGCGGCGGCGCCGTTGGATGAAGCGTTCCAACGCCAGGCCCGGATGGTCGGTGAAGTGTTCGGCTGCGAGCGCGATGGCGGCGATGCGATCGAGCCGGAAGGTGCGCAGGTCGCGGCGGAGGCGGCACCAGGCGAGCAGGCCGAGGGCGCCGCGGGTGCTGACCACGGCGATGGGTTCGATCGCCCGCGTGCTCGGGGCGCCGCCGGGCTCCGACGCGTATCGCAGGACGCAGACCCGGCGCTCCTGGATTGCTCGGGCCACCCGGCGCAAGACCGCCTGCTGTTGAGGTCCGGGCGGAGGGTCGTTCGCCGGCGCTGCGATGCGCAGCTGCGACTCCAGGTCGGCGTCGCGAGCGATGCTGGTGCTGTCGAGGGAGGGCGCGCGCGCGGTCGGGTTCATCATCTGGCACCTCGTTTGGTGGGACCAGACTAGCACCCAGGCAGCCGCCTCACTGGATGCGCGTGACATATCCTGTCACACGCATCAACGCCGGCGGGTGAGCTCCTGCACGGCTTCGGTGAGGCCATCGACGGTGAGGTGGAACATCGGGAAGACCGAGCGCACGGCCTCGATGGTGTTGCCCGACCAGCCTCGCGGGGCCTCGGGGTTCAGCCAGATCGAGTGCGGGAAGTGCTCCCGCAGCACCGAGAGCCAATGGAGGCCTGAGGTCGGCGGATTGCCCGGCTCGTCGGCGCTGGTGGCCAGCAGCTCGTAGGGGGCCATCAGCGCGTCGCCGAGGAAGATGACCTTGTACTTCGGTGACGTCACGCGAAGCAGCTCGTGGACGCCGATGGGGTCGCCGAAGTGGTCGGTGCGGTACACGCGGCCGTACACGCAGTTGTGGAAGTAGAAGGTGCGGAGTTCCTTCCAGTGGGTCGCGCGCTTCGCGGCAGAGAACACCTGGGAGACGGCGTCGGCGTAGGGGTCCATCGAGCCGCCGACGTCCATGATGAGCAGCACGCGGGTGTCGGGTCGGCGCGGCGGGCGCACGACCACGTCCAGCTCGCCGGCGTTCTTCGCGGTGGCGTCGATGGTCCCCTCGATGTCGAGCTCGTCGGCGTAGCCCTCCCGATTGAAGGCCCGAAGCCGGCGCAGCGCCACCTCGATCTGTCGGAGGTCGAGCACCACGTCGGTGCGGTAGCCCTTGTACCTCCGTGCGTCGGCGCTCTTCACGGCGCCGCGGCTCCCTCCCCCGGCGGGGCCGACGCTCATGCCCGTGGGGTGGTATCCGCCGCGCCCGAAGGGCGACGTTCCGCCGGTGCCGATCCAGCGGTTGCCGCCGTCATGGCGGGAGGTCTGCTCCTTCAGCCGCTGCTCGAACAGCCGCTGGAGTTCGTCGAGGTCGAGGGCCTCGATGGACGCCTTCTCCTCGTCGGTGAGCTCTCGCAGCTTCTGGACCTCCTCGAGCCACCCGCGGATCTCCTCGGTGATCTTCACCGCGTCGAAGGTCACACCCCGGAAGTGCTCGGCGAACGCGATGTCGAAGTCATCGAGGTGCTGCTCGGAGTGTACGAGCAGCGCACGGGCGACCTCGTAGAAGCCCTCGAGCGAGCTCTCATGGAGGCCAAGCGAGAGGGCCTTCGCGAGGTTGACGGCCTCCTGCGTACCGACCGGCAGCTTCCGTCGCCGGAGGGCGTAGAGGAAGGGGACGATCATGGGCTACGACCTGAACTTGCGGCCGCCCGAGAGCTGATCGGCGAAGGCCGCGAGGTCCTGCTCCTTCTTGAGGAGGGCGCCCAGGAAGGGCAGCTCGCGGTCGAGGCGAACCGCGGTGACGCCGGCCCGCTGCAGCACGGCGATCCAGTCGACGAGCTCGCTCGTGCTCGGGCGCTTGCGCATCCGCTGCATCCCGCGGATCTCGTAGAACACGGCGAGGCACTGATCGAGGAGCGCTGCGTCGAGGCCCGGGTGGTGCACCGCGACGATCCGCCGCATCAGCTCCTGGTCGGGGAAGTCGATGAAGTGAAACACGCACCGGCGCAAGAACGCGTCGGGGAGGTCCTTCTCGTTGTTGCTCGTGATGATGACGATCGGTCGCTCGCGCGCGACGACCTCGTCGCCGGTCTCGCCGACGCGGAAGCGCATCCGGTCAAGCTCGTGGAGGAGGTCGTTGGGAAACTCGAGGTCGGCCTTGTCGACCTCGTCGATGAGGAGGACCACCCGGCGCTCGGCCCGGAATGCCTCGCCCACGGGACCGAACTTGATGTAGCGCCGGATGTCGCGCACGTCGCCGTCGCCGAAGCGCGAGTCGTAGAGTCGTGCGACGGTGTCGTAGACGTACAGGCCGTCTTGGGCGCGCGTGGTGCTCTTCACGTGCCAGGTGAGCAGCGGCGCCTCGAACGCGGCGGAGATCGCCTCCGCCAGGAGGGTCTTGCCCGTCCCGGGCTCGCCCTTCACCAGCAACGGCTTCTCGAGTGCGAGCGAGCAGTTGACCGCGGACTCCAGGGCGTCGCTGGTGAGGTAGCCCGGGGTGCCTCGAAACCGACGGAACTCAGTCGTCATGGGGCGTGACTGTAGTGCCCCGGCGAGCAGAGGTCACGACCCGCGACGTTCGCACGCGCAGCCTTCCGCCCAACGGCGAAGCGCACTACGATCGGGCGGCCATGATGAATGAATCCGTGTATCTCCAGCTCGTCGACGCGGTCTTCAAGCGCATCCAGGATGCGTGCGAGCCGGTCGACCCGGACGACGTCGAGGCGGTGGCCGCGGGCGATGTGCTGACGCTCACGTTCCGGGACCGCTCGCGCTGTGTGCTCAACACCCAGCGGTCGACGCGACAGATCTGGCTGGCGGCCAACAGCCGGGCCTGGCACTTCAACCTCGACGAGGCGACCGGCCAGTGGGCCGACGACAAGGGACGTGGGGACGAGTTGTATGCGACGGTCACGCGGATCGTGGCGGACAACGCGGGAGTGACCCTGCTGTGGGGGTAGGTCGTCAGGGGCTCGAACCCTGGACCAACGGATTAAAAGTCCGCTGCTCTACCGACTGAGCTAACGACCCCTATCGGGACGAATCACCCGCCGAGTCTCTGCCGGCCTACGGCGGGCGTCAACGGAGCGGATTCCAGAAATGACAAAACCCCGTGGAGGCAGTGTTCTTGGGAAACACTGACTCCACGGGGTTGTTGCCGTGATAGGACCCCGGCGGCGTTCTACTCTCCCACACAGTCACCTGTGCAGTACCATCGACGCTGGAGGGCTTGAC
>JAUSAZ010000218.1 GCA_030652255.1 Myxococcales bacterium | reverse complement strand
TGGCGCTCACCCCAGGCTATCGCACGAGGGCGCCCCCGCAGTCGCGGGGGCTTTCGAACAGGAACATCACTTCGAGTGTGCCCGCCTTGTCCGCCCGGCCTTCCGGAAGGTCCATCGAGTGTCGGTCCGAAAGCCCCCGCGGCTGCGGGGGCGCCCTCATGCGATAGCCTGGGGTGAGCGCCAACGCGCGAACCCCAGCGTCAAACGGGCGGCGTGTCTCACCAACGGGTGGCCGCCAAAGCGGCAAGATGGATACCCAGTTGGTATCAGTGGGGGCCTACTTCACGATCTCGGGGACGGGGTCGACGAGCAGGCTGGTGAGGTGCAGCGGCAGGGTGGCCCGGCGCTTGGCTTCGATGTCCTTGAACACCCGCTCGACCTGGGCCTCGGTGATGCCGAGCACGGGCGCGACTTCGGCGGCGGGCACCTGGTGGTTGTGGGCCCACAGGCAGAGGTCCATCTCGCCATACGGGAGGGCGTAATAGAACTCGTCCTGGCCCTGCGGCAGGGAGAAGGTGTCGGTGGTGGGCGAGCGGCGGCAGATCTCCTCGGGGACGCCGAGGGCCTCGGCCATGGCGTACACCTGGGTCTTGTAGAGGTGCGCGATGGGCTTCACGTCGGCGAGCCCGTCGCCGCCCTTCACGAAGAAGCCCTGGTCGTACTCCAGCCGGTTGGGCGTGCCGCAGACCGCGAAGTTGAGCCGGTCGGCGTGGAAGTACTCCAGCGTGGTGCGCAGGCGCTGCTTGAAGTTGGTGGCCGCGACGAGGAGCAGGTAGGCCGAGAGCGGCAGGGCCTTGGACTCCTGGGTGCCGTCGGGGCGCTCGACGGTGACGCGCGAGATGTTGAGCCGGTCGCCCTCGAGGATGGAGGGGATCACGATCTTGGACTTCCACCCGTCGCCGTAGTCAGGAAATACCGTGCGTATGGCGTCGTCCTGGCGCTTGTAGCAGCCGAGGGCCTCGAGGGCGGGGGCGAGGTCTTCGGTGGTGGTCTGGATGCCGAAGCGCTCGGCCAGAAGCTTGCCGAAGGTGAGCGACTCGCTCGAAGAGACGCGCTCGGGCAGGAAGATGCCGTGCACCTTGTCGGGGCCGAAGGCGCGCACCGCGAGGGCGGTGCAGAGGGCGGAGTCGATGCCGCCGGAGATGCCGACCACGAGGCCGCGGCGGCGGTGGTTGACCGTCACCAGCTCGCGCAGTCGCTTGGCGATGCGGTCGGCCTCGGCGGTCAGGTCAGCGATGCGCAGGACGTCCCGGGAGAAGCTCATGGCCCCGGGTTGTCGCATACAACCCCCGCCCATTGGAACACTCCAGCAACTTTACCGTGGGTGGTAAGGCCGGGGCGGGTTTGGACGCCGCGGGGCAACCGTCGTAGACCTGCGGGCGATGGGCATCGACTGGAAGCGCGCGGACACCGAGGGATGGGACATCGAGGACGTCGACAAGCCGAGGAGCGTGGCGGACACCTGCCCCCGCTGCGGCCAGGCGTCGAGGCTGCTGGAGCGCGAGCGGGTGAAGAACCTCACCGTCTTCGGCGTGTCGCTGGTGGCCACCGAGCGGGGCGGCCGGGTCTTCGAGTGCGCCCTCTGCCGCGCGCGCTTCGAGGCGCCGGAGGGGGGCGTCGCGTCGGATGAAGACCTCGACGCCGCGGTGATCGACCAGCTCACCGGGCTGCATGACCAGCTCGACAAGGTGGAGGACGACATCGCGCTCTGGTCGGGGCGGGTGACCATCGCCGCGCGCAGCCGCGACGCCGCGCTGGCCAGGGAGGCCCAGGACATGGTCGAGCGGCGCTCCCGGGCGGCGGCCTCGCTGCGGGCGGAGGTCGACCGGCTGGGTCGGCAGCTGCGCCGCGGGTCGGCGGCGGACGAGACCGCGCAGGCCCCGGTGCGCCGGGGATTGCTGCTGACGGCCGCCAGCGCGCCGACGGCGGCGGAGGGCGACGAGCAGGCGCCCGCGCCCGCGGCGCCCGAGGCGGCCGGGCCGAGGGTGGACGACGAGCTCGCGGCGCTGCGCCAGAAGGTGGCCGCGAAGGTGGCGGCGGTGGGCGCCCCGGGCGCGGCGCCCTCGAAGGAGGACGAGCTCACGGCCCTCAAGCGACGGCTGGGGATGATCCCGAAGGAGGGCGCCGGGGACGCGCCCGCCGAGCCCGCAGAGTCCGCGCCCCCGGGCGACGCGGCGCCCATCGACGACGAGGTGGCGGCGCTGAAGCGCAGGCTGCGGGGCGACGCCGCGCCGGTCGCGAGCCCGGTCGAGGCGCCGGCGCCCTCGGACGACGACGAGCTGTCCGACCTCAAGAGCCGGCTGCGTCCCAAGCGCTAGGAGCGCGGGGAGGGGGGCGGATGGGTGCCCTCCCTCGCGGTCGGGGTCTGTATAGTGGCGGCATGAAGGGCACGTCGGCATTACCGGGGCTGGTATTCGCGGGGCTGCTCGCGGGGGGCTGCGCGTCCGCGGGGCGCTACGGCTACGCGCGCTCGTACGTCGCGCTCGACGAGGAGGCGACCTGGGCGGCGCGGGCGCAGGAGCCGGTGTACGACGACGTCCGCCGGGCGCCGGAGCCCTTCCGGGGGCAGGTGCTGTCGTTCTTCGGGGTGGTGCGCTCGGTGGGGCACGCCGAGGGGGGCGTGACCCGGCTGGCGCTGCAGGTGCGCACCCACCAGGAGCGGCACCTCTGCGAGGAGGACTCGGAGAGCACCTGCCGGGTGACGGTGAGCGCGCGCGACGGGGGGCCCTTCACCGCGGTGGTCACCCTGCGCCCCGAGGACATGGACGGCGAAAACCGGCTGCAGACCAACTCGCTGGTGAGGGTGTTCGGCACCGTGACCCCCGGCGAGTACGACCCCGAGGGCGGCCCCGTGGTGCAGGTGCAGTACTACCGTCACTGGCCGAGGGGGCAGTACGTCACCACCGCGAGCGCAGAGTTGATGCGCCGGTGAAGCTATGCCGGGGGGCTCGACGTACCAGTGCCCAAGCCACAGTTCTGAGGGTGCGGACGGTGGTACACATCCGTCCTCGACCTGCTGTGATCGAATCCCTTGAAGGAGAATGACCCCATGAAGATCCGGAATCTCGTCCTGTCGATGTCCATGATGGCTGCGTTCGGTGGCGGCTGCGTGATCGACGTCTCCACCCGCAGCGCCTACGAGGGCTGTACGGCGGGTGACAGCTGCGGCGGGGGCACGCTGTGCACCTCGGCCAGCTACACCAGCAACGGCCTCGCCGGAAACCTCTGCACCACCACCTGCTCCATCGGCGCCGTGTGCCCCGACTTCGGCACCAACTCGGCCTACCTGCCCACCTGCGTGGTCGACGGCGCGACGGGCCTCGGCCAGTGCTACGACACCTGCGCCTCCAACTTCGACTGCGGCACCGGCACCCAGTGCGCCGCGATCCCCGGCACGCCCAACCGCATCTGCGTGCCCGTCGGCACCGGCGCCACCACCACACCCCCGCTGCCCGTGGCGTACACCAGCTGCTCGCCCGCGGGCGGCGCGTGCGGCAACGCCACCGTCTGCTCGCCGTCGATGTTCACCCGCGCGGGCGCGCCGCAGGGCAACCTCTGCACCGTCGCCTGCACCAGCGGCAACGCGGCCATGTGCCCCGGCTACGTCCCCGGCGCGGCCATCCAGGCCGTCGAGTGCGTCGCCCCGATGGGCAACCCCAACGCGGCGCAGTGCATGCGCCTCTGCAACCCCGCCAACCAGAACCGCGACTGCGCGCCCTACTTCACCACCTGCTCGTCGGTGCAGATGGCCGCGGGCATGATCAGCGTCTGCGTCCCCTGATCGCGCGGGGCCGCAGTCGCCCCGTCGTGTGTCCGTCTCCTCCTCCCCTCCGTCCCTCCTAGACTCCTCCCTCGCGCTCGTCAGCGCGCCGCTTCGATCCACACCGGGTTGGTGAACGCGAAGGGCACGCCGTTGGAGTGCGGCAGCACCACCTCGAGGTCGCCCTGCGGCCCGCGCGCCGTCGCCACCACGAAGTCCCCCGGCGCCACGGTGAGCGGCACCGTCGCGTCGAAGCGGAGCCGGCCGCTCCCGAGGGGCACCGCGAGGCGCTCGGCCACCTCGCCGTTGCGCAGCAGCTCGACCGAGTCGACGCGCATCCACGGCGGCGCCATCACCATCACGTGCACCTGCGCCGGGCCCGGCGCGGCGAGGGCGACCGGCGAGCCCGGCTCCTGGCCGTTGACCGTGAGCAGGAGCATCGGGCCGGAGGTGACGAAGGCCCTGCCCTGGCGCAGCGCGCGAAGCACGGCGGGGTGGTCCGTCGCTGTCTCGCCGGGCTGCAGGTGCACCATCGTCCGGGGGGAGCCCGCCCACTGGTACGCGATGGTGTGGGAGTCGCTCGACCCGGTGGCGATGTACCGCCGGCCGTGGGCGAGCAGGGAGGTCCAGTCGTGGAGGAGGTGCTCCACCTCGGGGAGCTGGCCGATGAAGAAGCCGTTGAAGACCTCGATGGCGTCGTAGCCAGGGTCGTACGCGGGCGAGACCGCGCGGCCCGTGCGCACGTCGAGCCCGGTGACGTTGAAGTACCCGATGTTGGGCTGCATCCGGGGGTGGTTGACCTGGATGATCGCGTCCGGCGAGCGCAGCCTCGCGGCGGCGAAGATCTCCCGCGGCGCGACCCCCACGAAGGGCGGCGGACCGCCCTCCGGGGCGCCCTCCAGCGGGGGGTAGGGGTACACGTTGAAGTGCCCCCAGGGCTGCGCGTTGCGGTCGGTGGTGACCTCCACCGCGGGCACCCACTGCAGCGGGGGGCTGACGTTGCCGGGCATCAGCGCGACGCCCGCGGCGTAGTCGCCCACCACGTTGTGCTCCGTCGGGGTCGCGAAGGCGACGCCCTCGGCCACCAGCGAGGCCACGCGGTCGACGAGGGAGACGTGCGAGTCGAAGCTCGGGCTCGCGTGCACGTGCAGGTCGCACGCGACCCACCCCTCCATCGGAACCGCGTGGGACAGGCCGACGTTCACCTCGCCGCGCATCGTCTCGGTGACGGTCACCACGCGCGTGGCGATGCTCCACTCCGGGCCGTGCGAGACCGTGACGAGGTAGGTGCCGGGGGCCACCGGGAAGTCCGTCGAGCCGTCGGCGGCGACCACCACCACGCCCGCCCCCGCGGCGTGGTGGTTGGGGCCCAGCATCGGGTCGGGCGTGGGGGCGATGCCTCGCACGGTGACCCGCACGGGCAGCGCGGGGTGGGCGTCGTCGTCCTCGTCGACGGCGGTCACCCGCATCGACGCGCCCGGCGGCAGCACCACCTCGATGGGCACCGCGCCGGTGGCGCCGGGGTGCACCTCGAAGGGAACCGGGTCGCCCGTGGCGTAGCCGGGCGCGGTCACCCACGCGACGTACTGGCCGGGCGCGAGGGGGAGCACCGCGCGGTCGCTCGTCGGGGCGGAGACGAGCACGGCCGAGCCGTCGGGGGTGGTGATCGTCACCGTGGCCGGGTTGCGCGCCGCGCCGCGGACCACCACCGGGAGCTCGGTGACCGGGGCGCCCCGCCAGAGCATCACGGCGCGCTGTAGCTCCGCGAGCTGCCCGGGGAGCGCGAAGAGCAGCTCGTGGTCGTCGAGGGTGGCGCCGGGGCGGAGGTCCGTCGCGGGGTGCACGATCGCGGTGTTGCCGGGCGACGTGATGCCCCCGTGCACCTCGCCGGTGAAGCGCAGGTCGAGGTCCGCGGCGGTCGCGCGGGTCCATCCGACGGCGCGGCCCTGGCTGGCGGCGCCCACCCACGGCGCGGTGCCCTCGTGGGTCTTGGTGTGCACGCCGATGGTCGGCGCGAAGGGGGGCCCTTCGCCCCAGGCGAGCCGCGCCCCGAAGCGCACCCCGCGCACGGGCTGCCTCCCCTCGTTGCGCACGCGCGTGCGGAGGTGCAGCGCGCGACGGCCGCGCTCCATGGCGTAGTCGCGGGTGAGGGTGAGGGTGTCGCCGCGGTGGAGGTAGCGCGCGGTGAGCCGTAGCGTCGGGGTGGCGTCGACGAGCACCGCCTCCAGCCGGCTGCTGGTGGCCTGGAGCTCGCGGTCGCCGACGGCGAGGAAGAAGTCGACGCTGCGCAGCGGGGCGACGCCGGACGCGCCGCGGTCGGTCACCTGGAGCAGGCTGCCGGGCCGGGCCTCGCGCACCACGGGGCTCTCGCCGGCGATCACCACCTGGAGGTCGGGCGTGCGCAGCACCCAGTCGCCGGGGACGAGGTCGGGCGCGGGGCGGGGGCGGTCGGGCTCGACCCGGCGGAGCTCGACGGAGCCCACCACCAGGGTGGTGCGGGCGGGCGCTCGGCAGGTGGTGGCGCAGAGCGCGAGGGCGACGAGCGCCGGGAGCCGAGGCCGGCGGAGGGTCATTCGGGAAGTCGGGTCCAGTGGGCGGAGTCAGCCTCGAGGCGCGATCCGTCGATGCGCCGGGCGCCGAACCAGAGGCCGTGGGCGCGGAGTTCTTCGGGCGAGGCGGGCAGGTCGACCTCGGTGCGGGTGACCTCGCCCGGCCGCACGAAGGAAGCCATGAACACCCCGTCGTAGGGGAGGAAGGCGTAGGTGTGCGCCGGGTCCTGCCGGTCGACCACGGGGTGCATCGGGCCCCAGGCGAGCTCGAAGCCGAGGTCGTAGGGCCACGGGCTGTTGGCCACGAGCAGCAGCGTCACGTGGCTGCCGCGGGCGGCGCGGGTGACCCCCCAGCCCGCGACCGTGAGCGAGCGGCCGACCCCGGTGTGCGCGGCGTGCACCCGCGGGTCGGTGGCGAAGTCCACGTAGCGCCCTCGGGCGTAGGTGCGCACGGGCCAGTGCTCGCGCAGCACGATGTAGTCCCCGACGACCGTCCAGACGCCGTAGCGGCGCCAGTACAGGGCGTTGCGGACCGTGACCTCCTCGGAGTTGCGCCAGAGTTCCTGCGTGCCCGTGTGGCGGTCGCGGTGCTCGGTGGAGAGCACGACGAACTCCGCGGCGCGGTCGGGCGGCTGCTTGAATCGGAAGATCCGGGTGCGCTCGGCGAAGTGCGAGAGCGTGAAATCGGGCCCGGTGTACGACGCGTCCGGGGGGATGATGGCCGCGATGGCGTCGAGGGCGGGCTGGCGGCGGTCGGCGCGGTGGTCGGCGCGGTCGAAGCGGCGGCTGATGATCGGGAGGACCCCGGAGCGGTGCTGGGTGGTGAGCGTCGCGGCGGAGATCGCGACCGCCACCAGGAGGCCGTAGCGGTCGGCCTGCAGGGCGCCGACGGCCATGATCCACGCGGCGCCGTGGATGGCCGACACGACGATGAAGGGCACCGCGAGGGTGCTGTAGTGCGAGTGCACCTGCACGGCGGTGGGAAACTGCGACAGGAGGTTGATGCCGATGGGGGCCAGCGCGGGGAGCAGCCAGCGCGGGCGCAGGAGGGACAGCAGCGCGACCGGGGCGAGCAGCCGCGGGACGTAGAGCAGGCGCACCGGCGTGGCGAGCTCGCGCAGCGTCGCGAGGGGGTGCCGGAGGAGCTGCGCGAGGATGGCCGTGGGCGACGACCCGAGGTGGCCGTAGTGGAGCTGGAGCGAGCCCGTGCGCGGCAGGTAGCGCGGGGCGATGACGAAGAGGTAGACGGCGAACCAGGCCGTGAAGCCGACGAAGGCAGCGAGGCCGATGGCGCGGTGGGGGCGGTGCAGGGCGAGGGCGAGACCGGCGAGGGCGGCGCAGAGGGCGACGTCTTCGCGGCAGAGGGTGGCGACGAAGAGGGCGACGACGCCCGCGACGGCGCGGCGCTGGTCGAAGAAATCGAGCGCGATGCAGAGCGGCAGCAGGGCCAGCGAGCTCGGGTGGAACTCGTAGCCCGCGATGGATCCGACGGTGGGGAAGAGCAGGTAGACGAAGAGGGCGAGGTAGGGCGCGGCGGGGTGGCCCACGCGGCGCGAGGCGATGCGCGCGAGGGGGATGCCCGCGGCGGCGACGGCGGCGGCCTGCACGACGAGGAGCAGCGGCACGACGGAGACGAGGCGCCCGAGGAGGCCGAGGGGGATGAGCACCAGGGAGAGGTGCAGGCCCCAGAGGGGCGCGCCGACGAGGGGGTTCCAGAGGTCGCCGCGGCCGGCGCCCCAGACGAGGCGGGCGTAGAAGGCCAGGTCGAAGGTGTCGTTGTGCCAGGTGCGAAAGCGCGAGAGGGCCATCGCGGCGAAGAGCACGGCGGCCGCGAGGCTCAGGTTGGAGACGGCGCGCCAGGGGAAGCGCTCGTCGGCACGCGGGTCGTTCAACGGTCGCGCACACTAACGGACCGACCCGGGGGTGTACAGGTTGCGCGCCCGCGGCGGCGGCTTGACACCCCGCGCGCGCGGCGCGATGCGACACCGCGATGAACCCGGGCCTGTACGCCATCGTCGACGTCGACTCCCTCCTGCGCGGGTCGCGTCCGCCGCTCGACTTCGCCCGCCGGGTGCTCGACGCCGGGGCCCTCGCGGCGCTCCAGCTGCGCGCGAAGTCCATGGGCGCGCGCGACCTGCTCGCCCTCGCCGCCGCGCTGCGCCCGCTCTGCGCCGACGCGGGCGTGCCCTTCTTCCTCAACGACCGCCCGGACGTCGCGTGGCTCGCGGCCGCGGACGGCGTGCACCTCGGCCAGGACGACCTGCCCCTCGCGCTCGCCCGCCGGGTCGCGCCAGGTTTACAGATCGGTGTATCCAGCCACACGCCCGCGGAGTTCGCCGCCGCGCTCGAGACCGACGCCGACTACGTCGCCGTGGGGCCGGTGTTCGCGACGGCGACCAAGTCCGACGCCGCGCCGGTGGTGGGCCTCGCCACGCTGCGCTCGCTCTGCGCCGCCGCGGCTGGAAGCGGGCGCGCGGTGGTCGCCATCGGGGGCATCACCCTCGCCAACGCGCCGGAAATCCGCGCCGCCGGTGCGCGCGCCGGTGCCGTCATCGGCGCATTGCTGGTAGACGACGGCGACGTGACCGCAACCGCGCGCGCCCTGCACCGCGCCCTGAGCTGAGACCGCCCCCATGCTCGACCCCATCTCCCTCGGACTCCTGATGGCCATCGGCGCGGGCGGCGCGGCGGCGGTGACGCGCTGGCGTCGTCGGCGCGGGGCCGTCGTGGCGAAGGCGGCGGCGGGCGCGAAGGCCGCGGTGGAGCCCGCCGAGAAGGCCGGGCCGCAGGTGTCGCGGGCCGCGGGCGCGTACCGGGTCAACGAGGTGCTGCTCTTCATGGGGGAGGAGTACTGGCTGGCGGGCGAGCTGGCCCTGGTGCGCGAGGGCACCCCCGCGCTCACGCTCTTCGTGGCCCCCGAGCGCGCGCAGGACCGCTGGCTGGCCGCGCCCCGCCAGGGCGACGTGCTCTACGCGCTGCAGGCCGACGCCGACCTGCGCAACCTCGGGTGGCCCGGGGTCGAGGTGCCGAGCGCGGGCGGCACGATGCGCCGGGTGGAGGAGGGGCAGTGCACCATCGTCCCGAGCGGCGAGGTGCCGGAGGGCTGGTCGGGCGCCGGGCGCTACGCGGTGTTTCGCGCGATGGAGACCGTGGCGGTGGTGGTCGAGCAGGGGAGCAACCGGCTGGCGCTCAAGGGCAAGACGGTGCCTCGCCGGCTGGTCGAGCGGATGGGCTGAGGGCGACGCGATCGACGCCCACCTGGAGGGCGTCGAAGTAGCGCACGAAGCGGGCGTGGTCGACGCCGAGGCGCGCGAGCCACTGCTGGAAGTAGCGGTGCAGCGCGGCCGCGCGGGGGTGGGCGTCGCCGTGGTGCAGCAGGAAGTCCTTGTAGTTCTGCACCTTGTCGGCGCGGAGCATGTCGGTCACCTCGGGCAGCGGCGACAGCGCGATGTCGTCGAGGGACGACACCTCGCGGCGCGACAGGTGGGCGTTGGCGATGTTGCGGTACTCCATCGCCAGCACCAGCACGGCGGGGTCGTCGGAGAGGGCCGCGAGGTCGGCGTAGCTGCCGGGCAGGTCGGCGTCGAGCTGCAGCATCGGGTGCAGGCACCAGGCGCGCTTCGCCCGCTCGGTGGCGCCGAGGTCGCGGAGCACCGCGAGGCCCTCGTCGATGTGGTTCATGTAGTGGACGCCGCTGCGCGCGGCGCGCCGGCCGCCGACGTGGCGCTCGATGGCGCGGTACTCCTTCGACTGCGTGAAGAGCCCGGCGAGCACGTAGGGGACGCCGCGGCGCTGGAAGAAGCGCTCCAGGTCGCAGTCGGGCCCGGTGACGAAGGGCAGGTCGGCGCCCGCGACGTAGCGCGACAGGTGGCCCTCGCCGCGGCGCTGCGCCAGCACGTACACCGACTGGAACACCTCGCCCGACGCGCTCTCGCTGAGGGTGCGCGCGCCCCAGGGCTCGCCGTCGACGGTCAGGGGCTCGGTGACGCCCGACCACCGCCAGGCCTCCATCAGCCCCTGCACGGCGCGGTGGTGGAAGTACGCCGCCACGGCGTCGAGGCCGGTCGCGTCCATCTCGAAGCGCGGCGGGTCGTCCATCGGGCAGAGAGTAGTACCTTCCCACAGGGGACCTGAAGGCTTGAGCTGAACGTCCACTCACGCCTGCAATCCCCGGCCTCGCCCTCCGAGGGGAGCGCCCGCGAGGTGTCTCCGCGCTCGTTGGGGGGATCACTACGGCTGCGTCGGGGGAGAAGAACCGCAAGGGTCGCAAGGGTCGCAAGGGGTTTAGGTTCTGGCGGCGCTCCCTGCCTTGGTATCGCGAGAGGGGCATTGGGAGCGATGCCGGTCTCCGACACGAGGTGAGTGCTTCGAGCGCCTGAGACCATTAGCCCTTCTCTTCTCCCTTGCGACCCTTGCGACCCTTGCGGTTCTTCTCCCCCGACGCAGCCGTAGCGATCGCCCCAACGAGCGCGGAGACACCTCGCGGGCGCTCCCCTCGGAGGGCGAGGCCGGGGATTGCAGGCGTGAGTGGACGCTCGGCTCAAGCCCACAAGTCCCCCATGGAACGGTGCTAGCGCGCCTCGCGGCGGCGGCGGCGCCAGGCCGAGGCGCTACCGACGAGGGCCGCGCTGGCGAGGGCGAAGCGCAGGTCGAAGACCGCGGCGGTGCTGGTGAAGGCCGACAGGTCGTGGGTGTTGGACACGTCGGGTAGGCCCGTGACGAAGTTGAACTCGGGGTCGCGGTCCATCGCGGCGACCGAGACGGTGGTGTACATCCGGGTGAGGTAGGCCCGGTTGGGGATGAGGTTCTGTAGCGGGGTCGTGAAGAGCCCGCGGGTGCCTTCGGGGAAGGGGCCGGCGTACTCGGTGATCCAGGCGCGGCCGCCGGCCTCGCGGACGGCGTCGCCCACGAGCTGGTCGTAGGTGACCGAGAGGCCGAAGCGGGAGGGACCGAGGCGGGCGACCTCGGCGTCGTCGACGGAGGTCTGCGAGAAGTTGGAGGGCACCGCGCGCGAGTCGGCGATCACGTAGGTGAGCACCGGGAGGGTGGGCGTGGTGGCGATGCGGGTGAGGCGCAGCGGCACGCAGGGCGAGCGGCCGGTGTAGGTGAAGGCCAGCGGCGACACGAGGAAGGAGGGCACGCCCTGCACCGCCGAGAGGCGCACCGCGAGGAAGAACTTCTGCTCCTCGACGTACTCCGCGATGATCGGCAGGGCCTCCGCGGGCGTGACGTAGCGGTTGTCGTTGAGCCAGGTGCGCAGCGCGGCCGGGTCGTCGGAGGACACCACGTCGTAGCGGAACATCCCCGTCTCGCCGCTCGCCCACACCCGCACCGCGCCGGAAGCGCCGTCCTCCGCCGCGAGGGTGGGAACCGAGGCGGCGTCGTCCCCGCAGCCGAAGCTCGAACCGCTGCCCGACGAGACCGAGCGGCGGTTGGCGAAGATGTACCGGGGCTGCGTGGCCTGATCGATGGCCCCGAAGATGTTGGTCGACTCCTCGTGGATGTTGCGGGGGATGGTCTCCAGCGGCACCACCCAGGCGAAGCTCGGGTCGTCGCCCTGCGCCTGGATCTGCACCACCGCGGTGTTCTCCCCGTCGTTGCCGCGGATGAAGAGCACGCGCTCGGCGTTCTGGATGATGGGGGAGTTGGAGCAGAAGGTCCCCCCGCACGCGGCGGCCGCGCCGTGCACGGTGAGGGTGGTGAGCGCAGCCAGCACCGCGGAGTGGAGTCTCATGGTGCCCACAGCAGGTGCACCCGGCGGGCCGCCGCCGCAAGCCTCGCGCTCCCGGGTCTCTCGCCGATCGTCACCGTGAACCCACGGCCCGCCCCTGGGGGCCGCCGCGGCACGGCGTGGTCGCGCCGCAACAGGGGCCCTGCTACACACGGGCGGTGACCGATCGCGTCCGCGTCGCGCTCCGACTGGGCCTCTCCCTCGCCGCGGCGGCGCTCATCGTGCTCCTGCTGCGACCGCTCCTGTCGCACGGTCCCCTCACGCTGCACCTCACCGGGCTGCCCTTCGCGCATCGCCTGCCCGACGACCTGCGGCAGCCCATCGAGCTGCTCCGCCCGCGCTCGCTCTACGGCCTCGCGCTGCTCCCGTGGTTCGTGCTCTTCGCGGTGTCGTCGCTCGCCGACCTCGCGCCCGCGCAGCGGGTCGTCGCCACCGCCGCGCGCACCACGCTGCTCGCGCTGCTGCTGGTGGCGCTCTCGCAGCCGACCTCCACCCGGCAGAGCACCCGGGTCTGCACGGTGTTCCTGGTCGACGTGTCGGAGAGCGTGCCCGACGCGGCCATCGCGGGCTTCCACCGCACCGTCGACGAGGCCCTGCGCCTCCCCGGGGACACCATCGCCCGCGTGGTGCTCTTCGCCCGCCGCCCGGTGGTGCTCGATCTTCCCGCTCGCGTCGACAACGCGCACCCGCTGCCTCCCTTCGACCCCGCGCGCGTCGGATCACGCACCGGCACCGACCTCGCCAGCGCCCTCTCGCTCGCCTACGGGCTCTTCCCGGCCGACGCGCTGCGCCGCGTGGTGGTGCTCTCCGACGGCGTGCAGACCGACGGCGACGCGCTCGCCGAGGCGCACCGCGCGACCCGCTTCGGGGTGCGGGTGTCGGTGGTGCCGTCGAGGGCCCCGGCGCCCGCGGAGGTGGCGATCCGCGAGCTGCGCCTGCCCGATCGCATCCGCGTCGACGAGCCCTTCGAGGCGCGGGTGTCGGTGTTCTCCACCACGGCGACGCGCGCCACGGTGACGCTCTACCAGGGCGAGGCGGTCAACGGCCTCGACGGCGCCCGCACCGTCGAGCTCGTGCCCGGCGTGCAGGAGCTGCGCTTCCGCTCGGTGGTGCGCGTGCCCGGCGACGTGACCTACGTCGCGCGCGTGGCGGCCGCCGCGGGCGATCGCTTCGCGGAGAACAACCGCTTCGCCACGACGGCCACGGTGCCCGGCCGCCCGGCGGTGCTCTACGTGGAGGGCGACCCCGCGCGGGCGCAGTGGTTTCGCGGGGCGCTGGCCAACGGGGAGTTCGAGGTGGAGGTGCGCGGCGCCAACGGGGTGCCGCAGTCGACCCGCGAGCTGGAGCGCTTCGACTTCGTGGTGCTGAGCGACGTGGCGGCGGAGTCGGTGCCCTCGACCGCGCAGGACGCTCTGACGAGATATGTCCGCGAGATGGGTGGCGGGTTCATGATGGCGGGCGGTGACCGGGGCTTCGGCCTCGGGGGCTGGCAGGGCACCGCGGTCGAGCGCTTGTTGCCGGTGCGGATGGAGTCCGACCGGCGGCGCGACCAGCCCTCGCTGGCCCTCGCGCTCGTCATCGACCGCTCGGGCTCGATGCAGGGCAACCCCCTGGTGCTGGCGCAGTCGGCGGCGGTGGCGACGGCGCGCGCGATGGCCCCCGACGACCTGCTGGAGGTCATCGCCTTCGACAGCGAGCCCGACCGGGTGGTGCGGATGCAGGCCGCCCGCAACCGCGCGCGCATCGAGAACGAGCTGCGACGGCTGCGGCCCGGCGGCGGCACGGCCATCTTCCCCGCCATGGACGCCGCCCAGCAGGACCTCGCGCTGACCCGCGCGGTCACGCGGCACGTGATCCTGCTGACGGACGGGCAGGGGCAGCCTGATGAGCCGTCGCGGCTTCGGGTGCTGGTCGACTCGATGGCGGCCGACGGGCTGACGGTGAGCACCGTGGGGCTCGGGCCGACGGTCGACCGCGAGCTGCTGGAGTCGCTGGCGCACCATGGCCGGGGACGAAGTTATTTCACGGCGGACGCGAGCAACCTGCCGCAGATCTTCCTGCGGGAGACCACCGAGGTGTCGCGTAGCGCTGCCGTGGAAGACCCGGTGCAGCCGAGGGTGGTGGGGAACGCTGGGTTCCTGCGCGAGCTGCGCGGCGCGCCGCCCTTCCTCTACGGCTATGTGAGCACGCGGGCGAAGCCGTCTCCCGCCCAGGTGCTGATGGAGACCGACTCGGGCGAGCCCTTGCTGGCCCGCTGGCGGGTGGGCCTCGGGTGGAGCCTCGCCTGGACGAGCGACCTCAAGAACCGCTGGGCGGTCGAGTGGATCCGCTGGCCGCGGTGGCAGGCCTTCTGGACGCAGCTGGTGCGCGAGCACATGCGCACCCGACGGCGAGAGGAGCTGGGCCTGCGGGCCGAGGTGGTCGACGGCGAGGTGCGGGCGAGCGTGGACGCCATCCGCGATGACGACCGCTTCGAGAACGGGCTCACGTCCGAGATGGTGCTGCGCGGCCCGTGGCCCGACACGACCGAGCAGCGGGTGCCGATGCGCCAGGTGGGCCCCGGGCGCTACGAGGCTGCTGTTCCGCTGGAGCGCTACGGGGCCTTCTCGGTGCGCGCGGTGCACCGCCGCGACGGTCAGGTGGTGGCCGAGAGCAGCGGGCGGGTGGACCATCCCTACCCGCGCGAGTACGCGGCGCTGGAGCCCGACGTGGCGCTGCTGGGCGCGCTCGCGGCGGCGACCGGCGGCGCGACCGACCCGCCGGCGCGGGCGATGTTCGACGCGGGCGGAGAGTCGCTGCGGCACCGGGCGCCGGTGTGGCGCTACCCCGTGATGCTGGCCGTGGGCGTGATGCTGATCGACCTGCTGCTGCGGCGGGTGCGGATCTTCGACCGGGGCTTCAAGGGGCGCGCATGAAGATCGTCGTGGTGGGCGGGCACGGGTTCCTCGGGGCGCTCGCGGTGGCGGCGCTGCGGCGCGACCCCGCGGTGACCGCGATCGCGGCAGGGCGCACGGCGCGGGGCGACGGCTCGGTGCGCCTCGACCTCACCGATCCGTCGAGCTTCGCGGCGGTGGACGGCGCGGACGTGGTGGTCGACGTGGCCGATGCGACGACGACGGCGCCTGATGCCCTCGCGGCCTACTGCCAGCAGCGCGGGATCACCTTCCTGGAGGCGACCTCCGACCGCGACGTGGTGACCCGGCTGATGGCGCGCACCGAGCACGAAGGCGACGGCGCGGTGGTGTTGGGCGCGGGCATCTTCACGGGGCTGTCCAACCTCATGGCGCGCGAGGTGGCGGCGAGGGTGGCGGGCGCGCGGTCGGTGACCTGGGCGGTGCGCTCTACGCCCTTCTCGGGCGCAGGGACGGGCACCGTGAAGCTCATGGCGGCGGTGCTCGCGATGCCGACGGTGCGCTACAAGGGCGGGCGGCGGGTGGAGGGTCCGCCCGTGCGCGTGGGTCCGCGGATGCCCTTTCCGTCGGGCGAGCAGCCCACCATCGAGGTGCCCTTCGCGGAGGCCGAGATGATCCACCGGAGCCTCGGGGTGGATGTGACGGTGGCGATGTCGCCGTACCCCAACACGTTGCAGCGGGTGTTCCTGTGGACGCCGGCGTGGGTGCTGCGCAGCGGGTGGTACGGGTGGTTCATGGGGGCGTACTTCGGGCTGCTGCGCGAGGTGTTCCTGGCGAAGCGAGCCTCGCCGGTCGAGATGGTGGCGCGCGTCGAGGGGGAGGGGGGCGCCACGGCGACCATGACGCTGCGGGCGGACGACGGGATGCGCGCGGGCGGAGTGGCCATCGCGGCGATCGCGCGAGTGCTGGGGACGCGGCGGCCCGAGCGGCGGGGCGCGGTGATGGTCGACGAGGTGATGGGGCTCGACGAGGTGCTCGCGGCGATGGACGCGCTGTCCGGGGGGCGGCGCGAGGTGGTGCTGGGCTGAGCGGTGGGCGGAGTGGGCGGCGTCTCTGCGACGGCCCAACCCACCGGAACAGCGACGAAATAAGCGGGTCCACGACGAGATGTGCGTTCGCGAGATGGGCAGAAACGATAGCGTGTTGGGCTCCCCGATCCTTCGAGGTGGAGCGCGGCGGCAGGCGGTCCTCCCCCGGTGCCCCGGATGACGATTCAGCGCTGCGCGGTCTCCGGGCACGCCCGGCGATCGAGGGCCCGCGCCGTGCGGCCCATGACCGAGGCCAGCGCGAGGAAGAAGGCACCCCAGCCCGCCAGCGTCAGCCCCCACAGCAGCTTCTCTGCGCCGAGAGGGAGTCTCCCAGTGACGCCAGGGATCGCGATCGGGAAGACCCAACAAGCGAGGAGCGCGCCGACTGCCTTCGGCGCCCAGGCGGGCGGCGTCTCGTCCAACGAGCGGAGGGCCGCGCCCAGCGCTCGCACCAGCAGCCCAAGGGAAGCGACGTGCAGGGCAATGGGCATGAACACCAACAGCAGGAGGAAGGCGCTGTCGTTCAACCGGTAGCTGTTGGCGCTGAGCGCGGGGATGAGCCACGCGAAGAGCAGGCCGAGGCAATAGCTCGTCACCGCGGAGGCGAAGCACACGAACGACTGCCGGGCTGGGCGCGCCGCGGGAGTTGAGGTCAGCCCGCTCCCGAAGCGCCAGAGAGCGGCGGGGTAGGCGACGTAGACGAGGAGGAACAAAGCGCCGAGCAGGGGGACCGCGATGCTGCCGGGAGGCGACGATCGCCCGACAGCGAGGCTCGCGAGGGCACCGCCCGCATAGGCCGCGACCCCGACGTAGATCGCGAAGCGCATCCAGCGGAGCCCCTGTGCGGAGCGCCGCCAGCGGGGGGACAGGCCCGCCGGGAGCGGCCCGCGTGCCGAGGGAACCGACGGGGCTTCGGACGACTCCGAGGGCATGTCGCCGTCGGAGTAGACCACGGCTCCCGCTTCGCGCGGGAGGGCGGCCACGCTTCTGCGACGGCAGCGGGATCGGCTCACCCTGACTCGCGCGTGAGCCGGGTCTTCAACCCGCGGGCCCGGCGGCGGTTGCGGCGGCGCGCGCCATCGACGATGAATGCGCCCGCAACCGATGACCACCTCGCAAGACTCCAGGGTTCCCGTGACCGTGCTGACCGGCTTCCTCGGCGCGGGCAAGACCACGCTGCTCAACCGCATCCTCTCGGAGGAGCACGGCCGGCGGGTCGCCGTGATCGAGAACGAGTTCGGCGAGGTGGGCGTCGACCAGGCGCTCGTCATCCGCGCCGACGAGGAGGTCTTCGAGATGAACAACGGGTGCCTGTGCTGCACCGTGCGCGGCGACCTCATCCGCATCCTCGGCTCGCTCGCGAAGCGCCGCGACCGCTTCGACCACGTGCTCATCGAGACCACGGGGCTCGCCGACCCGGGGCCCGTGGCGCAGACCTTCTTCGCCGACGACGAGGTGATGGCCCGCTACCGGCTCGACGGCATCGTCACGGTGGTCGACGCGAAGCACCTCGAACTGCACATCGACGACAGCGACGAGTGCAAGGAGCAGATCGCCTTCGCCGACGTGGTGATCGTCAACAAGCTCGACCTCGTGAGCGCGGAGGACGCAGCGCGGGTCGAGCGGCGGGTGCGCGCCGTCAACGCGGTGGCGAAGGTGTTTCGTGGCGTGAAGGAGGTACCCGTCGCGGCGGTGGTCGACGTCGGGGGCTTCGACCTCGACCGCGCCCTGGAGATGGAGCCGGCCTTCCTCGGCGGTGAGGCGGAGGGCGAGGGAGAGCACGGGCACGAACACGGGCACGAACACGGCCACGGTCACGACCACCAGCACGACGAGACGGTGACCTCGGTGGGCATCCGCTGCGAAGGCGTGGTGGACGAAGCGCGCTTCAACACCTGGATCACCGAGCTGGTGCAGGAGCGCGGGGCGGACATGTTTCGCACCAAGGGGGTGCTCAACGTGCAGGGCGAGGCGGCGCGCTTCGTCTTCCAGGGGGTTCACATGCTGATCGACGGCAGCTCGGGGAAGCCGTGGGGGGACACGTCGCCGCGGCTCAACGAGCTGGTGTTCATCGGGCGCGGTCTCGACCGTGCGGCGCTCAACGAGGGGTTTCGCTCATGCCTGGTCTGAAGGCCCTGCGCGGCGGCAAGCGCGAGCTGAAGGCGGCGTGGCGCGCGACGCTGGCGGAGTACGCGCTGGGGGTCACCTGGTCGGGCGACGGGCGGTGGCTGGCCGCGGGGACGGCCGCGGGCGAGGTGACCGTCTTCGATGGCGCCACCGGGCTCGTGCAGTGGACCCGGTCGGTGCACCCCGCGGGGCTGTGCGCGCTGGCCTTCTCGGGCGACGTGCTGGCGACGGGGGGTATGGACGGCACCGCGCGGCTGCTGGCGGCGGTCGACGGGCGCGAGCTCGCGGCGCTGCCCAACGGCAAACAGTGGGTGGAGCACGTCGCGTGGAGCCCCGACGGGAAGTGGCTGGCGACCGCGGCGGGCAAGGTGCTGCGGCTGTGGACGGCGGCAGGCGAGCCGTGGATGGAGACGCCCGCGCAGGAGAGCACCATCGCGGGCGTGGCGTGGCGCGGCGACGGCTCGGAGGTGGCGACGATCTGCTACGGCGGCGCGCGGCTTTGGGGCATGGCCGAGCGAGGGAGCAGCCGGCAGCTGGAGTGGAAGGGCTCGCTGGTGAGCGCGGCGTGGAGCCCGAGCGGCGAGGTGCTGGCCTGCGGGAGCCAGGACTGCTCGGTGCACTTCTGGCGAGTGGAGACGGACATCGACTCGGAGATGACGGGCTATCCGCTGAAGGTGAAGGCGCTGGCCTGGGACGCCGCGAGCACCCTGCTGGCCACGAGCGGGGACGTGGACACGACGGTGTGGAAGTTCGAGGGCAAGGGCCCCGAGGGGAGCAAGCCGGTGACGCTCAAGGGACATGAAGGTCCGGTGACGGCATTGGCCTTTCAGCGTAGGGGTGGACTGCTGGCCTCGGGCGGGGCCGACGGCGTGGTGGCGCTGTGGGAGCCGAAGAAGGGCCCCACGCCGCGCGGTGCGGGCTTCGGCGTGGCGGGCACGGAGGTGGGCGAGGTGGCGGCGGTGGCGTGGCGCGGCGACGGCAAGGCCCTGGCGAGCGCGGACGGCGCCGGGGTGGTGACGGTCTGGTCGGTGGGCTGACCAATGGGGTGAGCGGCGGACCGCGGATGGCGCGGCGCCGATGGGCGGTCTAGCGTCTCGCGCGTCGCGCGACCCCAATGACGGGGGAGGCGGCGCGGAGACTGCTTAGTCATGCCGAAGCTCAATCAGGTCATCGCGGTGGAGAAGTCGGTGAAGTCGAAGGCCCACGCCGACCTCACCGAGGCGCACCAGCAGCTGCAGAAGCCCGCGCTGCTCTCGGGGCTCTCGCGCACGTACCGCCCGAAGGACGACGAGGGCGAGCGCCTGCCGCCGGAGTCGACGCGCGTGCAGGTGCGGACCCCCGAAGTGCTGCGCAAGACCGCCGAGGTGCTCACGCAGCTCTTCGACGTCGTCGCCACGAAGGACTGGGCCAACTGCGAGGCGCGCGCCGACGTCGTGGTCGACGACGAGGTGCTCATCGCCCGCGCGCCGGTGACGTACCTGCTCTTCCTGGAGAAGCAGCTCGTCGACCTGCACACCTTCGTGAAGAAGCTCCCGGTGCTCGACCCGTCGGAGTCGTGGGTCGAAGACGCCACGCAGGACTGCTTCGCCACCGAGGCGGTGGAGACGGTTCGTACGAAGAAGGTCCCGCGCAACCACGTGAAGGCCGAGGCCACGGAGAAGCACCCGGCGCAGGTCGACGTCTATTACGAGGACATCCCGATGGGCTACTGGCGCATCGTGAAGTACTCGGGCGCGCTGCCCGCGCGTCGCGTCGCGGTGCTGCTCGAGCGCGTCGAGAAGCTCCAGCGCGCGGTGAAGTACGCCCGCGAAGAGGCCAACGCCGTCGAGGTGAAGAACCAGAAGGTCGGCGACGCCTTCTTCTCCTACCTGTTCGATTGACACCGCCGCGCCCGTCGCGCACGGTCGTCATCGAGCCAAGTTGAAGCTCACGCTCAGGCTGAACTCCCTCCCAACAAATGCGCTCCAGTGCGTGGTTCGATTCCCGCCCCGGCCACCGTATACGGCCGGGTAGCCCAACGGCAGAGGCGGCGCAGGGAGATGAAACTCAGACTCTCGCTCGAGTCTCAACATCACCGTCGGAGGGTTCATCGAACGATCGATCGCATGGTGCCCGCGAGATGCTGGTTCAAGTCCGGCTCCCTCCACTTCCTACGGGGGGATGGTCCAATCGCAAGACGCGACGGGTCTCAAACTGACGATCGACCTTAAACGCCGGAATCCCCCAGCAATTGGCGGCCCCTGGAGGCGTCGGGATGGTTACTCCCGGCGCTTCCGCTATTTGACGGTGCCCCGCCTCGCCCTTGTCGCCCGTCGCGCCCGCCCGGCATAGTCGCCCCATGCCGTCGCCCGCGCCCGTCACCCGCCGCGCCCTCGCCGTCGTCGCGCTCTCCGCCGCGCTCGCAGCCTGCGGCGACGCCACGCCCTCCGCCGCGCCCGCGGGTGATGCCGCCGTCGTCGCCGATGTCGTCGTCGATGTCGTCGCCGCGCTCGACGCCCCTGCGCCCGCGGTGGACGTCCCGCCCGAACCCGACGTCCCCATCGAGACCTTCCGCCCCGACGCCGCCTCTCCGCAGACCGCCATCACCGCCCCCGCCGACACCTGGACCTGGGTCCCCTTTCCCGACAGCGCGTGCGGCAACGGCGAGCCCACCGGCGTCGGCGTCAGCCTCCACCCCGGGTCGCGCCGCGTCGTGATCTTCCTCCAGGGCGGCGGCGCCTGCTGGGACGGCTTCACCTGCTACGGCGTCAACACCGCCGTGAACCTCTCCTCGGGCTACGGCCCCGCCGCCTTCGCCTCGGAGACCCGCGGGCTCTCGTCGTTCACCCTCTTCAACCGCAACAACGCCCGCAACCCCTGGCGCGACGCCAACCTCGTCTACGTCCCCTACTGCACGGGCGACGTGCACGGCGGCGATCGCATCATCGAGCACCGCTGGGGCAGCCGCGTCGTGCGCACCTTCCACGTCGGCGCGCGCAACATGGACGCCTTCCTCCGCCGCCTCCGGCCCACCTTCCCGGACGCCGAGCGCGTGACCCTGAGCGGGCTCTCCGCGGGCGGCTTCGGCGCGGGCATCCACTGGGAGCGCGTGGCCGAGGCCTTCCCGGGCGTGCGCGTCGACCTGCTCGACGACTCCGGGCCTCCGATGGCGCCGCCGGGCGAGCGCTGGGCCCAGTGGCGCAACACCTGGAACGTCCAGCTCCCTGCGGGCTGCCCCGAGTGCCGCGACCGCCTGGAGGCGCTGCTCCCCTACTACGCCCGGCGCTTTCCGCCGCCCGCGCGGCTCGCGCTGCTCTCGTACACCCAGGACACCACCATCAGCGCCTTCTTCGGGGTGACGCCCGAGCAGTTCGAGGCGCAGCTCGACGACGTCACCCGTCGGCTCATCGACCCGATCCCCAACGCGCGACGGTTCTATGTCGCCGACCAGGGCCACGTGCTCATCGGCAACAGCGGCAACATCCGCGGCGCCGACGGAACCGTCCTCATCGACTGGCTCGGTCGCATGAACAGCGACGACCCCGCCTGGGCCAACGTCCTGCCCTGACCCGGGCTACCCGCACACCTTCGCGCCCGGCTACCGCGGGTTGAAACCCACGGCAGCCAAGGGAAAACCCGCGGCGGGCTGGTCACTGTGCCTGGACATCGGACAGGCCGCTTGCGGCCTTCACCTTAGGCTGCCGTGGGTTTCAACCCGCGGCAGCCGGGCGCGCGAAGGTGTGCGGGTAGCCCTGACCCGCGCCCCCGCGCCGCGCCGCTGGCGCCGCCGGACAACACATCGGGCGCCGCGCGCCAAGAGCCCTCCCACCCGGCGACCCATCATCCCGGCGCAGAGGTGCTCCAATGACCAACCACACAGCCTTCTGGACCGTCCTGGCCGCCGTGACCTTCCCCGCGCTCCTCGCGATGGGCCTGTTCTGCGTGATCATGCCCGGGCTCAACCTCATGCTGGTGCCGTGCTGGGCGCTCGTCGCCCTGGCCTACGTCGGCGGCTTCAGCAACGAGATCGAGCGCTGCCGGCGCCTCGCTCAGCGCGCGCCCGCGCCCTTGCGGAAGGCCCCCGGGGTCATGGTCGTCCAGCGCGTGAACGCCTTGTGAAAGGCGCTCTGGTCGGAGAAGCCCAGCGAGTGCGCCACCTCCGTGATCGACGCCGCGCTGTCGCGTAGCGCCGCCTCGGCGAGCGAGCGGCGCACCTCGTTGAGCACGTCGGCGTAGGTGGTGCCGTCCTGCTGGAGGTAGCGCTGCACGCTGCGCTCGCTCAGGCGCATCGAACGCGCCACCGCCTCGATGCTCGCCCCGTCGCGGAGCAGCGGCACGATCGCGCCCTTCACCCGGGTCGCGAAGGTCGAGCGGTCGGGCAGGCGCCCGAGCAGCAGCCGCGCGTGGCTCTCCAGGATCTCCACCAGCGCGGGGTCGGCGGTCTTCTGTGGCAGGTCGAGCACCGCGTTGGCGACGGTGAACTCCGCGCAGTCCGAGTCGAACTCCACCGGGCAGCGGAACACCCGCTGGAGCTCGCGGGTGTCCCTCGGCCGCCCGTGCTCCAGGCGCATGCGCCGGGGGAAGAACTCCACCCCCGTCGTGCGCCGCGTGGTGAAGAGCATCCACGCGAACACGAACTCCATCGCGTGCCGCGGCGTCACGAGCGCCGTGCCCTTGCTGCGCACCCGGATGTGCGTGACCTCCGCGCCGCGCTCGACGATGGTCGGGTGCAGGTCGTTCATCACCCGGTGGAACTCCGCGAGCTTCGCGAGCCCCGCGCCCACCGTCGGGTAGCTCTCGTACATCCGGGCCGCGAGCGGCAGCGAGGTGTGCGCGGTGTTCTCCCCGAGGTGCAGCCCGAAGTCGTCGTCGCCGAGCATGCGCGGCAGCTCGCTCCAGAGCCGCACGAGCAGCTCGGCGCCCACGCGCGCGTCGACGTCGCTCAGGGTCTCGTCGGGGATGGCGAAGCGCCGCCGGAGCTCGGACTCGTCGAGCCCGCGGCGCACCGCCTCGGCGACCAGCGCGCGCACCACGTTGGCGGAGAGGGTACCGGAGGCGGCGAGCGCCGGTCGCGATGGGTCACCCACGAGGACGCCCCGACGGTAGGGCCCGGCCGGGCTGAGCGTCCAGGGGTGAGGCGGGGTGGGGGGGCGCTACGGGCGCCGCGCGTCGGTGGGGTCGTCGGCCACGACGCGGGCCACGAAGACCGCGCAGGCCGCGAAGAAGACGCCCAGCCAGGCCGTGATGACCATCGGCCAGCGCGGGCCCAGTGGCGGCACACCGAGCGCCATCAGGATGATCGGGAAGTTGCACGCCCAGTGCGCGGCCATGGCGGCGAGCACGCCGAGGCCGAAGCCGCGGCCCCAGCGGCGCAGGGCCAGCGTGGTGAAGGTGGCGTGGAAGAGGGCGACCAGCAGGCGCTCGATGATGAAGCCACTGAAGGCCCAGAAGGGCAGCGCGCGGTAGGGGGGATAGGTCGAGAGCAGCACCGCGAGCCCGGCCACCTCGCTGAGCGCGAAGCCGAGGCCCAGGGCGAGCCCCGTGCGCACCGGGCTCACGTCGCGGAGCCGCGCGCGGAACAGGGGGAGGAGCAAGGGCCAGAGCTTGGCGGGCTCCTCGATGAGCGGCGCCTCCAGGGACTTCGGCAGGAGGTACGCGGCCGTGGAGCGCAGCGCGCCCGTGGGAAGGTCGGGGTGCACCAGGGCCGCGAAGCGCAGGATGAGCGGGTCGGTGAAGGGCAGCCGCACGCCCCAGAGCGCGACGAAGAACATCGGCAGCGTGAGCGCGGCGGCCGCGGCGACGAAGCGGCGCTCGGGGGCGGGCGTCACACGCCAGAGCTGCGTGCCCCACACGAGGAGCACCAGCGCGCAGGTGATGGCGGCGGCGATGAAGAGTCCCATCGGTCGGTCTCCCGTCAGGTGCGGGCGGGGATCATCCCTCGCCGAGGGTCACGTCGTGCCGGGCCTTGCAGTACTCGCAGGTGAGGTAGGTCTGGCCCTTCACCGGCGGCTGCATCCCGGCGCCGCAGGTCTCGCAGCGCGCGGGCCATTTCACCGGCACGCCCACCCGGCTGCCGGTGGGCATCGGGCCGCGGTAGCGCCCGCGCTCGAGGTCCCCGGAGAGGATCTGCTTGATCACCGCGTCGACCTCGCCGGCGATGTCGTCGTCGAGCTCCAGGGTCACCACCGACGGACCGCCCGACTGCGGGTGCATCCGCAGGGTGATCACCTGGTCCTTGATGAGGAGGCCCCGCTCGCCGGCCGCGGAGCCCGCGACGTGGCCCACGAGGGTGTCGAGCAGGAGCTTGCGCCGCACCTCGGTCTTCGACGCGAAGAACACGAACGAGCGCTCGAGCACCACCTCCTCCTGGTACTCGAAGCGCACCCGGTGGGCGGTGAGCATCAGCAGCCCCTCGACCTTGCCGCTGGGATGATCCTCCCAGGTCGCCTTGGCCGCGAAGAGGGGGTTCTCCTCGGGCTGCATCTTGAAGCTCGCGCCCTCGAACTGGTCGAGCGTCCAGTGGATGCGCTTCATCCGCGCCGCCAGCCCGTCGACCGCCCCGATGAACTGCGCCGCCCCCGCGAGCACCCGGCCCCGCGCGGCCTTGATGGCCTCGTCGAGCCCGCGCGCCTGCGCCGCCACGCTGTTGATGAGCCCCTCGTTGCGCAGCGCGTCCCCCGAGGCCGCCCGCCGCACGTCGCGCTCCAGCGCCGCGACCTGGCCCCGCAGCGCCGCCGCCGCCCGCGTCGACTCCGCCCGCGCCCCCTCGAAGGCCGCGCGCGCCTGCCCCTGCGCGGCGTTGCCCACCTGCTCGAGGTCGCCGCCCCACGCGTAGCCCCGCGCCCTCGCCCTCGCCACGCTCTCGGCCAGCGCGTTGAGCGCCGCCACCCGCTTGTTGATCTCCCCGAGCGCGTCGTCGAAGGCCAGGGCCGCCGTCGCGCCGCTCGCGATCGACTGCGCGTAGGCGAGCGTGCCCGCCAGGGTCATCCGCCGAAGGTCTCTATCCGAAGGTCCGTACGAGGCCATCACCGCACTCCGTCTACTCGGGCTCGGCCACCCGCCACCGTCCATCTTCCCGCACCAGCCGCGCGAGCGACCGGCCGCCCGTGCCGTACGCCATCGTCGCGCGGTCGCCCGCCACCTCGACGACCCGGCCGCGCTCCAGGGCGTCGCGCAGGCCCTGCATCACCGCCTGCACCCGCCCCGCATCAGTGCCGCCGAAGCTCGCCTGCAGCCTCGCCTCGGGCGTCACCCCCGCCGTCGCCGCCGCCTGCGCGATGGCCTCTCGCACCTCCGCCGGCGCGAGGCGCAGCAGCACGTCCCAGCGCGAGCGCTCGAGCGCGCGCACGTACGATCGCAGCGTCTGCGTGGGCGTGTGCTGCCCGTAGAAGTCGAGCGCGCTCGGGTCGAGCCGCCACCGGCCGCCCTCCTCGACGAGGGTGAGGGTCTCCCCCGAGGCGAGCTCGAGGTGCGCCGTCACGGGCGCCTCGGGCTGCAGCTCGCCGTACGCGCGGATGGCGTCGGCCAGCTCTTCGGGGCGCTCGCGCGCCGTCGCCTCGAAGCGCTCGTAGGGCATCGACTCCCGCGCCGCGGTGGAGAGCATCGCCCAGGCGTCGCGCATGCGCCCGTCGCGCAGGGCGTCGGCGTAGCCCTGGAGCACGTCGACGGGCGCGGCCGACCGCGACGCGCACCCCGCGCCGGCGAGCATCCCCAGGAGCAGCAGCGTGCGGGTGCGGGTGCGGAGGTTCAACGCCGGCGCGAGCCTAGTGCAGGGGGTGACGCGGAACAACCGGCCAGTCGGGCGGCGCGCCTCAGCCGCTCCGGGGCGCGTCGAGCACCTCGCGCACCTTGCGGGTGAGCGTCATGGGGGTGAGCGGCTTCTGGAGGAAGGCCACCCCGGAGTCGAGCACGCCGTGCTGCAAGATGGCGTCGTCGGTGTACCCGGACATGAAGAGCACCCGCATCTCCGGGCGCATCGGCGCGAGGCGCTCGGCGAGCTGTCGACCGCTCATCCGCGGCAGCACGACGTCGGTCAGCAGCAGGTGGATCCTCGCTCCGTGCTTCTCGCAGGCGAGCAGCGCCTCGCCGCCGTTCGACGCCACGAGCACGACGTAGCCGCGCCGTCGGAGGATGTTCTGCGTGATGACGCGCACCTGGTCGTCGTCCTCGACGAGGAGGATCGTCTCGCTCACCCGGCCCGACTCCGTCGGGGGCGCCTCCGCCGGGCGCGCCTCCGCGGCGCCGCGCACCCGCGGGAAGTAGATCTTGAACGTCGTCCCGTGGTCGGGCTCGCTGTAGACCCAGATGTGACCGCCGCTCTGCTTCACGATGCCGAAGACCGTCGCGAGCCCGAGGCCGGTGCCCTTGCCGAGGTCCTTCGTGGTGAAGAAGGGCTCGAAGATGCGCGCCTGGGTCTTCTGGTCCATCCCGACGCCGGTGTCCGTCACCGCGAGCATGACGTAGGCGCCGGGCCGCACGTCGTGGTGCGTGGTGGCGTACTCGTCGTCGAGGTCGACGTTCCTGGTCTCGATGGTCAGCTCGCCGCCCCGAGGCATGGCGTCGCGCGCGTTGACCGCGAGGTTCATCACGACCTGCTCGACCTGGCCCGGGTCGGCCTTCACGCTCCCGAGACCGCTCGACGGGAGCATCGTCAGGGTGATGTCGGCCCCGAGCAGGCGGTCGAGGAGCTTCTCCATCTTCGCGAGCACCTGCGACAGGTCGAGCACCTTCGTCTCGAGCACCTGCTGCCGGCTGAACGCGAGCAGCTGCCGCGTGAGATCCGTCGCCCGCGCGCCGGCCGTCTGGATCTCCTCGATGTCGGCGCGCAGCGGCTCGTCGGGCTTGAGCTCCGCCGCGATCAGCTCCGCGTAGCTCAGGATGACCGACAGCACGTTGTTGAAGTCGTGCGCGATGCCCCCGGCGAGCCGGCCCACGGCCTCCATCTTCTGCGCCTGGAGAAACTGCATCTCGAGCTTCCGCCGCTCGGTCACGTCGGTCTGCACGCCGATGAAGTTCGCGAGCCGACCGTCCGCGTCGATCACCGGCGAGAGCGCCAGGAGGTTCCAGAAGCTCGTGCCGTCCTTGCGGACGTTGAGGAGTTCGACGCTGCACGCCCGGCCCGCGCGCACGGCCTCGCGGAGCTTCGCGACCGCCGCCGGATCGGTGTCCCGCCCCTGCATGAATCGACAATTCCTGCCGAGCACCTCGGCGGCCGGGTAGCCCGAGAGCCGCTCGAAGCCCGGGCTGGCGTAGATGATCGGCTGGTCGTCCTGCGCGGCGTCGGTGATCACGATGCCCTGCGTCACCGCCTGGATGGCGCGATCGCGCAGGCGGAGGTCGGCCTCGGTGCGGCGGCGCTCGGTGAGGTCGCGGATGTTGCACTGGATCACCCGCCGACCGTCGACCAGGTACACGTTGCTGACGAACTCGACCTCCACCTTGCGTCCGTCGTGGGACTTCAGCGGGAGGTCGTCGTAGCGGACGTACTCCCTGGCCAGCAGCTCGGCGAACGAGTCCCGCGCGGCCCCGGCGTCCTTGAACGCGCCGATCTCCCACAGGCGCTTCCCGAGAAAGTCGGCTCGGGGATAGCCCGTGAGCTCCGTCATGAACGGGTTGACGTCGATGATCTGTCCGGTGCCCGTGTCGAGAATCAGGATGCCGTCCTTGGCGGACTCGAAGAGGCGTCGGTAGCGCGTCTCGGACGCCTGCAAGGCGGCGTCGGACTTCATTCGATCCGTGATGTCGATGAGGTAGGAGAAGAAGTGCAGCGGCGCCCCTTCGGCGCTGCGTCGGAGCTGCGTCGTCACGTGGACCCAGACGTAGCCGCCGTCCCGCGCGCGAAAGCGCTTCTCCACGGCGACAGACTCGCGCTCGCTCGACACCAGCGCGCGCACCGCCTCGCGGGCCTTCGCGAGGTCGTCGGGGTGCGTGAGCGTCACGAACGACGTGGCCAGCAGCTCCGCGACGGAGTAGCCGAGCATCGCGGCGAGCGCGCGATTGACCCGCAGCCACACGCCCTCTGGGGAGGTGATCGCCTTCCCGATCGGGGAGTTGTCGAAGACGGCCTTGAACTCTTCAGTCTCGCGAGCGCTGCTCCATTCCGACATACCCCCCCGATCCATGTGCTTCGGCACGTCGCCGGGTCGTCCTTTGGGAACCCGCGCCCGGTCCGCAAGCCCTCCGCCGCACCGTCCGCGCCGCCCGCGCCGCTGGCGCGACCGCGGCCCGTGAAGGGTGACGGAGCTGTCCTGCGTGCGTGGCCGCGCCGGCGTCGCGGTCGGCTACGACGGGCGGCGGTTGAGCGCCGCGGCGATGGCGACGACCACGGAGCGAGGCGACAACCCCGACGACCACGCGCTGAGCTTGTTGAGGGCGCCGTGCACGACCATCGTGCGCCCGGCGTGCATGGCGCGGTACGCCCCCGCGGCGACCTCGGTGGCGGTCATCGCGCCGGCCTGGAAGAGCTTCGACTTGTCGTTGCCGGCGATGCCCGCGAACTCCGTGGCGGTGGCGCCCGGGCAGCTCACGGTGGCGGTGACGCCGGTGCCGCGGAGCTCGTACGCGAGGGCCTCGGTGAAGGAGTTCACGAAGGCCTTGGTGGCGTAGTAGCCCGCCATGAGCGGACCCGGCTGGAAGCCCGCGGTGGAGCCCACGTTGAGCACGCGCCCGTGGCCGCGCTTCACCATCGCCGGGAGCAGCGCGCGGGTGAGCACCACGAGGGCGGTGATGTTCACCTCGATCATGCCGCGCTCGCGGTCGGCGTCGAGCTCCCAGAAGGGGCCGTTGGTGCCGAAGCCGGCGTTGTTGACGAGGAACTCCACCGCGAGCCCGAGGCGCTCGACCTCGTCGAGGATGACCCTCGGCGCGGCCGGGTCCATGAGGTCGGCGGCGACGACGTGGACGGTCACGCCGTGCGCGGCGGAGAGCTCGGCCGCGAGGGCGTCGAGCCGGTCGCGGCGGCGCGCGACGAGGACGAGGTCGTGCTTGTCGGCGGCGAAGAGCCGGGCGAACTCGGCGCCGAGCCCGGCGGACGCGCCGGTGATGAGTGCGGTGGCCATGCGAGTGGAGCTTTCGGGGGGTAGGGATGGGACGCGAGTCAGGGGGGGAGCGAGCGTCGAGACCGGCGTCCGGCGCCGCGCTCGCGGACGCTTGCCCGGGGTCGGCCGCAGCGTCAAGCGACGTGCCTCGTCGCCCGCGCGCGGCGAAGGGATCACGGCGGACCGCGGGCGAGCTGTTGGAGGCCGCGGGCTACGGCGAGGCGTGAGACAGATGGCGTAGGCGGCGCCCCCATCCGCGCTCCCGGCGGGCGGGGTATCCCTGTAGTGCGCTCCCTCTCTCAGCCCACCACGCGGAAGGGGTCGCGGTCGCTCGCCGCCAGGTGGAACTCCACCCCCGGCAGCGCCGCCCGCAGGCGCCCCGCGAGCACCCCGAGGGTGCGCCGCTCGCTGTTGGAGTGCAGCGCGCACGCGACGGTGACCCCCGCCGCCGCGGCGCGCAGGGCGTCGTGGTGGCGCATCTCGCCCGTCACGTAGAGCCCCGCCCCGGAGGCGATCACCTCGTTCAGCAGGTCACCACACGCGCCCGCCCCGACCGCGACGCGCGTCACCATCCCCTCGCTCGGACCGGCCACCACCAGGTGGTCGACGCCCAGCGCCGCGCGCACCCGCGCCAGGAGCGCCGCCCGCTCGACGGGCTCCACCGCGCCCACGCGACCGAGGCCGAGGCCCTCCGCCGGGAGGGTGATGCGCAGCGGGGCGCGGGCGGTCATGCCCACGGCGTCGGCGAGCACGTCGTTGGTGCCGCCCTCGGCGACGTCGAGCGCGGTGTGCGGGCTGTACACGGCCACGCCGCGGCGCACGAGCTCGTACGCCATCGAGCCCGCCACCACGCGCTTGAGCGCGCTGAAGATCACCGGGTGGTAGGCGACGACGGCGGCGCACCCGAGCGCGAGGGCCTCGTCGAGCACCGGGCGCGTGAGGTCGATGGTGAGCAGCACGCGGTCGAGCTGCGCCGCGCGGTCGCCCACGAGGAGCCCGACGTTGTCCCAGGACTCGGCGAGCCTCGGCGGAGCGACGGCGTCCATGGCGCGGCACAGGTCGTCGACGGTGGTCATCGTGGCGCAACCTACCAGAGCGGCCCCGCTGGTGAGGATCGAGCGCGGCGTCGACCCGCGGCGGCTCGTGCGTGGAGGTGCGCCGGTCGTTGACGGGGCACGCGGTGGGCACAAGACAGCCGCGCCAAAGACGCCCTCCCAGGACCGGTGGGGGATGGAGGCGGAGGCGAGCAGCCTCGCGGAAGGCCCCGACCATGGACGTATTGCAGAGCGCGTGGGGGACGTTGGTCGGGATGGGACGCTCCACGGTCGCGCGGCTCCCGCTGGTCGCGGTGGCGCTCGGAGAGCGGTCCACCGAGGGCGAGCGCGACGGGAGACCCGCGTGAGCGACGACCGACCCGGCGACGTCCCTCCCGCGCCCGCCGACGCATCGCAGGAGCCCCCGCACCCGGGCCGCCCCCGCAGCGTCCCGCCCGAGGTCTCGCCCCGCGCCCGGCGGCTCCTGCGCCGGATCCTGCGGCCCATCGACGCCTTCCTCCACGTGCAGTCCGCGAGCGGGGTGGTGCTGCTCGCGGCCGCGCTCGTGGCGCTCGTCTGGGCGAACTCCCCCTGGGCGGCCTCCTACGAGCACCTCTGGCACGCCAACGTCACCCTCGGGCTCGGCCCGTGGGTCACCACCCGCTCGCTCCACTTCTGGATCAACGACGGCCTGATGACCGTGTTCTTCTTCGTCGTGGGGCTCGAGGTGCGCCGCGAGCTGCACCACGGCGAGCTCGCCGACCTCCGTCGCGCGGCGCTGCCCGTGGCCGCGGCGCTCGGCGGCATGGTGGTGCCCGCGGCGATCTTCGCGGTGGTCACCCGCGGCGGGCCCGGCGCGCGGGGCTGGGGCGTGCCGATGGCCACGGACATCGCGTTCGCGCTCGGCGTGCTGGCGCTCCTGGGGCGCAGGGTGCCCGCGGCGCTGCGGGTGCTGCTGCTGGCGCTGGCCATCATCGACGACATCGGCGCCATCGCCGTCATCGCAGTGTTCTACGCGTCGGGCTTCTCGCTCGCGGGCCTCGGGGTGGTCGCCGTGGGCGTCGCCGCGGTGATCGGAATGCAGCGCGCGGGGGTGCGGCAGCCGTGGCTCTACGTCCCGCCGGGGGCGCTCGTGTGGTTCGGCGCGCTGCGGGCGGGGATACACCCGACCCTCGCGGGCGTGGCGCTCGGGCTGCTCACGCCGGTCCGGCCGTGGCACGCGCCGGAGGCGTTCCTGCTCGCGGCCCGCGGGGCGATCGAGGACTTCGAGGCTCGCGCCGCGGCGCCCGGGAAGAGCCCCGACCCGCACGAGCTCATCGACCCGCTCGACGCCCTCACGCTGGCCCGGCGGCGGGCCCTCGCGCCGGTCGTGCGCATCGAGCGGGCGCTGCACCCGTGGGTGGCCTTCGGCATCATGCCGCTCTTCGCGCTCGCCAACGCGGGCGTTCCGCTCGGCCGCGTCGACCTCGAAACCCCGGGCGCGGCGGCGGTGCTCGGCGGCGTCGCCGCGGGGCTCCTCGTGGGCAAGCCCCTGGGCGTCGTCGCGGCCAGCGCGCTCGCGGTGCGCCTGGGGCTCGCCACGCTCCCGCGCGGCGTCGGCTGGCGCGGCGTCGCGGTGGTCGGCGCGGTGAGCGGCATCGGCTTCACGATGGCGATCTTCATCGCGGGCCTGGCGTTCCCGGACGGGTCGCACCTCGGGGTCGCCAAGCTGGGCGTGCTGATCGCGACGGCGGCGGCCGGACTGCTCGGCCTGGGCCTCGGGAGGTTCACGCTGCCGGCCGCCCCGCCGCCCGACGCCGCCGACGAGCCCTCCGAGGCCGAGGCCTCGGCGGAGGTCTGACCGCGGGCGACGCCGGGTCCGCAAAGGAGGCCGATGCCCTGGCCACCGTACACTCGACACCTCCAACCCCCAGCCGCGGAGTCGCCGATGCCTCACCTGCGCCACGCCCTGCTCGCCCTCGCCGGGCTCGCCCCGCTCACCGGGTGCTCCTCCGACCCTGTCGCCCCTGCGAGCACCGACGCAGCCATCGATGCAGGCACCGACGCGGCCATCGACGCAGCCATCGATGCCGCCATCGACGCTCCGATCTCCCTCGATCGCCCCGACGCTGCGGTCACTCCCGACATCGCAGCCATTCCCGACATCGCAGCCATTCCCGACGTCCCGATCGCTCCCGATGTCCCGGTCATCGTGGACGCGTCCGCGGCTCCCTGTCGCGTCGTCTATGTGGAGATGCTGCCCAACCAGTCGCGCTTCACGCCGGCGCTCGTCGTCGACGCCGCGGGCGACCCGTGGGCCGTCTGGTACGGCGGCGGCCAGGAGGTCAACGCCGCGCGCGTCGGGCCGACTGCGGTGACCGGCGCGTGGCGGAGCACGGTGCGCACGCTCGGCGTCCCGCTGCGCTTCCCGGCGGCGTGGAACGGCGATTCGCTCCACGTCGGGATGGTCACGGACATGGGCCCGACGGTGGCGACCTTCGACGCGGCGGGCGCGACCCGCTCGGCCGCCCTCGACCTGCTCCCAGCCTCCCAGGTGCAGGACGGTCCGTGGCTGGTGCGCGCGGGCGCTGCGACGTGGGCGTTCTGGCGGCGGCGCACCGACGCCCCGTCGGGCGGGGAGCTCGTCGCCAGCACGGTCGACGCGACCGGGACCATGCGCGGCCCGCTGGTCACCGTCGCCGCCGCGCTCTCGCCGCGGGAGATCCTCTGGGATGGCGAGGCCTTCGTCATGGCGGCGGTCGAGTCGTCGACCCTGCGCCTCGCGCGCGTCAGCACCACCGGCGCGGTGCTGGCGGACCTGCGCCTGCCCGGCGCGTCGCCCCGCGTGCTCCAGGTGTCGCTCCGGCTCGGCGCCGCGGGCATCGAGGTCATCGCCTCGGACCTCTACCGCTTCTGGTACACCACCGCCCCGCGCGACCTCTCCGCCGTCGCGCCGTGGACGCGGGCGCACACCTACGAACAGACCACCGAGTGGGCCGCGCTCGGCGTGGCAGGCCCGCGCCGCCTCGCGGCCTGGATCGACACCCGCTACAGCGACCGCGCCGGCACCGTGCGCGTCGCATCGCTCGACGCCCGCGGGGCCGTGACCGGCGCGGTCCTCGATGTCGCCACGCTCGCCGTCACGAGCAGCTTCGGCGACCCCATCTCCGTGCTCCCCGTGGGCACCGACTCCTGGGCGCTCGCGTGGCGCGCGCAGCGGGTCTCGGAGGCTCCGGTCGACGGCTTCGTCGCCCGCGTCGCCTGCCCGACGACGCCGCGATAGCCCATTCCCCCACCCATAGGCGTCCACCGTCGCTTGAAGGGCGGGCGGGGCAAGCCCCGCCCCTACGGGGAAGAGTTCTCGCTGCGTAGGGGCGGGGCTTGCCC
>JAUSAZ010000213.1 GCA_030652255.1 Myxococcales bacterium | reverse complement strand
CGCAAGCGGCCTGTCCGATGTCCAGGCACAGTGACCAGCCCGCCGCGGGCTTTCCCTTGGCTGCCGTGGGTTTCAACCCGCGGCAGCCGGGCGCGCGAAGGTGTGCGGGTAGCCCGGAACCCGCAGCCTACAAGCGGTTCGGGCACGAAGAGGGCAACGATGAGCATCATCCGATGGGGGTGAGGGCACGCGGCAGCGCGGTGAGGGGGCCCACGATCCGTCAGAACTTCCAGCGCCCCCTCTACTCCTCCGCCCGCTGCGCCAGCCCCCTGCCCTCCCAGGCCTCCTCGCGCAGCGCGGCCAGCGCCCAGCGCGCCTCCACCGCCGCGCCCTCCGCCGGGTCCAGCGCCGCGTGGAACCAGTCCGACGCCGCCGCCGCGTCGCCCGCCGCGCGCGCCTTCACGCCGAGGTGGTACGCCGTCTGCCACTCGCGCTCGGGGGTGTCCGCCAGCGCGCGCACCGCCTCCAGCGTCGATAGATCAAACAGGTGCCGCGCCAGCGTGTGCGCCCACGTCCCTCCGTCCGTCGCCCGCAGGTGCTCCAGCAGCTCCGGCCGGTGCGGGTCATCCGCCCCGCGCCGCAGCGACGCCGCCGCCCGCAGCAGCCACACCCGGTCGCCCGCCGCGCCGCCGGGGGGGACGTCCACCACGCCCCACAGCACCTCGTCGAGCCGCCGCCCGTACGCCGCCTCGGCCAGCTCCGCCCGCTCCGCCGGGGATACCTCCCCCTGCAGCCACTCCCCCGCGGGGAGCTCGCCGTCGGTCGCCACCCGCAGCGCGTAGCGCGTCAGCAGCAGCTCGCGCTGCGCCTCGCCCTCCGCCCGCAGCCCCTCGTGGATCTGCGCCGCGATGCCCCCGTGCCCCGCCCGCAGCATCGCCCGCAGGAGCGCCGAGCGCCGCTGCACGTCCATCTCCGCGCCGAGCGCCGCCATCGCCGCCATCCCCTCCGCCGCCGAGCGCCCGCTGAACACCGCGTCGAAGCTCGCCCCCACGGTCTCCTCCCACGCCGGCTCGCTCATCGAGCGCACCCGCGGCGCCAGCACCTCCGCCGCCGCCGCGTGGTTGCTGCGCCGCCAGTTCACCTCCGCCAGCAGGGCCGTCGTGGGCGCGTGCTCGTCGCGGTCCCACGCCCGCCGCGCGAGGCGCTCGGCGTCCTCCAGGCGACCCTGCTCGATGAGCACCCGCGCCCCGGTCGAGAGCGCCGCCACGGAGTCCGACGCCGCCCAGGGCTCCAGCACCCGCCACGCGCCCGCCAGGTCGCGCTGCCGCCGCAGCGCCTCCCCGAGCACCGCCGCCACCTGCACCCGCGCGGCCGGGGGCGCGCCCCGGTGCGACGCCTCCCAGCGCTCCAGCACCTCCCGCGCGCGGCCCACCTCCGCCCGCTCGATGAGCGCCTGACCCCACTGCGCCACCAGCACCCCGTCGCCGCCCGCCTCGTCGATCAGCGCCTGCCACGCCGCGTCCTGCTGCGCCGCGTCCGAGCCCGGCATCCGCGCCAGCGGGCGCAGCGCCGCCACGCGCCCCTCCGCGCTACCCCCCGCCGCCGCCAGCGCCAGCAGCCCCGCGCGGTCGCCGCGGATCACCGCCAGCCTCGCGCTCGCCGCCGGGTCGACCCCGGGGCCCTGGGCCACCCCCGCGGCCAGCGCCGCCGTCGCCCGCGGCACGTCGAAGGCCCCGTCGAAGAGCAGCGAGCCCAGCGCGAGCCGGTGCGCGGGGCGCTGATCCATCCGCCGCGCGAGGCGCTCGAGGGCCGACGTCACCGCCGGCGTGCCGCCGAGCCCCTCGGCCACCAGCGCCCGCAGGCTGCGCACCGCCACCGGCACCCCGAGCAGCGCCTCGCGCCCGGCGCCCTGCGCCAGCGACGCCCGCGCCGACGCGCTCACCGCCGCCACGATGTACTGCCGCGCCCACGAGAGCCACGCGTCGCCCAGCGGGTCGGACGGCGTGCCCAGCAGCCCGAGCACCTCCTGCGCCTGCGCCGGGGTCGCCGCCGCCCCCTGCGCCGCCCCGAGCACCCGCATCAGCCCGTCGCCCCAGCGCGCGCGGCGCCGGGCCTGCGTCACGGCCGCGTCGACCCACGCGCCCGTCGGCTCGCCGGACTCCAGCGCCGCGAAGCGCGCGAAGGCCGCCGCGCCCGCCCCGGACATCGCCCCCTCGTCGCGCTCCAGCGAGGTCAATACCTGCCCCGGTATGTTCTGCGCCAGGGCGCGCGCCGCGGCCAGGTCGGGGCGCGCCGAGTCGTCGTCCCCGAGGGCGTCCGCGAGGTGCCGCGCCGCGCCGTCGCCGTGGCCCGCCAGCGCGCGCAGCCCCGCGAGGTCGTCGGCCACCCAGGCCCGCACCGCCCGGTGTGCCGGTGCGAGCTCCGCCGCGCGCGCCCGCGCCTCGGCGGTGTACGTCATCGCGTGGCAGAGCATCGCCTCGCCCAGCGGGTCGGCAGAGCCCGCCGCGCGCGCGAGGCCGAGGGCCGCCAGCGCCCGCGCCGCCACGGCGTCGCCGAGCCCCAGCGGGTCGCGTGTCAGCGCGGCGGAGAGCGCGAGCGCCCGGCCGAGCGCGGCGACGTCGGAGCTGCGGCGCGACCCCGCGGCCCAGCGCGCGTCGGCGGCGCGGGCGGCGCCCCAGGGGTCGCGCAGCATCGGGACGGCCAGGGCCTCGCCCGGGGGGCGGGCGTCCGCCGTGAGCTGTAGCGCAGCGGGCAGCGCGCGCGCCGTGGCGTACGCCGCCGCGGCGGTGAGCATCGCGTCGAAGGTGACCACCGGGGGCAGCGCCGCGGCGGGGGCGGCGGGCGCGCCGGGGCCGGCGAGCGCCGCGAGGTGCGCGATCGCCGGGGCGAAGCGGGCGTCGGGCCGGAGGGCGTAGCGGGCGTCGAGGCGGGCGCGGAGGGCGGCGAGCGAGGCGGGCAGCACGGCGCGCTCGGGGGCCGGGAGGGCGCGGGGCGGGGGCGCCGCCGGGCGCGGAGGGCGTGCCGCCGGGCGGGCTGGAGGCTGCGGCGGGGACCGGTCGCGGGTGCCCACCAGCGCCGCCCCCACCGCGATGATCGCGATGGCCACGGCGGGCGCGAGGATGAGGCGACGATGATACATGGAGTAAGGGCCCTCAGCCGGGATCAGGGTGCCGACGAAGGGGGGGGTCGCGTCAACAGATCCGCATCGATGTGGGCATCGGGGCGTCCTGGCGGGTATAAGCCCGTCGATGACGACGCTGACGCTGGAACAGATCCGCAAGCTGCCCAAGACCGACCTCCACGTTCACCTCGACGGCTCGCTACGCCTGGCGACCATCCTCGACCTCGCGCGCCAGGACGGTATCGAGCTCCCGGCCACCACCGAGGCGGGCCTCGCGGCCGCGATGCACGTCGGCGAGAACACCGGGTCGCTCACCGAGTACCTCAAGGCCTTCGACATCACCCTCCGGGTGCTCCAGACCGAGGCGGCGCTCACCCGCGTGGCCTACGAGCTGGGCGAGGACGCCGCCGCCGAGGGCGTGCGCTACATGGAGGTGCGCTACTCCCCGATGCTGCACACCCGGGGCTCGCTCTCGCTCACCAAGGTGGTCGAGGCCGTCATCAACGGGCTGCGCCGCGCGCAGGACGACTTCGGCATCCACTCCAACGTGATCATCTGCGGCATCCGCAACATCTCCCCGGAGAGCTCGCTGGAGATGGCCGAGCTCGCGGTGGCCTACAAGAACCGCGGCGTGGTGGGCTTCGACCTCGCGGGCGCCGAGTACGACCACCCGGCCAAGCACCACCGCGACGCGTTCCAGCTCATTCGCAACAACAACATCAACTGCACCATCCACGCGGGCGAGGCCTACGGGCCGGAGTCCATCGAGCAGGCGCTCCACGTCTGCGGCGCGCACCGCATCGGCCACGGCTGCCGCCTCCGCGAGGACGGCGACCTGCTGCACTACATCACCGACCACCGGGTGCCGCTGGAGTGCTGCCCGTCGAGCAACGTGCAGACCGGCGCCGTGCGCGACCTGCGCTCGCACCCGCTGAAGTTCTATCAAGACCTCGGGGTGCGGGTGACGGTCAACACCGACAACCGGCTCATCACCGACACCACGGTGAGCAAGGAGCTGTTCATCGTGCACACGGAGATGGACGTCGACTGGCCGAGCCTCAAGAGCATCCTGCTCAACGGCTTCAAGAGCGCCTTCCTCCCCTTCCACGAGCGGCGCGCGATGCTGCGCACCGTGGCCATCGAGCTGGAGCAGTTCGAGCGCGAGCACAACCTGCTCCCGCAGGCGGAGGCCCACGCGCCGCGGCTGCACCCGACGCCCAGCACCCTGTCCTGAACCGTGCCCGCCGTGGCCGCCGTTGGGGGTATCCTCCCGGGCCATGGGCACTGCGGACCAACACGACGAGTCACTCGGCGCGACGCTCACCGTCCCCACGCTAGGCCCCTACAAGGAGCCCGGCGCCCCGACGAGCCACCTCCCGCGGGCCTCGCTGATCACCGCCTCGCGCGGCGGCGCCGTGCTGCCGCGCTCGGTCGCCACCGATGAGGGGATGCAGCTCGTCGAGCACGCCCGGCCGCGCTACGAGACGGTGAAGCTGCTCGGCGAGGGGGCCTTCGGCGAGGTCGAGCTCTGCGTCGACAACGACATCGAGCGCCGGGTGGCCCTCAAGCGGCTCAAGCCCGAGATGCGAGACCCGGACACCATCTCGCGCTTCACCTCCGAGATCCAGACGGTGGGGCAGCTCGAGCACCCCGGCATCGTGCCCGTGCACGACGTCGGCCTCGACGAGCGCGGCTTCTTCTTCGTCATGAAGTACGTCGAGGGCGACACCCTCGAGCACGTCATCGACCGGCTGCGCGCGAAGGACCCCGCGTACCTCTCGCGCTTCAGCGTCGAGGTGCGGGCGGAGATGTTCCTGCAGCTCTGCCGGGCGGTGCAGTTCGCGCACGGCAAGGGCTGGGTGCACCGGGACATCAAGCCCGCCAACATCATGGTCGGCCCCTTCGGCGAGGTGATGCTCATGGACTGGGGCCTCGCCAAGCAGGTGGGCCCCGGCGGCCGGCGCGAGGTGCCCGGCGCGGCGGGCGCGCCCCCGGCCTCGGCCTACGGCACCATGCTGGGCCACGCCATCGGCACGCCGGCGTACATGTCCCCGGAGCAGGCGCGCGGCGAGCACGACAAGACCGACGCCCGCAGCGACGTGTACTCGCTGTGCGCGGTGCTCTTCGAGCTCATGGCCCTGCGGCACTACCTCATGCCCCACCAGAGCATGGAGGAGCTGCTGGAGGCCGTGAAGACCGAGCAGCCCATGGGGGCGCTCGCGATGCACCACAAGCTGGCCATCCCCCCGGAGTACGCGTGGATCATCGCGCGCGGCCTCGACAAGGACCCCGACCGGCGCTTCTCCTCCGTGGCGGGCCTCGCGCAGCGGGTGCAGGCCGCGATGGAGGGCCGCGGGCCGGTGCAGTGCCCGTGCACGGGCATGAAGCGGGTCGGCGGCGCGTGGTCGCGCTTCATCGACCGGCACCCCAACCTGGCGGTTACCGGCGCCGTGCTGGCGGCGGCCTCGGCGGTGTTCGGCGTGCTGTCCGCGGCGATGCTCGCGCTGGGCTGACGCTCCCTCCCGGTCGCCCGACCGGCAATGGATTGCCAGGAACTCCTCCGCGACGCCCGGGCCGTGGCATGGCCTCGGGGTCCATGGGTTACGCAGACGGAAAGAAGCGCGGCGAGGCGAGGGACGCGAAGGAGGCGCTGGTGCACGCGGCGGCCCAGCTCTCGGCCGCGGCGGCGGCGCAGGGGCGGGTGCCGCCGCACGACCTGGAGGCCGAGCGCGCGGTGCTCGGCACCATCCTCCTCGACAACGGCGCGCTGAGCCTGGTGGAGTCCACCCTCGCGGCGGCGGACTTCTACCACCCCGCGCACGGGGTGCTCTACGAGGCCATCCAGGCGCTCGCGTCGCGCAAGGAGCCCGTCGACGTCGTCACCCTCGCGGCCGAGCTGCGGGCCCGCGAGCGGCTCAACACCGTGGGCGGCGCGCAGTACCTGGGCGAGCTCACCGACGCCATCGCCACCACGGCGCACGTCGAGTCGCACGGGCGCATCGTGGCCGACCTCGCGGGCGTGCGGCGCATGATCGAGGTGGCCCACGAGATCGTCGCGCGCGGCTACGGCGAGCGCGGCAACGCCGAGGCCTTCCTCGACTTCGCGGCGGCCAAGGTCTTCGAGGTGTCGCAGAAGCGCGCCAAGAGCACCCTGGTGCCCCTCGAGGCGGCCATCCTGGAGGCCTTCGAGCGCATCGAGCGCGTGCTGGAGAACGGCGCGGCCATCAGCGGCACGGCCACGGGCTTCCGCGACCTCGACCGGCTGACGGCGGGCATGCACGGCGGCCAGATGATCATCATCGCGGCCCGGCCCGCGATGGGGAAGACCTCGCTGGTGATGTGCATCGTCGCCAACGCGGCGATGGCCACGGGCAAGCCGGTGCTCTTCTTCTCGCTGGAGATGCCCCGGGTCGAGCTGGCCAACCGCCTGATGTGCTCCGAGGCGCGGGTCGACCAGTCGAAGCTGCGCACCAACCTGCTGACGCAGGACGACCTCACCTCGCTCACGGCGGCGGCCAACCGGCTGCACAGCCTGCCCATCTACATCGACGACTCCGGCGACCTCACGCTGGTCGAGCTGCGCTCCAAGGCGCGCAAGATGAAGGCCGAGCGCGACCTCTCGCTCATCTGCATCGACTACCTCCAGCTCATGAAGGCGAGCCGCGAGAAGATGGAGTCGCGCGAGCGGGAGATCTCGGAGATCAGCCGCGGGCTGAAGGCGCTGGCCAAGGAGCTCGACGTGCCCATCATCGCGCTGTCGCAGCTCAACCGCGCGGCGGAGACGCGGCCCGGCAAGGAGAAGCGCCCGATGCTCGCCGACCTCCGCGAGTCCGGCGCCATCGAGCAGGACGCCGACGTGGTGATGTTCATCTACCGCGACGAGGTCTACAACCGCGACACCGAAGACCGCGGCATCGCCGAGGTGATCATCGCCAAGCAGCGCAACGGGCCCACGGACACGGTGCGCCTGCGCTTCGTGCGCGAGCTCACCCGCTTCGAAAACCTCGCGATGGACATGGACGACCGGCAGTACGCCGACGCCCAGGTGGGCGGCGTCGAGACCTTCGCGGGCGAAGGCCTGCCGGACATGGACCCCTTCAGCCCGGGGTGAGACACCCCCCCCGACGCCCTTGACGGTCATTCCGCCGGGCGCAAGGCACTGCCGCGAAGACGGAGACCCACCCGATGATCAAGACCACCCTGCCCCCCATCCTCCTGGCGTTTCTGGTCGGCTGCGGCTCGACGACGCCGCCGCCCAACAGCGCGATGAACGCCCCCGCCGAGCCCGTCGACGCCGGCGTCTCGATGCTCACCAACGACCCGGGGCCCCCCCCGGAGCCCCCAGCCCCGCCGCCCGCCCCGGAGCCCGTGCGCATCACCGCGGGCGAGCGCCGCGCGACGCCCACCCCGTCGCCCCGGGTGGCCATCACCGCGCCCCGCAACGGCGTGACCGTCCGCGAAGACCGCGTCGAGGTGCGCCTCGCCATCCAGAACTGGCGCGACGTCAACAACGCCGACGACCACCGGCACATCCACCTCGTGCTCGACGACGAGCCCTACCGGCGCATCGACGACCCGCGGCAGCCCGTGGTGCTCGAGCACCTCTCGCCCGGCACCCACGTGCTGCGGGCCTTCCCCGGCTGGGAGACGCACGAGACCGTGAAGGACGCCGGGGCCTTCGCGATGACGGTGTTCCACGTGGGGCGCGCCGCGCAGAACTTCACCTTCAACCCCCGCACGCCGCTGCTCACCTACTCGCGGCCCAAGGGCGAGGTCAACGGCGCCGAGGCCGACCGCATCCTGCTCGACTTCTACCTCGCCAACGTGCCCGCGGCGGAGATGGGCGCGCAGGGCTTCCGCGTGCGCCCGACCATCGACGGCCACGCCATGGACGACCTGCCCGCCTGGGTGCCGTACTACATCGAGAACCTCCCCGACGGCCCGCACACCATCGGGCTCCAGCTCATCGGCCGCGACGGCGCGCCCGCGGCCGGGCTGTTCAACACCACCGAGCACCGCATCACCGTGAACCACGGCGCCGCCGCCACGCCGCACGCCCACCCGGCGCCCGCCGCGGGCGCGTCGCTCCCCGGCGCCGACGCTGGCGCCGCCGCGATCAACCGACCGCGCACCGGCCCGACCCTGCGCGACCCCGCGGTCCCGCCCGCCGCGTCGCCGACGTCGCCGCCCTCGATCATGCCCTCGCACCAGCACTGAATCCGCGGGCGCTCCCCTCGGAGGGCGAGGCCGTCGATTGCACGCGTGGGCGGGCGCCCGGCTCGCCGAGCGCCTATCGGCTCGCCAGGAGCTCGGTCTCCAGCGAGCGCAGCGCCCCGTGCGCCGCCCCCTCGATGGCCCGCCGCCGGAGCAGGGGCATCGGGTCGGGCAGGTGGGGCAGCACCGGCCGCGCGTCCTGCGCCGTGGCCGACCCGGCGAGCGTCGCCGCGATGCTGTGCGACGGCTCCAACAACAGCACCAGCGACACCTCCGCGCGCACCGACAGGCTCAAGCCCGTCTGGGCCTCGCGCAGCGTCGTGAGCGAGCCCTCCAGGGAGTAGGTGCGCAGGTCGCCGCGGCGCACCCGCGAGGCCGCCGCCGCAGGCAGCGCCCCGGGGTGTATCGCGTAGCGCTGGTCCTGACCGACGGCCAGGCGGAGCGCCTCGCGGAGGTGCGCGACGTGGTCGGGGTCGCGCGTGACGTTGTTGGCGAGGGTGCCCAGGGTGATGAGCACCCGCACGCGCCGCCAGTCGACGCCCTGGGCCGCCGCCGGGGGGGCGCCTGCGGCTGCGGCGGGCGCGGAGGTCCACCCGCTGGCGAGGGCGACGGTCGGGCGCCGCAGGAGGCCCTGGCGGGCGCGCACCACCGCCTCGCGGGCGCGGGGGTGGGGGTCGAGCGCGTGGCGGTCGAGCGCCGTCAGCGCCGCGAGCTCGCCGAGGGCCTCGAGCGCCTGCGCGGCGGCGATGCGCACGGCCGGGGCGCGGTCGTCGAGGGCGCCCTCGAGCGCCGCGCGGGCGCCCGCCGGGCGGAGGCGGCCCAGGGCCTCGGCGGCGCGGGCGCGGGAGCGCGAACTGGACGAGCGCCGCAGCAGCTCGATGGGCGCGGAGGTCTGCGCGAACACCGGCGGCGGGTGCAGCGCGAGCGCGACGGCCACGAGCGCAGCGAGACGCAGGACACGGAGCGGTCGATCGACAGGGTGCACGGGCGGTCTCCTCCAAGCGATCGACGCGGCGCCGTGGCCGCGGGCCCACGTTCTACGCGAGCGACGCACCGATCGCCAACGGCCCGGGGACGACCCACCCACCGGGCGGCCGGGAATCGCCGGAGCGCTACTCGACCTCGGCCTCGTCCGGCCCGAAGACCATCTCGTAGTAAGCGTCGAGGCTCCGCTGGTCGTCGACCTTCGTCGCCTCGGCCATCATCGACCGCAGCTCGTCCTTCGCGCCGAGCACCAGCTCGGCCAGCGCCGTGCCGCCCCACCAGCGCCCCGTCGTCTCGCACCAGCGCAGCCACGCCGCCACGTCGTCCAGCGCCGGCACCAGCTCGTCGGGCACCACCGGCACCTGCTCGGCCACCTCCGCGAACCACCCGCCCACCTCGGCGTCGTCCCACGCGCTCAGCTTCACGGCCTCGTCGTCTTCGAGCCCGCCGCACAGCACGTCGGCCAGCACGTTGAACCCGCGCAGCGAGCGCCGCGACCGACCCGCCGCGAGCTGCTCCTCGAAGAAGGCCTCGGTGGAGAGCCACACCTCCTCGGCGTAGGCCTCGGCCTCCGTGGGCGGGCGCTCCTCGCCCTCCTCGTCGGTGGCCTCCTCCTCCAGCAGCGGCGTGACCTCCACCCGCGGCAGCCCCGGGATCATCGCCGCCACGAAGGTCACCGAGGCCTCGCGCTCGGCCAGCGCGTCGAAGCGCAGCGTCTTGCCGTCCTCCTCGCGGCCCGCCACCCAGGTCACCGCCTCGGCCACCGCCCACGCCTGCAGGATCTGCCGCGGCGACGCCTGCCCCGGCCCCTCTTCCAGCTCCGGTCCCGTCACGAAGACCGCGCGGCCCTCGACCACGGGCAGCCCGTGCTGGGCCACCTCGCGCACCACCCCCGGCGACAGCGTGCGCGGCGTGAGCAGGTTGATGACGAAGCGCGGGAGGTTCTCCTTCGCCTCCTCGCCCTTCTCCTGCACCTCCGCCTGAAACCTCCGGAACACCTCCGCGCTCGCGAAGCACGCCACGCCGCGCGTTCCGTCCCCCGGCTCTGGCAGGTTGAACACCGAGGCCACCATGTCGTCGATGCCCAGCGCCGGGCAGCGCACCCGCACCAGCTCGGCCTCCGAGAGGTTGCGCCACGGCGACGCCATCTGCATCCGCGCCGCGGCCTCGTAGAGCCCCGCCAGCACGCCCACCGGGATGCGCCCGCCGCGGGTGAGCGAGGGCTCGCCCGTCGTCGGCAGCGACGCGTCGTCGTCGATCACGGCCTGCAGCCGGGCCACCTCGGGCACCTCGCCCGGGACCACCTCCACGCCCGCCACGGCCGCGCCCAACGCCGCCGCCAGGGCCGCCTCGACGCGCGCCCTCGTGGGGCGCCTCGCCTCGTCGCAGCCCTCCAGCAGCGAGCCCAGGGCCTCGGCCAGCGTCACGCCGTCGAGCGCGCGCTGCGCCGCGGGCCTGCCGCGGTGTACCCAGATGGCCACGGCGTGGCCGTCGACGGTGGTGAGCTGCCCGCCGATCCACTCGGTGAGGGCGGGCGGGGCGTTGCGCTTGCGACGGTCGACGATCTTCTGGGCCATGGTGGCCCGCGCCTACCACGGCCCGCGCGCGAAATCACCGCCCCTGGAAGCTGCTGCGCCCCTTCGGGAGCGCCGGCATCCGCGGCGGACCCGCCGGGGCCGCGGGCTTCTTCGGCGCGGTCACCGTGGGCGCGGCCACGGGCGCCGCGAAGGCGCGCATCTTCGGCGCCGGGGGCGCTGCCGGGGGAGCCGACGGGGCGACGACGACCGGGGCGACGGGCTCGAGCGCGCGGGGCGCCGGGGTCGACGCGGGCGCCCCGAGCCGCTCGCGCACCGCGGCGGGAGCCAGCGGCGCGGTCGAGGGGGTGAGCACGGCCTGGAGGTCGCCGCGAAACACCGCGCCCTCGGCCACGGCCAGGCGGGAGGCGCGCACCCGGGCGTCGACGTAGCCGCCGGGCTGGATGCGCATCTCGTCGTGCGCCGTGACGCTGCCCGAGAGCATGCCCGCGACGACCACGCTGCTCGCCTCGACCTCGGCCTCGACGACGCCGCCCTCCTCGACCACGAGCGTGCCCTGCAACACCAGCGCGCCGCGCAGCCGACCGGCCACCACCAGCTCGCCCTCGCCGCGCACGCTGCCCTCGATCGTCAGTCCCGATTCGATCCTGCTGCTCATTGGGCCGCGGACACTACTCCCATTGCCCGGCCCCCGTCATCGGCCTGCGGCGTGCGAGGCGCATTGCCCTGGAAGCTCCGCAAGGTATGTTCGCGCGCGATGACAGCCACCGGCCACGACGATTTCCTGCAGGGCGAGGGCGACCTGCTCGCGGTGTTCGAGCAGTCCTTCCGCCCCGCCAAGCGGGCCGTGGGCATCGAGTCCGAGCGCATCGCGCTCTTCGACGACGGCGCCGCCCTGCACTACCACTCGGAGCCCGGCCGCCCCGGCGTCGACGCGGTCTTCGCGCAGCTCATCGAGCGCCGGGGCTGGACGCCCACCGCCCCGGAGAGCGACGGCGGCCCGGTGCTCGGCCTCGAGCGCGCGGGGGCCAACATCACCCTCGAGCCGGGCTCGCAGTTCGAGCTCTCCGGCGCCCCCCACGACACCCTCCACGCGCTGCACCGCGAGCTCAGCGAGCACCGCGACGAGATGCGCGCGCTCGACCTGTCACCGAAGCTCCGGCTGCTGGGCCTCGGGTTCCAGCCCTACGCCCGGCAGGACGACCTCGACTGGGTGCCGAAGTCCCGCTACCCCATCATGCGGGCCTACCTCCCAACGCGCGGCCCGCGGGCCCTCGACATGATGCGCCGCACGGCCACGGTGCAGGCCAACTTCGACTTCGCCGACGAGCGCGACGCCATGCGCAAGCTCCGCGCGGCCCTCGGGGTCTCCGCCGCCATCTCCGGGCTCTTCGCCAACAGCCCGCTCAAGGATGGCGTGCGCCAGGCGGTCAAGAGCGAGCGCGCCCTCGTGTGGCTGGGCATGGACCCGGACCGCAGCGGGCTCCTCCCCTTCGCCTGGAAGAAGGACGCCTCGCTCGGGGACTACGCCGCGTGGGCCCTCGACGCGCCGATGTTCCTGCTGAAGCGCGACGGGGTCGCGACGCAGGCCACGACGCACACCTTCCGGCGCTTCATGGCCGAGGGCTTCGACGGGCAGCGCGCCACGCCCGCCGACTGGGAGACGCACCTGAAGACGATGTTCCCGGAGGTGCGGCTCGGGCGCACGCTGGAGGTGCGCGGGGGCGACTCGGTCCCCCTCCCCTACGCCGCCGCGCTCGCCGCCCTCTGGACCGCCGTCCTCTACGACGACGCCGCCCTCACCGCGGTCGAGGAGCTGTTCGTCCCCTACGGCCACGACGCCTGGCAGGCCCTGCGCCCGCGCATCGCCGCCGAGGGCCTGCTTACCCCCATCGGTAAGACCACCGTCGGCGCCCTGCTCCGCTCGCTGCTCCCGGTGGCCGTCGAGGCCCTCGGCCGGCGCGCCCTCACCGACGCCGACGGCGCCGACGAGCGCCGCTACCTCGACCCGCTGCTCCCCCTGGTGGCCGACGACCGCTCGGTCGTCGACGCGCTGCTTGACGGCTGGTCGCCCGGCCAGCCCGGCGCCCTCGCCGACCTCATGGCCCGCTGCGAGTTCTGACCGGGGTCCTGCCCGTCGCGTTCTTTACTTCCCTTCGCAGGGCGCTTCGTCTAGTCGGGCGGGTTTATGGAAGCATGGCACTTCATCAAGCAGCTGGTGAGCATCCCCGGGCTCACGGCGCTCACCCACCAGTACGGCACGGCCATGTACTGGATCCTCATCGTGATCGTCTTCGCCGAGACGGGCCTGGTGGTGACGCCCTTCCTGCCCGGTGACTCGCTGCTGTTCACGGCCGGCTTCGTGGCGAGCAGCACCGGTGAGCTCAACGTCCTCCTGCTGGGCGGCGCGCTCATCACCGCGGCCATCGTGGGCGACACGGTCAACTACCACGTCGGCCGCGCGATCGGCCCGCGGGTGATGGTCAGCGAGGACTCGCGGCTCTTCAACAAGAAGTACCTCGACAAGACCCACGCGTACTTCGAGAAGTACGGCGGCAAGACCATCATCCTCGCGCGCTTCGTGCCCATCGTCCGCACCTTCGCGCCCTTCGTCGCGGGCGCCGGGGCGATGAGCTACCCGAAGTTCATCACCTACAACATCGTCGGCGCCGTCGCGTGGGTCACCACCATGATGGGCGCGGGGGTGTTCCTCGGCGGCCTGGAGATCGTGCAGAAGCACTTCGAGAAGGTGGTCATCCTCATCGTGCTGATCTCGGTGATGCCGATGGTGTTCGAGTTCTGGAAGAGCCGCTCGGAGAAGAAGGCCGACCCGGCCTGAGCGTTCCCCTCACCGCGATCGACGGGCGCGGCGGCGACGCAGCGCCCACGCAGCCCCGAGCATCCCCAGCAGCGACGCCCCCGCGGCCCCGGCGCCCGCGCCCGGAGCGCCCACCGCGCAGGCCCCGGGGCTCGCCTGACCGCCCTGCCGCCGGTACTCCTCCCAGAAGTCATTGACGGCCCGCGGGCTCACGCAGTCGCCGGCGTAGGTGACCGCGCTGCGGTTGCCCGCGAGGTCTTCGGCCACGACGGCGAAGCGGTGCGGGGTCGCCGGGGGGAGGCCGCTGAGCACCAGCGAGCGCGCCTCGGGCTCGAGGGCGGTGCGGGTGCACGACCATCGCTGGAGCTGCGCGTCATCGTTGACGTCGAGGCCCGCGAAGGGGACCGCAGGGCAGGTGCCCCCGTCGGGGCCCGCCATCGGGATCGTGCCCGGCGGAGGGCTGCAGAGCACATAGAAGCGCGCGAGCGACTCGACCTCCGGGTCGGCGCTGGGCCCGGCGCCGGTGTCGATCGGGACATCGACCACGTCCGCGGCGTCGGCGGTGCCCGCGTCGGCGCCCGCGTCGTCGCCCGCGTCGAGGGGGTCGCCCGCGTCCACGACGACGGTCCCGGCGTCGGCGGTGGGGTAGCCCCAGGTGATGGTGGCGGACTCCTCGGCGCCGCCCAGCGTCGCGAGCACGGAGATGGGCGCCTGGGGGGCCACGAGGTCGACGCGGACGGAGGGCGAGCTGCGGGCGACGACGGTGTCGCCCACCACCACGTGGATGTACCGCCGGCCGGAGATCGCGGCGCAGAGCCCGAGGCGCGGGTCGATGATCCAGCGCACCGGCACGCGGAAGGTGTACTCGCGCTCGCCCTCGGCGTAGGGGAGGGTGCACGCGCGGCGCTCGGTGGGGCTGCAGATGGGGAAGCAGGTCGCGCCGAGCATGGGCGAGCGCACGCTCGGGTCGCAGCTGGTGGTGTCGCCGATCCAGAGCTCGGGCACGGCCGCCGTGGGGGCCGGGAGCGAGGCCGTGACGGTGATCACCTCGTCGGCGGCGCAGTCGACGCGGTTGATGCGCGCGGCCAGCGTGGTGGCGCCCCGGGGGCTGCCGGCGCGGGACACGAAGCCGAGGGGGACGAGCTGCGCCCACGCGACCGGGGCGGCGAGGAGCACGGCGAGGACGGGGGCGACGCGACGCATGACAGGGGGCGGAGACACCACGGCGAACGGGGCAACGTCAACGGGCGGCGGGTTGTTCCCGATGCCCGTCGCGGGCCTGGGGGGCTTCGCTCTACGTTGCGCCCGATGCCCCCCCGACGCCGCCTGCTCGCGCTCGCCCTCGCCGCGCCCTGCGCCCTGGCCGCCGGGTCCGCGCGCGCCGACCCCCCGCCGGGCGAGCACGACCACGCGGGCCTGATGCTCCGGGCGGCCATCGGCGTCGGCTACCAGGCCGTGCGCGGCGACGACAGCCCGCTCCAGCTCTCCGGCGTGGGCTTCGCCGCGCACCTCGCCGCCGGCTGGTACGTCGTGCCCAACCTCGCGGTGCACGCCACCCTCTGGAGCGGCGCGGCCTTCAACCCGTCGGGCACCAGCCCCTTCGGGGCGGCCACCGCCGCCCGCGGCAACACCCCATGGAGCGTCGGCCGGGGCCTCGGGCTCACCTGGGTGTGCGCCCCCGTCCACGCCTTCGTCAGCGTCTCCGTCGGCGTGGCGGGCCTCGACATCCAGTCCACCGCCGGGGACATCGTGGTCGTCGCGCGGGCCGCCCCCGGCGTCGCGCTCAACGTCATGGTGGGCAAGCAGTTCGAGGTGTCGTCGGGCTGGCGCTTCGGCGTCGGCGCGCAGGGCTTCTTCCACCGCAACGAGGTGACCACCCGCGGCGCCGTCGAGGACGTCTCCAGCGGCGGCGGCGCCCTCGTCGGCACGCTCACCTACCACTGACCCTCCACCAGCTCCCTCTACCGACCCAGCGCCCGCACGGCCGCGACCGTCTCCTCCCAGGCCGCCGCCTCCCCCCTCCCCTGCCGCAGGAAGGCCTCCAGGGCCTCCATCCGCCCGATGGCCGCGTCCGTCGTGGGCTCCGTGCCCGCGCGGTACGCGCCCAGCGCGATGAGGTCGCGCCGCGCCTCGTAGGCCGCCAGCAGCGCCCGCACCCGCTGCGCCGCCGCGCGGTGCCCCTCGTCCACCACCGCGTCCATCACCCGCGACACGGACGCCAGCACGTCCACCGCGGGGTAGCGCCCCCGCGCCGCGATCGCCCGGTCGAGCACCACGTGCCCGTCGAGCAGCCCCCGCGCCTCGTCGGCGATGGGCTCGTCGAGGTCGCCGCCCTCCACCAGCACCGTGTACAGCGCCGTGATGGTGCCCGCCCCCGCCCCGGGGCCCGCCCGCTCCAGCAGCCGCGGCAGCAGCGCGAATACGCTGGGCGGTAATCCCCGGCGCACCCCGGGCTCGCCCGCCGCGAGGCCCACCTCGCGCTGCGCCCGCGCCACGCGGGTGAGCGAGTCCATCACCAGCAGCACCCGCGCGCCCTCGTCGCGGAAGTGCTCCGCCACGGTGGTCGCCACGAAGGCCGCCCGCAGGCGCAGGAGGGCGGGCTCGTCGCTCGTCGCCACCACCAGCACCGCGCGGCCCCGGGCGTCGCCGACGTGGTCCTCCCAGAACTCCCGCACCTCGCGGCCGCGCTCGCCCACCAGCGCGACCACCACCACGTCCGCCGAGGCGCGCCGCACCACCTGACCCAGCAGCGCGCTCTTGCCCACCCCCGAGCCCGCGAAAAGCCCCACCCGCTGCCCCGCCGCCACCGTGAGCAGCCCGTCGATCACCCGCACCCCCAGCGGCAGCGCCTCGCGCACCCGCCGCCGGGTGAGCGCCTCCGGCGGCGACGCGTCCACCTCGCGGCGCACCGTCGCGCCCAGCACCGGCCCGGCGCCGTCGATGGGCTCTCCCAGGCCGTCGAGCACCCGCCCCCGCAGCCCCGCCCCGCAGGCCACGCTCAGCGCCGCGCCGGTGCGGTGCACCCGGTCGTCGGCCCCGAGGCCCCGGGCGTGGCCCAGCGGCAGCAGCACCGCCCGCGACGCGTCGAAGCCCACCACCTCGGCCCGCAAGGGCGGACCCTCGGCCCGCGCCACCTCGACCACCTCGCCCACCCGCGCCCCCGGCACGTCGGCCTCCAGGGCCAGGCCCCGCACCCCCACGAGCCGCCCCGCCGCCCCGGCGCCCGCCGGCGCCAGGCTGGCGCGCAGCCGGTCGCGCAGGGCGCCGAGCTCGTCGCTCACTCCACGTACCGCCGGATCCTCGACCACATCCGCTCGAGGATGGTCGCGAAGGCCTCGACGCTCTCCTCGGGCACCTCGAAGAACGACAGCCGCGCGGCCTTCGCCACCACCCGCACGCCCTTGAGCTTCGGGTGCCGCCGCAGCGCGCGCTGTAACATCCGCGCCACCGAGGCGCAGCGGTCGTTCTCGCTCATGCGCAGGCCCGCCTTCACCACCGCGGGCTTCTTCACGGCGGGCTTCTTCGCCGCCGGGGCGATCTTCGCCGGCGCGCTCTTCGCCGCGGTCTTCTTCGGCTTCCCGGTGGTGGCCTTCTTCGCGGCCGTGGTCTTCGTCGGGCGCCTGCTCCGGGTCGGGGTCGGCATGGGAAGCACCTTGGCGCGATCGGTCACCCGCGCGCAAGCACGTCGTGACGGCGACGGCGCCCTACGCCGCCCGCAGCGCCGCCGCGATGCGCCGGAAGGCGGCGGCGAAGGGCGAGCGCGGGCGCCACGCCAGCACGATGGTGCGCGACGGCGACGGCGCCCCGAGCGGGCGCACCTCCAGCTGCTCGCCGCGGTTCTCCACCGCCAGCGCGAGCTCGGGCAGCAGCGTGACCGCGCCCCCCGCGGCCACCATCTGCACCAGCGTCGCGAGGCTGGTGGCGCGCAGGTCGGCCTCCCGCGCGCCGCCGCGGGCGCAGAGCGCGAGGGCCTGCGCCCGGAGGCAGTGGCCGTCGTCGAGCAGCAGCACCTGCTCGCTCTCCAGGTCGGCGAGCGTGAGCCGCTTGCGGAGCGTGAGCCGGTGCCCGCGGGGCAGCGCCACGACGAAGCGGTCGCGCCGCACGAGCGCGTGGTCGAGCTCACCGAGCTCGGACTCCAGCGCCACGATCGCGGCGTCGAGCGCCCCGGCCCGCAGGTCGCGCACCACCTCGTGGGTCTTCTCCTCGCGGTACACCAGGCGCAGCGCGGGGAAGCGCGCGGCCATCACCCGCGACACCTCCGGGAGCAGGTACGGCGCGATGGTCGGGATCACCCCCACCCGGAAGGTGCCGCGGTACGGGTCCCGCGAGCGCGTCGCCGCCGCCAGGAGGTCTTCGGTCTCGACGAGCACCCGGCGGGCGCGGGCCACCACGTCCTCGCCCGCGGCGGTGAGCAGCACCCGCCGCCGGTCGCGCTCGAAGAGCTTCACCCCGAGCACCTCCTCCAGCTGCTGCACCTGCGCGCTCAGCGTCGGCTGCGACACCGCGCAGCGCTCCGCCGCCCGACGGAACCCCAGCGTGTCCGCCACCGCCACCGCGTACTGGAGCTGCCGGAGGCTCAGGTCGCTGATCGCCATGGGCTATCACTACCATCGTTTCTTCGTATTGGATCGATCACCCCTCTGCCCCCATGCTCCATCCCTGTCACCGGCCCCGCTTCGGGTGCCGGGGTTTGGAGTCGGAAGGCGGAGACCAGAGCATGCGAGACCTGACCCACGAGGGCGTCCGATCGGTCGATGTGGCGGTGATCGGCGCCGGCACGGCGGGCCTCGCGGCCTACCGCGCGGCGGCGGCGGTCACGCCGAGGGTGGTGATGATCGAGGCCGGCGCCCACGGCACCACCTGCGCCCGCGTCGGGTGCATGCCGAGCAAGCTGCTCATCGCCGCGGCGGAGGCGGCGCACCACGCCCGGGAGGCCGGTCCCCTCGGGGTGCGCGCCCGGGTCGAGGTCGACGGCGCCGCGGTGATGGAGCGGGTGCGCCGCGAGCGCGACCGCTTCGTGGGCTTCGTCCTCGACGGGGTCGAGCGCATCCCCCAGGCCGACCGGCTGCACGGCCGGGCCCGCTTCGTCGCCCCCGGGGTGCTCGACGTGGACGGCGTCCGGGTGGAGGCGCGCGCGGTGGTGGTCGCGACGGGCTCGTCGCCCGTGCTGCCGCCGATGTTCGACGGCCTCGGCGACCGGCGGGTGATCAACGACGACGTCTTCGGGTGGCGCTCCCTCCCGGCCTCGGTGGCGGTCTTCGGGGTGGGGGTCATCGGCATCGAGCTCGGGCAGGCGCTGCACCGGCTCGGGGTGCGCGTCCGGATGTTCGGCCGCGGCGGCGCCGTGGGGCCGCTCACCGACCCGGCCGTGCGCGCCAGCGCCCTCGACGCCCTGCGCGAGGAGCTGCCCATCGACCCCGACGCCACGGTGCACGGCCTGCGGCGCGTGGGCGACGCCGTCGAGGTGGACTTCGACGACGAGCGCGGCGAGCGGCGCACCGAGCGCTTCGAGTACGTGCTCGTGGCGGCGGGGCGGCGGCCCAACCTCGCCGGGCTGGGGCTCGACCAGAGCGGGGTCACGCTCGACGCGCGGGGCAGGGCCCGGGTCGACCGGCACACGATGCAGTGCGACGGGGCGGCGGTGTTCTTCGCGGGCGACGTGAGCGACGACGTGCCGCTGCTGCACGAGGCCGCCGACGAGGGGCGCATCGCGGGGGAGAACGCCGCGCGCTACCCCGCCGTCACCCCGGGGGCGCGCCGCTCGCTGCTGGCTGTTACCTTCTCCGAGCCGCAGCTCGCGGTGGTGGGGGCCTCGCTGGCGACGCTGCGCGCGAGCGGCGACCCGGTGATCGGCGAGGTGAGCTTCGCCGACCAGGGGCGCAGCCGGGTGATGCTCCAGAACCGCGGGCTGCTGCGGGTGTACGCCGACCGCTCGACGGGTCGACTGCTGGGGGCCGAGATGGCGGGGCCCCGCGCGGAGCACATCGCCCACCTGCTGGCGTGGTCGCACCAGCAGGGGCTGACGGTGGAACAGATGTTATCGATGCCGTTCTATCACCCGGTGATCGAGGAGGGGCTGCGCACCGCCCTCCGAGACGCCCAGGCCAGGATCCTGTCCGCGCGACAGGCGTGACGACGAAGAAGAAGGAGACGAGGAAGACCATGAAGAACAACGAAGGACAGCGGGTTCCCGAGGTGACGTTTCGCACCCGGGTGGACGGGACCTGGAAGGACGTCACCACCGCGGAGGTGTTCGCGGGCCGGAAGGTGGTGGTGTTCGCGCTGCCGGGCGCCTTCACGCCGACGTGCTCGAGCAGCCACGTGCCGCGCTACAGCGAGCTCGTCCCGGCGCTGCGGGCGCGGGGCGTCGACGAGGTGGTGTGCGTCTCGGTCAACGACGCGTTCGTGATGGACGAGTGGGCGAGGAGCCAGCACGCCGACCAGGTGAGGTTCCTGCCCGACGGCAACGGGGAGTTCACCGAGAAGATGGGGATGCTGGTGGACAAGGCCAACCTGGGCTTCGGGCGGCGCTCGTGGCGCTACTCCATGCTGGTCGACGACGGGGTCATCCAGAAGATGTTCATCGAGCCCGAGAAGGACGGCGACCCCTTCGAGGTCTCCGACGCGGACACCATGCTCCGGTACCTCGACCCCAAGGGCGAGGCGCCGCACGACGTGATCCTCTTCGGCAAGCCCGGTTGCAGCCACTGCGCCCGCGCGAAGCGGATGCTCGAAGCGAAGGGCTGGGCCTACGAGGAGATCCCCGCCACGCCGCGGCGCCTGCACGCCGTGAGCGGCAAGGGCACCACCCCGCAGGTCTTCGTCGACGGCCGGTACATCGGCGGCGCCGACGAGCTCGCGGCCTTCCTGGGCTAAACCCCGGCCCCCCCCGGCGTCCTCATCGTTGCTCTCATCGTGCGCAGGGCGCTTGCAGGCTGGGGTGACGCGCCAACGCGCGGAACCCCAGCCTGCAAGCGCTCTACGCACGATGAGAGCAACGATGAGCCCGGCGTCAGCTCACCCGGGCCGTCGGCAGACGAACATCTCCCCGCCTGTCGGCGGCTGCTGCCGGGGCGTGACCACGAAGCCCGCCTCGGCCAGCACCCGTTCCCAGGCCGCCTCGGGGAAGAGCCCCTCCACATGGCGGTCGAGCACCGCGCGCACCTCCCCATTTTCCCTCAGCAGGAAGCCGAACTCCGTGCAGCACGTGGTGTCGTCCGGGTCCGGGTCCCACGACCACATGGTGCAGCGCATCGCCCGGTCGCCGTCGGCGCCGCTGATGTACTCGGTGTCCTCCTCGAAGGTCTCCTTCACCACGTCGGCCTGGAAGATCGCGACGCCGCCGGGGCGGGTGTGCACGAAGGCTGTCGCGGCCGCCGCGCGCAGGTCGTCCTCGGTGAGCATGTACGTGACCGCGTCGTGCACGAAGACGGCGTCGAAGGTGCGGCCGAGGCGCAGCGCGCGCATGTCCCCCTCGGCGTGCTCGCACTCCGGGTTGAGCGCGCGGCTGAGGGCGAGCATGTCGGGCGAGAGGTCGGTGAGCGTGCAGCGAAACGCGGCCTTCAGGTAGAAGGCGTTGTGGCCCGCGCCGCAGCCGAGCTCGAGCAGCGTGCGCGGGGCGGCGGAGCCGGCGAGCGCGGCCTCGAAGGTGCCGCGGTAGACCTCCGCCTCCTCGGCGTACTCCTCCACCGGCGTGAGCATCCGGTACCACCCGGAGAGTTCGTTGTAGAGCAGCGTCATGCGGCGGAGTCTATCCGCGCACGGGGCATCCCTCCGAGGGGCTCATACCAACCGGGTGTCCGTGTTGCCGCTTTGGCGGCCACCCGTTGGTGAGACACGCCGCCTGTTTGACGCTGGGGTTCGCGCGTTGGCGCTCACCCCAGGCTATCGCACGAGGGCGCCCCCGCAGTCGCGGGGGCTTTCGAACAGGAACATCACTTCGAGTGCGTCCGCCTTGTCTGCCCGGCCT
>JAUSAZ010000211.1 GCA_030652255.1 Myxococcales bacterium | reverse complement strand
GGTGAGACACGCCGCCTGTTTGACGCTGGGGTTCGCGCGTTGGCGCTCACCCCAGGCTATCGCACGAGGGCGCCCCCGCAGTCGCGGGGGCTTTCGAACAGGAACATCACTTCGAGTGCGTCCGCCTTGTCTGCCCGGCCTTCCGGAAGGTCCATCGAGTGTCGGTCCGAAAGCCCCCGCGACTGCGGGGGCGCCCTCGTGCGATAGCCTGGGGTGAGCGCCAACGCGCGAACCCCAGCGTCAAACAGGCGGCGTGTCCCACCAACGGGCGGCCGCCAAAGCGGCAAGTTTGACACCCAGTTGGAATGAGGGGCCCTTACAGCATCTGCACCGGGTCGACGTCGATGGCCACGCGAATACCATCGCGGGTAAACGCCTCCATCTCGTCGACCATGCGCAGCAGCACCCGGCGCAGCGGCGGCCGCTCGGGGCAGCGCAGCAGCGACTGCATCCGCCACCGGCCCCGCAGGCGCTCGATGGGCGACGGCGCCGGGCCGAGCACCTTCACCTTCCCGCCCACCACGTCGGGCAGCGCCCGCAGGAAGGAGTCGATGCGCCGCGCCATCTCCTGGAGCTTCTCCTCGTCGGGGCCGTCGAGCTTCAGCGCCGCCAGCCGGCCGAAGGGGGGATAGCCCAGCTCGCGCCGCGCCCCGATCTCGTCGTCGAAGAACCCTTCGAAGTCGTGCGCCTTCGCCCGCTGCAGCACCGGGTGCTCGGGCTGGAACGACTGGATCACCACGTGCCCCGGCAGTTCTCTCCGCCCCGCGCGGCCCGCCACCTGGGCCAGCAGCTGGAAGGTGCGCTCGGCCGAGCGGAAGTCCGGAAACGCCAGCGCCGCGTCGGCCGTGATGACCCCCACCAGGGTCACCCGCGGCATGTCGTGCCCCTTGGTCACCATCTGCGTGCCCACCAGCACGTCGAGCTCGCCCGTGCGCAGCTTCTCCAGCACCGCCTCGGTGCCCATCCCGCTGGCGACGTCGCGGTCGAGCCGGCCGATGCGCGCCGCGGGGAAGGAGTCTATCAGCGCCCGCTCCAGCTTCTCCGTGCCGACCCCCAGGAGCTGGATGTCCACGCACCCGCACTTGATGCACACGTTGGTGAAGGGGACCTTGAAGTCGCAGTAGTGGCAGCGCAGCGCCCCCTCGCGGCGGTGCAGCACCAGCGCCACGCTGCACGACGGGCACTCCATCGCCTCGGCGCAGCGCACGCACTTCACCGTCGGCGCGAAGCCCCGGCGGTTGAGGAAGAGGATCACCTGCTCCTTGCGCTTCAGCGTGGCGTCGATGGCGCGCACCATCGGCAGCGACAGCAGCTCGTGCCCCGTCGGGCCGCGCGGCCCCACCCGCTTCAGGTCGACGATCTCCACCGAGGGGAGCAGCGCCGCCGTCGGCCGGTCGGGCAGGTGCAGCAGCTGGTACCGACCCTCCAGCGCCGCGTGGTAGCTCTCCACCGACGGCGTCGCGCTGCCCAGCACGCAGGGCACGCCCGCGCGGTGCGCCCGCAGCAGCGCCAGGTCGCGGCCGTGGTAGCGGAAGTGGTCGTCCTGCTTGAAGGACCCGTCGTGCTCCTCGTCGACCACGATGAGCCCGAGGTCGCGCACCGGCGCGAAGACCGCGCTGCGGGCGCCGATCACCACGTGGCACTCCCCGCGGTGGAGCTTCTTCCACATCGCGTGACGGTCTTGATCCTTCAGCCCGGAGTGCATCACCGCGAGGTTGTCGCCGAAGCGCGCCCGGTAGCGCGCCACCAGCTGCGGCGTGAGCGCGATCTCGGGCAGCAGCAGCAGCGCCCCGCGGCCCGCCTTCTGCGCCGACTCGATGGCGTGGAGGTACACCTCGGTCTTCCCCGACCCGGTCACCCCGTGGAGCATGAAGGTCTGCCGCTCGTGCCGCGTGACCGCCCCCACGATGGCCGTCACCGCGTCGTCCTGGGCCTTCGTCAGCTTCGGCGGAACGTCCTTCGGCACCGGCGCCCCGAAGAAGGGATCGTCGGGGATCTCCCGCAGCGTGAGCGCCACCGCCCCGCGCGCCTTCAGCGACTCCACCGCCGCCCGCGCGCCCTTCACCTGCTGCCGCAGCTCGGCCATCGAGACCTCGCCGCGCGACTCCAGCATCGCCGCCACCTCGGCCTGCCGGTCGCCCCGCAGCTTGGGCTTCGCCGCCAGGTACTCGGGCGTGAGGGCCACGAAGGTCTCCTCGCGCACCTTCGCCCAGCGCGCCTTGAGCGAGGCCTTCACCAGCCCGCTGCCCCGGGGGTCGTCGCCGTCGCGCCTGCGCCGCTCGACCGCGGGCGCCGCCGAGCGCAGCACCTCGCCGATGGGGTGCAGGTAGTAGTCGGCCGCCTCGCGAAGAAATTTCAGGAGGTCTTCACCGAACACCGGCTCGGCCTCGAGCAGGTGGAAGATGGGCTTGAGCTTGCCCGGGTCGACCTCCTCGGGCGCCGTCTTCGACACCGAGAGCACGTAGCCCACCACCCGCTGGCCGCTCACCGGGACCACCACGCGCACCCCCGGCGCCACGTGCTTCTCCATCCCCGCTGGGACCGCGTAGGTGAGCCCGTTGCGGAGCGGCAGCGGGACCGCCACCTCGACGTAGAGCGCCGGCGCGGCGTGCGGCGTCGGGGCGAAGAGCTCGGGTTGGTTCAGGCCCATGACGGTCCCGTTCTAGTCCGCGCGCGCGAGCAGGTCCACAGACCGTTGGACAGGATATGTCCTCACTTCCTGGGGGCCCTGGGCGCCGCGGCGAACTATGGTGGTCGGCGATGACGGACAGCGCGATCGTGGACGGCCCCGCCCCCGGGCTGCGGGTGTTGCAACGGGACGTCTCGCAGTGGCAGTGGAGCCCCGACGGCCGCTGGCTCGCCGCCACCGACCCGGTCGACCTCGACGGGCAGACGGTGCTGCGCGTGTACGACCACGAGGACGGCCGCGAGGCGCTCACCATCCGCGGCCGCGAGGTGCTCGCGCTCGCGTGGCCTTCGAGCGAGCACCTGCTGGTCGTTCGGGCGGCCGACCTCGGCTCTCGCGCCGTGCTGCACTCCGTCCCCGACGGCGGCGTGCTGGGCACCACCTCCCTCCCCGGCCTCACCCGCGCTCGGGCCCGCATCTCGCTGAGCGCCACGCGCCACCCCGACGAGTGCGCCGCGCGCGCCCTGGTCACCCCGGGCCGCTGGCCCGGCGGCCTGCGAGAGAACGTCCGCCAGCGCTCGGCCTACGCCCTCTCGCTCCCCGACCTCGCCGTGGTCGCCGCCGTCGAGCCCGACACCTGGACCGCCCTCCCCCGGCTGCCGCACGTGCGCCCCGCGGTCGCCACGCTCTCCCCCGACGGCGACCTCGTCGCGGTGTGGCTCGGCACGCCCTTCTCTGCGGACATGCCCCGCAAGGGCGCCGGATCGTTGTGGATGGTTCCCTGGTCGGGAGGCGTGCCGCGGAAGGTCTGCTCGTCGGGTGACGCAGTGGAGTCCGTGGTGTTCACCGACCCGTCGCGGCTGCTGCTGCAATCGACCTTCGGCCTCGGGACGGTGCGCGACCGCGGCGACCTCGCCCTGGTCGACGCCGCGCGGGGGATGGTGCTCTACGACTCCCGCCGTGACGCCGAGCCCGACGACTCCGCGGGCCGCCTCGGCGCGCAGGCCACCGTGGACGTGCACCCCGACCGCGAGCGCGCGGTGCTGGCAGGCCGGCAGCCCGCCGGGGCGAAGTACACGGGCTCGCTCCAGGAGCTCGACCTGGGCTCCGGGCTCACGACCTCGGCCGCCCCCGTCGCGCTACCCGGCAAGGTCGAGCTGGGCATGAGCGCGGCGTACACGGGCGACGGAGACTCCCTCGCGGTGCTGTCAGGTCGGGCCCCGCGCACGGCCCTCGTCACCCTGTGGCCCTCATACGCCGACGGCGCGCTCCCGGGTCACCCGGGCTGGTCGGTGCTGCTCGAAGGCAAGAAGCCCCGGGAGGCGCGGCTCACCCGATCGCCCGGCCCGGTGGGCGTCACGGTGTCCTGGCGCATCGACGGCAAGGCCCTGCGCCGCGGCTCGCTCACCCCCGTCGCCGAGCGCCTCGCGTGGATCACCCGCGACGCCCTCCGCGAACTCGCCTGAGCCCCCCCCCATCTGGCCCCGGGAGCGTCGGACGGGGCGGCCTACGGACATTTTGCCTCACGCAAATACCCGCCGGGCTGGTGTTTCTTGCGGCCCGCCAGCACCTACCGCCATCACCCCGATGGCGTCCCAGGTCGTGGCATTCGCGATTGTGACATCCATGGAACGGAACTCGCTTTCCTTCCAGCGTGTGGCAATTAGTCACCCACCGATCGTGCCCTCCCCCGCCATGACGAAGCGTCGACAGTATCGCCGACCGATCGCGGTCGAACGCCCCCCGGCCCCTGTTGCGCCTGCGGTCGGCCGCAAGCTCCCGTGGAAGCTCATCGGCGCGCTGAGCACGCTCGCCCTCGTGGCGGTCGTGGCGGTCGCGCGCGGTGGTCTGAGGCCAGGGTCCCACCCCGCGACGCTGGCCGAGTCCGCGCCCCGACTCCGGCCCGACGACCTCATCATCGAGCCCCACACGGTGCGCCTCCCGGAGGAGTACATCACCATCCGCGACTGGACCATCCCGCGTCGCTGGATGCTGCCGAGGTACACCCGGGAGACCGCCCTGGCGCTGCTGCGTGACCTTCCGGGCGCGGCCGAGGCGCTGCAGTGCGACGCCTCGGGGTGCTCCCTCCGGCCGACCGTCGAGGGCGTGGCGGCCCTCTCCCCCGAGGCCCGCAGCCGACTGTACAGCGTGCTCGCGGACATCCCCGGCAACCCCCAGGCCGACGACGCCTTCCACCGGCCACCCGAGCGCGGGCCCTTCAGCGCCATCCCCTCGCTGCCGCCCGGCGCGGGCCGCTGGCTCGACGCCCTCACCTGGAGCCAGAACGGCACCCCCACCTACTCCGACCTGGGGACGGTCTGCGCGCACCTCGCGGGCCGCGCGGAGTGCAACGACTTCGTCCGCACGATGCTGAGCCGCCCGAGCCACGCGGTGAACATCCGGGTCCGCGAGCCGGGGAGCATCGAGCGCGCGCTGGCGGAGTTCGGCCCCGACCGACGCCCGGCGGTGGCCGCCACCCTGCGCGCGGCGGCGGCCTCCGGCGCGAGGACGGTCCCCCTCGCCATGCTGCTCCCGGCGTGGGCCCAGCAGCGCCTCGACACCTTCCCCACCCGCGAGGAAGACTGGACCAACTGCTTCTGGACGGCCCTGCGCTTCGTCGACCAGGCGCCGGGGCCCGTCACCGACGACGCCGCGCTCGAGGCCGGGCTGCTCGGCTTCTTCGAGCGCGTGTCGGGCCCCCACTACTTCGGGGACGTCATGGTGCTGCGCGACCAGAACCAGCGCGCCATCCACGCCGCGAGCGTCCTGATCGCCGGATACGTCTTCACCAAGAACGGCTTCGGCCACCTCCAGGCGTGGCGCATCGTCCCCACCATCGACGTGACCGCCGACTTCCCCGACACCGCCGCCGTCGAGTACTGGCGCGTGCGCAGCGCCCCCGCCCGGTAGCGCCCCGGCGTCGCTCCCGGCAGCGCCCGTCACTCTGATACGGTGGCGGTCCATGACCGCCGTGAAGCCGCTCCTGGTCGTCGCCCTCCTCGCCGCGCTCGCCGCCGGCTGCTCGACGGGCCTCTCCGTCGTCGGCGGTGCCCTCGACGCTGGCCCGCCCGGGGACGTCGCCCTCGACGCCACCGTCGCCGACAAGCCCGACGCCTCCGCCATCGACGCGCCCGAGGCCTCCACCATGGACGCCCCCGCCGACGCGCCCGCCCTCGACGCCGACGCGCCCGCCCTCGACGCCGACGTGCCCTCGCGCTGCGCCGCCAACGCCGACTGCGCGGGCGACCCGGGCGGTCCGGCCTGCGACACCGCCAGCGGCCGATGTGTGGCGTGCACCGCCGCGAGCGACCTGTGCCCCGACGGGCGCTACTGCGACGACGCCAGCCGCACCTGCGTCCCCGGCTGCCGCGACGACCTGTCGTGCTCCGGGCCTACCCCCGGCGACAGCGGCGCCTCCTCCGCGGACGGCGGCGTGGGCCCCGGGCGCCGCTGCGACCGCGTGTCCCGCACCTGCGTCGCGTGCCTCGGCAACCCCGACTGCCCCGCCGGAACCCTCTGCGTGGGCAACCTCTGCGTCACCGGCTGCACCGCCGACAGCCCGTGCCCCTCGGGCCAGACCTGCTGCGCCGGCGCCTGCGTCGACCCGCTCGCCAACGTCGCCCACTGCGGCGCGTGCGACCGCCGCTGCGCCGTGCCCAACGGGTCGGCGCTGTGCCTCAACGGCAACTGCACCGTCGGCGCGTGCGCGTCGCCCTTCGGCAACTGCGACGGCGACAACGCCAACGGCTGCGAGACCAACACCCTCACCGCGGTCGCCCACTGCGGCGCCTGCGGGGCGGGGTGCGCGGCGCCCGCCAACGCCACCGCGACCTGCGCCGCGGGGGCCTGCGGCTTCACCTGCGCCGCGGGCTTCGCGGACTGCGACGCCAACGCCGCCAACGGCTGCGAGGTCGACCTGCGCAGCGACCTCACGCACTGCGGCTCGTGCGCGACGGTGTGCAACCCGCCCAACGGCACGCCCGCGTGCGTGGCCGGGGCCTGCGCCATCGCCGCGTGCGCGACGGGCTTCGGCGACTGCAACCTCAACCCGACGGACGGCTGCGAGACCAACGTGCGCCGCGACACCGGCCACTGCGGCGGCTGCGGGCGCGCGTGCGAGGAGCGCGCGAACGCCTTCCCGGGCTGCCTCGCGGGCGCCTGCGTGACGTCCTGCGTGATGGGCTTCCAGGACTGCAACAGCGTCGAGAGCGACGGCTGCGAGGCCGACCTGCGGACGAGCGCCGCCCACTGCGGGGCGTGCGGGCGTGCGTGCGACCCGCCCAACGCGACGGGCACCTGCGCGGCGGGCGCGTGCGCGGTCGCGCGCTGCGACGAGGGCTTCGCCGACTGCGACGCCAACCCCGCCAACGGCTGCGAGGTGAACCTGCGCAGCGACCCCAGCCACTGCGCCGCCTGCGGGATGGTGTGCATGGTGAGCGGCGGGTCGCCGGCGTGCGTGGCGGGCGTGTGCGGCCTGGCGACCTGCACCGCGGGCCGCGGCGACTGCGACGGGGCGCCGGCCAACGGCTGCGAGGTCGACCTGACGACGGACCCGCGCCACTGCGGCGGGTGCGGGACGGCGTGCGACGCGGCCAACGCCACGGCGGGCTGCGCGGGCGGGCGCTGCACCGTGGCGGCCTGCGCGGCGGGCTTCGGCGACTGCAACGCGAGCGCGGCGGACGGCTGCGAGGTGAACCTCAACACCGCGGTGGGCTCGTGCGGGAGCTGCGGGCGGGCGTGCTCGCTGCCCAACGCGACGCCGGGCTGCGCGGGCGGGAGCTGCACCATCGCGCGCTGCAACGACGGCTTCGCGGACTGCGACGGCAACGCGGCCAACGGCTGCGAGGTGAACACCCAGAGCACCGTGGGCGCGTGCGGCGCGTGCGGCAACGCGTGCGCCCTGGCCAACGCGACCCCGGCCTGCGCGGGCGGGCGGTGCGCGGTGGCGGGCTGCAACGGCGGCTTCGCCGACTGCGACGGCGCGGCGGGCAACGGGTGCGAGGTCAACGTGAGCGGCGACCCGCGCAACTGCGGCGTGTGCGGGCGGGCGTGCTCGCTGCCCAACACGGCGGTGGCGGGCTGCGGCGCGGGGGCGTGCACGGTGGTGACCTGCGCGGGGGGCTACGCCAACTGCAACGGCGCCGCGGGGGACGGCTGCGAGGTGAACACCCAGACCGACGCCAACAACTGCGGCGGCTGCGGCACGCGGTGCCCGTCGGGGGTGTGCCGCGAGGGCGCGTGCCAGAGCTACGGCGGGGCCTTCGAGGCGAGCGACCCGGGCTGCGTGGCGTGCAACAACAGCAACCCCTTCACGGGCACCTGCGGGTGCCCCGGGGGATTCGCGACGACCTTCAACTGGCGGGTGATCAACGACTGCCGCGGGCGCGGGACGCAGGTGGGGGCGCTGGCGACCTTCTGCGGGGCGTCGGCGCTGGGGGAGTTCGGCGGTGGGTTCCAGTCGGACGACGGGGTGCCCGGGGGCCTCGGGTGCCGCGCGGCCAACCCGTACACGGGCGGGTGCTCGTGCCCGGGCGGGTACACCCGCATCGGGTTTCGCACGCTGGCGGACACCAGCCGCGGGCTCATCGGGTCGAACCCCTCGCTCTGCATCGCCGGCAGCGGCCCGCGGCCAGGGCTCGGCGGCGCCTTCCAGGTCGACGACGCCGTGCCGGGCGGCGTCGGGTGCCGCGCGGCCAACCCCGTCACCGGGGGCTGCTCGTGCCCGGGCGGCTACAGCGGCGCCCCGCTGCGCGTGCAGGTCGACAGCAGCGCGGGCTTCATCGGCTCGCAGGTCATCGTCTGCGTGCGGTGACCCGCGCGGGTCAGATGGGCCCGAGGTTCATCGCCACCCAGCCGTCGCGGATGGGCTCGCCGTCGGGGTCGAGCCGCTCGTCGCCCGCGCTCACCACCACCAGCACCAGCTTCGCCACGCCCTCCAGCGCGTCGACCCGCGCCGACCACTCGCCCGTCGAGATGAGCTCCGAGTCCACCGTGCCGAGCAGCCGGCCCGCGCGGTCGAGGCGCAGCACCGAGGCCATCCAGCGGTGGTACGGCGACGCGTGCACCCACACCCCCACCGCGGGGCGCAGCGGCGCGTCGCCCAGGTCGAGCGCCATCGCGGCGTGACCCGTCGGCGCGACGCCCGTCACGGTCACCCAGGCGGGGAGCGAGCCCCAGGGCGCCGTGCGCGCAGGCGCCGCCACGAGCGACGGATCGCCCACCATGCGCGCGCCCGCCGTCGCCACGAGCGAGCCCCAGAAGCCCCGGGGCTCGTCGCGCGTCACCCGCCGCAGCACCTCCATCACGTCGGGCTCGTTCCAGAAGCGCGGCGACCCCGGCGGGGAGCGCTGCACCGGCGCCTCGAGCAGGCCGCGCAGGAAGGTGCCGCGCTCGTCGTCCCAGCGCTCGGCCATCGCGTCGAGCACCACCGCCGCCCCGCGGTGCGCCGCGGGCGAGCGCGCGTCGTCCGACCACCACGCCCGCGTCGGCTCGAGCTGGAAGGCCCGCACGTCGTCGGGGTCGAGCTCGCCGCCCGTCGCCCGCCGCGCGAGGCTCGCGCCCATCGCCCGCACGAACCCGATGGGGTGGTCGGCCTTCGCGCCGTACACGCACGCCTCCGCGATGGCCTGCGCCACCGCGCGCCGCCGCGCCGCCGGGTCGGCGATGACGCCCACGCACCCGAAGGCCGTTGCTCGATCCCACATCCCCGTGAAGGAGAGCCTGTCGACCACCGCGGGGCCCGGGCCGACCTGCGCGCCGAGGTAGAGGTCGAAGGACGGTGTGCCCCCGCGGTCGCCGTCGGGCAGCGGCAGCGCGATGCCCGTCCGACGCTCCAGCGCGTCCATCACCGCCTCCGCGTCGGCGAGCACGGCCTCCGCGTCCGCCGCGCTCGCGCCCGCCATCACGTGCACGTCGACGGGCGCGCGCCACGAGCGCAGCACGCCCACCTCCCCCGTCGGTCGCACGCCGTCCACCGGGATGGGCTGACCCCACGCGCGCTCGGGCCAGCGGGGAATCTCCCGCGGGGACTGCGCCGTCGCCGCGCGGGTGACGAGAGCGAGCGCGAGCGCCAGCGCGGTGCGAGGGAGGGCCATCACGGGTGAGTGTGCCAGCGGGGTCGGAGGTTCCAAGGTATTTGCGGGCCTCGCGGGCGGTGTGCGATCGTCCCGGCCCGATGGCAACCCGACTGCATCCCCTGGCGAGCGCCGTGACGGTGGACCTCGCCCACGGCCGCATCGAGCTCAAGACCCCGTCGCTCGCTCGCGCCGTGGCGGTGCCCGCGACCTGGCTCGCCCGCGCCATCGCGGCCCTCGGAGACGGGGTCGACCCCCTGGCGAAGTCCCTCGCGGAGAGCGTCGCCAAGGACGCGGCGATGATCCTCGACGGCACCGCCGACCCGACGCCCGAGGAGGTCGCGTACAGCATCGCGCTCGCCCTGGGCCAGCGGGGCTTCGGCACCTGCGGCTTCGAGCGCTTCGGCGACGCCCTCACCCTCCTCTGGAACTTCCCCCCCGCCACCGACGCCAGCTTCCACCGCTTCGCCACCACCCTGGTCGCGAAGGTCGTCAGCGACGTCACGGGCGTGCCGACCCACGCCGCCGTGCTCTCCACCCACGCCGACGGCCTCACCCTCTTCCTCGGCGCCGACGCCGCGTGCGCCCTCGTCCGCGAGCGCGCCGCCCGCGGCGACGCCGGACCGCAGATCCTCGCGACCCTCCTGGGAGGTGCCTCCGCATGAGCTCCGACGTCATCGCCCGCCTCGAGTCCCTCCTCGATCGCGTCATCGCCCGCCGCGCCGTCGCCCGCCTCGTGCCTGCGCCCCCCGTCGCCCCGCCCGTGGTCGCCAGCTCCCCCGCGCCGAGGGCCATCACCCCGGAGCCCCCGAGGCCCGAGGCCCGCGTCGAGGCCCGCCGACCCGAGGCCGCCCCCGTGGCCCCCGCCCCGGTCGTCATCGAGGCCGCCCCCGAGGCCCCGGCCCCGGTCGTCATCGAGGCCGTCGTCGAGGCGCCCGTCGCCCTCGTCGAGGCCGCCCCGGTCGTCACCGCGGCGCCCGTCGCCGAGGCCCCGAAGCCCGTGGTCATCGAGCCCGTGCCCGAGGAGCCCGCCGTCGAGGCGCCGAAGCCCCTCACCGCCCCGGTCGAGCCCACGCTGGTCTCGCGCCGCAACCTCGAGGCCCACTCCGTCGCCCCGGCCGCTCCGCCGTCCGCCGCCGCCGAGGCGCCGAAGGCCTCGCTCCCGCTTCCCGGCCCGGCGAAGATCTCCCGCGCCGACGACCGCATCGCGGCCTCCTTCGCCGCGGGCGCCTCGGTGTCGCCGGGCCTCGGCGACGACGACGCCGACCACGTCGAGACCCTCGCCTTCCGCGTCGGCCGCGCGCTCCCGAAGCCCGGCCAGGTGCCCGCGCCGCCGCTGCCCGTCACCACCCGCGACGAGCCCGGCGAGCGCCGGTCCGACCCGGGCGAGCGGCGCTCCGAGCGCTACACGGCGTCGCTGCCCTCGGCGCCCATCGCCGCGCAGATCGCCGAGCCCGCCGCGCGCCCCGCCCCCGCGTCGCTGCGCTCGCTCCTCCAACGCTCCCTCGCGCTCCGCCCACGGGGCTGACGGGCGCGCCGCCGCGCACCATCCACCCACCCGATGTCCGACCCGCCCGACACCGACCCGGCCGCGCTCCGCGCCTCGACGGCGGAGGCCGGGCGCGCCTTCGGGCGCTACCTGCTCCTCGGCACCATCGCCCGCGGGGGCATGGGGGAGATCCACCTCGCGCTCGCGGGCTCCATCGCCCACGCGCAGAAGCTCTGCGTGGTGAAGACCATCCGCGCGGAGTTCACCGGGGAGGACAACCTGGTCGCGCGCTTCCTCGACGAGGGCCGGGTGCTCTGCGCGCTGCAGCACCCCAACATCGGCCAGGTGATGGAGGTCGCCATCGAGCAGGGCGTCCCCTTCCTGGCGATGGAGTACGTCGGCGGCACCGACCTCGCCGAGGTCATCGACGCCGGCCGCAGCAGCCGGAGGTATCCCCCGGTCGACGTGGTGCTCTCCTGCCTCGCGGGCGTGCTCGACGGCATGGCCTACGCGCACCGCGCGACGGGCCTCGACGGCGCGGCCTTCCACCTCGTGCACCGCGACCTCTCCCCCGAGAACATGCGCGCCTCCTGGGACGGCGACGTGAAGGTGCTCGACTTCGGCACCGCCCTCGCCGTCGGCCGCAGCGCGCAGACCGTCCACGGCGGCATCTTCGGCAAGCCCGGGTACATGTCCCCCGAGCAGGCGCGCCGCGAGCCGCTCGACCCGCGCACCGACCTCTACGCCATCGGCGTCGTGGCCTGGGAGCTCCTCACGCTCCGCGACTGGATGACCCTCGAGGTCGTCCCGCACCTCCAGGCGCTCTCCGACGGAACCCACCGCCCCGCGGCGCCCTCCACCTTCCGCGACGACGTGCCCGCCAGCCTCGACCGCTGGGTCGCCACGATGACCGCGCACGAGCCCGACCGGCGCTTCGCCGACGCCGCCACCGCCCGCCGCGCGCTGCTCGACCTCGCCCAGGCCGCGGGGCTGCGCGTCGACCGCGAGGTGATCGCCTACGGGCTGCGCTCGCTGCTCCCGGGCGCCCAGGAGGCCGAGTCCGAGCGCAACCGGAAGTGGATCGCCGAGGCCCGGGCGCACCGCGGCACCACCGCAGACCCGCCGCGTTTACGCCGCCAGGTGAACACCGAGCCCCTCGCGCCGCGCGACCCGACGGTGCTGCCCGGGACCCCGTACCGCCTCGGCGCGCGCATCGGCGCCGGCGGCATGGGGGAGGTGTTCGCCGCCGAGCACGTCGACCTCGGGCGCCCGGTGGCGCTGAAGGTGCTGTCCCCCGCGCTCTCCTCCGACGCCTCGCTGGTGCAGCGCTTTCGCCTGGAGGCGCGGGCCATCGCGGCGCTGTCGCACCCCAACCTCGTGCAGGTGTACGACCTCGGCACCACCGACGACGGCCGCATCTTCTTCGCCATGGAGCGCCTCCGCGGCGAGTCCCTGCGCGGGCGCCTGGAGCGCGCGAAGGCGACCGAGCACGGGCGACTGCCCCCCGCGGAGTGCGTGCGCATCGGCGTGGCCGTCGCCCGCGCCCTCGCCGCCGCGCACGCCGTCGGGGTGGTGCACCGCGACATCAAGCCCGAGAACATCTTCCTCACCGAGGACGGCGCCGTGAAGGTGCTCGACTTCGGCGTGGCGAAGACCTCCAACGCGGAGATCCTCGGGGGCAGCGACGGCAACGTCACCCGCGCGGGCGAGCTCTTCGGGTCGCCGGCGTACATGGCCCCGGAGCAGGCCCGCGGCCGCGAGGTCGACGCGCGCACCGACCTCTACGCCCTCGGCGCCGTGCTCTACGAGTGCGCCACCGGCACGCAGCTCTTCCAGGACGCCTCGATGGTCGAGCTCCTCGCGCGCCACATGGCCCAGGAGCCCGACCCCCCGCGCCGCCGCTGCCCCGAGGCCGACATCCCGCCTGGCCTCGAGGCCATCATCCTCCGCTGCCTCTCGAAAGACCCGTCGGGCCGCTTCGACACCGCCGTCGCCCTCGCCGACGCCCTCGGCCGCCCCCTCGCCGACGCCCCCGCGCCCGACGAGACCGTGCCCGACACCGTCACCATGGCCGCCACCGCGCTCCTGCGCCCGCCGCCGCCGCGGCCGTCCGTCCGCCCGCGCCGCTCGTGGATCGTCGCCGCGCTCGCCCTGGCCGGCGCCGTCGCCGTCGCGGCCCTGACGCTTACCCTGCGAGGTAATCCCACCCCAACGCCGCGCCCGCCCACCGCCGCCGCGCCGCCCATCGCCCCGCCGCCCATCACCCCGCCGCCCATCACCGCGCCGCCCATCACCCCGCCGATTGCACCCCTTGCGCCCCTTGCGCCCCTTGCGGTTCTCCCCGTCGCCGCACCCGTCGCCGCGCCTGTCGCCGCGCCTGTCGCCGCGCCCGTCGCCGCCGTCGACGCGGGTGTCTCCCACGCGCGGCGCAGCACGGCGAGCGCGCTCTCCCTCGCGCAGCAGTCCTTCGCCGCGGGCCGCTACCAGGACACCATCGCCCACGCCAGCGACGCCGTCGCGCAGGGCGGCCGCGGCGCCCTCGACGCCCGGGTGCTCATCGGCAAGGCCCGCAACGCCATGGGCCAGCGCGTCGAGGCGGTGCGCGCGCTGCGCATGGTGCTGGAGCGCGACCCGAGCCACCGCGGCGCCCGCCAGGCCCTCGCGGCCATGGGTGAGAGCGTCGCCCCGTGAGCGCCGACCGCGCCTTCGTGCGCCTCGCCCTCGCCTGCCTCGCCGTGGGCGCGCTGTCGTCCGTCTGGGAGTTCGTCGCGCTCCAGCCGCCGTCGTCGCCGTGGCACCTCGCGGGCTACCCCGTCGCCGTCGCGCGGCTCTCCATGCACGCCTTCGTCACCGGCCTGGTCACCCTCGGCCTCGCGCCCCCTGCGTCGCAGGCCCGACGCGCGCTCCTCGCCCTCGCCGCAATCGGCGCCGCGCTCGCCCTCGGCGCCCACGCGCTCACCGCCGCGACGGCGTGGCGGGGGGTGGTCATCCACGACGCCCGCGGGGGCAGCCTCGCGCTGCTCACCGCCCGCGTGCTCGGCGGCGCCCTCCAGCTCAGCGCCTTCGCGTGGGCGCTGCGACTCCGCTGGAGCGCACCGCCGCCAACACCCGCAGCGTGACCTTCGGCACCGCGAGGCCCGCGAGCGCGTCGAGCGCGACGAGGGTCCCGGCGGAGGGCGCGTGCTCGAGCGTCGCGGAGTACACCCGGATGCTCATGCGCGCGTGGGTGAGCACGTGCACCACCACGCCGTGCTCCATGACGGCGCGGGCGCCGACGTGGGCGCCGAGCGCCGCCGGGTCGACCGCCCCCTCGGCGAGCACCGGCACCAGCATCCCCTCCCAGCGCCCCGACGCGCTCGGCACCAGCAGCGCGCGGCCGCCGTGGAGGCCCACCAGGGCTGTCCACTCCTCGTCGCGGGGCGCCCTCTTCGGGGCCTTCTCGGGGTAGCGCGCGGGGTCGCCCTCCTGCGCTGCCCGGCACATCGCCCGCACCGGGCAGGTGAGGCAGCGCGGCGACGTCGGGGCGCACACGGTCGCGCCGAGCTCCATCAGCGACTGGTTGACCGCGCCCGCGGCGGGGTGGTCGGCGAAGGCCTCGGCGAGCGCCCAGAGGTGCTTCTTCACGGGCCCCGAGCGGGGGTCGCCCGGCACCGCGAAGAGCCGGGTGAGCACCCGCTCGACGTTTCCATCGACCAGCGGCGCGCGCTCGCCGAAGGCGATGCTGGCGATGGCCCCGGCGGTGTAGTCCCCGACGCCCGGCAGTCCCCGCAGCGCCTCCACCCCGCGCGGAACCTCCGCCCCGAAGCGCTCGCACACGGCCCTGGCGCCCGCGTGGAGGAAGCGCGCGCGGCGGTAGTACCCGAGCCCCGCCCACAGCCCGAGCACCTCCGCCTCGCTCGCCTCGGCCATGCGCGCCGGCGTGGGAAAGCGCTCCATGAAGCGCGCGAAGTACGGCACCACCGTCTCCACCCGCGTCTGCTGGAGCATCACCTCGCTCACCCACGTCGCCCACGCCGTGGTGCCCGGCGCGCGCCACGGCAGCGCCCTCGCGCTCGCGGCGTACCAGCCCAGCAGGGCCTCGCGGGCGCGCTCTACCCGCGCTGCCGCATCCACGGGGGCTTCGTTGGATTTCTTCGCCCTCACCGCGTGCGCGCCCCTTCCATCGTGGCTACAACTCCGGCGCGGCCATTGTGGAGCCGCGACTGCGAGGCACCCTCATGACCAAGGCCGGTACCGCTGCGATGCTGTCGTTCTTCATCCCGGGCGCGGGACAGCTCTACAACGGCGACTTCCTCAGGGCACTGTTCTGGTTCGTCATCGCCTCGGTGTTCTACTCGGCCTTCTTCCTCCTGGCGGGGCCGCTCTCCCTGGCCGGGGTCATCGCCCACGCCATCCCGGCGTACACGGCCCACCAGCGCGCGCTCCAGCTCAACGGCCGCGGCTGATCCCTCCCCCCCCTTCGCCTCGATCCCCCTCCGACGCTCTCCGTACAGCTTCGCTCCCCTTCCGGCGTATAAGACCCGACGACCGTCGTCGACGTCCCCTCATTCCGCCGCCCGGAGCGATGCCGCCCATGAGCCTCAGCCGCCGTCACTTCGTCCTCGCCGCCGCAGGCCTCGCCGCCCTCTCCGCCGCGGGGTGCACGGTCACCGCGGAGATCCCGCAGATCCAGGCGCGCGACCTGCGCTTCATGAGCGCCGACCCGAGCGGGCTCACCTTCCAGGTCGACTTCATCGCCTACAACACCAACACCTTCACCCTCGACCTCGAAAACCTCCGCGCCCACATGCTCATCGAGGGCAACGACGTCGGCGCCGGCGTCTCCGCCGTGTCCGCGCAGATCCCCCCCGGCCGCTGGACCCCCGTCAGCGCCACCATGACCATCCCCTGGGGCGGCGTCCCCGCCTCACTCCTCGTCGCGGGCGGCGCGCCGCAGCTCAACTACACCCTCCGCGGCGAGGTGACGGTGCACCACTACGTGTCCATCCGCGCCCCCTTCGAGACCCACGGCACGGTGCCCCGGGACTTCTTCATGCGCGGCGCCACCAGCACCATCAACAACGTCATCAACTCGGTGCTGCCGGGCTTCGGCAACATCCAGTGAGAAGGCCCGCACAACCCTGCTGCGCCCCCCGATCCAGCGGTCGGCCGCGCTCGAAATACCCCGCGTATGTCTCGCGCGGCCTCCCTCGTCTCGGGGTGCTCGCGACGGGTTGTGCTGACCTTCTAAGCTGACCCGCTCCGCGGCTCGCGGGGCCTCTCCTTTCGGTCACACCTATGGCGAGGGAGCACAGACGGCTCCGTCACCATCGCTCGAAAAGCCCTGTGTTCATGCCAGTTCTGGCGGCATCGGGCTTGCTCCTCCCGGGGCCTGCGCGCAACGCGCATCCACAACACCCCATCAGGAGTTCGAGCCATGAACGCTGTCTTCCATTCTGCGAGCCGGGCCGTCGTCCTCGTCGGCCTTCTCACCGTGGCGTGCGAGCGCTCGGCCGACGGCGACCGCGCCGTGCGGGACATCGACCGCGCGGCCAACAGCACCGGGCGCGTGGTCGCCCGGGTCACCCGCGAGGCGGCCCACGGCGCGAGCGGCGCGATCGAGTCCACCGCCGAGTCGGCCCGCCGCGCCACGGCGCCGACGCCTACGCCCATCGCCTCCGGCGCCGTCACCACCGCCTTCAACGAGGCCGTCGACCGCATCGCGGCGGCGCGCTGCGAGCGCGAGCAGCGCTGCGAACACGTCGGCCAGGGGCGGCGCTTCGACAGCGAGGGCGCCTGCCGCTCGTCGGTGCGCGCGAGCTTCGCCGACGACCTCAACCCCACCGAGTGCCGCGTCGGCATCGACCAGGGCGAGCTCCGCGAGTGCCTCGAGGAGGTGCGCAACGAGAGCTGCGGCAACCCCATCGACACCCTGGAGCGCGTGGTGGCCTGCCGCACCACCGACCTCTGCCGCGAGACCACCGTCAGCCTGCGCTGAGCCCGTCGCGAAGCGACGAGCCGTCTTGATCAGCGTGAGAGCGCCTCGCGCAGCGCCGCCACCGAGGCCACGAGCGCCGCCCCGCCGTCCGGCGCCTCGTCCCAGATCATCCGCAGCGCCGCGTCGCGGCTGAGCACCGTGTCCACGAGCCCCGCGGCCGCGGCATGCGCCTGGGACATCAGCGCCGCCGCCGGGCGCGGCGGGAGCCTCCCGGCGAGCGACGCGGGCCATGACTCCGCGGGCCACCGCCCGAGCCAGAGCGCGACGATGCCCGCGAAGGCGTAGCCCGCGCGCTCGGGCTCCTCGCCGGGGCGTCCGTAGCCGCTCTGCCCCGCCACGATGGCCCGCTGCTGGGTCACCGAGTTGGGCACGCCGTACTCCTCCATCCACCCGACGAAGCGGGCGAGCTGCTCGACGTCGCCGAAGGGTCCGGGCGTGGTGAGCTCCCGGCGCCGCGCCCACGGGCCGCGATGCATCGCCCGCAGCGCCGCCTCCCGCTCGTCGGGCGAGCGCACCGGCGCGACCGGCTCTTCGCCCCGGGCGAGCGCCCGCAGCATCGCCTCGGAGTGCGGCTCGAGCGTGTCGTGCTGGCGCGCCTCGTCGTAGGAGACGTCGCGCATCCCCGTGCACGACGCCGGGCTGAGCATGTACGCCTCGATGGGCCCCACCTCCGTGGCGTAGAGCTTCCGGCCGCGGAGGTCCTTGCGCACCGGGTGGCGTCCGAGCGCCCGGCCGCGTCGCAGCACCCGGGCCACGTCGCAGACGACCCGCCGCGCCGCCCCCGCCGCGACCCGCGCGGCCACCTCGTCGTCCGGGGGCGCGGTGCCCACGAAGACCGCCGCCTCGCGCGCGCCGAGCACCTGCACCAGCACCGCGCCCGCCTCTCCCTCCAGCGCCACGACGTCGCCCGCCTCCAGCTTCGGCACGACGCGCGGGCCTTGCGCCGCCGCCTCCAGCCGCGCGCGCAGGTCGTCGAGGGCCGCCGCGAAACGCCCACCGTCAGAGCCTTCGTGCCAGAGCGCGGCGAGCTCGGAGGTCGCGGTCTGCGCGAGCCGGGGCAGCACCGCCAGGGCGAGGCGGCGCAGGTCCTCCTTCGGGCGCAGCCGCGCGGCGACCGCGAGCGGCAGGGACTCGACCTCGCCCCCGGCGCCGTACCCGAAGGCCATCGCGACCAGCTCGCAGGCCGCCCAGCCGGGCGCCCCGACGTCGACGTCGAGGTACTCCCCGGCGGGCGCATCGGCGATCGAGCGCAGCGCGGCGGTCACGGGTCGCAACGGGGAGGCGCCGGCATCGGAGAGGAGGTCGGCCGCATCGTCGTTGGCGAAGGCGCCGAGGTTCCAGGTTCCCATTGGGGCGCGGAGGTCAGAAGAGGAAGTTGTACGCGCGGACGAGGTCGTTGAACTCGCGCACGACCTTCTGCGGGGTGCCGTCATGATGCTCGGCGAAGGGACCCGTGATGTCGCGCGCTTCGTACGCGACGTGGTCGCGCGCCCGCCGGGCGAAGGACTTCGCGGCCGTGACAAACTCGCCGGACGCCCGCGCATAACTGGAGTAGCCGTGCGCCGCGGCGGCCTCGGACGGCCGCGCCACGGCGTCCCTGGCCATGGTGTCGATGCCGGCCTCGTAGGCGTCGTTGAGCGCGATGAGCGCCGCGGGATCGATGCCTTCGATGAACCCCTCGCCCGAGATGTGGGCCTTGTCGACCAGGTTCACGATCTGCCGGGCGAGGCGCTGGTTGCTGCGAAGCCGGTACTCGAACTGCCGCGACGGGTCGCGCTGCAGCCGCGCGAGGAGCTGCGTGGTGGCCTGCTCCTGGTGGAGCTCGACGACCGCCGAGAGCTGCTGGTTCGCCGCCTGGAAGGTGTTGAACGCCTGCATCAGCGGCGCGTGCATGGCCTGGCCCCGGGCCATCTGGTCGTCGCGGTAGTTGCGGCGGGAGTAGTACGCGTAGGCCTGTTCGACGACGGGCTGCACGGCCTGCAGGGCGGCGACGTAGCGCTGCGCCGCCGCCTCGACGTCCGGCAGGGGCGGCTGCATCTGGCCCGAACGCTGCGCCGCGGCCGCGCAGTCTGCCGGGTTGCCCGAGACCTGGAAGAGGCCGTAGATCATGCGCTCACGACCCGTCGGACCCTCCACCGCGTCGGCCCAGCTCAGGTAGCGTTGCCGCGAGCGGAGCACCGACGACGAGAAGCCGTTGAGGCACTGCGTGATGTACGGATCGAGCTTGGCGCTCATCTGCTCGTCGGGCTGCAGCGTGCGCGCGCTGCCTGCGCCGACCGGCGCGGTGATGCCGGGCGGGTCGTTCGATCGGTCGAAGGCGGCTCGCACGGCGCCTCGCGCGAGGACCTTCACGATGACCAGGACGGCGATCGAGAGCACCACGCCGCCCACGCCCAGGAAGCGCGCCATTCCGGGACTCCCGGCGTGCGCAGGGGCGGCAGGCGGCATCGGATGGCCGTAGCCGGGTGGCTGGCCGTAGCCGGGTGGCTGGCCGTAGCCGGGTGGCTGGCCGTAGCCGGGTGGCTGGCCGTACGCGGGTGGCTGGCCGTACGCGGGTGGCTGGCCGTACGCGGGTGGCTGGCCGTACGCGGGTGGCTGGCCGTAGCCGGGTTGCGGGGGCGGCGCGAAGCCGCCGGGGGTCGGGGCAGCCTGGCCGAAGGCACCCGGCATGGGCTGCGGCTGCGGCTGCGGCTGCGAGAATGGAGGCTGCGCTCCGGGAGCAGGGGGCCAGCCGTTGCCAGGAGGCCAGCCATTCTGGTTGGACATGGGACACACTCCGTTCGCGCTCACTGCATCGCAGGCGACCCGTAGGGGTCAATCGCAATCCGAGCGCGCGCCGGTCGAACGTCGGTGGCGCTCGATCGGGACGCCGGTGCGGGTGGTCCTGGTAGCGTCGGGGCGACGCGACGGGCGGCGGGGGGGGCTACAGCCCGCGGGCGAAGTCCTCGAGCTGCGTGATGCAGGTGTTCCAGCCGTCGAAGAAGCCCATCTCCTCGTGCTTCTTCTGGTCGGCCTCGTCGCGGTGCAGCACGCGCGCGACGTAGCGGGTGCCGTCGCCCTCGTCGGCCAGCGTGACGATCGCCGTCATGGCGAGCCACGGGGTCGCCGGGCGCCACGCCCCGGTGAGCATGGTGGTGAACACGATGCGCTCCTGCGGAACCACCTCGAGGAAGCACCCGGGGTTGTCGCTCTCGCCGCCGTCAGGGCCGCGCATGAATGTGTAGAAGTCCCCGCCAGCCCGGAGGTCGAACGCACGCACCTCCGTGGTCCACGGCTTCGGGCACCACCACTGCGCGAGCAGCTTCGGGTCGGCCCAGGCCTGCCACACGCGGGCGCGCGGCACCGCGAGGAGGCGGGAGATCTCCAGGGCGTTCTCTTCACTCATCCTTCGGCTCACCTTCTGCCTTGACGGTCGTGTTGAGCGCGAAGAAGGCGCCCTGCGGATCGATGAGCTGCGCGACGCGCCCGCCGGGCACGTCCATGGGGCCGTTGACCAGCCTGGCGCCGTGCTGCGTGGCGCGGCCGATGGCGGCGTCGAGGTCGTCGACCTGGACGTAGTAGAGCCACGCGGCCACGGGCATCTCGCTGGGCTTGTTGAACATCCCGCCGAGCTGTCGGCCGCCCTTGCCGAAGATCTCGTAGGAGCCCATCGGGCCCATGTCCATCGAGCCGAGCTTCTGCCAGCCGAAGATCTCCGAGTAGAACGCGAAGGCCGCGCCGTGGTCCGTGGTGGCGAGCTCGCTCCAGCAGAACTCCCCGTGCTTCGAGGCGTCGTGCGGGGCCATGATGCGTGCGGGCTTGAAGAGGGAGATGGCCGCGCCCTGCGGGTCGGCGACGATGGCGGAGCGCCCCACCGTCGGCGTGTCCTCGGGCTCGAGGTACACCTTGCCGCCGAGCTCCTTCACGCGCTTCACGGTCGCGTCGACGTCGTCGACGGTGACGTTGGAGGTCCAGTGCGGGGCAGCGCCCATCTGCACGGCGATCTCCGGGAGCTTCATCACTCCGCCGAGGGGGCCCTGCGACGCCAGCCACATCTTGTAGTCCACCCCGTCGGCCTCGCCGAAGCGCTCGGTCTTCCACCCGATCACCTCGGAGTAGAAGTCGATCGCCGCCTTCGGGTCTGAAGTGATCAGCTCGTACCAGACGAAGTCACCGCTCATGCACCGCTCTCCTGTGGGACGCGCCCCGAAACCGCGGGCACATTCTGGAGGCTCGGCCTCGAGGTCAAGTCTCTGGCCAGGGGCGCGACGGCGCCGCGCGGCAGATCGCCGCTGGACCGGAGCGTGCGGCGTCCCTACAAGAGCCTTCGCGATGAAGCCAGGGGCCATGTATCTCCCGGGGTTCCGCACCGCCTGCCTCGCGGTGGGGGTGCTCTACGCGCTGCTCGGGGGCTCGATGCTCATGCGCGGCGCCGTGAAGGCCATGGAGCCCTTCGGGGTGCCCGACCTGGTGCTGCGGTCGCCCCACTTCGCAGACTTCTTCCACTTCACCTTCGTGCACATGGTCACGCTCGGGCTGCTCATCGCCCTGCTCGGCCGCTACGTCGAGCCCGGCCGGCCGCAGCGCATCATGGCGTGGGTGCTGTTCTTCGTGCAGGTCCACTACGCGTACCTCGACCTGCGGACCTCCGACTCGCCGCTGGGCAATCACCTCTACCGCAGCCCGGGCACCCTCATCCCGCCCTTCATCGACGTCGCCGTGGCCGTCCTCTTCGGCTACCTCGGGCTGCGCGCCCTGCGCCCGTCGGCGACCGGGGGCAGCACCGCCGCCCCGCCAGACTCCCATCAGCCTCGATGACGCTGCCGCCCACCCACCGCGAGATCCCTTCCCCCATCCTCGACGCGCTCCGCGGCGCCACGCGCGACCTGCACGCCCGCCTCGACGCCTCCCTCGGGCTGACCGGTCCGTCGCTCAGCCTCGCGCGCTACGTGTCCTTCCTGCGCGGCACGGCGGAGGTGATGATCCCGCTGGAGCGCGCGCTGCATCTGCTGCCCGCGTGGCCCGAGGCGCTGCCCGACGCGGCCTCCCGGCGACGCGCCCACCTCCTCGCGCTCGACCTGCGCGCCCTCGACGCGGGCGATCCCCGCGAGGGTCCGCCGCTGCGCGTGGCCACGCTCGCCGAGGCCTTCGGGTGCGCGTACGTCAGCGAGGGCTCCACCCTCGGGGCGGTGGTGCTCGCGCGCGCCATCGAGCCCGCGCTCGGCCTGTCGCCAGAGCGGGGCACGGCCTGGCTCCGGGCCTACGGCGACGCGGTGGGCCCCCGCTGGCGCGCCTTCGCCGGCCACCTCGAGGCCTTCGCCGCGGGCCTCGACGAGGCGGGTCGCGACGCCCTCGTGGCCTCCGCCGTCGCGACCTTCGGGGCCTTCGCCGACGCATTCCGCCGCACCGGGGGCGACGCCTGACGCGACTCTCGGCACTGAGGGTGCGCCCGCCCCGTGGCGGACTGCCACCCCTGTAGCCGCGGCGCCCCGATCAGGACACGATGGTCTCGCCGGGCGGCGGTGACCCCGGCACGGGCGGGTCGTCGATGATGTTGGGGTCGGGGTCGCCCGGCGCCGGGGGCGACACGGGCGGATCGCGCCGCGGGGCCTCGTCGGGCGAAGGGTCACCCGCGGGCGGCGTCGACGGGTCGGGGTCCTTCATGGGGGGCTTCGACGGCTCCTCCACGGGCGGAGGCGAGGGCTCGTCGGGCGAGGGAGGCGGCGGTCGGCTGGTCATGGCCGTCGCTAGAGCAACGGCCGTTCCGAAGATTGGGCGTCGCGCGCGGGATCAGGTCAGGGGCAGCCCGCGTACCCGTTGGGGCCCGCGTCGTGGGCGTAGAGGTTGCGCAGGGTGATGTGGTGCGAGTTGTCGATGTGCACCGTGTTGTCGCCGGAGTTGCGCACCTCGAAGCCGTCGAACACCAGGTACGCCGAGCCCCCCACCCGCAGCGACTCGCCGCCGCCCTGGATCGCCGCGCGCCGCGGGCCGTCGACGGAGACCACCGTGATGGGCGCCGTGGCCGTACCGCTGCGCTGGATCCAACCCCCGCCGGCGTAGGTGCCGACGCGCACCAGCACCCGGTCGCCGGGGTTGGCGCGGTTGACCGCCGCGGCGATCGAGCCGCCTCGGGCCGCGTGATAGCGTCGCGGGCGATGGCGCATGGGCACCACCGCAGCCCCCACCCCGAAGACGCCAGGCTCTTCGCCCCGGCGCGAGTGCCCGCGATGTGTCGGGCCGTCGAGGAGGTCTGCTGGATGCTCGGCCGGGGGTACCCGATGAGCCTCGCGGTGCGCGCGGCGGGCGACCGGCACCAGCTGGAGCTGCGCGCCCGGCTCGCCGTGACCCGCGCCGCCGCCTCGCCCGCCGAGGTCGACGACCGCGCGCGGCGCAGGCTGGACGTGGGCGAGCTCGCGGGGCGCACCCTCGACGTCGACGCCTTCAACGTGCTGATCACCCTCGAGCTGGCCCTCGGCGGCGGCCCCCTCTTCGTGTGCGCCGACGGCCCGCTGCGCGACCTCGCGGGGATGCGCGGGAGCTACCGCCTCGCGGTGGAGACCGACGGGGCCATCGAGCTCCTGGGCGCCGCCCTCGCGCGCTGGTCGCCGGGGAGGTGCGTGCTCTGGATCGACGCGCCGGTGTCCAACTCCGGGAGGCTGCGAGAGCTCATCGAGGACCGGGCGGCGTCCTGGGGGGTCGAGACCCGGGTGGAGATGGTTCCGGACGCCGACCGGGCGCTGAAGGGTCGCGAGCTCGTGGCCAGCGCCGACGCCCTGGTGATCGACGGCTCCCCCCGCTGGTGCAACCTCGCGCGGGCCATCGTCGAGCACGACGTCCCCAGCGCCTGGATCGTCCCGCTCGCGGGGGAGCCCTAAGATGATTTCCGCGGGAAAACCGCAGGAATGTCGCTCCGCGCAGCGGCACCACCCGCCAGGTGGCCCCGGGAAGACCGCCGGGTGACGGAAATCGTCCGGCGCCAGCGCCCCCACCTGTAGGCACCTGTCGACGGCAGTGTTTCCCTGTTTCAATGGCACCAGCACGGACACTTTCCTTGCTTGTGGCCATTTCCCGTGTAGGGGAATGGACCGATCGCGTTCACGGCTCGGCACCTTCGGGCCCCCGATCCCGACAACCGACCCGGTTGTGACGCCATAAGCGCTTGTTTTAAAGCGTTTGCGCGCACTCCCCCCGGCCGCTTTGCTGCGGCCCATGCAACGACACAACACGCTGACCGCCCTCGCTACCCTCTCCCTGATCGCCGCCGCTGGCTGCGCTCCGGTAGACGGCGACGACACGGCCTCCACGTCGACGCAGCCGATCGTCGCCACCTGCACCGAGACGGTGACCTCTGACGGCCGCGACCCGCGCAACGCGGCGGGTCAGATCCGCTACTGCTGGCCCACCGAAGCGAAGTGCTTCTGCGACACCGACAACGACTGCTACGCCCTCGAGGGCTACACCGCCTGCACGCCGCGGACTTCCGCCACGGTGACCACGACCACGAGCCGCACCGACAGCGGCGTCCGTGACACTGGCGTCCGTGACACTGGCGTCCGGGACAGCGGCGTGACCGACGCGGGCACGGCCGACACCGGCGTGACCCCGACCCCGACCCCGACCCCGACCCCCGATGCGGGCACGGCCACCAGCACGACGACGCCCTCGAGCGGGCTTCGGGCCTTCCCCGGCGCGGAGGGCTTCGGCGCCAACGCCACGGGCGGTCGCGGCGGCCGGGTGATCTACGTGACCAACCTCAACGCGTCGGGTCCCGGGTCGTTCCAGGACGCGGTGCAGCAGACCGGGCCCCGCTATGTGCTCTTCAAGGTGAGCGGGGTGATCAACGGCGACGTGCAGATGAACGTCGGCGACCTGACCATCGCGGGCCAGACCTCGCCGGGCGGCATCACC
>JAUSAZ010000210.1 GCA_030652255.1 Myxococcales bacterium | reverse complement strand
AACAGAAGCCTTCTTTCGCGCCCGGCCCCTACCACGGACAGAGATTATCGCGGCATCGGTGGGGCTTGCAAGAACCTCGGGCCGGGCGTGAAAGGAGGCCGTTGGACAAACCGCGGGGCAGCGCGCCGGAGCGGCACGGGGCTCGCTAAGGGATTTGAATCCGGACCGAGCCTCCCCTGTGATCGCGGTCGGGGAAGCGGCGCGGCCCTGGCGATCCGGCGTCGCGTCTGTGTTGCGGTGGCACACCGGGTGTCATGGGCGTCGACGGGCCTGCCACGAGGCCCCGAACGCGTGCGGATCGAGCGGGATCTACGGTCGGCGCAAAGCGACCCCAGACCGAGGTCCGAACGGGCCTCGGTGTGACGACGGCACGGGTGACGGCGACGCTCACGACGTGTCTCTCGCGACCGGTACCGTGGCGGTGAGGTCCGGGTCGGCGACCGGTGTCAGGGAACTCACCACGACGAGTTGGCCGACGCCGCAGACCGTGCATCGGCCGCGCTCCTTCGGGCTCGTGGGACGTGGCTCCGTGGCCTCCGACCTTGACGGTGCGGACCGGGCCTGCCCGCGGGCCTCGAGCAGAGTGCGGCACCGCTCCAGGTTCTGTGTCCGGTAGCGGTTGGCGAGCAGCCCGTAGTAGCGGATCCGCACGAAGCCCGTGGGCAGCACATGGAGCAGGAAGCGGCGCAGGAACTCCACGCCGTCGAGGGTCATGGACTTCTGGCCGCCCGCGGCGTTGTCTCGATAGCGGAAGGTGACACCGTTGTCGTCCATGGACAGGATGCGTCGGTCGCTGATGGCGACACGATGGGTGTAGCGCGCGAGGTACTTGAGGACCTGCTCGGGAGAGCCGAAGGGGGCCTTGGCGTAGACGACCCAGGCACGGTCCCGTTGGGCCTTCAGGAAGGCCGTGAAGCCGGCGGGGGTGGCGAGGTCCGCCGTTGCACCAGCAAACCGGAGCGCCCCGGTTTGCTGGGCCTTCTGCAGGAAGGCCAGGAACTTGCCGCGAAAGAGGCTGGCGAGGACACGGACAGGCAGGAAGAAGGCGTCGCGGCTTGGCACCCAGCGCGATCCGTCGGGTGCGAGACCGCCGCCTGGCACGACACAATGGACATGGGGATGGTGGATCAGGGTCTGCGTCCACGTGTGAAGGATGGCAAGGAAGCCGATGTCGGCCCCGAGGTGTGCGGGGTTGGCTGCGACCTCGAGGAGCGTCTCGGCGGCCGCGCGGAGCAGGATCTGATAGACGACCTTCTTGTTGCCCAGCGCGAGCGCGGCGATCTCCGTCGGCACCGTGAAGACGACATGGAAGTAGGACACCGGAAGGAGTTCCTCGGCTCGCGCCTGGAGCCACTGGGCGCTCTTGTGGCCGAGACACGAGGGGCAGTGGCGGTTGCCACAGCCGTTGTAGGCCGGGAGCTCGGTGCCACAGGAGTCGCAGCGATACAGGTGTCCCCCGAGCGCGGCCGTATGGCAGCGCCCCAGGGTGGTGAGAACGGCGCGCTGTGCCGGGGTGACTCCCACACCGCTCCGATCGAGCAGGGCGGGGCCGAACCGACGGATGACGTCGCCCAGCGTGGGGGTGTCTTCGTGCATGACGGCGCCCGCGCTACGTCGTCGCCTCCCTGAAGTGCGCGATGGCGTCGAGCGGGCTCTTGGTGGCGGTCACCAGCTTGCGCTGCACATGGGTGTAGATCGCCGTGGTCGACAGGTTGGCGTGGCCGAGCAGGGCCTGGACGGTCCGGAGGTCCGTCCCGGCTTCGAGTGTGTGTGTGGCGTAGCAGTGCCGAAGCGTGTGAGGCGTCGCATGCTTGGAGAGCCTGGCCGTCACACGGGCTCGCTGGCAGGCCTTTTCGATCGTCGTGACATGGATCGGCCGGGCCGGGTCTTCGCTCGGGAACAGCCAGAGGCTGCCGGGAACCCTAGGCCGCTGATCACGCCAATAGCCGCGCAGGCTCCGCAGCAGAACCTCCGACAGGGGCACCAGGCGGGGCTTCTGGCCCTTTCCCTGCTCGATGTGGACCAGCATGCGGGCGCTGTCGATGTGCTCGGCCCGCAGCGCCACGGTCTCCGAGATCCTGAGGCCCACGGCATACGTGGTGAGCAGCGCCATGCGATAGACGATCTGGGGGACCGCTTCGATGAGGCGAACGACCTCGTCCTGGCTCAGCACCACCGGGAGCGGCCGCGGCTTGCGGCCGTAGGGGATCTGCTCGACCGGCCAACCCACCTTCAGGGTCACGCGATAGAGGAACTTCAGAGCACAGACCGTTTGATTGAAGAGCGACCACGAAGTACCCGCGTCGAGCAGGTGGAGCTGGTAGCTGCGCACGTCCTCGGGGCCGAGCAGCTCGGGCGAGCGCCGGTGGAACTTCGCGAAGCCGACGACGCGGCTGACGTAGGTCTCGATCGTGCGGGGCGAGTAGTTCCGGAGCTTGAGATCGTCGATCATCCTCTGGCGCAGAATCGTCATGGGAGCCTCCTTGACTGGAAGCTCCCACGATGATGCCGTTCGCGCGCGGGATCCTTGACGAGCAGACAGGGCTGTCAGGAGAGCGGCAGCGCACCGAAGCGTGGTCGCGTGGGCACCGCTGAGCATGAGCCAACTTGTGCGTAATGAGTCGGATCGGCCTTGCAGACAGCTGGTAAACTGGACACGATATCGATGTCAGTTGACCCACCGCGAAGCGGTTTAGTCCAACATCTCATTCACCCGCGCCCGGCTGCCCAACCCTCATCCTCGCGTTGTTCGCCCGCCGCGCCCCGCTGCCCAATCCCATTCTCGCGTTGTTCGCCCGCCGCGCGTCTCAACGTCATAACCCCATCCTCGCGTCGTTCGCCTGCCGCTGTCCATACCCTCCAACCCATACCCTCCCGCCACCCGCCACCCGCCGCGAGACGCAACCGTCCCGCGTCCCCCGATCTGGCCGTTGGCGACGCTCGCCCCGCTCCGGAGAGTCGCCCACCGCCGTCATTCCCCGCCCTCGCCCGGGTGTGGCTCCGATCGTGCTCACGCTGGAGCGGGGAAACCAGCGGTCCCAGATACCGCCGAGCGGCCGCGCCCCCATTGTCACTCTCTCCGTCCCCTGCTCCCATCCCGCATACACTCCGCGGCCGTGGAGCCCGTCGACCTGCCGCCCGAAGCCGCCGCCTCGCGCGAGGTCCTGTGGCAGCAGGCGCTCATCCGCGCGTCCCTCCAGGGCCTCGAGGACGTGGCCACCGCCGACGCCGCCGAGGTGCTCTTCGCCCGCTCCCGCCGCCCCGCCACGGCCGGCGCCTTCTTCGACCAGCTCGGCGAGGCCGCCCTCGGCCGCGGCTTCGCCGTCGCCCGCGTCTCGGTCCTCGAGGAGCGCGCCTTCGACACCCTCGACGGCCTCGTGCGCAACCTCCTGCTCTCCCTCCGCGTCCCGGGCACCTCGTCCCGCGCCCGCGGCTGGGCCGCCGTGCTCGACCGCTTCGCCGCCGCGCACCCCTCCGCCGCCGCCGCGGTCGCCGCCTTCGAGCACGCCGCCCGTCGCTTCGGCGCGGCCGGTGACCTCTCGGTCCTCTCCCGCGAGTACCTTGATGCGGGCCCCCGCCCGGCCCGCGTCGCCGCCCGCCTCGACGCCTGGACCTCCGGCACCGAGCTCACCCGCGTCGAGGGCCGCGTCACCGCCCTCACCTCGCTCACCTCGGTCACCGCCCGCCGCGCGCTCGGCGAGTTCACCCGCCTGCTTCGGGCGCTCGGCCACCACGGGCTGCTCATGGTCTTCGAGGGCGCCGAGGTGCTCACCCGCCTCTCGCCCGCGCGTCGCGACGGCAGCTTCACCGTGCTCCGCGAGCTCATCGACAACGCCGACGGCGGCCGCGGCCTCGTCGCGGCGCAGCTCTGGGTCTCCGGCACCGCCGCCCTCTTCGACGGCCCGCGCGCCATCACGGCCTTCCGCCCGCTCGCCACCCGCGTTCTGGTCACCTCCACCTTCGACGGAACCTTCCCCCCGCCCCACCGCGCCCTCGTCGACCTCACCCCCGTCGGCGACTGGGACCCGGGCGGCGTGCTCCCCACCGTCCGACCGCCACCCCACGAAGCCGCCTCGGCCCTGCGCGCCGTGATGCGCGCCTCGCACGGCCTGCCCCCCGCCGACCCCGAGGTCTCGATGAGCGTCGGCCACGAGCGCATCGACGCCACCATCACCGAGCTCTTCCACCACGCCGCCCTGGAGAGCTCGGTCTTCGCCCTCGTCACGGGCGTCTACGGCGCCGGCAAGTCGCACCTGCTCATGCATCTCACGGCGCGCGCCCTCGCCGAGCGCCGCCCGGTGTTCCGCCTCGCGATGGAGCACCTCGACGCCGACCTCGGCAACCCGCAGCGCCACCTGCGCCGCATGCTCGACCAGGCCGTGCTCCCCCTCCCTGCGGCGCCCTCCGCCCTCGACCGCCTCGTGGCCTGGACCCGCTCCGCCGTCGGCGTCTACGACCTGCTCGCGGCCCTCGAGGACATCGCCCTCACCACCACCGGCGACGCCGCCATCGCCGCCCGCAAGGCCCTCTCCCGCGCCTCCCGGCACGCGGGCGCCGGGGTCGCGCTGGAGAGCTTCCTCGGCGCCGCCGACCTCGCGGCGCGCGTCGGCACCTCCACCTACCGCAAGGACGCCTACCAGCGCCTCCAGCTCTGGCTCGAGCTCCTCGCGCGCATGGACGACTGCCGCGGCCCGATGATCCTCATCGACGAGGCCGAGAACCTCTACCGCGGCCTCTCCTCGTCGCAGCGGCGCGCGGCGCTGCGCTCGCTGTCGTTCTACTGCGGCGGTACGCTGCCGGGCTCCTGCGTGGTGCTCGCGATCACGCCCGACGCGCTCACCTCGCTGCGCCAGGAGGCGGGCGAGCTGCTGGCCGACGTGACCGAGCAGCGCACCGTGCTCCCCTCCGAGGACGCCGCGATGCTGCGCCGGCGCATCACCTGGACGCGCCCGGTGGAGGTGCCCGAGCTCGACGCGGGGCAGCGGGTGGTGCTGGCCTTCCGGGTGCGGGCGACGCACGCCCGGGTGCGCGGCGAGGTCGACGACCCGCGCTGGGCGTCGTGGGTCACGGGTGCCCTCTCCGACGCCGCCACGCCGCGGGAGCTGGTGCGCCGGGTGATCGACCGGCTGGAGGGCCTCTGGTGGCGCTCGGGCGCGGCGCCCACGGCTCACATGTTCTTGAACCAGTCGTGACCCGGGCCCAGCAGGAACCCGATGAAGCTCCCGATGGCGAGCGCCGCGAGGATGAGCAGCACCGAGGTGCGCGTCGTGGGCGCCGGGGTCGCGCGCCAGCTCCGGCGCATCAGCCGCTTGGCGATGATCTGCGTGAGCGGGCCCTTCGCGTCGGCGCCCAGCATCACGCTGAGGCAGCGCAGCATGATCTTCTCGATGTCCGGCGCGCGCTTGTCGACGACGCTGCCCGGCACCCGCAGCTCGTTGAGCGCGACGGCGTAGATGAACGCCATCCCCACCGGGAGCTTCCCGTGGTTCTCCGGCGCGCCGAGGAGCTCGCAGACCTTGGTCCACTGGTTCTGGCTGACGAGGCCCTCGATGGTCGCCATGGTGATGGTCGACGCGGGCGTCGGGGGCATGCGCGAGAGCGTCGGCTGCGGGAGGTTGGACGGCATCACCTCGCGCCGCTTCTCCTCCTCGAAGGCGTCCGGGGGCATGGTCTCGATGAGCGTGAGGTCCGCCGGTAGCAGCCCCGGCGGCGGCACCGTGGGCATCGCCGCAGCCGTCGCCGCGGAGGGCGCGTCCGAGGGCGGCGCCGCGGGCAGGTCGCTCACCCGCTCCGGGCTCGTGGTCACCTCGATCAGCTCGGCCAGCGCACGGATCGACGGCCTCTCCCGCGCCGGCTTCCCGCCCTCCTCCCACCTGTCGTCGGACTGCGCGCCCTCGGCCGGCTCGGTCATCGTGAGCTCCTCCTCGGCGCCGACGATACGCCCCGCGCCACGCGCTTGCCCACTCCCCGTCACCGCGGCCTACTCGTACACCCCGTCGAGGCGCCACCGCGCGGCCACCGGATCATACGCCACCAGGTAAAGCCCGCCGTCCTCCAGCTCGACGTCGTAGCCGTGGTGCGCGTAGGGCTCGGCCCACCAGTCGCCCTCCACGCGCCACGGCCCGCTGCACGCCACGACGCGGCCGCGCGCCTCGCCCGCGCGCAGCCCCACGAGCCCGGCCTCGCCCAGCAGCACCTCGACCTCCCGCGGCGGGCGATAGACGTGCAGGGCCAGCGCGCGGGCCTCCGGGGCCCCCGGCGCGCGGGGCGTGCGCGGCGGGTCGAAGGCCGTCACCCCGGCGGCGTGGGGTCGGTGCGTGTCGGGCGCGGCGGGGGCCCCCACGCGCTCGGTGCCCACCAGCGCGGCGAGCCGGGCGAGCGTGAGCGCGAGGCGGTCGGGCGCCGGGCCGGGCGGGTCGAAGAGGCCGAGCTGCGCGGCGCGCAGGGGCCGCGGGAGCGCCGCGATGCGCAGGGCGCGCACGGCGTCCGGGGGGCTCTGCTTCTCCAGGGCGGCGCGCACGAGGGCGAAGAGCGTCGGGACGTCGCGGGTGGGCGATGCGAGCGGGAGCGCGCGCTCGTCGGCGACGCGGGTGACGAGGTCGAGCGAGAGCACGAGGCCGCCGACGGCGAGGCCCCGGCAGGCGAGCCGCGCGACCAGGGCGTCGAGCAGCCGACGGGCGACGAAGAGCAGCGGCTCGACGGTCTGCACCTCCCACTCCAGGTCGACGCCCTCCTCGAAGCGCGTCGGCAGCGCGTGCGGGACCAGCGGTCGGTCGTCCTCGCCGCGCGCGAGCCGCACCGCCGCGGCGGCCTCCTCGCCGAGGCGCAGCCCCGCGGCGTCGAGGGGCAGCCGCGCGAGCTCGGCCACCCGCGTGACCCCGAAGCGCCGCAGCTCGGCCCGCAGCGCGTCGGAGAGGGGCAGCGCCTCCAGGCCCAGGCGCCCGAGGTACCGCGCCTCCTCGCCCGCGGGGATCACCGTCACCCCTCCCCCCCGCGCCGCGACCGCGGCCACCCCGAGGCTGCCCGCCACGCCCACGGCCACGGGCAGCCCCACGCGCCGCGCGGCCTCGGTGAGCGCCGCGCCGAGGCCCGCCTCGCTCTCGTACATCCCCGCGAGCTCGCCCGCGTCGACCCACACCCCCTCCGGGGCGGGCGCGAGCCGGGCCCCCACGGTGGCCACCGCGTCGAGGAGCGCCGCCCGCGCGCGCTGGAGGAGCTCCTCCGAGGCGCCGCGCAGCCGCAGGTCGGGGGCCACCGCGCGGGCGTGGTGGCCCGTCTGCCCGACGGCCACGCCGAGGGCCCTCGCCGCGGCGGTGCAGGCCAGCACCCGCGCCGCGCCGAAGCCCGGCGGCAGCGCCCCCCCGCGCGCGGCGGCGTGGGCCGCGTCGAGCACCGCGAGGGGTTGCAGCGCCAGCTCGGGCTCGACCCGCAGGAGCGCCGCGAGGTGCAGCCCCCGCGCGCGCACGAAGGCCACCCGCCGCGGGCTCACGGCGGCGCCTCGTCCCCCCAGCGGAAGCCCTCCGCGGGGGCCGCGCCGCCGCGCATCCGCCGCACCATGAGCTCGGCCTCGACGCCGTCGAGCAGGGGCACCCCGCCCACCCAGCGGGCGCGCCGTCGCTCCACGGCGAGGCCCACCGCGGCGAAGGCGCCGGGGCGGAAGCGCGGGTCGCCGTCGGTCACCACGAGCAGGGCGGCGTTGGCGCTCGCGGCCCGCTGCGCGAGGCGCGACCACGCGGAGGCCGGGACCCCGCGGGCGAGCACCGTCGAGGGCGGTGCGCCCACGAGGTAGAGGGCGACGAGGGCGAAGCCGCCGCCGTCGAGGACGAGGTCGGCGCAGCGGAGGGCGGCGTGCAGGTCGCCGGGGCGCACCCAGAGCGTGCGGGCGCGCTCGTCGGCGGAGAGGTCGTCGGGCTCGAGCGCGTCGGCGGCGTCGACGAGGGCGACGGGCTCGCCCGCGGCGGAGGCGTGCGCGAGCAGGTGCAGCGTGACGGCCATGCGACCCGAGGAGCGCGCGCCGGAGAGCTCGCTGATGCGCCCGCGGGGCAGGCCGCCGTGGAGGGCGAGGTCGAGCGGGGCGATGCCCGTGGGCACCACCGTCGCGCGGGTGCGACCGCCCGGGGCGCGCGGCGCCGGGAGCACCACCCCGAGGTGCTGCGAGGTCTCCGCGAGCACCCGTCGGGCGGCGGCGAGGCGGAGGTCGAGGGCGGCGGACGACATGGCGGTGGCCGTTGGGGAGGGTACTGAACATACGTTCCTGTCGCAACGCCTCGGGCGCCTTGGGGTAGAACCCTCCGCCCTGATGAACGAACGCGTGTGGATGCAGTCGATCGCGCTGGCATGGATGACCGCGGGCTGCGGCCTGATGGGGGGCGGCGGCGGCGGCGCGGGGGCGACGACGCCGGCCAACGCCCCGGCGGGCGGCGCCCCGACGAGCGGCGGGACGGCGTCGGCGGCGCCGGGGCCCGACGCGGAGCTGCGCGCGATGGTGACCGAGGCCCTCACCCCGCAGCTGTGCCCGAAGCTCCTGGGCTCCTACGTGGGCCTGCCGGGCGAGAGCGACGCGCGCGGCCCGGCGGCGGGCGCGACGGCGTCGGTGGGGCGCTGGTGGATACGCCGCTGCGAGGCGCGCACCGTCGGCGACCGGATGGAGCTGTCCATCGGCGGCTCGGGGTGGACCTGGATCGACCGCGAGGCTGGGGGGTTTCGCGTGCGGCAGTACCTGCTCTTCGACGCGAGCGCCTCGCTCGGGGCCGACGTGACGGTGGGCTACGACCGGGCGCGGCGCGTGGCCTCGCTCTGGATGACGCCCGCCGCGGGGGTGCAGGCGACGATCACCCCGCGGGGCCTGGTCAACGTCGAGCCGCAGGGCTTCTTCGCGTCGGTGCTGGGCGGCGTGGCCGCGGCGACGGGGGCGTCGGTGAGCGAGCGGGCGCGCACGCAGGCCGCAGAGCTCGGCTCGACGCAGCTGCGCGACCGCCTCGGCGCGGGCTTCACCATGACCGTCGGCCTGGAGCACCGGCAGGTGGACTTCATGGTGGGGGCGCTGCAGCGGGGCGAGGTGCCGGAGCGGCCGTACCCGGCGGCGGAGGGCGGCCCGTGGCTGGTCAACCAGCGCTCGATGGTGTGGCCGGGCGGGCTCGACGTGGTGGGCCCGGTGGACGCATCGCAGGCCGCGCTCGGGCTCGACGTGACGCTCGAAGAGGGCGACGGGGTGGTGATCCGCGCGGTGTGCGCCGAGCCGCTGACGCGCTACTTCGACGCGCGCTTCCGCGACCCGGTGGCGGTGCCCGCGGCGCCCTCGGGCGAGGCCCTCGCGGAGCTCACCCAGGGCGCGCGCGAGCGGCACATCACGCTCCCGGCGCAGGTCGCGGGAACGCCGTGCCCGCTGGTGCTGACCTTCTCCACGCGTGTTGGCAGCGCCCTGCCCGCGCGGATGCGCTACCGCATCGCGCCGGAGGTGCCCGGGACGGTGACGGCGCCGAGCGCGCCGCGGCGGGTGCGGGTGCAGGTGGTGGGCGTCACGGTGACGCCGCGCAACGCCAACGGCCGCGCGTGGGACCTCGTCGGCGGCGAGGCCGACGTGCGGGTGATCACGGCGTCGGTGCCGCTGCGCCGCGAGGTCGACCGCACGCCGGTGGTGGCCGACCACAACGACGCGAGCTTCAATCGCTGGCTGCCGTCGGCCTTCGAGGTGGCGCGCGACCTGCCGTTGCGGTTCACGGTGCTCGACGACGACACGACGACGGAGGAGGCCATCGGGAGCGCCGACCTCGACGCCGACGCGCTGGCGCGGGCGACGCCGGAGCTGTCGTTGCCGGTGCGCACGTCGGGCGCGGTGCCGACGCAGACGGGCACGCTGCGGCTGCGCATCGAGGCGGTGCCCTGAGCGCCGTCGCGGGGGGTGTCGCTCAGTCGTCGACGGGCTCGAGGCCCGCGATGCCGTCCTTCATGGCCTGGATCTCCTCCGGGGAGTGTCCCTGCCAGTCCAGGTGCTCGCCCAGCACCCGCAGCGGCTCCCGGGATCGATAGGACTTCGTCGGATTCCCCGGGAACTTCTTGTCCGTCAGGTTGGGGTCATCCATGAACGCGCCGGTCGGCTCCACCACGTAGATCCGGGCCGGGCCCTCGCCCCGTGCCAGCTCCGCGCCCCAGGTCGCCGCGTGCAGTGTCTCGCTGAAGTAGACCCACGGCGACCGCCGCTCGGTGTAGTTGGAGGAATAGCCGGGTTGAAGGAGGTCCCCGGGCTTCAGGTCGGCGCGGGTGCCGTGGAAGAACCGTCGCGGGCTGGTCTCGGGGGGCGTCGAGGGGGTTGTGGGATTGCTCATGGGTGGACTCCCAGGGACTCGATCACAGGTCGGACACGCACGGTAGTGTTCGCGAGCCAGGTGACACACTGCTCGGGGTTCACCTCGATTCCAGCGTTGGCGACGGCTCCAACTCGGCGAGCAGGCGCCCGGTGTCCTCTTGGCTGGTCATCGTGACTCCATCGCCAGCGCAGCATCCCCCATCACTCCGACCATTGCGGGTTCCAGACGACCTCCCAGAGATGCCCGTCCGGGTCTTGAAAGTACCCGGAGTAGCCTCCCCAGAACGTGTCGTGGGCGACCTTGACGATGACGGCGCCGGCCGCGGCCGCGCTCGCCATCACGGCGTCGACTTCCGCCTTTGACGTGACGTTGTGGCCCAGCGTCATTTCAGTGGCGCTGGCGGGGCCTGGTGCCAGCCCGGTGTCGTGGCCGATGCTCCTGCGAGGCCACAAGGCCAGACGCAAGCCCGGCTGGAGATGGATGAAGACGACGGCCCCGTGCTCGAACTCCCTGCCAACGATGCCCTCCGTGGGAAAGCCCAGGCCCTCGCCGTAGAAGCGCAATGAGGCTTCGAGGTCGTCGACGCCGAGGGTGATGACCGTAATCCGTGGCTTCATGTGGGGCTCCATTGTCTGGTCTCAACGGCATGCCGATGCGCCGTCGGAGTGAACGCAGTGGACTGTCGGGGGACGAGGAGAGATCGGTCGAAACCATCGTGGGAGCGCTCGACACCATCGGCTTGTCAGGCTGCGCCGCCCATGAGTCGTCGGCGGCGCAACTCCTCACCAAGGTGCTCAACCTCGCGATGAGGAAATGGGTGAGACCATACGCGGCCATCACCCGCCTCACGCCATGCAGGGTCTACCTCCAGTCTTCGCAGGGCGCGCCAGATGGCGCCACAGACCGTTCCAACGGGTCCGGTGGCGATGCATCGCTCGTCTCCGTCGTTCTCTTGAACCAATATGGCGAGACCCTCTGCGGTCGGCCGCAACAACCAGCGCTGCTCCGCCGGTTCGAGGAACCAGGTCGCTTCACCAGCGCCGCGGCCATCCACGACATTGCATGCAGCCGTCGCCAGCATCAACAGCGAGTTGCCGGGGACATCAGAGGCGGCCAGAGTCACCGTGCCACCTGCTCCCGAGAGAACCACACTCAGCCAGCCGTGTTCAGGCGAACCAAACTCTATCTTGATCGCACTCACGCTCGCCTCGTCTGGCTAACAGAAGCCTTCTTTCTCGCCCGGCCCAGATCAGGGGTGGAGACTATCGCGGCATCGGTGGGGCTTGCAAGAACCTCGGGCCGGGCGTGAAAGGAGGCCGTTGGATAAACCGCGGGACTGCGGCGGAGGATGGCACAGTGCTCGCTATGGGATTTGAATCGCGAACATGGGTCCTGGTGCTCTCGACTGGCGGCATTGGGGCCGTGGTACACGGGGCACGTGGCGCACCCACGGGTGCCCTCCCCCACCGCAAGACGCAACCTCCCCGCGACCGGCGTCCCGCGTCGTGGCCGCCCGCACTGCCCGTCACACAACACCGCCTGCCTCCCGCCGGAAGACCCGTCACGATCCAGCTCGAAGCCACCCTGGCCACGATCCACGGACTCGACGATGAACGCCGACAATCGCGCTCCTCCGCACCGCGCCGTCGGTATGCGATACCGTCGCGATCCATGGCATCCGTCCAGCCCCGACGCGCGTCCCTGCTCCCGTGGCATCGATCCATCTCGTGGTCACTGGTGCTGCCACTCGCGCTGGCAGTCGCCTGCGGATGCGGCGGGTCGACCGACACCGACGACCCAACCGCGGCGGTCGTCTCCTGCGCGATGCAGAACGGCGCCACTCAGGGCGGCACCAACGCCTGCGACCTCACCTGGTCGTCATGCAACGACGGGCTCACCTACCAGATCCAGTGCGCGCCCTCCGCCGGGGGCTTCACCTGCTCCTGCTACCGCAGCGCGGTGCTCACCGGGAGCTTCGTGACCTGCGCCGTTTGCGCGAACACCTACGGCTCCGACAAGAGCGCCGTGAACACCGGCTGCGGCTGGAATCTCCAGTCCACCCCCGGCGCGCCGCCGCAGTGCTCGTCGGTCGGTCCCCGGGACGCGGGCGTCGATGTCCCCAACTCGTGCCGCGGGCGCGGCGCCAGCTGCACAGGAACCTGCTGCCCGGGCCTCACCTGCGTGGGCTTCACCGGCTTCCGCCCCGGCACCTGCGGCTGAGCTCGCTCACGGCCCCGACGATCACCGTCCAAGCACTTCACTTCCGCCGCGGCGATGGGCTAAGCCTGCGCCCACCATGACGCGACCCAGGCTCAGCTATTTCGACATGCCCGTCAGCCGCGGCGAGGAGTGCCGCCTCGCCTTCGCCATCGCCGGCGCCGACTTCGAGGACCACCGCATCGCGCGCGAGTCCTGGCCCGCGATGAAGCCCACGACGCCCTTCGGCGCCCTGCCGGTGCTCGAGGTGCCCGGGCTCCCGGCGATCGCGCAGTCCAACGCGATCCTTACGTACATCGGGCGGCGTTACGGCGCGCACCCGACCGACCTCGTCGAGGCCGCGCGCCACGAGGCCGTGATGGCACACGTCGAAGACCTGCGCGCGACCGTCGCCTACACCGCGCGCAACGCCGACGAGGCAACGAAACAGCGCGCGCGCGAGCACATCGCCGCGTCGACCATCCCCGCCTGGGCGGGCTACGTCGAGGCCCAGATCAGCGACGGTCCCTTCTTCGCGGGCGAGCGGCCGCTGGTGGTCGACGTGAAGCTCTACATGGGCATGCGCACCTTCCGCCGCGGCGTGATGGACCACATCCCGACCACGGTCTTCGACGCCTTCCCGAAGCTCATCCGCCTGTACGACGCCGTCGAGGCGTGGCCCGCCGTGCAGGCCTGGATCACCCGCTGACCCTACTCCCACCACCCAAGCACCCGCGTTGCGGTGCTGGCACAGCCCGACACAAAGGATTCGATGTAGAAGGCCCGCTCGATCGGCGTGGTGCGGCCCGTGCACAAGGCCGACACGGAGGTTTGCGATGACACGATTCGCGCGGTGGGTGGTGGTCGTCACGGTGTACGGCGCGGTCTTCGGGACGGCCGGCGAGGCGGTCGGGGAGTCCGCCGCCCCCTTCGACTCGGGCACCTGCTTCGGCTCGCAGTCGTGCGCCTGCGGGTACGTCTGCGTGAGCGGGTACTGCGCATACCGGGGCGCCGACGATGCCCCGGCGGAGTGCGAGAGCGACACCGACTGCCGCCCCGAGTGCGCCGATCGGGTGTGCGTCGCCCGCCGCTGCGTGGCCCGGTCGTCGGTCGACGACAGCGGGACAGGCATCGTGCCGCCCCGCGACCGCCCCCCGACCGGCGAGGACCGACTCGTCGACGCGACGATGGCGCGCGACGACGGCCCGCCGCCCGACGGCAACGCCGAGGCCCCATGGGACCGCCCGACGGTCGCGCGCGACGTGCCGCCACCGCCGCTCGACCGCGACGCCGGCGCGGTGGACATCCCCACGGTCGCGACCGACTCAGGGAGCGCCGCCACGGACGCAGAGCCCGCAGACGGCTCGGCCGACCCGGAGCCGACGGGCACCGTGGTGCAGGGCTGCGGATGCGCCGTGACGGGCGCGACGACCGTGCGCCCCTGGTGGGCGCTGGGGCTCGTCGCCTGGGGACTGCGCCGCCGTCGGCGTTCGGGGGTCGCGCGCTGACGCTGAGACCCGCGGGTTTCTTGGTGCTCCTCGCGCTGACGGGCTAACCGCCCGGGGATGACGGACCGTCCCGGCGCGATCCTCGGCCGACGTTACAAGCTCGAGTATTGCCTGGGCGCCGGGGCGATGGCCCGCGTGTGGTGCGCCACCGACCTGCGCACCGGAGAGCGCGTGGCCATCAAGCGCGTGCTGGAGTCCGTGCGCGACCCGGTCGACACCACGGCGCGCTTCCTCGACGAGATCCGCGTGACCCGCACGGTGGAGCACCCGCACGTCGCCGCGGGCCTCGACCACGGCTACGACGGCGGCCCCTTCCTGGTGCTGGAGTGGGTCGACGGCGTCGACGCGCACGCCCTGGTCTCCCGCGCCGAGCGGGTTCCGGTCGCGGCCGGGGCGGTGATCGCGCTCGACCTCGCCGACGCCCTCGCCGCCGTGCACGCGCACCGCACCGGGGTGCTCCACCGCGACATCGCCCCTGGCAACGTGCTGCTCTCCCGCGACGGCCGCGCCCTGCTCGCGGACTTCGGCCTCGCGCGCTGGCTCGCCTGCCCCCGCTCGCAGCCCGGCCACATCGTCGTGGGCAAGCTCGGGTACCTGCCCCCGGAGGTGCTGCGCGGCCGCGTGCACGGCGTCCGCGCCGACCTCTACGGCCTCGGCGCCACCCTCTGGGAACTCCTCGCCGGCCGCCGCCTCTGGGCCCACGAGACCGACCCCACGGCCCGCGCGCGCGCCTGGCTGCACAGCCCCCGGATGCCCCTCTCCGAGGCCGCACCGGAGGTCCCCGCGCAGCTCGCCGCGGTGGTCGACCGCTGCCTCGCGATGGACCCCGCCCTGCGCCCCGCCAACGCCCGCGCCCTGCGCGAAGCCCTGGAGCGCGCCCTCGCCCGCGACCGCATCACCCCCTGCCGCGACGAGCTCGCGTGCTCCGTGTGGGCCGCCTCCCGGGACCTCCCGGTGCTCGGCCCCACCACCCGGGTGCGTCGCAGCCGCGCGGCGTACGTGACCGTGAGCGCGATGGCCGTGCCCGCGACGATACGCCCGCGGGCCATCGCCGCGGCGGGCTGAACGTCTCCCCCGAGAACCGGGGTCAGTGCGAGTAGATGGCGTCGGGGCGCAGCCCCTCGTAGTGCCGCACGGCCGCGTCGCCGACGGCCTTCACCGAGGCCGCGAACAGCGCCGGCCGCGCCGCCCAGCCCACCAGCGGGACCCACGCCGCCGCCTCGCCGATGACCTTCATCCCGAGGTTCTTCACGGTGGAGAGCCCGATGAGCTTCACGGCCCCCGCGTCGTCGATGCGCTCGCCGTAGGCCGCGGCGATATCGACCACCAGCTTCACCTCCGCGGCGGTGACGGCCATCGCGGTGCCCGGCACCGGGATGAGCCCCCCGACCCCTGCCCCGGCGGCGTACTTCATCACCAGCTGCTGACAGTGTTCGCGTGCGAGCATTGGAGTGCGCTGCCTTTCTCGTAACGTCGTCGGGTGCGCGGGGCAGGGATCGAACCTGCGACATCCTGCGTGTAAAGCAGGCGCTCTGCCACTGAGCTAACCGCGCTCGGAGGGGCCTCCGGTTGTACTCCCGGGGCCCCGCAGGTCAACCCGCCGGCCGGACCCCATCGCCCGCCGCGCGCCGCCCGCCGGCCGCCCGATCGAGCGGCCGGTCGTCGTCTTCCTCCACCATGGCGCCGTCGCGGTACTCCATCGGCTTCGGGCGGTCGCCGAGGCGCGCGTTGGCCTCGGGCCACACCAGCACCTCGCGCAGCACGTCGTCGACGTGCTCGACCAGCACCACCCGCATCGCCTTGAGCACCCGCCGGGGGACATCGCGGAGGTCCTTCCGGTTGTCGCGCGGGACGATCACGGTGCCGATGCCGCCGCGGTGCGCCGCGAGCAGCTTCTCCTTGAGCCCGCCGATCTCCAGCACCCGCCCGCGGAGGGTGATCTCGCCGGTCATGGCCACGTCGCGCCGCACCGGGAGCTTCAGCAGTGCCGACACCAGCGAGGTCACCATCGTCACGCCCGCGCTCGGACCATCCTTGGGAATGGCCCCCTCGGGGAAATGGATGTGCACATCGATCTTCGAATAGAAATCAGGCTCCAGCCCGAAGATCGCCGAGCGCGCGCGCACGTAGCTCATCGCGGCCTGCGCCGACTCCTGCATCACCGAGCCCAGCTTGCCCGTGACGATGAGCTTGCCCTTGCCGGGCACCACCGCGACCTCGTTGGCCAGCAGCTCGCCCCCGAAGGAGGTCACCGCGAGGCCCGCCGTGAGCCCGATGGCGTCCTGCTCCTCCTTGCGCCCCACACGGTACTTCGGGACACCGAGGTACTTCGGGATGTCCCTCGCCTCGACCAGGTAGGTGCCGCCCTTGCCGTCCTTGAGCACGCGCCGGGCGACCTTGCGGATGAGGCTGCCGAGCTCGCGCTCCAGGCTGCGCACGCCGGCCTCGTGCGTGTAGTGGTTGATCACCGTGCGCACGGCCCCTTCGGTGATGTCCACCTTCACGCCCTCGAGCCCGCACTCCTTGAGCTGGCGCGGGACGAGGTACTTCACCGCGATGTTGAGCTTCTCGTACTCCGTATAGCTGCTGAGCTGGATGATCTCCATCCGGTCTTGCAGCGGGAGCGGAATGCCACCGAGGGTGTTGGCGGTGGTGATGAAGATGACCTCCGAGAGGTCATAGTCCATGTCGAGATAGTGGTCATTGAAGGCGGCGTTCTGCTCGGGGTCGAGCACCTCGAGGAGCGCCGCGGCCGGGTCTCCCCGGAAGTCGGTGCTCATCTTGTCGACCTCGTCGAGCAGGAAGACGGGGTTGTCCGTGCCGGCCTTCTTCAATGACTGGATGATCTTGCCCGGGAGCGCGCCGATGTACGTGCGCCGGTGGCCGCGCACCTCGGCCTCGTCGCGCACGCCGCCGAGGGAGATGCGAACGAACTTCCGGTTCATCGAGCGGGCGAGCGAGCGGGCGAGCGAGGTCTTCCCCACGCCGGGCGGGCCCACGAGGCAGAGCACCGGGCTGCGGGGCTTGTCGGAGAGCGCGCGCACCGCGAGAAACTCCAGCACGCGCTCCTTCACGGTCTTGAGCCCGTAGTGGTCCTCATCGAGGATCTTCTCGGCCTCGACGACGTCCAATCGATCGTCCGAGCGGTCGCCCCAGGGGAGCGCGAGGATCCAGTCGAGGTAGTTGCGCACCACCGTCGCCTCGGCGCTCATCGGCTGCATCATCCGAAGCTTCTTGATCTCCTTGCGGACGCGCTCCATCGCGTCCTTGGACATCCGCTTCTTCTTCAGCCGATCCTCGAACTCCTGCATCTCGTTCTTGAACTCGTCGCGCTCGCCGAGCTCCTTCTGGATCGCCTGCATCTGCTCATTCAGGTAGTACTCCTTCTGGGTGCGCTCCATCTGGCGCTTCACCCGCGAGCGGATCTTCTTCTCCACCTGGAGGATCTCGATCTCGGCCTGCATCGCCTCGTGCAGTCGCTCGAGGCGCTGCACGGCGTCGGTCATCTCCAGCAGGCCCTGGCGGTCGGTGAGCTTGATGCTCCCGAGGTGCACCACCACGGTGTCGGCCAGCCGTCCCGGCTCGTCGAGCGTCTGCACGGAGATGAGCACCTCCGGCGGGACGCGCTTGTTGAGCTTCACGTAGGTCTCGAAGGACGACTGCACCGAGCGCATCAGCCCGTCGATCTCGACGCTCGCGGAGACCGTGTCCTCGAGCGCCTCGACGTCGCAGAGGAAGTGCGGCTCGTGCTCGTGCCATCGGCGCACCACGCCCCGGCGGCGGCCCTCCACGAGCACCTTCACGGTGCCGTCGGGCAGCCGGTGGAACTGGTGGATGCTCCCGATGGTGCCGACCTCGTAGATGTCGTCCGGCGCCGGGGCGTTGGTGCGGGGGCGCTTCTGCGCCGCGAGGAAGATCTCCTTGTCGCCCGCGAGCGCCGCGTCGATGGCCGCGATGCTCTTCTCGCGGCCCACGAACAGCGGCACCACCATCCGCGGAAAGACGATGATGTCCCGCAATGGCAGCAGCGGCAGCACGAGGCGCTCGCCCGTGCCCTCACCCTTCAACGATGACATGGAGGCTCCTAAGGGGAGTGGGAGGGGGGAGAGGCTACGCGCTCTCCGCAGACTCTTTGTGATAGACGATCAACGGGGTCTCGTGCCGGAGGATGACCTCCTCGTTCACGATGACCTCCTTGATGCCGCTCTTGCTCGGGATCTCGTACATCACGTCGAGCATGGCGTTTTCGAGGATGGCCCGCAGCCCGCGCGCCCCGCTCAGCCGCGTGAGCGCCTCGCGCGCCACCGCCGCGAGCGCCCCGCGGGTGAACTTCAGCTTCACGCCGTCCATCTCGAAGAGCTTCTTGTACTGCCGCTCCAGCGAGTTCTTGGGCTTCGTGAGCACGTCGATGAGGGCCTCCTCGTTGAGCTCGTGCAGCGTCGCCAGCATCGGGAGGCGGCCGATGAACTCCGGGATGAGCCCGAACTTCAACAGGTCTTCCGGCTGGACCTGCGCGAGGAGCTCGCCGATCTTCCGCTCGTTCTTGCTGGCGATCTCCGCACCGAAGCCGAGGCTCTTGGTGTTGGTGCGCCGCTCGATCACCTGGTCGAGCCCCACGAAGGCCCCGCCGCAGATGAACAGGATGTTGGTCGTGTCGACCTGGAGGAACTCCTGCTGCGGGTGCTTTCGTCCGCCCTTCGGCGGCACGTTGGCGACGGTGCCCTCGAGGATCTTCAGCAGCGCCTGCTGCACCCCCTCGCCCGACACGTCGCGGGTGATGGAGGGGTTGTCGCCCTTGCGCGCGATCTTGTCGATCTCATCGATGTAGACAATCCCGCGCTGCGCCCGCTCGATGTCGTGATCGGCGTTCTGGAGCAGCTGGACGATGATGTTCTCGACGTCCTCGCCCACGTACCCCGCCTCGGTGAGCGTGGTCGCGTCGGCGATGGCGAAGGGCACATTCAGGATCTTCGCCAGCGTCTGCGCCAGGAGCGTCTTGCCCGTGCCCGTCGGCCCGAGGAGAAGAATGTTGGACTTCTGGAGGTCGACCTCCTCGCCCGCGCCCTTCGCCTCGATGCGCTTGTAGTGGTTGTGCACCGCCACCGCGAGGATCTTCTTCGCCCGGTCCTGGCCGACCACGTAGTCGTCCAGGATGGCCTTGATCTCCGCGGGCTTCGGGATGGGGGAGCTGCCGCGGAGGTTCTCCTCGCGCTCCCCTTCCTCTACCAGGATGTCATTGCACAACCCGATGCACTCATCGCAGATGTAGACCGTCGGCCCTGCGATGAGCTTCTTCACGTCCCGCTGGCTCTTGCCGCAGAACGAGCACGTCAGGTTGCCGTGGTCCCCTCGATCCTTGCCCGTCACCGGTGCCTCGTTCCTCCACGGCTCAGCGCGCGTGGTTGGGATATGGTTTTATCCGCGTCGAGTCTAGGACGCCGCCCCAGCGTGGGGCAAGCGAACGGCCGCGATCGCGCCCTCAGCGCTTCGGCGCTTCCTTGCGGCCGGTGACCACTTCGTCAATGAGCCCGTACGCCTTGGAGTCGTCGGCGCTCAGGTAGAAGTCGCGCTCGGTGTCGCGGCGGATCTTCTCGCTGTCCTGCCCCGTGTGCTTCACGTAGATGTCCGTGAGCTTCTGTCGGAGGTACAGGATCTCCTTGGCGTGGATCTCGATGTCCGTCGCCTGACCGCGCGCGCCGCCGAGGGGCTGGTGCAGCAGGATGCGGGAGTTGGGGAGCGCGAGGCGCCGGCCCTTGGTGCCCGCGCAGAGCAGCACCGACGCCATCGAGGCCGCCATGCCGAGGCAGAGCGTGCTCACCGGGCAGCGGATGTACTGCATGGTGTCGTAGATCGCGAGGCCCGACGTGATCACGCCGCCGGGGCTGTTGATGTAGAGCATGATCTCCTTGTCGGGATCTTCGCTCTCCAGATACAGCAGCTGCGCGATGATGATGTTGGCGACGTCGTCGTTGACCTCGGTGCCGAGGAACACGATCCGGTCTTTCAGCAGGCGCGAGAAGATGTCCCACGACCGCTCGCCGCGGTGCGTGGTCTCGATCACCTGCGGGTACGGGATGAAGCTGCGGTTACGGTCGTCCATGCTCACGCCTCCTTCGCCGGAGCGACTTCGCTCGCGTCGGTCGGGACCTCGGTGATCGTCGCCTTGCTCAACAGCAGGTCGAGGACCTTCTTCTCCAGCACCTCGCTCACGAGGAGGTCGCGCTTGCCCTGGTCGCGGTACTCCACGCGCAGCCGCGGGAGCGCGCGCCCGGTCTCCTTCGCCATCTCCTCGAGCCGCGCGTTGAGGTCGGCCTCGGCGACGGTGATTCCGTGGGTGCGCGCCACCTCGGTGAGGAGCAACCCCGCGCGGACGCGCTGCTCGGCCTCGCCGCGCAGGGTGCCCTCGAGGTCGGCGCCCTCGCCGAGGCTGCCGCCGAGCTCGCGGAGCAGCGACGGGCGGAGCTGACCGAGCACCTGCGTCACGAGCGACGGGGGCACCGGGATGGTGTTGGCCTTCACGAGGCTCTCGATGGCCTCCTCGCGGACCTCGTCGTCCGAGCGGTCGGCGAACTGCTTCTGGAGCGTGGCGAGGGTGCTGGCCTTGAGGGCCTCGAGGCTCTCGGCCCCGATGTCCTTGGCGAACTCGTCGTCGAGCTCGGGAAGCACCTTCTCCTGGAGGGCGGTGAGCGTGAGGCGGAAGCTGCCGACCTTGCCTGCGAGCTCCTTCTGACGGTGCGTCTCGGGGAAGGTGACGGGGACCTCGCGGGTCTCGCCCGGCGACATCCCGCGCAGCCCCTCGTCGATCTCCTTGATGAGGGTGTTGCGGCCGAGCTCGACGGTGCGGCCCTTGGCGCCGAACTCCGCGAGCTCGTTGCCCTCGACCAGGATGGCGACGTCGAAGGTGGCCGTGTCGGTCTCGCCCGCGGGGCGCATGGGCTCCGGCGTACGGAGCGTGGCGTTCTCCTCGCGCTTCTGCTGGAGCGCGACGTCGAGCTCCTTGTCGCCGACCGTGTACACCTTGCGGGTGAGCTTGAGCGCGCCGAGGTCGATGCCGCTCATGTCGGGGCGCACCTCGCACTGCGCCGTGTACCCCCACTCGGCGGTGCTCGCCATGTCGCCCGCGAGCTCGACGCGCGGCTGGCCGATGACCTCGAGCTTCTGGTCGCGGATGGCGTTGGGGAGCGTCTCGTCGATCATCCGGCGGAGCACGTCGGAGGCCACCTGGCCGCCGAAGTACTGCTTGAGCACCGGGCGCGGCACCTTGCCCTTGCGGAACCCTCGGATCTGCGCGTCGCGCCCGAGCTTCTGGAAGGCCCGATCGAGCTCGGCGTCGACCTTCTCCTGGGCGAGCACGACGCGGAGCGACACTTCAACGGGCGAGAGACGCGAGACAGTAACCTGCATGGAACGCTGTGCCTCAACGGGGGGGATGGGGTTGGTGACGGGCGGCGGACTCTAACGAGGGGTGCCCCTGTGTCAAGCACGCGCTCAGCGGATCGCGGTGACCCACGCGAGCGCGCGCCGCACCACGGGCGCGAAGTCCGGCGGCAACTGGTGCCCCGCGCCGGGGAGGATGCGGAGCTCGACCCGGCCGAGGCGCTCGCGGCGCATGAGCGCGGCGGCGCGGCGGGTGCGCTCGACGATGCCATCACCTGCCCCGGTAAGGAGGTACACGCGGCGGAGGGCGCGTCGCGCGGCGGGGTAGAGCTCGGAGTTCATCCCGACGTAGCCGTCGTGCGCGGCGAAGATGAGCCAGCGCGGGAACACCACCGGCTCCATCAGCCCGGTCTGCATCGCGACGAAGGCGCCCTCGCTGAAGCCCATCACCACGTTGTCGTTGCGCCGCACCCGCCGGGGGAAGCGCCGGAAGAGCCGGTCGAGGGCGGCCATGGTGTAGCTGTGCGCGAGGGTGGCGTTGTTGTTCCAGACGCGGTGGCCGTCGCCGCGCATGCCGGGGCCCTGCGGGCAGACGAGCCAGCCCCGCGGGGTCACCAACGGGGCGAAGCGCGCGCAGTTCTCCCGGGGGTCGGCCCCCCGCGCGTGCAGGTACACGAACACCCTCGCCCGCCCGCCCACCCTCGGGCGGAAGAACCACGCGTCTGGCATCCCCGGGAGCTCCAGCTGCTCGGGGTCGCCCGGGGCGCGCCGCCGCCGGGCCCGCAGCGCCGCCGCGAGGCGATCGTGCTCCGCGCGGTCGTCCGAGCGGCCGAACATCCGCGCCCGCACCGGCCGCGTGACCCCGGTGACCGCGTGCGGCCGGGTCGGCAGCGGCGCGTCGGGCGTCGCCGAAGGAGCCGTGGGCGTGGGCGTCGTCGGGCCGTCGTCGGGCACCTCGGGGGAGTCACCGACGCCGAGCGGGTCGTGCTCCGCGCCCGCGTCGGGCGCTGGCTGCGCGCCCGCCGCCGACCCCCAGAGGGTCGCCGCGAGGAGCCACCCCGCGGCGGACCATCGTGCTGTCGGGCGACGGGTGAACATCGGGCGCAGTGCGTTACCGCCCGCCTGCGCCGAGGGTCAAGTCAGGGCGTCGGCGCCTCGGGCTCGTCCCGCACCGCCGGCGCCGGGCGGACGCGCAGCGACCGCACGTAGTCGACCACCATTCCGAGCTCGCGCTCGGTCAGCCGGTCGTGGAAGCGCGGCATGCGGTTGCGCGCGCCGTAGTTCTCGGGCGCCCCGGGGTTCACGATCTGCGAGCGGATGTACGCGCGCGATCCCCACGCGTCGAGGTTGGGGGCGTCGCGGTCGGCGGCCTCGGTCTCGGAGGTGTCGCCCTCCCCCTGGTGACAGGTGGTGCAGCGGCGCCGGTAGATCGCCTCGCCCGCGGCCACCAGCGCGGCGTCGGGCGCGGGCTCGCCGGGCTCATACCCCCGCGAGTAAAGCCACTCCGCCACCGCGCGCACCCCCTCGTCGCGGAGCCTCCGTCGCTGCGGCGGCATGTCGTGGATCTCCGTCGTCCCCATGAGCTCGGGGTGGTCGGGCCACACCACGAAGGCCGTCGCCCACCCGCGCGAGCCGAAGCCGTCGAGGCGCGGCCCCTTCCGCTGCTGGCTGACGCCGCGCACGGCGTGGCAGGTGCCGCAGTGCTGCGCGAAGAGCTCGCCCGGGCGCACCGCCGGGTCGTTGCGCACCATCTCCAGGGGCCCCTCCGGGGGGATGCCCCGGCGGGCCAGCGCCCTCGCCCGCCCCGCGGTCGCCCGCGCCTCGCGCAGCGAGCGCACGAACGCAGGGCTCGCGAGGCCGCGGCGCTGCTCGACCCCGAGCGCCGCCGCCCCGAGGGCCGCGAGCAGCAGCGGGGTGAGCACCAGCGCGCGCCGCCAGCGAGACTCGCTGCGGTCGATCCACGGGAGCAGCGCGACGTAGGTCGTGAGCGCGCCCGGGATGAGCATCGTACCGATCACCTGCCAGGGGCCCGGGAAGTACCGCAGCAGCTGGGAGAGCGGCGAGAAGAACCACTCGGGCACGGCGGGGAAGTGGCTCGCCGGGTCGGCCGGCGCGTCGAGCGTGACGCCCCAGCGACGGGCCATCCAGGTGACCACGGACAGCGTGAGCAGCGCCGCCGCCCCGTCGCGCGCGGCCTGCCCGGGCCACCAGCGCGCCTCCGGGTCGCCGCGCCCGGCGTCGCCCTTCAGGCCGTGCCGGCGCACCATCGCGACGTGGGCCCACACGCCCAGCAGCAACGCGAGGGGCACCACCCAGACGTGCAGCGTGTAGAAGCGCGTGAGGGTCAGCTGCCCGTAGTGCGCGCCGCCCAGCAGGAAGCGCTTGAGCAGCGGACCGACGACCGGGACGCTCCCGATGATGCCGGTCTCGATGCGCGAGACCCAGTAGCCGCGCTGGTCCCACGCGAGGGGGAAGCCCGTCATCGCGGCGAAGAGCGCGAGGCCGCCGAGCCCGAGCCCAAGGAGGTGGTTGAGCTCGCGCGGACGGCGCGTGGCGCGGTCGAGCACGACCTGCACGAGGTGCAGCCCGAGCAGCACCACGATGGCGTGGGTGCCGAAATGGTGGAGGCCGCGCACCAGGCGACCCCAGGGGAGCACCGCGTCGAGGTACCAGGTGCTCGACCACGCCGCGCTGGTGCCCGGCGAGTACACCGTCATCATCGCGGCGCCGGTCAGCGCCTCCAGCAACAGCAGCGCGACGAGCGAGGCGCCGAAGACACGACGCCAGCGGGGGCCGCCCGGCATCGCCACGTCGACCGCGCGAGAGAGAGCGCCGGGGAGTCCGGTGCGCTCTTCGAGGAAGGCCTTCCAGCGGGAGGGGGCGTCCATCGCGGCGCTCAGCCCTCCTCGCGGATGCGCTCGGCGGTGCCCTGGCGGAAGCGCGCCCAGCGGACCTCCACGCGCCCCTCGCGGACCCGCGACTCGATCGGGTCCATGGAGCGCGGCGACGGGCCGCGCAGGGCGGCGCCGACGGGCGAAAAATCGCTGACGTGGCAGGGGCACACGAAGCCTGCGTCGCTGCGCTCGATGATACATCCGAGGTGCGGACACACGGCCGACAGCGCGCGCAGCGACGCGGTGTCCTCACCCCCGCGGAGCAGCCAGACGGTGCCGAGACGCCGGTCGGGCGAGACGCTCCACGCGTCGACCTCGGCGCCGACGATGTGGGCCTGGCGGGGGGTGCCGACGACGAGATCGTCCCAGCGGGCGATCGCCTGCCAGCCGTCGTCGTCGTCGGGCCGACCGGGCAGCCGCGGCGGGCTCGCCGAGGCCGCGACCACCGCAGCCGCGGGAACCACCGCCATGCCCACCGCCGCGGCGCCGGTGATGCCCGCCACGACCTTCAATGCCTTTCGTCGATCGACCATACCTTCGGAAGCCTCCTGGTGAGCACGCGTCGAAGTACCGCTGACGGTAGCGGGAGCAGTGCACTATGTTCGCGCACGATGTCCGGTCCGGTTCGTTTCCAGCACCTCAGCTACCTCCTCGCGGCCGCGCTTCTGGTGATGGGTTGTCCCGCCCGCTTCACGCCGGGGCGCACGATCGTATCGGAGGTCAACCTGCGCGGGGTGCAGAACGTCGACAGCGACGACCTGCGCAACCGCATCGCCACCCGCGAGACCCCGCTCTGGCCCGCCAACCGCCCGCGCATCCTGCGGTGGTGGCGCTGGTGGTGGGTCGACCCGGCGTACCTCGACTCTGCCGCCCTCACGCGTGATCAGGCCCGCGTGCGGCGCTTCTACCAGGCGCGCGGATACTACGACGCGCACGTCTCGCTCCCGCGGGTCACCGACCTCGGCAATGCCCGCGCACGCATCGACATCGAGGTCGCCGAGGGCGAGGCCACCCGCGTGGCGGACCTGCGCCTGCGTGGGTGCGAGCCGGGTGACCCCGAGCCCCTCCCGGCGCGCATCTGCAACAACATCGCTGCCGGGCTCCGCACCACCATCGGGTCTCCCTTCGACGAGGAGCGCTTCCGCTTCGACCGCTCGTTCATCTTCGACTCGCTCCGGGAGGGCGGCTACGCCACGCCGACGGTGATCCCCCACGCCGCGGTCGACCCGGAGACCCGTCGCGCCTGGGTCGAGTACACCGCGCGCTCGGGCCCGCGGAGCCGCTTCGGCGTCGTCACGCTGCGCCTCTCGCCGAGCACCGCGCCCTTCACCGGGACGCACCTCCCCAACGGGCTCCCGGTGTCGGTGATCCGCTCGGCGCTCAACATCGACCCCAACACCCGCTACTCGCGCCGCGCCCTCGTCGACGGCCAGCAGGCCCTCTTCGACCTCGGCGTCTTCGGCATCGCGCGCATCGAGGAGGCCCCGCGCCCCGGCGGCGTGGTCGACCTCAACGTCACCCTCTCCACCGCGCGACTCTGGCGCGCCCGCCTCGGCGGCGGCCTCGAGGTCGACGCAGTGCGCTCCAACATCCACCTCCTAGGCTCCTACGAGCACCGCAACGCCTTCGGCAACTTCCGCCGCTTCCGCGCCGAGCTGCGGCCCCTCCTGTATCTCGTGAACCCCAGCAGCCTCTTCAGCAGCGCACAGACGAACTGGGTGTGGGGCCTTTCCTCCATCATAGAGCTGGCGCGCCCCGAGCTCTTCCGGCGCACCCTCGGCCTCGTGTCGGCGCAGGTCGAGTGGGCGCCCGAGCCGCTGGTCCCGTCGGTGGCGTTTCGTCGCCTGCTGCGCGTGTCGGCGGGCCTGGAGCGAAGCTTCACCCGCCGCATCCACGGCGCGGCCTACCTCCGCTTCACCGACCTCCAGTACTGCCCCACGGAGCTCGGCGACTCCTGCGCCGCGCTGACCAACGGCACCCTCCAGACCGATCCCCTCTACAGCGGCCTCTACTACGACCAGCGCTACCTCCACCTGGAGCAGAACCTCACCTACGACAGCCGCGACGACCGGGCGCGCCCCACCCGCGGGTGGTTCATCACCGGAGGGCTCATGGAGTCGGTGCGCATCCCCGCCATCTCGAACTTCACCTTCGTGCGCGCGCAGGCCGAGGCGCGCACCTACCTCTCCCCCATTCGCAACTTCGTGTTCGCCTTCCGCGCGATGCTCGGCGGCACCATCGGCGACTCCTACGAGCTCAACGGCCAGCGCTACTGGCCGCTCCCGACGGACCTTCGCTTCGTCTCCGGCGGGTCGCAGTCCAACCGCGGCTACCCCTTCGGCCGCGTGGGCGCGCTCGGCACCGTGCCCCTCACGCAGGCCCGCGGCGCGGCGGGCGACCCGCTGCGCACCACCGCGCTCGGCGGGACGGCGATCGTCGAGGGCTCCTTCGAGACGCGCTGGCAGCCGGGCGCCTTCGGCATGGTGGCCTTCCTCGACGTCTCCAACGTCATCGGCATCGACCCGCAGCCCTTCGTCAACCCGCAGGGGACGCAAGCGCCCGGGTGCCAGCCCACGGCGACCAACGCGGTGCCCGACGGCAGGGGGTGCGTCGGCCAGCCGAGCAACCTGCCGCCGCCGCGCAGCTTCAACCTCGACGCCGTCGGCGCGCTGTTCAGCAACCTGCACCCCTCGGTGGGCATCGGCTTCCGCTACCTCACCCCCATCGGCCCGCTGCGGGCGGACTTCGCGGTGCGCCTCAACGACCTCGGCTGCTCGCGCTTCGACTCCGACGTCGCCGCGCAGAACGCCGCCGCGCCGAGCGGCTTCGCCCGCTACTACGTCGTGACCTCGCCGCGCTGTGACTTCTTCGGCGCCGACATCCCCCTCGCCATCCAGCTCTCGCTCGGGGAGGCCTACTGATGCCCGCGGGTCTCTCGACAGCCCTGGGCATCCTCGCGCGCCTCGTCGCGCTGCCGATCCTCCTGGCCATCGCGCTGGTGCTGCACCTGCCCACGGGCCTCGGGCGCGCCGCCGCGACCGACATCGCCCGCGCCGCCGCCGCGGACTTCGCGCCCGGGCACTTCACGTTCCGCCGCATCGCGCGCCTCGACCCCGGCGGCCTCGTGGTGGAGGGCCTCACCTGGCGCGACCTCGACCGGCGCGCCCTCGTCGAGGACGCCACCGTCACCGTCACCACCACCGTGGGGCTGCTCAAGGCCGTCCTCGGCAGCGCGCCGTGGCCCGCCATCGCCGTCGACGCGCGCGTGATCACCGCCTTCGTGCCGCGGCTCCCCTCCGAGCCGCCCCCGCCGCCGGGCACGACGCGCCCGGAGAAGCCGCTCCCGGAGATGCGCTTCTCCGACCTGCGACTGCGCGCCGCGACGCTGCGCAACACCCTCGGGTATCCCATCGAGGCGAGGGACGTCCGGCTCTCGGCCGGCGTGCGCATCCTCCCGGCGGGCGTGAACTTCAACCTCCGCAGCCTGTCGCTCCAGACGACCACCACCCCGCTGTCACCGGTCTCGCTCCAGGCCCGGGCGCGGGGGCGCACCTATCCCGCGCTCTCTGTGGACGCGGGGCTCACCCTCACCGGCGCGCCGCTGCGCTGCGCGATCACCGTGGTGCCGCAGGCCAACACCGAGACCCTCGTCACCCTGCGCGACTGCTTCGTCCCCGGCGCCACGCTCACGCAGCTCGCCGCGATGGACCCGGCGCAGACGCTGCCGGACGTGAGCATCCCCAACCTCGCGGCGCACGGCCGGCTCGAGGGCAGCTGGAACGTCGACGGCCGCGTCGTGATCGGGCGCGCCGCCACCACCCTCACCGCATTCATCGGCAGCCACGACCGCCGGGCCACGCTCCGCTTCGACCGCGTCGTCCTCCGCGACGCCTACTCCGCCCTGCCCGACGGACAGATCGACGGCGCCATCGTGCTCACCGCGCAGGACATCGGCGACGGGCAGCGCGTCACCGTCGACGCGCGGGCGTTTCACGCGCTCGTCTCGGGCAACGAGGTGCCGCCCTTCGTGGTGACGGCGGTCTACCGCGAGCGGCAGCCGCTCACGATCGAGGCGCTCGACGTGCCGATGGTGCGCCTCCACGCGACCGGCACCGTGGGCCTCGACGGGGCGCACCCCATCGACCTGCAGGCGTCGTTCGAGCCGCCCCCGCTCGAGACGCTCCCGTGGACCCGCGACCTCGCCCGCGGGCGGGTGCGCGGCACCGCTCACGTCACGGGCGTGCCCGCCAACCTGCGCGTCGACGCGACGGTGCTCGCCGACGCGCTCGCGGTGGGCTCGGCGCGCATCCGCCACGGCGAGCTGCGCGGCGCCTTCGTCCTGGCCGGCGCCGCCCAGACCGTCGACGCGGTCGCGACGCTGCAGGGCGTGTCCGTGCGCGGCGCCGTGCAACCCTCCGACGCGACCGTGCGCGTCGAGGGCAACCCCGCGGGCGTGCTGCGGGTGCGCGCCTCCGCCAACGGCCCGGGCCTGCTCGCGGCGCTCGGGGCCGCGCCCGAGGGCGTGCCCGCCAACGCCAGCGTGCAGCTCGACGCGAGCGTCGACCTCTCCGACCCGGCGTACATCTCCACGCGCATCAACGACGCCCGCTTCAACCTGCGCGGCGCCTCGGCGCGCCTCCGGGGATCGCTCGCCGTGCGCCCCTCGAGCCCGATCACCTCGCTCCGCGGCGCGCTCGACGTCGACGCCGGCGCGTCCGGGTCGATCGCGGTGGCGCTGGGCAACGGGCGCCTCTCGGTCAACGCGCGCCGCTTCGACCTCGCGTGGGCCGCGCCCCTCGCCCCGCCGGGGCAGCCGCTGTCCGGCCACATCGACGGCAGGCTCGTCATCGACCTCGCCAACGTCGTCCGCAGCGAAGGGGCGCTCACGCTGCGCGCGCTCACGGTGCCGGGCCTCGGCGTCGTCACCGCCGACCTCTCGCTGACCCGCCGCGACCGCGAGCTCGTCGCCCGCATCAACGCCGCCCTCACCCCGCCGGGCTCCCCGGAGGCCGCGACGGTGACCCTGGAGGCCATCACGCCCCCGGTGCGCGCGTGGAGCGACCCCGACGCGTGGGCGCGCGGGCTACGCACGATCTCGGCGCGCGGGGAGATCGCCGACCTCGGCAACTTTCCCCTGCTCGCGGCGGCCCTGCCCCGCACGCTGCGCATGCAGGGCCGGCTCGTGCTGACCGCGAACGTCTCGCGCCCCACGGCGGCGGCCCCGCTCGCGGGCACCGTCGGGGTCGAGGGGCGCGGGCTCGTCGTAGGCGTGGGCATCCCCTCGCTGCTCGGGCGGGCGCCGCGGATGGTCCCCGCGGTCGAGCCGATGTGGGTGCGCGGGGTGCTCTGCGCGTCGCTCGCCTCGCTCCGTCCCGACGACATCTCCCCCCGCCTGCGCCTCGCGCTCGCGCGTGACTTCGATGAGCCCTCGCCCGGGCCGCCGCCCGGCTGCGATGACGAACCGCTGATGCCGCGCACCCTGGTTGCCACCGACGTCACGCTCCGGGGGCCCTGGCAGACCGCGCTCGTGGCCGTGCGCGAGGCCCTCCAGCTGCGGGACGCCCCGCTCCCCGGCCGCCTGCGCGCCGCCCTCGCCGCGGCCAGCACCGACGCGCGCCTCTCCCTCGGGCCCATCCTGCGCAGCGAGTGGCCGCTGCGCACCGTGGCGATCCCCCAGGCCGACGGCACGCCGCGCTTCATCCGGCCGCCGGACGTGCCCGCGGGGACGATGCTCCACGCCGAGGTGCGCGCGACCGGGAGCTTCCTCGTGCCCAGCGTCGAGGTCGAGGTCGAGGGCAGCGCGCCCACGCTGCCGATCGTCGGCCTCGACGAGCCCGTGCGCGCCGACATCTTCGCGGCCATCGCGCCCCGCGAGGGCGGCACGCTCCTCGACGCCTGGGCGGTGAACCTCAACGTCCGTGGCCTGACCTCGCCCAACACCACCCGCGACCAGCAGGCCCGCCTGGAGGCGGACATCCGGCTCTCCACCCGCGTCGCCGACCTCAGCGCCCGCGGCTCCGGCGGGCTCTCCTGGGACCGCTTCGACGTCGACACGGAGAATCTCCGCATCGAGCGCATCCGCTGGGCGCGCGAGCGCGGCCTGGAGGGGCGGGTCGCCGTGCGCCTGCTCGCCACCGACGACCCCCGGCAGCCCGTCACCGCCGACGTGACGGTGAGCGATTTCCGCGCCCGCCTGCCGGAGTCCCTCCAGGCGCAGTCCTACGTGGCGCCCTCGGTGCGCGCGCGCATCCACGCTGCGATGCGCAACGAGCGCGGCCGGCTGCAGCTCCGCACCTGCGCGATCGCGACCACGGCCGCAGCCCCGCCCGACTGCTCGCCCGACGGCCCGGTGCCCGAGGCCCCGACGGAGTCCGTCCTGGTGATCGCCTCGATGCCCTTCACCGGCACCCTGCCGCGGGTCCAGCCCGACCGCTCAGGCGCCGTGCTCGACCTCATCGCCGTGGGCTATCCCCTGGAGACGCTCTCGCGCTTCGTGCCCGACGACCTCGCGTCGAACCTCGGGGGCCAGCTCCAGGCGCAGGTGCACTGGGACGGCCAGCACCCGAACTCACCGAGCGGCCAGATCGCCCTCCGCGGCGGCACCGCCACGCTGACCTCCCTCGGCGAACCGATGCGCGAGCTCGACCTCCTGATCGACGCGCGGGACTCCCGGGTGCGCGTCGACCACATCGACTTCGCCCTCGGGCGGGGGCGGCTGCACGCCGAGGGCGGGGCCACCATCGGCGCCGACCACGTGGAGATGAACATCAGCGGCCGCGCCACCACCCTCCCCGCGGTGCTCTCCGGGTACACCTGGGCGTGGCTCGACGGCAGCGTCGACTTCAACATGGATTTCCGCAGTGACGGGGCGCGCGGCCGGATCGAGATCGAGCGGCTCTCCGCCCTCGTGCAGGACCAGCCGTCCAACAACCTCCAGGACCTCAGCGCCGACCCCAACGTCTTCATCGTGGGGCGCACCCAGCTCGCGCAGCCGGGCGACGTCAGCAACTACCCCATCGAGATCGAGGTGCACTCGCAGACCCCCGTGTGGGCGCGCCGCTCGGACTTCGCCATCGCGATCCGCACCGACCTCCGGATTCGCAAGGACCGCGCGGGCCTCGCGATCTCGGGCACCGTCAACCAGGCGAGCAACCAGTCCTGGTACTCGATCTTCGGCAAGCAGTTCGACCTCGACCGGGTGCGCATCACCTTCGACGGCAACCTGGCGATGAACCCCGACCTCGACATCGCCGCCCACCACGACTCGCCCTCCGCGGGGCGCATCACCGTCGCCGTCAGCGGCCGGCTCCAGCGGCCCACCATCGTGCTCACCTCGGAGAGCTTCCCCACCGCCAGCCAGGCGGAGATCCTCGCGATGATCGCGCTCGGGCGGCGCTCTCCCGCCGCGAGCTCGTCGGGCACCGACTTCGCGGGGCAGTTCGCGCAGGCGATCGTCTCGCTGGTGTCGGGCATCGTGGCGAGCGGCATCTCCCGGGAGTTCGCGTTCCTCCCGACGATCATCGCCGAGCCCACCACCACGGGTTCCGGCGGCGGGCGCTACGGCGCCGGCGTCAACCTGTCCCCGCGGATCTACATCCAGGCCACCTACTCCGCGGCGGGCAGCTCCAGCTCCGCGTCCACCGGGACGAGCAACCTCGCGGCGGAGTTCCGCCTGCTGTTCGAGTACGCGATCAGCGAGGCGATCACATTCGCCGCCAGCGGCAGCAGCCGGGGCGCGGGCTCCGCGGACGTCTTCTGGTCACCGTGACGCGTAGGGCGCGCCGACCGCGTCGAGCGCGCGGCGCAGCCCGATGAGTAGCAGGAGGTTGCGGACGTTGTAGCCGTACCGCAGCCCCTCCTCGGTGAAGACCGCCGCGCGGGTGTCCCCGTGGTCGACGAACACCGTCGGGTGCACGCGGTCGTCCGAGACCCCTTCGGAGGGCAGCGCCGCGAGCGCCGCGTGGTAGTCGATGAGCGGCAGGCGCCGCGCCGCCGCGAGGGCGCGGATGCGGCCGTTGATGGCCCGGGCCTCGGCGCGGGCGGTCTCGGCGCCGTGGTGCGACGGGATCGTGCTGAGCAGGGTGATCACCCCCCGGCGCTCGGCGCGGTCGATGATGGCCGCGAGGTTGGTGGCCAGCACCGCTGCGCTCCCCCGCTCCGCGTCATTGGTGCCGACCATCAGCACCGCGAAGGCCCCGCGCATCACCTGGAGCTCACGCTCCACCGGCGAGCGGTCGCCGCCCTCGAGGAGCTGCCCCGACTCCCAGCCCGCGGTGGCCGCCGCGCTCGGGCGGGTGAAGGAGTTCTCGTCGCGCCCCCGCGGGCCGCGCCGACGGAACCACGCGATCACCGGCTCGAGCTCCGTGAAGGCCCCGAGCTCGTACCATCCGTGGCCGATGTCCTGCGCGAAGCTCCCGGACTCGGTGATGCTGTCGCCCAGCTTCGCGAAGACATCGGGGCGCAGCCCGGCCGCCGCGCCGCGCGCGAAGAGCTCGCGGACGTGGGCGAGCGTCGGGGCGTCGAAGGGAGGCACGAAGCGCTCCCAGTCCGCCGCCGCGCTCGGAGCGACGGGCGCCACCGCGGCACCCACCGGGGCGCTCACCGGCGTCGCGTCGGGGACCACCGCCGAGACCGCGTGCACCCGGGCCCGGTCGGGCGCCGGCTCGACCCGCGCCGGGCGATCGCAGCCGCCGGCCGCCACCGCCGCGACCAGCCCCCCAAGGATCAGCCGCGCCCGCACGCTCAGCCGATCTCCTTGCCCGCGGCCTCGGCGATCTCCTCGGCCATGCGCTGGATGGTCGCCTCGTCGGGTCCCTCGATCATCACCCGGAGCTTCGGCTCGGTGCCCGACCAGCGCACCAGCACCCTCCCTTCGGCCCCGAGGGCCTTCTCCACCGAGCGCACGAGCGCGCGGGTCACGGGCATGTTCTCGAGCGGCCGCCGGGCCTTGAGGGTGGTGTTCACCAGCACCTGGGGCACGCGCTGCATGGCGCTCGCGGCGAGGGTGCTCAGCGGCTTCTCGGAGGTCACCATCGCGGCGGTGACCTGCATCGCGGCGATGAGCCCGTCGCCGGTCGTCGCGTGGTCGAGGAAGACGAGGTGCCCCGACTGCTCGCCGCCGAAGTTGTACCCGTTGGCGCGCATGGCCTCGACGACGTAGCGGTCGCCCACCGCCGTGCGCACGAGCGACACCTTGATGGCCGCGAGCGCGCGCTCGAGCCCGAGGTTGGACATCACCGTCGCGACCACCGTGTCCCGCGCGAGCACGCCCTGCTGCTGCATGCGCCGCGCGCAGATCGACATGATGGCGTCGCCGTCGACCACCTGGCCCTTCTCGTCGACGACGATGAGCCGGTCGGCGTCGCCGTCGAGCGCGATGCCGAGGTGGGCCTTGCGGCGCAGCACCTCCGCGGCGAGCGCCTCGGGGTGGAGCGCGCCGTAGCGGTCGTTGATGTTGCGGCCGTTGGGCTTCACGCCGATGGCCGTGACGTCCGCGCCGAGCTCGGAGAACACCAGCGGCGCTACGCGGTAGGCCGCGCCGTGGGCGCCGTCGACCACCACCCGCAGCCCGTCGAGCCGCAGCGCGCGGGGGAAGGTGCTCTTGACGAAGGTGACGTAGCGCCCGCGCGAGTCTTCGATCTTCTCCGCGCGCCCGACGCCGAGCTCGGTGCGCCGGCTGTGCATGAGCCGCGGGTCTTCCATGAGCGCCTCGATCTCCGCCTCCGCGGAGTCGGGCAGCTTGAACCCGTCCGAGCCGAACAGCTTGATGCCGTTGTCCATGTACGGGTTGTGCGAGGCCGAGATGACCACCCCCGCGTCCGCGCGCATCGACTGCACGATGTACGCGATGGCGGGCGTGGGCAGCGGGCCGGTGAGCATCACCCGCCCGCCCTGCGCGCACACGCCGGCGGCGAGGGCGGTCTCGAGCATGTAGCCCGAGAGCCGGGTGTCCTTGCCGATGACGATGCGGGCGGCCCGCCCCCCCCGGGACGACCACCAGGTGACCGCCGCGCCGACGCGCAGCGCGACCTCCGGGGTCATCGGGTACTCGTTGGCGACGCCGCGGATGCCGTCGGTGCCGAAGAGCTTGCGGGTCGGGGTTGGGAGGGACGCGCCTGTGGTGCCGGGTGACCTTGCCATCGCGCGCACCTTACCGCAGGAGCGCCCGCCCGGGGACCAGCGCGAAGCCTACGGCGCGCGCACCGGCACCAGCAGCACCTCCGGGGGCTCGACCGCGGCGGACAGCCCGTCGCGCAGCGTCAGGATGTGCACCCGCGCCCCGGTCACCCCGCGGCCCGCCACCGCCTCTGGCGCCTCCGCCACCGGGACGATCTGCGCGGGCAGCAGCTCCGCGAGCAGCTCGGGGTCGCCGGTGACCACCACGGCCACCACCGGGGGCCGCGGCTCGAGGCGCAGGCCCCGCGGCGCGACGGCGCGCACGGTCACCGGCAGGCGCTCGAAGCGGCGCTCGCCCACCAGCGGCGCGACGTCGAAGGTGACCCGCACCTGCGCCGCGCCGTACTCGATGCCGTTGCGCGGGGACTCGAGCGCGACCCGCCGCTCGTAGCGCCCGGGCGAGAGCCCCGACGCGTCGACCGCGACGGTGTGCACGAACTCCTGCGCCTCGAGCGCCTCCGAGGGACCGCGCGCCCGCACCTGCGCCGGCTCGACGGTCACCGCCCCGAGGCGGGTGCGCGGCGCGGTGCTGCCCACGACGCTGGCCCGCACGGCGAGCGGACGGGTGACCAGTGCGTCCCAGCGGAGGTCGAGGCTCGCCGGGGTGAAGCCGACGAAGTCCACGCCCGCAGGGAGGTTGATGAGCGCGCGGTCGAGGTCGACTCGCCGCCGGCGCCCGTCGCGCAGGTCGAGCTGCACGGGGCCCATCTCGTCGCCCCGCAGCGGCGCGACCACCGAGGGCGTGCCGCGCACCGTGAGCCGCACGCGCTCGGGCAGCGGCGTGACCAGCACCGCGTTGCCCGCGTACGCCGCCGGGAGCACGGCCGTGATGGGGACGTCCACGCTGCGCTGCACGGCCCCGGCGCCGCGAAAGACCATGAACAGCGTCACGGAGATCACCAGCGACGCGAGCTTGTACGCGAAGTTCTCGAACACCAGGTCGCGCGCGGCGGAGAGGCGCGAGGCGAGGCTCACCGATCGTCTCCGCTCGCCCGGGGGGCGGCCTCGGGCACCGGGCGCACTGCGGAGCGCGACGGCGGCGGCGGCGGACGCAGCGACTTGCGCCCGTCCCGGGAGGGCTGCCCCGCCTCGCGCAGCAGGGCCGCGGCCTGGCGCTTGGAGTACAGCACCCCGTAGAGCGCTTGCCGAGCGGTCTGCGCGTCGAGGCCGCGGACGATGTTGCCGTTGAAGCAGAGGGAGATCTCGCCGCGCTCCTCGCTCACGACCACCACCGCGGCGTCGGTCTCCTCGGAGATGCCGAGCGCCGCGCGGTGCCGGGTGCCGAGCTGCCGGTCGAGGCCGCCGTTGCTGGTGAGCGGGAGCACCGCGCCGGCAGCGGCGACGCGGCCGTTGCGGATGATCACTGCACCGTCGTGGAGGGGGTTGTCCTGGCTGGGCAGGAACACCGTGAACAGCAGCGCGGTGGAGAGCTCGGCGTCGATGATGGTGCACTGCGAGACGAAGTCGTCGACGCTCGCGTCGCGCTCGAACACGAAGAGCGCCCCGATGCGCCGCTTCGCGAGCCCCTCGGCGGCGGCGATGACCTCCTCGACGGCGGGCGCGTCGACCGGCTTGCGCCAGCGCAGGAAGAACGGCCGATCGCCGACGCGCATGAGCGCGCGCCGGATGTCGGCCTGGAAGATCACCACCACGAACACCAGGAAGGACGTCAGCGAGCGGTCGAGGAGCGTGTAGGTGGTGATGAGCTCGAGGCGCTGGGAGATCGCGTAGACCACCGCGATGAGCAGCAGGCCCTGCCCCACCTGGGCCGCGCGCGTGCCGCGCACCAGCAGCAGGATGCGGTAGATGGCGTAGGCCACCACGGTGATGTCGACGACGTCGCGCAGCAGCTCGAGCGGCGCCCGCCGGAGGATCACCCGCAGCCACTCAGCGTGCATGGCCGCCCCCCGCGCCGCGCAGCGCGAGCGCGTGCGCGACCCTCGCCGCCTGGCGCATGGCCGCGACGTCGTGCACCCGCAGCACCTCGGCGCCCTGGAGCACCGCGGCGGTGACGGCCGCGGCGGTGCCCCCGAGGCGGGCGTCGGCGCCGGCGTCGTCCCGCGCCCACCCGGCCGGGTGAGCGTCGTCGGAGACGATGAAGCTCTTGCGCGAGGGGCCCACGCACACAGGGTATCCGAGCGCCCGCAGCGCCGCGAGGTCGGCCAGCAACGCCAGGGAATGGGCCCCGGTCTTGGCGAAGCCGAGCCCGGGGTCGAGGATCACCCGGCCGCGCTCGACGCCCGCGGCGACGAGGCGTTCGACGAGGGCCCCCAGCTCGCTGCAGACCTCCGCGACCACGTCGGTGTAGCGCGCGAGCGAGCCCATGGTCGCGGGGGTTCCGCGGGCGTGCATCGCGACATACACCGCATGGTATTCAGCCGCCGCCGCCCCGAGCGCCTCCGGGGCATCGCCGGTGCCGACGTCGTTGAGCAACGAGGCTCCGGCCGCGAGCGCGGCGCGCGCCACCGCCGCCTTGGTGGTGTCGATGGACACCGGGCGCTCGAAGCGCCGTGCCAGCGCCTCGACGACGGGGACGACCCGAGCGAGCTCCTCGGACTCGCCCACCGGGGGCGCCCCGGGTCGGGTGCTCTCGCCGCCTACGTCGAGGGCGTCCGCCCCATCGGCGACCATCGCCGCCGCGCGGTCGACCGCGGCGTCGACCCCGACGTAGCGCCCGCCGTCCGAGAAGGAGTCGGGCGTGACGTTGAGGACGCCCAGCAGGTACGGGCGGGACCAGTCCCAGGTGACGTCGTGGAGATGGAGGGGAGAGCGCGGCATGCAGGTACGGGTGACACCGCGGGTAACGGAGGGGTGAGAGGTCAGGCGCCGGAGGGCACGCTCCGCGGGGGGGGAAAGATGCTGGTGACCTTGGCGGGCCGGCCGCCGTTGTCCTTGCGCTCGCGGCGCTCGGCCCACGAGGGGATCACCGGCCGGGCCCGCGCGGGCAGCGGCCGCCCCTCGAAGCACGCGAGGATCTCCTCGGCGTCGAGGGTCTCGCGGTCGAGCAGGGCGTGCGCGAGGCGCTCGAGGGCGTCGCGGTGGGCGGTGAGCACGCGGCGGGTGCGCTCCTGCTGCTCGCGGATGATGCGGCGCACCTCGTGGTCGATCTCGATCGCGGTCTGCTCGCTGTACTCGCGCCCCGCGCCGCCGAAGTCGCGCCCGACGAAGGGCTGGTCTTCGCTCTCGCCGTGGAACACCGGGCCGATCTTCTCGCTCATGCCGAAGTCGCAGACCATGCGCCGCGCGAGGCGCGTGGCGCGCTTGATGTCGTCCGAGGCCCCGGTGGTGACCTTCTTGAACATCACCTCTTCGGCCACGCGCCCGCCCAGCATCATGGCGATGCGCGCGAGGGCCTGGTCTTCGGTCATCGTGTAGCGGTCTTCGACCGGGAGGCTCATGGTCACGCCGAGGGCGGGGCCCCGCGGGATGATCGACACCTTGTGCACCGGGTCGTTGCCCTCGACGAAGTGCGAGGTGACCGCGTGGCCGGCCTCGTGCCACGCCGTGGTCTCCTTCTCCTCGTCGCTCATCACCATGTTGCGCCGCGCCACGCCCATCAAGACCTTGTCCTTGGCGAGCTCGACGTCGACCATCGAGACCACGTCCTTGTCCTGCCGGGCGGCGAGCAGCGCGGCCTCGTTGATGAGATTCTCGAGCTCAGCGCCCGCGAAGCCCGGGGTCGAGCGCGCGATGACCGCGAGGTCGACGTCGGGGGCGAGCGGCACCTTGCGGGTGTGCACCCGGAGGATCTCCTCGCGGCCGCGCACGTCGGGCCGCGGCACGGTGATGCGACGGTCGAAGCGCCCGGGGCGCAGGATGGCCGGGTCGAGCACGTCGGGCCGGTTGGTGGCCGCGATGATGATCACGCCCTCGTTGGCGTCGAAGCCGTCCATCTCCACGAGGAGCTGGTTGAGGGTCTGCTCGCGCTCGTCGTGACCGCCGCCCATGCCCGCGCCGCGGTGGCGGCCGACGGCGTCGATCTCGTCGATGAAGATGATGCAGGGGGCGTTCTTCTTGCCCTGCTCGAAGAGGTCGCGCACCCGCGAGGCCCCGACGCCCACGAACATCTCGACGAAGTCCGAGCCCGAGATGGTGAAGAAGGGCACGCCCGCCTCGCCGGCGATGGCGCGCGCCAGGAGGGTCTTGCCCGTGCCCGGTGCGCCCGCGAGCAGCACGCCCTTGGGGATGCGCCCGCCGAGCCGCCGGAACTTCTTCGGGTCCTTGAGGAACGCGATGATCTCCTCGACCTCGTCCTTGGCCTCCTCGATGCCCGCCACGTCGGCGAAGGTGACGCGGTTGTTGCCGTCGTTGACCAGCCGCGCGCGCGACTTGCCGAAGCTCATGGCCTTGCCGCCGCCCGACTGGAGCTGCCGCATGAAGAACACGAACATCGCGAAGAGGAACACCATCGGGAGCCACGTCACGAGCACGTTGGTGAGCAGCCCGGAGCCCTCGTCCTTCTCGTTGTGCACCTGGATGGGGTGCTGCGGGTCGGCGGCGGCGAGGATCTCCCGCTGGAGCTCCCAATTGGCCGGGGCCAGGGTCTCCCGCATCTCGACGCTGCCGTTGGGCAGCTGCCGACGATAGGTGATCTCGCGCTCCTTCACCCGGACGTCGACGACGTGGTGCTGGCGCACGTCGTTCATGAACTCGCTGAAGGCCACCTCATTGGAGGTCTGGGCCCCCATGAAGACCTTCCACAACAACAGGAACATCACGGCGAGGAAGCCCCACAGCAGCAGGGTCTTGTGCGATTGCTTCACGATCACCTCTTAAGTGTGGGGCGCAGCCTACATCGCCAATCCCCGGACGCCAGCGACCTCAGGGCATTTTCCAGACCGCGAGGCGCATTCTCACGCGCCGCGGACGACCCGGCGGCGCAGCGTCACGCGACCCGAGCGCCCGTCCATCGCCGCGGTCGCGCCGTGCAGCACGAGCGCCTCGGCGCGGGCCAGGTCGCGTGGGTGCAGCACGGCGTGCGCGAGCGCACGTGCGTCGTGCCGCAGGTGCGCCGCGTCCGCGGTCGGACACAACGACCGGAGCGCTGCACGCGCGACCCAGCGTCCGCGCAGCCCAGCGAAGGCGCCGCCGTCGATCTCGAGCTGCGCCGGGTCGGGCCCGGCGCCGCACGCGCGCACCAGCGCCTCGGCCTCGCGCGCGAACATCCGCTGGACGCGACGCGACTCCCGACCGATGCCCGCGAGCGCCGCGGTCGAGCCCGGGGTCAGCGCCCGCAGGCGCGGCAGGATGGTTGCCTCCAGCGCGGGCAGCAGCCGGTCGCGGGAGGGGTCGGGGCCGTCGGGCGGCGGCATCGGCAGCTCGACCCCGAGCAGCGAAGCGAGGGACGCCGCCTCGGAGCGTTCGAGCGCGAGGAGCGGCCGCACCACGTTTCCGGTGACCTTCGGCGCGAGCCCCCGGATGGCCGTCAACCCGCGGCCTCGCAGCAGCTCCCACAGCACCCGGGCGGCGTCGTCGTCGCGCGTCGGGGCGAGGGCGACGCGGGTGTGGCCCTGCTCGACCGCGAGCCGTCGCAGCTCGTCGATCACCCTCACCCGCCGCCCCCGCACCGCGGGCCGCACGGCGTGGAAGGTCAAGCCCAGCTGCCGCGCGAGGCGACCGAGGTCGGCCACCTGCTCTGCGTCGTCGGACTCCTCATCGAGCCTGCGCTCGATCGCCGCGACGGCGACCTCGGCCACGCCGAGGCTCGCGCGCGCATGGAGGAGAAACCCGAGGAGCCCGAGGCTGGACGGGTCGGAGCCCATGCCCACCAGCACGCGGTCGCCCGGCGCGAAGAGCCTCTGCCGCGCGGCGAACGCGAGGGCGCGCCGCAGCGCGAGCTCGACCCCCGAGGCGTGCGCGCTCACCGAAGCTCGAAGTCCTTGCAGAAGGTGCCGTCGACCGGAGCCCCGACCGTGAAGGCCGCGTCGCGGTGCATCGCGTTGGGGTACCCGTTGGCGCAGCGCCCCGTCTCGTCGACGAAGAACACGCAGTCCTCGCAGGCGTGCCGCAGCGCGTACCGCGCCCGCTCCGCCGCGAACTCCTGATCGACGATGGCGCGCACGGGCGGAGGCTAGCGCCCCCCGGTGCCGCGCGCGAGCGTCGCCACGACCTCGACGAGCCCGGTCTGCGGAAACATCTCGAAGGCCACCAGGCGCGTGAGGCTGTAGCGCGAGGAGAGGGTGTGGAGGTCGCGCCCGAGGCTCTCCGGGTCGCACGAGACGTAGACGATGCGCCGCACCGGCGAGGCCACCAGCAGCGCGCTGGCCTCCTTCGCGCCGGCGCGCGGCGGGTCGAGCACCACCACGTCGGCCTTCCAGGGCCTCGTCCGCGCCTCGACGGCCTCCTCGTGCACCTTCACGTTCGTGATGCCCCGCGCGGCCAGGTTGGCGCGGAGCGCCTCGACGGCGTCGCGGTCGGACTCCACCGCGGTGACGGTGCGGGCGCTGCGCGCGAGGCGCACCGTGAGGTTTCCCGCGCCCGCGTAGAGCTCGACCAGCGATCGGTCGGCCGCCTGGGCCTCGGCCTCGACGTGGGCCGCGAGCGCCGCGTTGAGCGAGCCGTGCGCCTGGCCGAATCCGCCGATGCCCGCCCGCAGGGGCAGCCCGTCGCCGCCCACCTGCACGGGCCCGGGGTCGCCCTCCACCGCGGGCGCCGTCGCGCCGGGGGTCCAGAGCGCGACGCCCGCGAAGCCGCGGCCGAGGAGCGCGCGCCCGACCGCGTAGCCCCGCTCGTCGAGCGCCCGCTCGGGGCGAAGGCTCGCCACCGGGCGACCCCCTTCACCCAGCGCGACGGACACCTCCCCGCGGCCGCCCAGCGCGCTCACCGCCTCGCGCAGCGCAGGGAGCGCGGCGTCGAGCGCGGGGACCAGCACGGGGCAGCCAGAGAGGTCGACCACGCTGGACGAGCGACGCGCCAGGAATCCCAGGAAGGTGTGCTTGCCCGGGGTGATCCAGTGCAGGCGCGCGCGCGTGCGGTAGCCGTAGCCCACGTCGCTCGCGACGTACTCCACCGGCACCTCGCGCAGCGGGGGTGGCAGCGCGCGCCGGATGCGCTCGAGCCTTGAAGCGCGCTGCACCGCGGGCGCGGCGTGCTGCCAGGCGCACCCGCCGCAGCGCCCGAAGACCTCGCAGCCCGGCTCGACCCGCGCGTCGGAGTCACCCTCGCGCTCTTCTGGGACCCACTGCCCGTGTTCGCGTCGGACGCGCCAGCGCTCGCCCGGGAGTGTGCCGTCGAGGCGCACGAGCGCGTCGTCGATGCGCGCGACCCCCTCGCCCGAGGCGGTGAGCGCGTCGATGGTGATGACCTGCTGCTTCATTCTTATTGGAACCGCTGCGCCGGGCGCCCTCGAACGAAATAGAACCGGAACCACCCCTCGAACTCCCCGACGCTGTCGGCGAGCACCGGGGGCTCGCGGGTGGCGGGCCCGCTCGGGTCGCGGGAGGGGTTGGTGTCGCGCACGACCCGGGGGTCGCGGAGCTGGATGGAGAACTGCGTGACCTCGGTGAGGCGCAGCGTCGCGTCGGCGTTGGGGTCGCCGCGGTAGATCGCGCTGAAGACCACGTACCCGGTCGTCGCCTGGAGCGCCACGGTGGGGGCGTAGCGGGAGATGTTGATGCGACCGCACGAGGCGTTGGGCCGGAAGGTCGCCTGCACCGGCGCGACGCCCGCAGGCCCCACCGGGATGCGCTCATTGAGGTGCGCCGCGACGTACGCCGTGTCGTTGACGCGCCAGACGAACTCGTCGCTGAACTCCGCCGTCTCTCCGCCCTGGGCCACGCGGATGATGAGGCTGCCGTCGTGGAAGTCGCCGCCGAAGAAGGTCGGCCGCAGGTCGAAGAGCTCGGTCGAGATGCCGCACACCGCGATGTCCATCGGACCGCGAACGTCGCCGCTCCCTTCGCCCACGCTGCAGCCCGCGAGCGCGACCAGCCCGAGCGCGCGCCACGGCGCCCTCACGACGGCACCTCGGCGATCCAGCCGCCGCCGACCACCCGGTCGCCCTCGTAGATCACCGCCGCCTGTCCGGGCGCCACGCCCCGCTGGGGCTCGTCGAAGCGCAGCCGCGCGCCCCCGCCCCCGGTCTCTTCGAGGGTCGCGCCGACCCCCTGGTGGCGATACCGGATGCGCGCTCGCACCCGGCCGGGCCGCGCATCGCAGAGCCACCGGAAGCCTTCCAGGGTCGCGCCCCCGCCGCGCGCCCCCTCGTCGTCGGCCACCACCACGGCCGCGCGCTCGGGCACGATCTTCAGCACGTAGCGAGGCCTGCCCCCGGCGCCGAGGCCCCGCCGCTGGCCTGGCGTAAACGCGTGCACGCCGTCGTGCCGGCCCACCACCTCGCCGTCGGCGGTCTCGATGTTACCCGGTCGGGTATTCGCTCCGCCGTGCCGCGCCATGAAGGCCGGGTAGGCCTGGCCCTCCAGGAAGCACAGGTCGACCGACTCCGGCTTGTCGGCGTTGACGAGCCCCGCGGCCGCGGCGACGGCGCGCACCTCGGGCTTGGTCATCGCCCCGAGCGGGAGGTGCAGCCGGCGCAGGGCGTCGAGGGGCGCGGCCCAGAGGAAGTACGACTGGTCCTTCGCGGCATCGGCGGCGGCGCGCAGGTCGATGCCGTCCCCGTCGGTCGCGACCCGCGCGTAGTGCCCCGTCGCGACGGCCTCGGCCCCGAGGCGCTCGGCGATCTCCCAGAGCGGCCCGAGCTTCACCGACTCGTTGCAGCGCACGCAGGGGCTCGGCGTGCGGCCGGCGGCGTAGTCCTCGACGAAGCGGTCGACGACCTTCTCGCGGAAGAGGTCGCGCCGGTCGAAGGTGTAGTGCGCGACGCCCAGCGAGGCGCAGACGCGGGCGGCGTCGTACTGGTCTTCCGGGGAGCAGCAGCGGCCCGCGTGTCCCTCGCGGACGTAGTCCCACAGGTGGAGGGTGACCCCGATGACCTCCCAGCCGTCGCGGTGCAGCATCGCCGCCGCCGCTGACGAGTCCACCCCGCCGCTCATTCCGACCACGATGCGCCGGGCCATCAGAACCCCAGGAACCGCCGCGCGGCCACGTCGACCAGCGCCGGCCAGCGCGGGACCATCACCACCGCGCCGGCGATGGCCAGCACCACGCAGGCGTCGATGAGGAACACCACCCAGCCCGTCGGGCGCGCCGAGCAGTCCGCGAGCGCACGCCCCGGCGATCGGTAGGGCCCCTCCGGGCGGGTTGTCTGCGCGCGGTCCATCATCGCGCCCGATCATGCCGCAGGTTGCCCACCGGCGCGAGCGGCGACGGCGCCGCCATCACCTCGGGGCCAGGCACGCGCGGAGCCCCTGCTCGAGGGAGGTCTTCGGCGCGAAGCCGAGGCCCTCGACGATGCGCCCGATGGAGGCCTGGCTGTGCCGGATGTCCCCCGCCCGCTCGGGCGCGTGCACGATCTTCGACGCGCTGCCGGTGACCCGCACGATGGTCTGCGCCAGCTCGTTGATGGTGATGCGACCGCCCTGCGCGACGTTGAACACCTCCCCCCGGCCGGCCCCCGCGGAGGTCGCCGCCAGCAGGTTGGCCGCCACCACGTCGCCCACGAAGACGAAGTCCCGCGTCTGCTCGCCGTCGCCGAAGATGTTGATGTCCGCGCCCTGCAGGGCCCGCTCGATGAAGATGGGCACCGCCGCGGCGTAGACGCTCTTCGGGTCCTGCCGCGGGCCGAAGACGTTGAAGTACCGCAGGCTCACCGTCGGCACCCCGTGCGCCTCGGCGTACATCTTCAGGTAATACTCCCCGTCGAGCTTGGTGATGCCGTACGGGGACTTCGGCGCCGGGGTCATGTCCTCGGTCTTGGGGCTCCGCGGGTCGTCCCCGTACACCGCCGCGCTGCTGGAGAACACCACCCGCGAGACCCCAGCGGCCTTCGCCGCGTCGAGCACGTTGAGCGTGCCGTGCACGTTGATTTCCACGCACTCCCGCGGGTGCTCCATCGACTCCGGGACGCTCACCTGCGCCGCGAGGTGGTGCACCACCGAGCAGCCCTCCATGGCGCGCTTCACCGTCGCGGGGTCGGTGATGCTGCCCTCGATGAAGGTGAGGCCCCCGTCGTCGGGGATGCGGGCCACGTTCTCGCGCTTGCCCGTGCGCAGGCTGTCGAGCACCACCACGTGCGCTCCCTCCCGCCGCCACGCCGTCGCGACGTGATGCCCGATGAACCCCGCCGCCCCGGTGACCAGAACCTTCTTCATGCCGCGCATTCCCACACCCCCCGCCGCTCCGGTCAAGCGATCGTGCCCGCCGTCGCCGCGACCGGTAGATTCGCAGCGATGAACGGCTCCACCCTCGTGATCGGCGCGGGCACCAACCTCGGAGGGCGGCGGTCGATCCTGCGCGCCGCGCGCGACCTCGTGGCCCACCGCTTCGGCGTCGAGCGCGTCCGGGTCGCGCCGGTGTGGGAGACCGCCCCGATGGGTCCGCCGCAGCCCGACTACCTCAACACCGCGTTCGCGCTCGACTTCGACGGCAGCCTGTCCGACGCGCTCGATCTCTGCCTCGGCGTCGAGCGCTCGCTCGGGCGTGAGCGACGCGAGCGCTGGGGCCCCCGCACCCTAGACCTCGACCTGCTCTGGCACGCCTCGATGCGCTGCGACACGGCGGCGCTCTCGGTGCCGCACCGGGGGCTGCGCGAGCGCTCCTTCGCGCTCGACCCGCTGCTGGCGCTGGTGCCCGAGGCGCGCGACCCGACCGACGGCGCGTCGCTCGCCGTGGTGCGCGCGACCCTGGCGCCCGCGGGTCCGTCCACGTCGCTCGGCGATGCCTTCGAGGCGGCGCCCGAGGGGTCGCGCGGGGGCGATCGCGCCGAGCGCCTCGCGGCGGCGGCCGAGGCCCTCGACAGTGCGGGGTGCACCGCGCGGCCGAGCGAGGTCATCGCGCTCGAGCTGACCTGGCCCGACGGGCTCCCCGACGAGGAGCGGTTGGCGTCGTGGTGCGCCGCCGTGCGCCGCCGCCTCGACGGGCAGCGCTTCGGATTGCGCCGGGTGGCCACCCTGGAAGACTCTGCGCGGCGCACGCGGGCGGTGCTCCTGGGTGAGTCGCGGCGCGGTTGACAACACCCCACCCCCTGCAGAAGAGAGCCGTCACCCCTGTGGCAATCGTCGAATCGCTGATGGACCTCGTGGGCGCGACCAGCGCCCTGCGCCTACGAAAGATCCCGTCGCCCGGCGGCGCCGAGGTCTGGGTGAAGCTGGAGCAGCAGAACCCCGGCGGCTCGGTGAAGGACCGCATCGCCGTCGCCATGCTCGACGACGCCCTCGCCCGGGGCGTGATCGCGCGCGGCGGCACCGTGGTCGAGCCCACCAGCGGCAACACCGGCATCGGCCTCGCGCTCGCCTGCCAGGCCCGCGGGCTCAAGCTGGTGCTCACGATGCCCGAGTCGATGTCCCTGGAGCGACGCGCGCTCCTCAAGGCCTACGGCGCCGAGCTCGTGCTCACGCCCGAAGACCAGCAGCTCGACGGCGCCATCGCGAAGGCCCGGGCCCTCGTCGCCGAGCTTCCCGGCGCCTTCATGCCCGAGCAGTTCGACAACCCCGCCAACCCCGCCGTGCACGCGGCGACCACGGGGATGGAGATCGTCGACGCCTTCCCCCGCGTCGACGCCTTCGTGGCGGCCGTCGGCACCGGGGGCACCATCACCGGCGTCGGGCGCACCCTCCGCCAGCACCGGGCGGGTGCGCGCATCATCGCGGTCGAGCCCGAGCGCTGCGCCACCATCTCGCGCGGCGAGCGCGGGCCCACGAAGATCCAGGGCATCGCCCCGGGCTTCGTGCCGGGCAACTACGACCCGACGGTGGTCGACGAGGTGCGCACCGTCTCCGATGAAGACGCCTGGCGCACCAAGCTGCGCCTCGCCCGCGAGGAGGGCCTGCTCGTCGGCATCTCCGCGGGCGCCAACGTCTTCGTGGCCTGCCAGGTGGCCGCGGCGCTGCCGCCCGATGGCGTCGTGGTGACGGTGCTCTGCGACACCGGCGAGCGGTACTTCTCCCTCGACTCCTACTTCGCCCAGGGCCCCGCGTAGATGGCCCCGCTCGTGGCGGTGGTCGGCGTCGGGGGCCTCGGTTGCCCCGCGGCCCTCGCGCTCGCCGAGGCCGGCGTCTCGCTGCGGCTCATCGACGAGGACACGGTCGAGCGATCGAACCTGCATCGGCAGGTGCTGTTCGGTGAGGGCGACGTCGGGCGGCGGAAGGTGGAGGCCGCGGGCGACGCGCTGCGACGCATCGCGCCCGGGGCGAAGGTCGAGACGCGGGCGGAGCACCTCGTGCCCGAGAGGGCGGAGGAGTTGTTGCGTGGGGCCTCGCTCATCGTCGAGGGGAGCGACAACCTGCCGACGAAGTTCCTGGCGGCGGACGCGGCGCGCGGGCTCGGGGTGCCCGTGGTGCACGGCGCCTGCGTCGCGTGGCACGGCACCGTGCTGCCGGTGTGGTGGGGCGACGGCGCCTGCTACCGCTGCGTGTTCGAGGAGGTGCCCGACGAGGAGACCACCAGCTGTGCCATCGCCGGGGTCTACGGGCCGGTGACCTCGGTCATCGGCGGGCTCATGGCCGCCGACGCCCTGCGGTTGCTCCGCGGCGATCGCTCGACGGCCGGGCACCTTGCGCGATTCGACGGGTGGAACCAGACATTTCGGGCGACGCGCTTCGCCCGTCGAACCGACTGCCCGCTGTGCGGCGGGGGCTGAGGTTCCACTGGACTGCTCGGAATTTTCAGTTTATTGAACGCGCGAAACGGACGCTCCCAAGGAGGCTCTCGATGGCGATCACGGTGCGGGTTCCGACGCAGCTGCGGACCCTGACGGCGGGCAAGGAAGAGGTCACGGGCACGGGCGCCACGGTGGGTGAGCTCATCGACCAGCTCGAGGGCGCGCACCCCGGCCTCAAGGACCGCCTGCTCGACGCCAAGGGCATCCGTCGCTTCGTGAACCTCTATCTCAATGAAGAAGACGTCCGTTTCCTTGACGGGCTCAACACCCGCCTGAAGGAGACCGACACCCTCACCATCGTCCCGGCGATCGCAGGCGGATGAGCGAGCCGCGCGTCGACTACGCGCGCTTCGGTCGGCAGATCGCCCTGCCCGAGCTCGGCCCCGAAGGCCACCGTCGGCTGTCGACCACCGCGGTGCGCTTCGAGCCCGGCAACGAGCTGTTGCGCGCGACCCACGAGCGGGCGGGCGGCCTGGTCTCGCCCGATGCAGCCATCGTCGTGTCCGTGCCAGACGCCGCGAGCCGGCCCGTCGCCGCGTGGGCGAGCATCGAGGCCGCCAGGCGGATCCTGGGGCAGATCCCTCAGGTGATTCCTGAAGGGTTGCTGGCGCGGTTGGGCCGTTGATGCTTCGCCCGAAGCGCCTCGACTCCATCCTCGACGCGGTGGGCAACACGCCGCTGCTGCGCCTGCGGGCGCTGGAGCGAGACACGCCCGGCGTGGAGATCTACGCCAAGCTGGAGTTCCAGAACCCCGGCGGCTCGGTGAAGGATCGCCCGGCCCGGGAGATGTTCCTCGACGCCATCGCGCGGGGCGACCTCACCCGCGACCGGGTGCTCATCGACTCGACCTCGGGCAACACGGGCGTGGCGTACTCCCTCGTCGGGGCCGCGCTCGGGTACCGGGTCGCGCTCGTGATGCCCTCCAACGTCTCGCAGGCGCGCAAGGACATCACCCGCGCCTTCGGCACGGAGATCGTCTACTCCGACCCGCTGGAGGGCAGCGACGGCGCCATCCGCCTCGCCCGCAAGCTCGTGGCCGAGAGCCCCGACCGCTACTACTACCCCGACCAGTACTCCAACCCGAGCAACCCCGGCGCGCACTACCGCACCACCGGCGCGGAGATCCTCGCGGACGTGGGCGACCGCATCACCCACTTCGTCACGGGCCTCGGCACCACCGGGACGATGATGGGCACCACGCGCCGCTTGAAGGAGCACCACCGCCCGATCCGCTGCGTGGCGGTGCAGCCCGCCGACGCGCTGCACGGCCTGGAGGGCCTGAAGCACCTGCCGAGCTCGCTGGTGCCGCCCATCTACGACGACGCGCTGCCCGACGCCACGATGTGGGTCAACACCGAGGACGGCTGGGACATGACCGACCGCCTCTGGGAGCAGGAGGCCGTGCACGTCGGGCACAGCGCCGGGGCCAACGTCTTCGCGGCCTACAGCATCGCGCGCGATCTGTCGGCGCGGGGCGAGCCGGGCTGCGTGGTGACCATCCTGTGTGACCGCGGCGACCGGTACTTCCTCCCGCTGAAGTGGGAACGTCTCTACACCTGGTGAAGAGGAGTCGAGCGATGCGCACTCGTCGATGGCTGATGGGCGACCTGGTGATTCCGCAGGACATCCTCGACGACGTCGACGCGCACGCCCGCGAGGCGTACCCGGGCGAGTCCTGCGGGCTGCTCTCGGGGCCGGCGGGAGACCCCCGCGCGATCACCTCCGGGCGGCGGCTGCCCAACCTGGCCGACCGCTACCACGCGCTCGATCCGGAGACCTACCCCCGCACCGCGAAGGACGCGTACATCATCGACGGAATGGTGATGCAGCGCGCGCTGGCCGACGGCGACGCGGGGGGCGTCCCGGTGAAGGTGATCTACCACTCGCACTGCGACTGCGGCGCGTACTTCTCCAAGGAAGACCAGCTCGTCGCCGCGCCCGACGGCACCCCGGTGCTGCCCGTGGTCTACCTCGTGACGAGCGTGCGCGCGGGGGGCGTGGTCGACGACCACAAGCTCTTCGCCTTCCACGAGGGCGAGTGGGTCGAGGCGCCCTTCATGATCGGCTCGCGACCTTCGATGATGTGACGCCCGCGGTCACTTCCGATCCATCCCGAGGAAGGCCCGGGTGCGCTCGTGCTTCGGGTTGTCGATGACCTCCTTCGAGGGGCCGTCCTCGATGATGCGCCCGCCGTGGAGCACCAGGGTGCGGTGGCTGACGTTGCGGGCGAAGCGCATCTCGTGGGTGACCACCAGCATCGTGAGGCCATCGGCGGCGAGGGCGCCGAGCACGTCGAGCACCTCGCCCACCCGCTCGGGGTCGAGGGCGCTGGTGGGCTCGTCGAGCAGCAGGGCTTCGGGGTCCATGGCGAGGGCCCGGGCGATGGCCACGCGCTGCTGCTCGCCGCCGGACATCTCGTGGGGGTAGGCGCCCTCGCGGTGCGAGAGGCCCACCCGCGCAAGCAGCGCCCTGCCCCGCTCGGTGGCCTGCGCGAGGGGCACCTTCTTCACGTGCACGGGCGCCTCGATGACGTTGCCGAGGGCCGTGCGGTGGGCGAAGAGGTTCCACTGCTGGAACACCATCCCCACGCGCTGACGCACCCGATGGAGCGCCGCGCGGTTGGCCTTCGCGCCGCCCGGTACCAGCCGGTCGCCGCCGATGCTGACCGCGCCCCCGTCGAAGGACTCCAGCCCGTTGAGGCAGCGCAGCAGTGTGCTCTTGCCGCCGCCCGACGGGCCCACGAGGGCGACCACCTGGCCCTGCGCGAAGCTCGCGGTGACGCCGTCGAGGATCGTCCGGTCGCCGTAGACCTTGCGCAGCTCGTGGACCTCGATCATGACCGCGCCAGCCTCGCCTCGAGCCGCTGCGCCAGGAGCGAAAGCGGGTAGCTCATCGTGAAGTACATGAGCGCGCAGAGCGCGCCCGGCAGGCCCCAGCCCCGGATGTCGACGGCGGTGATGGTCATCTGCTTGGTGAGCTCGACCACCGTGATGACCGACACCAGCGAGCTGTCCTTGAGCAGCGCGATGAAGTCGTTGGTCACCGACGGGAGGGCGAGGCGGAAGGCCTGCGGCAGCACCACCCGGCGCAGCGCGAGGGGCGTGGTCATGCCCAGCGAGAGGGCCGCCTCCATCTGCCCGCGGGGCACCGCCTGGATGCCCGCGCGGTACACCTCGGCCTCGTAGGCGGCGTAGTTCATCCCGAGGCCCAGCACCGCGGCGGACAGCGCGTTGAGCTTCACGATGGGCGCGAGCCCGTAATAGAGCACGTAGAGCTGGAGCAGCACCGGCGTGCCCCGGTAGAGCTCGACGTACGCGCCCGCGAGGCGGGAGAGCGCCCGGGGGCCGTAGAGGCGCGCCACCGCGAGCCCGAGGCCCAGCGGGATGGCGAGGCACATCGCGAGCGCCGAGAGCAGAAGCGTCACGAGCGCGCCCTTCGCGAAGAGCGCGACGTGCGACCAGCCGAAGCGCTGCCCCGCCGCGGCCGTGCCGAGCATCCGCCGCTGGTCGTCGTCGGTCCAGGTGACGAGGCGGCGCTGGCGGTCGTTGAAGATGTTGGACCCGCGCAGGATGCGCTCGAGCTCGCCGCTGGCGGTGATGCGCGCGAGGGCCGCGTCGAGGGCCACGCGCAGGTCGTCGTCCGCCGGGCGCAGCGCGACGGAGTAGTACCCGTCGGCGATGTCGCCCACCACGCGCAGCTCGGGCTTGGGCTCGCCGTAGCGGGTGGCGATGATGTCGTCGAGGAGCACCGCGTCGGTGCGGCCCTGCACGAGGTCGATGTAGGGCTCCTCGACCCCCTCGTAGGGGACGATCTCGGCGACGTGGCGCAGGAGCTCGTAGGAGAAGCTGTTGGCGAGCGTGCCCACGCGGCGGCCGCGCAGCGAGGCGAGCGAGGGCTGGACGCTGGGGTCGTTGCGCCGCGCCATGAGCCGCGCGCCGAAGATGTAGTAGGGGCGCGTGAAGCGGACGCGGCCGACGCGCTGCGGGGTGACCTCGACGCCGTTGAGCGCGACGTCGAAGGTGCCGCGCTCGAGCGTGGGGATGAGCGCGCTCCAGTCGTTTTGCACGAACTGCGCGCGCACGCCGAGCTCACGGGCCAGCGCGTTGGCGAGCTCGACCTCGAAGCCCGTGAGGCGCCCGCCGTGCTCGCTGTCTTCGTAGACGTAGGGCTCGCCGCCCTGGATGTCGCCGCCCCAGCGCAGCACCCCCGCGGCGCGCACCCGCGCCAGACCGCCGCCCACCACCGCTGCGCGGCCGTGACAGGACAGCACCGCCATCGCCAGCAACACCACCCACCAGAGCCGCTTCACGGGTCGAGACGCTACCGCGCGGGAAATGCCGCTGGCCAGCGCCGAGGACCGCCAGGCGCGACGTCCGCCCCGGCGGCCGGTTTGCGGGCCCCGGCGAGCGCCCGGAGGCGCCAGCCGATTGCGGGAATGCCCGCCGGGACCCCCGGAGGGTCGGGCGCCGTCAGCGGCAGGACCGGCAGCTGCGACTCGAAGAGGGCCCACGCCCCGGAGACGGCGATCTGTCGCCCCGAAGGCCCCATCGCCGCGGGCAGGCGGGCGAGCGTGCGGGCGTCGGGGACGCGCACCAGGGCGTAGCGGAAGCGCCGGAAGTCCACCTCGGGGATGAAGTCCGTCGGCTCGCGCAGCCGGTACGCGGAGGCCTCCCAGGCCATCCCGGGGCGGAAGCGCACGGGCATCTGCGGCAGCGACGCGAACTCGTCGTGGCTGCGCCCTCCGCGGAGCGCGACCACGTGGGCGTGGGCGTGGTTGAAGATGGTGAGCGCCCCGGGGGTCTCGGCGAGGTTGAGCCCGACCACGGCGCTGCCGCGGGCGATGCGCGGCGTGATGCGTTCGAGCGCGGCGTATCCCTCGTGCGCGGCGCGAAACGCGGGCGCGACGCCGAGCAGCGTCGTGAGCACGCCCGCCACGGCGAGCACCGCGACGATGAGCCGGTGGCGCACGAGCGGCCCGGCGGGCGGCGCCGAGACCGCGAGCAGCACCATCGCCGGCGGGAGGAAGCGCAGGTAGAGCAGGCCCGTCCCGCCGAGGCTGTAGGGCCAGATGAGGTACTGCGCGCCGAGGAGGAAGGCCGCGAGGGAGAAGCGATGGCGACGGAGGGGGCTGGTGCCTTGCGGGGCGTCGACGCCGAGGGAGATCACGCCGAGCGCGGCGACGAAGGTCCCGAGGAGCGCGAGGGCGAGCGGCGCCTCCATGAGCCCGTATGCGTTGACGTGGAGCCCGGAGAGCCGGACGCGCAGACCGGCGACGATGGCGCGCGAGGCCACGAAGGTGGCGTCGGCGCTGGCGCGGAAGAGCGCGTACTGCGCCGCGACGAGCAGCGCCGCGGGGGCGACCGCGACGGCGGCCCACGCGAATCGCCAGCGTGATCCGCCGCGCGCGAGGGCCAGCGCCAGGGCCGCGGGGCCCAGCAGGAAGGGCGCGGAGCTGTGCGCGAGGGCGACGCCGACCCCCGCCGCGCCGACGACGCCGGCCCCACGCCACGAGGGCGCGTCGGTGTAGCGATCGAGCGCCGGGAGCACCCACACGAAGAGCACCAGCCCGAGCAGGTTGGCGAGGAGCCCCCAGCGGAACAGCAGCCCGAGCGCCAGCGGGGCGGTGAGCACGGCGGTCCATCGGCTGCGTCCGAGGTGGTCGGCGAGGCGTGCGGCAGCGACCGGGAGCCCGGCGATCGACGCCGCCACGATGAGCTTGCACGCCAGGGCGGCCGGCATGGCCAGCGACAGGAGCCATGCGAGCGCGAAGAAGCCCTGGTTGGCGTTGCCGAGGGTGAGCGCGTAGAGCGCGCGCGGCGCGATCGAGGGGTCACCGTACCCGCGCAGGAGCGCGACCATGAGCTCGTACTGCGGGAAGTCGCAGGACGGCGGCGAGGTCACGAGCACCACCGGGAGCGCCAGCATCGCGCCCGCGAGCCAGGGGGCCACTCTCTCTACCCGCGTCATCGCGCCTGAGTACGCCAGCCCCGCGCCGGAGGCCACAGCCGCGCTCGCGGGTCGCTACACCTCGCCCGCCCACGTCTCGGCGAAGGCCCGCTTCGCCGCGTCGAGGCGCCTCCCCTCGCCCGCGCGCCCCAGGGCGATCATGAGCTTCGCCAGGGCGGCCTGGGCGGTCATGGTCCCGGCGCTGATGGCCCCGGCGCCCTGCGCCGCGGAGCCGCCCTCGTAGCGGCTGAGGTCGACGGCGCCGCGCATGCACTGGCTCACGATGACCACCGGCACGTCGCGCGCGAGCGCCGCCTCGATCACCGGGATGAGCGAATTCTCCAGCCGCGGGAGGTTGCCCGAGCCAAAGCCCTCCAGGAGCAGACCCCGCACGCCCACGCGCAGGGCGCCCAGGAGCAGGCTCGGGTCGAGGCCCGGGAACACCCGCACCGCCAGCACCTTCGCCTCGATGCGCGGGTCGAAGGCCGCCCGCGATCGCGCCGGGAGGATGTGCGCGCCGCGCTCGACGGTCACGCCCAGGGTGACCAGCGGGGGACAGGTGGGGGAGTCGAAGGCCGCGAGGCCCCAGGCGTCGACCTTCTTGGCGCGGCAGCCGCGAAAGAGCCGCGCGTTGAAGGCGATGCCCACCTCGGGGATGTCCATCGTGGCGAGGTGGCACGCGTCGACCAGGTTGGAGCGCGCGTCGGTGCGCACCTCCGCCAGCGGCCGCTGCGCGCCGGTGAACACCACCGGCCGGTCGAGCCCCGGCAGGAGGAATGCCAGCGCGCCCGCGGTGTAGGCCATGGTGTCGGTGCCGTGCAGCACCACCACGCCGTCGAAGGCGAGGCCACCGCCCGGGAGACGCTCGTCGAGGGCGCCGTGCACCGCCGCCGCGAGCTCGACCCAGTGGTGCGGCTGCATGTCGCTGGAGTCGAGGTTGAACAGGATCCGCGTCTCGATGTCGGCGATGCGGTCGAGCACCGGGAGCTCGGTGAGCAGGTCGCTCGTGTAGACGTCGGGGCGCAGCGGCGTGAGGTCGCCGCCTCGCATCATCAGCGTTCCGCCGGTGTGGAGCATCAGGAGTCGCACGGGGCGGGCACGCTAGCATGGTCGGGATATGTCCCGATGACATTGGCGCGCCTGGGAGGGATGAGGCACACCGCGGAGAGGGTTACAGGAGCCACGCATGGAACGTCTTGCCAGGGCCGAGGTGCAGCGGTTGACGGAGCGGGTCCCCGACCTGCTGAAGGTGATGGAGTCGGTGCTGGAGTCGGTCTTCGACGAGCAGGGCTACCAGTGGAGCGAACGCAAGCTGCGGGTGGGCGCGGCCATGAGCGCGGTCGAGCTCGCGTCGCACAGCCGCCTGGAGAAGCGCCGCGCGCTCTGGCACGCGTCGATGGTGCTGATGACCCTGAAGGACGTCGACGGCGACCCCGACACGGCCCGGCTGCTCGACGAGGTGGCGGGCGTGGCGCACACCCTCTCGCTCGCGACCATCGCGTGCGACAGCGAGGTGGCCTCCGCCGACGCCATCAAGCAGGCCCGCACCTTCATCGAGGCCATGGGCGAAGGGCCGGTGACCTGGGAGGTGCTCGTGAAGGCCCACCGCGCCGTCGACGACGACCGGCGGTAGGCCCCCCCCGGGGCTACCGCGCGGTCAGTCGCGGGTGACGGTGAACTCGAAGTTGGACGAGGTCGCGCCCGCCCACGAGGCCTGCACGATGGTCGGGAGCCCGTCGAGCACCCCGGCGCTGGAGGGCATCGCCAGCTGCACGGCGATGTGCGGCTCCTCGCCGTGCATCGTGGTGGTGTGGGTGAGGCGCACGCGGTTGTCGCTGAGCATCGCGGTGAGGTTGGCGCGGGTGCGCTCGCGGGCGCCGGTGTCGAGCCGGAAGGTTCCGCCGGTGAAGCGCAGCTCGATGGCAACCGGGGTGTCGAGGTGACCGTTCCCGCGGAGGTCGCTGATCACCAGGAGCAGCTCGCCGCGAGGCGGGTACTGGCGCAGCGAGACGCCGCAGCGTATCGCAGAGACCCGGAAATCCGGGACGCCGTGGATGGCGCCCACGAGCGTGAGCCCGGACACCGCGATGCGCTGGAGGTGGATGTTGCCGCCCCCCTCGGAAGAGTCCGACGGGCTCTCCGAGGGATCGGGCCGACCCTCGAAGGTTCGCTCGATGGAGAGCGTGCCGTGCACGTCATCGTGGAGCACCACGCGACCGCCTGTCGCGCGCGCGGACGGTGAGACCAGCTGGCCGCGGAGGAGCTCGCGCCAGCGGACGTCGAGGTCGACGGACTCGAGCACGATGACCTGCTCGCCGCCCGGCGCGATGAAGCGCACGTCACGGGCGCTGACGCCGCGCCGGGTGATGGCCGTGAGCGCGCCGATCTGCAATCGACCGAGCATCTGTCCAGAGACGCCCCGCTCGATGCGACGCGCGACGTAGCGCCGACCGGACCCAGACCGCACCCAGAGCAGGGTGATGACACCCGCCGCCAGGAGCACGCCGAGGGCGATCAGCAGCCCGAGCAGGATGCGCCGGGGCCAGCGGGACCGGTGGGCAGCGGCGGTCGCACCCGGAGAGGCAGCGGTGGTCGTGGCCAAGGGAAGGGCCTCCAGCAGGTTGAACAGAGCCTGAAGCACTGACTGGAGCCGCCGCGAAGGAACGTCGAGGGTCGAGCGGGCGCTCGATCGACGATCAGCAGGGGGTGCCGAGTGCGCGCTCGAGCTCGCCGAAGGGGTCGACGATCGCCCGCACGATGCCGCGCGCGACCGGCGACAGCCCCGCGGCCATCTCCCAGGTCACGAAGCGCAGCTCGCCGATGAGCGCGCCGCCGAGGGGCGTCCAGAGGAGGTCGTTGGCCGAGGGGCGGCTGTTCCAGACCTCGACGCCGTACTCCCAGACGACGGAGCCCACGGCGGCGAAGGCCAGCGACGCCGCGAAGCCGTGCTGGCACTGGCGCGCGCGGAGGTACAGCTCGCTGCCCATGAGCCCGTGGCCGACGAAGTTGATCTCCCAGCGGTCGCCGTCCCACTCGAAGAGCTGCCGTCGCGGGTCGAACGCGGGCGGTTGGGTGTACCCGGCGCGCAGGTGGCGGAGGTTGCGGTCGCCGTCCTCGAGCGAGAACGCGCGCGTCCACAGGATGCTCGCGGCGACGCGCTGACCGACCAGGAGGCCCGCCCCGTGGAGGGCGGGCACCAGCCACGACGACGCGTGGGGGCGAGCGGGCGGCGACTGGGCCGCCGCGGTGGCCGAGAGGGCCAGCACGACGGCGCCGGTCACGCCCGCGCGGCGCACGTCAGGAGCGCTTCGCGTTGCGCGCGAGGTAGGTGCCCCAGTCGAGGGGCTTGAGGTCCGCGACGCGGTACTTGTGCATCGCCTCGACGGCGGCCCGCGCGAGCTGGAGGTTGGTGAGCAGCGGGACGTTCATGTCCACCGCGCGGCGGCGGATGCGATACCCGTCGGGCATGCCCTGGCTGTCGTACGAGCGGGGGATGTTGATCACCAGGTCGATGTGCCCGCTGTTGAGCAGCGACACCGCGCTGGGCTCCTTCTCGTTGCTCTCCTTGTAGGCGAGCTCGCACGGGATGCCCTGCTCCCTCAGCACGTCCGCGGTGCCCGGGGTCGCGTAGAGGGTCAGGCCCATCTCCCGCAGCCAGTGGGCCTCGCGCTCGAAGCGGTACTTGTCCGCGACGGGCCCCAGCGACAGGAGCACGCCGCGCTTTGGCACCTTGAAGCCCGTCGCGATGAGGGCCTTGAGCAGCGCCTCGGAGAGGTCGTCGCCGAGGCAGCCGACCTCCCCGGTGGAGGCCATCTCCACGCCGAGCGTGGGGTCGGCGCCCGCGAGGCGCGAGAAGGAGAACTGCGCGGCCTTCACGGCCACGTAGTCGAGGTCGAGGGCCTCGACGGACACGGGCGTCGCCACGCCCAGCATCCGGCGCGCGGCCTCGCGGATGAAGTTGGTCCCGGTGACCTTCGACACGAAGGGGAAGGAGCGCGACGCGCGGAGGTTGCACTCGATGACCTTCACCACGTTGTCCTTCGCGAGGAACTGCATGTTGAAGGGCCCGGTGATCTGCAGCGCCTTCGCCACGTCGCGGGCGATGCGCTTGATGCGCCGGATGGTCTCCACGTAGAGCTTCTGCGGCGGCAGCACGAGCGTGGCGTCGCCGGAGTGCACCCCGGCGTTCTCGACGTGCTCGCTGATGGCCGAGAGGATCACCTCGCCGTGGTCGGCGACGGCGTCGATCTCCACCTCCTTGGCGTGGGTCTCGAACTTGGTGATCACCACCGGGTGCTCCGGCGACACGGCCGTCGCGCGGTGCAGGTAGTTGCGCAGGTGGTGCTGCTCGTGGGCCACGGTCATCGCCGCGCCGGAGAGCACGTACGACGGGCGCACCAGCAGGGGGAAGCCGCCGAGCTCGTCGGTGATGCGCGTGAGGTTCTCGTCGCTCACGTCGGTGGTCGTGGCCCAGCTGGGCTGGTCGATCTTGAGCTGGTCGAGGAGCGCGCCGAACTTCTCGCGGTCCTCCGCGCGGTCGACGGACTCGGGGTTGGTGCCGAGCACCCGCACGCCCGCCTTGTGGAGCTTGAGCGCGAGGTTGTTCGACACCTGGCCGCCCATCGACACGATCACCCCGTAGGGCTGCTCGCGCTCGTAGAGGTCGAGCACCGTCTCCAGCGCGATCTCGTCGAAGACCAGCTTGTCGCAGACGTCGTAGTCCGTGGAGACCGTCTCCGGGTTGTAGTTGAGCAGGATGGTCTCGTAGCCGAGCTCCTGCACCGCGCGCACGGTGTTCACGCAGCACCAGTCGAACTCCACGCTCGACCCGATGCGGTACGCGCCGGACCCCAGCACCAGCACCTTCTTGCGCCACGACGGCGCCACGTCGTCCTGGGTCGCGTGGTAGGTCAGGTACAGGTAGTTGGTCTCCGCGGGGTACTCCGCGGCGAGCGTGTCGATCTGGCAGAGGTGCGGCTTGATCCCGTGCCGCAGCCGCTCGGAGCGCACCTCGGCCTCGGTGTTCTTGCGCAGCTTGCCGATGGCCTTGTCCGAGAAGCCCTGCTGCTTGGCCTCGCGCAGGAGCGCCGGGGCGACCGGGCCGGTGCCGTCCTTCAGGTGCCGCCGCGTCTGCACCACCGAGTCGATCTGGTGCAGGAACCACGGGTCGATGCCCGAGAGCTCGTTGATCTCCGCGACGCTCATGCCCGTGTCGAGCGCGCGCGCCACGGCCAGGATGCGCCGCGGCGAGGGGTGGCGGATCTCGCTGCGCAGGTCGTCGCCGACGAAGGCGTCGGGGTCGAGGCCGTCGACGCCAATCTCGATCATCCGCAGCGCCTTCTGGAGCACCTCGGGGAGCGTGCGGCCGATGGCCATCACCTCGCCGACGCTCTTCATCTCGCTGCCGATGCGGGTGTCCACCTGGCTGAACTTCTGCAGGTCCCACCGGGGAAATTTGCAGACGATGTAGTCGAGCGCCGGTTCGAAGAAGGCGCTGGTGCGCCGGGTGATGGCGTTGGGCAGGTCGGGCAGCGTGTACCCGAGGGCGATCTTCGCCGCCACGTACGCGAGCGGGTACCCCGTGGCCTTCGAGGCGAGCGCGCTCGATCGGCTCAGCCGCGCGTTGACCTCGATGACCCGGTAGTCGTTGCTCTTCGGGTCGAGCGCGTACTGGATGTTGCACTCGCCCACCACGCCGAGGTGCCGGATGGTCCGGATCGCGATCGACCGGAGCATCTGGTACTCCTCGTCGTTGAGCGTCTGGGAGGGCGCCACCACGATCGACTCGCCCGTATGGATCCCGAGCGGGTCGAGGTTCTCCATGTTGCAGACGGTGATGCAGTTATCGCGGGCGTCGCGGACGACCTCGTACTCGATCTCCTTCCACCCGCGGAGCGACTCCTCCACCAGCACCTGCGCGGTGCCGCCGCCGAAGGCTCGGAAGAGCGCCGCCTCCAGCTGCTCGTCGGTCTCGCAGATGGCCGACCCCTTGCCGCCGAGCGAGTAGGCCGCCCGCAGGATCACGGGCAGCTTGAGCATCGCCACCGCGGCGCGCACCTCCTCGGGGCTGTTGCACGCGGCCGAGCGGGCGGTCTTCACGCCGATCTCGTCGAGGCGCTGCTTGAAGCGCAGCCGGTCTTCGGTGTCGCGCACCGTGTCGACCGGCGTGCCGAGCACCCGCACGCCGTACTTCTTCAGCACCCCGCTCTCGTCGAGGGCGACGCCGCAGTTGAGGGCGGTCTGTCCGCCGAAGGAGATGGTGATGGCGTCCACTTCCTCGCGGACGATCACCTGCTCGACGAAGTGGGGGTCGACCGGGAGGAAATAGACCTTGTCGGCCATCTCCTCGCTGGTCTGGATGGTGGCGATGTTGGGGTTCACCAGGACGGTGGCGATGCCCTCCTCGCGGATGGCCTTGATCGCCTGCGAGCCCGAGTAGTCGAACTCGCCCGCCTCACCGATCTTGAGCGCGCCGGAGCCCAGGATGAGAACGCGCCGGGGCTTCTTGGGGAGATACTGTCCGAACATCTCAACGTCCTCGCTTCATCGATCCGCAGAGCCGGAGGAAGTCGTCAAAGAGGAAGGCCGTGTCGTCGGGACCCGGCGTCGCCTCGGGGTGGAACTGCACGCTCGACACCGCCCTCCCCCGGGCCCGGATGCCCTCGTTGGTGCCGTCGTTGACGTTCACGAACCACGGCTCCCAGTCCGCCGGGAGCGAGTCCTCGCGCACGGCATACCCGTGGTTCTGCGAGGTGACGTAGCAGCGCCGCGTGAGGAGGTCCTGCACCGGCTGGTTCTGCGAGCGGTGGCCGTACCGCAGCTTGTAGGTGTCGCCGCCCGCCGCGAGGGCCAGCAGCTGGTTGCCCAGGCACACCCCGAAGGTGGGGATGCCCTTGTCGAAGAGCCCGCGAATCTGCGCCGCGAGGGGCATGAGGTCCTTCGGGTCGCCGGGGCCGTTGGAGAGCAGCACCCCGTCGACCTCCGGGAGGTACGCCGCGAGGTCGGCGTGGCTCGGCACCCGGATGACCGTGGCGCCGCGCTTCACCATCGCGCGGGCGATGTTGTCCTTGCAGCCGGTGTCGACCAGCAGCACCCGCAGCTCGCCGCCCGGGTACGTCACCGCCTCGGGCACGGTGCACTGCGCCACCACCGTGGGCATGTCGATCGCGTCCGCGCGCGCCTTGCCCTCCGCGACGGCGGTGCCCTCGTGGAGCAGCCAGCCCTTCATGGTGCCGTGCTCGCGCAGCTTGCGGGTGAGCGTCCGGGTGTCGATCCCTTCGATGGCCGGGACGTTCTCCTCCCGCAGCCAGTCGCCCAGCGTGCTGGCCATGGCGTGGTGCGACGGCCGCTCGCTGTGCCGCACGCAGACCATCCCCTGCACCTGCACCCGGCCGCTCTCGAAGGGCGCGTCGATGCTCCCCGCGGGGCGCCGCGCGGGCACGCCGTAGTTGCCCTGCAGGGGGTACGTCGCGACCAGGATCTGCCCCCGGAAGCTCGGGTCGGTCAGCGTCTCGACGTACCCGCTCATCCCGGTGGTGAACACCACCTCGCCCGCCACCTCGCGTGGCGCGCCGAACGAACGCCCCCGCAACTCCGTCCCGTCTTCCAGCACCAGCTTCATGAAGTGCATCGCGAACTCCGTAGACCTCCGTCACCGCCCGTCAGGGCGCGCGGACCATACCTGAAGTCGGCGCGCGGTCGACCCGAGACCTTCAGTGGGCGAAACAGGCTCCGCAGTGGTTGCGCCCCCGCGGCGTCCCGGTAAACCGGCGTCGCCGTGTCTCCCGCCGCCCGCACGCTCGCCCTGGCTGCCGCCCTCGCCGCGTACGGCGGAGGTGCGGCGTGGGCGCAGCGGCCGTTGCGCAACAGCGACTTCGTCATCGATTTCACGCGCGGCCCGGTGGTGGGCCCCGGCCGCGCCGTCGGCCTCGGCGGCGCCTACGCGAGCCTGGTGTCCGGGGTCGGCGGCGTCCCCTTCAACCCCGCGGGCTACGCGGTGCGCACCGGCACGGAGCTCTCGTGGTTCAGCATCGACCCGGTGATCTCGGTCTTCTTTCCGCAGCGCAACTGGGACAACTCCGGCGCGGGCGGCCGCGACTACGACGACTTCAGCGTGGTCCAGGGGGGCGTCGGGCTGCACTTCGGCAACCTCGGGGTCGGGTACCTCACGACCGTCCAGAGCTATGAGCTCGGGGCGCGCAACGGCTTCGAGCGGCCCATCACCGTCGGCATGAGCTCGCACCACCTGGGCGGCGGTCTCCTGCTCGGCGACGGCGAGGTCGTGCTGGGCGCGGGCCTGCGCATCGGGTTCACGAACATCCGTTGGTCCCCGGTGGAGTCCGACCCCAACTCGGGCACCGAACTGCGCTACCTCGGCGCCGCGCCCGAGGTCGGCGCGGTGTGGCGGCCGACCGGGCAGCGGATCCGGCTGGGCATGGCGTTCCGTTCGGAGGTGAGCGCGCTGCCCATCGACTTCACCCCCCCGCAGGGCGGCGCCATCCGCCGGCCCACGGGCTGCGTGGAGGACAGCACCGGGTGCTTCGTGGTCCCCCGGCGCATCGTGCTCCCGTGGGAGGCGGAGATCGGCGCGTCGGTCATGCTGGGCGAGCGAACGTTCAACATCCCGTGGCAGGACATGGGCGCCCTGCGCCGCGATCTGCGCCGGCAGCAGCTCGACGACCGGGCGCGCCGCGAGCGCGAGCACCGGCTCGAGATCGCCGCCATCGGGGACGAGGTCGAGCGCGCCACCGAGGACGCCCGCTGGACCGCCGAGGAGCGCGAGCGGCGCGAGCGCGAAGACAGCGAGCACGGGACCTTCTCCTGGCGATGGCGGGCCACGCAGCGGGCGATGCTCCGCGACCGGCCGCGGCGCTTCCTGCTGATCGCCTTCGGCCTGGTGGCCTTCGGTCCGGTGGGCCGCGGCCAGGGCATCGACGCCTTCATGCAGCAGCAGGAGCGCCCGTCGGGCCGGGACCTCCTGCTGTCGCCGCGCCTCGGCGTGGAGGGCGAGCCTCTCTCCAACCGACTCCAGCTGCGGGCCGGCACCTACGTCGAGCCGTCGCGCTTCACGGACGTCCCGGCGCGCGTCCACGTCACCGGCGGGCTCGACCTGCGGCTCTTCCGCTGGGACGCGTTCAAGGTGGTCGACCCCGTGGACTTCGAGCTCACCTTCACGATGGACTACTCGTACAACTACTTCGACTGGGGCTTCGGCATCGGGTTCTGGCAGTAGAACCTATCGGCGGGTCACTCGTCTTCGCCGCTGCGGACGGTGACCACCGGGCAGTGCGCCGAGCGGATGAGCTCCACCGCGACGCTGCCGAGGAACCACCGCTGCATCGCCGACACCTGCCGGGTGGCCACCACGATGAGGTCGGCGTTGGCCTCCTCCGCGATGTCGACGAGCGCCCTCGCCACGTCGCTCCCGAGCGCGAGCTGGCTGGTGACCCGCGGCCCGGCGTCCTCGGCGACCCGCGCGAGGGCCGTGCGCCGCTCGATCACCTTGGGGTCGCTGTCGTCGCTGCTGTCCGCGATGTGCACGACGTTGATGGTGGCCTGGAGCGGCTCCGCGAGGTCGAGGGCCCAGGTGAGGGCGTCGTCCGAGGCCTCGGTGAAATCGTAGCCCACGACGATGCGACGGATCATTCGCTCCACTCCTTCGGCTAACGGGGAATTCGTCCCCTCAGCGGGGATCGAGCGCCTCGAGGCAGAGCTCGACCAGCGCCGGGTGCACCTTCGCCCGACGCGCCACCGCGGCGACCGTGGGGACCTTGCCGTCGCCCCTCGCCGCGAGCTCGGCGGCGGCCTTCGCGATGGGGCGGACCACCGACGCCCGGCGCCGCAGCACCTCCTGCGGGTCGACCCGCTGCATCACGGCGGCCTGCACCGTGAGCAGCCGGGTGACCTCGGCCTCGGACACCGCCAGCCGCTCGGCCGCCATGCGCTTCACGCGCCCGCCGGGCACCCGGCGCGTGGCGAACTCCGCCAGAAGCTCGCGCAGGGAGCGCAGCGCCCCGAGGTCGCTCAGCGAGACGTCGACAGCGGAGCCCACCACCTGCTCGACCCAGCGCGAGGCGGCCCGCTGCCAGACGCTCACGTAGCGGGGCAGGTCGGCGTCGAAGCCGAGCGCCACCCAGCGGTCGATGGCCTCTTCGAGCGCGAGGCGCGAGGCGAGGTTGATCCACGGGACGGTCTCGCGCTCGGCCCCGGCGGCGTACCAGGTGGCGTGCGCCTGGGCGACGGGCGCCACCGCGGCGAGGAGCGCGTCGCGCGCGTCGGCGCAGCCGTCGATGGGGCCGGCGAGCACCCACCCGAGGGCGGCGCGCTCGTCGAGCGCGGCGGCGAGCCACGCAGAGAGCCCGGCGCCCAGCCAGGCGCGCAGCCCGCGGGCGCGGTCGCCCGGGCGGGCAACGCGGACCTCGGCGACCGCGCGGGTAGAGCGCAGCCGCGCGGGCCAGTCGGTGACCTCGCCGTCGAGCGGGACGACCGAGCGCCCCCCGGCGAGCGCCTCCGCGAGCCGCGTGTACTGCGGCGGAAGCTCGGCGCAGGCCAGGAGCATCTCCCCGAGGTTTTCGATCGCGAGCGCGAGATCCTTGCCCAGCTGCCTCGCCCGCCGACCCTGCCTCGATGCCGTGCGTTGAAGCCTCACCGGGGCGACCATAGACCGACTCCCCCGCCGCGCAAACCCCTGCGTCGCGTCCGTCTTGTCATGGACTGCCGCCGCGGGGGGAAATGGCGATATCCTCCGCGGGATGGTTCGACCGAGCGTTGGTTCTGGAGGGGCCCCGGCCCGCGCCGCGGCGGTGCTGCTGGCGGCGATGGCGGCGGACTGTAGCGTGGTGGTGGACTTCACCGACTGCGAGCGCGACGCCGACTGCCCGCGCGGGCAGAGCTGCAACCCGCAGCGCCACTACTGCGAGGTGCCCGCGGTGGAGCTTTGCAACGGCGTCGACGACGACCACGACGGCGTCGCCGACGAGGCCGAGAGCTTCGGCGTGTGCGAGCCGGCGATGCGCGTGCCCGGGATGTGCCGCGACGGGGTGCTGCGCTGCCGCGGCGGCGCGCGGCTGGAGTGCGTGCGCCGCACCTCGCCGGCCAGCGCTGAGGTCTGCAACAACGGCCTCGACGACGACTGCGACGGCGCGGTCGACAACCAGGCCACCTGCGTCCAGAACTTCCCGCCGTCGCAGAACCTCCCCATCGGCAGCGACGACCCGGCGTACGGCGAGGGGGACGACGCGCCCGCGCACAACGTCTGCCTCGCGGCCTTCGGGCTCGACAAGTACGAGGTCTCCGTCCAGGCCTACGCGACGTACCTCTCGGCCCTCGCGGCGGGCGGCGCTCGGCTGCGCATCGCCGAGCCCCGCGCGCCGATGAACAGCACCGTGCGCTACGGCCGCTACCTCATCCTCGACGACGGCGCGACGGAGGTGCCCCTCGCGTTCATCGGCGCGGAGGTCACCCCGGTGACCTTCCAGCTCCGCGGCGCGCAATGGGCGCCGGTCGACGCGTCGAGCAACCGGCTCCCGGTGGTCAACGTCACCTGGTTCGGCGCCGACCGGTACTGCCGATGGGCCGGCAAGCACCTGCCCACCGAGGCGGAGTGGTTTCGCGCGGTGAAGGGGGCGGACTTCACCCGCACCTACCCCTGGGGCAACGACCCGGTGACCTGCGACCGCGCCAACGTGGCCGTCGACGCCATGGGCCGCACCTGCAGCCGCCAGCTCGTGGACTTCGACGCGCTCCCGATGAGCCGATCGATGGAGGGGGTGTTCCACCTGTACGGCAACGCCAACGAGTGGATGTGGGACTTCCACGACACCGACCCCATGCACACCCGCAACAACTACTACATGTCTCTCGCCCCGGACGGGTGGTGCGCGATGTACCCCAACGGCCCGCTCGGGCCCGCGATGGGCTCGCCCATCAACCAGGCCGCGGGCGGCGTGTACTGCCAGAACTGCCGCATGCTCCGCGGCCGCAACTACAGCTCCACCGACCTGCGCGTGGGCATCCGCCGCTGGCTCGACGGCGACCGCGGCGAGGCCGTGGGCGGGTTCCGATGCTCCACCGGAGGGGCCGACCGATGAAGTCCAACTTACGGGTGTCGGTATTCACCGCGGCGCTGCTGGTGGCGTCGGCGGCCGCCGGGCAGACGCGCGACCAGCGGCGCGAGTTCGACGCCCTGCTGCGGTCGGCGGTGCAGCACTACGAGGCCGGCCAGGCGCGCGAGGCCATCGTCGAGCTCGAGCGGGCCTACGCGATCCGGCCCCTCCCGCGGCTGCTCTACAACCTCGGCCGGGCGCACGAGCGCGCGGGGTCCTTCACGGTGGCGGTCGACTACTACAACCGCTTCCTCCAGACGAACCCCGACGCCGAGGCGGGCGCGATCGCGCGTGAGGCGATGGCGACCGCGCAGCGCCGCGCGGCGGAGGCGCAGGCCGCCGACCAGGCGCGGCAGGCGGCCGAGCAGGCGGCGCAGCAGCAGGCCCTCGAGGCCGCGCGCGCGCAGGCCGCGGAGGCCGAGCGGGTGCGCCTGGAGGAGGAGCGCCGGCGGCAGATGGCCACGGCGTCCGTGCACCGGCGGCTGACGGTCCCGGTGATGGCCGCGGGCGGCGTCGCGGCGGCGGGGGTCATCGCCGGGGGCGTGCTGGGCGGGCTCGCGCTCTCGGCGCAGTCGGACTTCAACGCCTCCCGCGCAGGCAACGATCGGGCGGCGGCCTACGATCGGGGCGGCGGGCTCGCGCTGGGGGCGGACATTGCGTTCGGCACCGCCCTGGTTGCGGGTGTCGTGGCCGTGGTGCTGTACTTCACGCAGACCCCGGCGGCCGACCCGGCGCCGTAGGTGCTCCCACTCCCCTCCGCGGGCGCCTGATGAACAACTCCTTCTCCGCCGACCTCTCCCGATCGATGCGCTCCGACGCCGGTGTGCCGGACATCGACGAGAGCCGCTTCGAGATCCTCGAGGAGATCGGCGTCGGCGGCATGGGGTCGGTGTACCGCGCGGTGCAGCGCTCCGTCGGCCGCTTCGTGGCCGTGAAGATGCTGCTGCCCGAGCACGCCTCCAACGCGTCGGGCCTCGCGCGCTTCGTGCGGGAGGCCAACGTCATCGCGCGGCTCACCCACCCCAACATCGTCCAGCTCATCGACTTCGGTCGCGACACCCAGGGCAACCTCCTGCTCGTCATGGAGCTGCTGGAGGGTGAACCCCTGCGCACGCTGCTCCGCCGCGAGGGGCGGCTCGCGCCCGAGCGCGCGGTGGTCATCGCCGCGCAGTGCCTCCAGGCGCTGCGCACCGCGCACGCGGCGGGGGTCATCCACCGCGACCTGAAGCCCGAGAACATCTTCGTCCACCGCACCGACGACGGCGACCACGTGAAGGTGCTCGACTTCGGGGTCGCGAAGCTCACCGAGGCCGAGGCGGGCGACCCCAACCACACGGCCCAGGGCTCGATGGTGGGCACGCTCCGCTACATGGCCCCGGAGCAGGTCGCGGGCGACGCGCCGGACCAGCGTATCGACGTCTACGCGATGGGGGTCACGCTCTACGAGATGCTGTCCGGCGCGCTCCCCTACGACGGGCGCGACCGCTTCGTGCTGCTGCGGCAGATCATCGCCGAGCCGCCGATCCCGCTGCTCGCCCGCGCGCCCGACGTGCCCGCCGCCCTCGCGGACGTGGTGATGCGCGCCATCGCCAAGCTCCCCTCCGAGCGCTTCGCCAACGTGGAGGAGTTCCGTCGGGCGCTGCTGCCGCTCGGCGGCGAGATGTCCCGCTGGATGGTCTCGTCGGACGGCAGCGGGCGCTTCGGCGCTTCGGGCTCCGGGGTGGTCCCCGCCGGGGCGATGACCTCCACCGGCCGGGTCTCGCCCGATCCCACCTCGACGCCCATCGCCCACTCCGAGGTGCTGCGCGCGGCGATGCACAGCGCGACCAACTCCTCTCCGGGCTTCCCCACCGCCCCCGCGCCCCGTCGCTCGCCGCTCGTGGCCGTCCTCGTGGCGCTCGGCCTCATCGCCCTGGGTCTCGGCGCCGCGGTCCTCCTGCGCGCCCCCGCGGCGCCGATCGTGCCCGCTGCCGCCGCACCGCCCTCCACGTCCCCCACCACGGTGCTCGCCCCGGTCGTCGCGCCCGCGCCCGCTGCCGCGGCGCGCATGGTCGTCGTCCAGACGACGCCCGCGGGCGCCCGCATCACCGAGGCCTCCGGGGTCGAGCTCTGCGCCGCCACGCCCTGCGCGGTGTCCGTCCCCGTCGGGGGTACCCGCCCCGTCGTGCTCACCCTCGGCGCCACGCGCCTCCCGGTCGTGCTCGACGGCAACTCCGCCAGCGCCTCCGTCGACCTCGCACCCGTCGCGGCGCCGACTCCCCCCGCGGCCGCGCCCGCCAATTCGCGCCCGTCCAACGGCGGTGGCCGCACGCACGTCCGCCGACCCGCCCCGGAGCCCGGCGGCGACCTGCCGATGTTCCTGCCCCACTGACGACGGGGCGGGGCCCTCCCTCCCCCCTCCGCCCGGGTCAGCGAGCGTGGAGCGAGACCCTCGTCTCGGCCCCGTCGGGCGCCCCGCTGCGATCGAGGGCGTCGTGGAGCCTCGCGTCGACCTCGTCGAAGACCTCCGGCGCGTCGACGTCGGGCCAGGCCATCGACTCGGCCGCGCACATCACCGCGCGCCATCCGTGGTGCCCCATGGCCCACGGGTCACGCGCGAGCGCGGTGTCGAGCAGCGACACCACGGCCTCCATCGCCAGCCACGCGCCGCGGTCGTCCTCGCGGTCGGCCCGCGTCGCGGCGGCGGCGATGTCCGCTCGCATCAGCACCAGCGCCTCCTCGCCCACGGCGCCGTCGAGCCACTCGCACACCCGGTCGATCGACTGCGAGAAGAGGGCGCGGTCGTTCACGAGCTGCTCGACCGCGAGGCGCGTCACGGTGATCGCGCTCTCGATGGCCTGCCTCGTCGTGACCCCGGGGGGGCCGTCGAGCAGCCGGCGGACTCGGTTCGCCGCCGTCCGGCGACGCTCTCCCTCAGGCATCCGCGAGGCCCTTCAGGGTCATCGGGTTGCGCATGTAGCGCGCGCCCTCCTCCACGGTGATGTGCCCGGCCTTCACGAGGTCGACCACCGCCCGGTCCATGGTGATCATGCCGTCGCGGGAGCCCGTCTCCATGGTGCTCAGGAGCTGGTGCGTCTTGCCCTCGCGGATGATGGCGCGCACCGCCGCGGTCGCGACCATGACCTCGAAGCATGCGATGCGGCCCTTGCCGTCGGCGCGGGTGAGCAGCCGCTGCGACACCACGGCCTGCAGCGCCGCGGAGAGCTGCACCCGCGCCTGCGCCTGCTGGTGCGGCGGGAACACGTCCACCATGCGATCGACGGTCTGCGGCGCGTCGTTGGTGTGCAGCGTCGCGAGCACCAGGTGGCCCGTCTCCGCCGCGGTGAGCGCCGCGGAGATGGTCTCGATGTCCCGCAGCTCGCCGATGAGGATGACGTCCGGGTCCTGCCGCAGGATGAACTTCAGCGCCGCCGCGAAGCTGCGCGTGTCGGGGCCCACCTCGCGCTGCTCGACCGTCGCCATGCGGTTGTAGTGCACGAACTCGATCGGGTCTTCGATGGTGATGATGTGGCAGCTGCGCGACGAGTTCACCTGGTCGATCATGGTGGCCAGGGTGGTGCTCTTGCCGGCGCCCGTGGGACCGGTGACCAGCACGAGCCCGTGGGGCTTCGTGGCGAGCTCGCGCACGATGGGCGGCAGGCCGAGCGTCGAGGCCTCGGGGATGGCGTTGGGGATGAGCCGCAGCGCGACGGCCACGGTGCCGCGCTGGAAGTGCGCGTTGACGCGGAAGCGGTGCTTGCCGGTGACCGTGAGCGCGAAGTCGAGCTCCCGGTCGAGCTCGAAGCTCTCGCGCTGGCCGTGCGAGAGCAGCGAGAAGAGCAGCCGGCGCACGTCGCCCGGCGAGAGGGAGTCGACCTCCAGCCGCCGCAGCTTGCCGTGGATGCGGAAGATCGGCGCCGAGCCCACCACGAGGTGGATGTCGCTCGCCCCGTAGCGCAGCGCGATGTTGAGCAGCGTTCGCATGTCGACGCTGCCCACCGCGGGCAGGGCGTCGTGCTCCGCGACGAAGGCCGACGAGCCGCGCTCCATGCCCTGCGCGTTCATGCGGAACTCGTCGGGGTTGGTCGCGTACGCAGCGCCGGTCTCGTAGCTCACCACGCCGCGGTCGTAGAGCGACACCAGCGCGCGGTTGAAGGTCTGCATCCCGTCCGAGCCCTGGAGCATGAGGTCTTCGATCTCGTCGACCCGCTGCTCGCGGATGAGCTTGCGCACCGGCGGCGTCGCGACCACCACCTCCACCGCCGCGACCCGCCCCTCGCCCTCCGCGCGCGGCACGAGGCGCTGCGCCACGACCCCCTGGAGGCAGAGCGAGAGGTCCATCGCCACCTGCTCGCGGAGGTGCTCGGGGTAGTACCCGAGGATGCGCTGCAGCGTCTGCACCGCGTCGATGGTGTGCACGCTGCTCAGCACGAGGTGACCGGTGAGCGCCGCGGAGAGCGCGACGTTCATCGTCTCGGCGTCGCGCATCTCGCCGATGAGGATGACGTCCGGGCTCTCGCGCACGACGTGGCGCAGCGCGAGGGTGAAGTCCCGCGTGTCGCTGCCCACCTCCCGCTGGGTGATGAGGGCCTTGATGTCCTCGTGCACGAACTCGATCGGGTCTTCGAGGGTGACGATGTGGCGCGCGTAGCGGGTGTTGATGTGGTGCACCATCGCCGCGAGGGTGGTGCTCTTGCCCGACCCGGTGCTGCCGGTGACGAGCACGAGGCCCCGCGGCGACTCCGCCAGGGTGCCGACGACCTCGGGCAGCCCGAGCACGTCGAAGTCGAGCTGCCCGCCGGGCACCAGCCGGATGACCGCCCCGAGCAGGCCCCGCTGGAGATGGAAGTGCGCGCGGAAGCGCCCGAGGCCCGGGCGGCTGATGCCGACGTCGACGTCGCCCAGCCGCTCGAAGGCTTCGCGCTGCGTGGGGCGCAGCACCGCGTCCATGAAGTTCTTGAGCGTCTGGTGCTCGAGCGCGGCGTCGCCCTGCGCCGCGAGCGCGCCGTTGACCCGCATCGACGGCGGCCGACCCTCCGACAGGAAGAGGTCGGACGCCTTCTGTTCGACCATTCGCTTGAGGAGCGCTTCTACGTCGGCCATCGTCCCCCGACGATGCCCGTTTCGCCACGCGCCTTCAACGACTGCGGAGGCCCACCTTCTCGGCCAGGGTGTAGGGCCCGAGCTTCTCCCGCAGGTCCTTCAACGCAGGGAAATCCGGGCTCAGGCGCGCGATGGTCTGGATCGACGCGTACGCGCTCGCCTTCAGCCCGGCCTTGATGAAGATCCCCGCCAGCAGCGCGTGCGCCTTCACGTTGCTGGGGTCGGCCATCGTGACGCGCTGCGCGAGGTCGGTCGCGCGCTTGTACTCCTTGGTGTACTTGGCGAGCACCTCGGCGGCGTTGAGCCAGAGCAGCGCGTCGGTGGGGCGCCCCTCGGCGGCCTGCTCCCAGTGCTTCGCGGCCACCAGGGGCTGACCGTCGCGCATCGCCTCCCGCGCGGCGCTGATGTGCCCGTCGACCTGCTGCGCGACGAGCAGCTTGCGCGTCGCCTCGTAGCGGAGGCGCAGCGCCTCGTCGTCCTTGTTGAGCGCGAGCGCCTGCTTCAGGGCCTCGGTGGCGGCGCTGAAGTCCCCCTTGCGCTGGGCCTCTTCGGCGTTGGCGACGAGCTGCGCCGCGGAGACGGCCCGCTCGGCCATGCGCGGGATCTGCTGGTGCGACGGCGACGACGGGGGCATGCCCACCGGCGGGGCCGTCGGGCCGCGGACCGGCGCGCTCGAGGGCCGCTGCGGCACCACGGAGCTGAGCCGGCGCGCCATCGACTCTCGCGCGCGCCGCAGGGTCTCCGGGTCGAGCGGCTGCATCGGGGCCGGGGTCGCCTTCGACACCGGGGCGGCGGGCGCGGCGTGGGTGTGGGCCGGCGGCACCACCGCGGTGCCGATGGGCGGCATCATCGGCCGAGGCGCCGTGCGGGCGGGCGGCGGCAGCTGGGCGGCGGGGTTGGTGGGGGACGAGCTGCGCGGCGGGGCGCTGCTGACGGCGGGCACGCCCGGGGTCGAGGCGCCGGGCCGGGTGGGCTCGGGCGTCGTCTGGCGAGCGGCGTCGCGGGCGGCGGACACGATGCCCGTGACCTCGGGCACGGACGCGGGCGGCGGACGCGAGGGGCGCTCGAGGGAGCCGATGTGCAGGTCGTACCCGGCGCGCTGCCGGGCGTTGCCGAGCACGTCGTAGGCGCGGGTGAAGACCCGGAAGAGCTCGTCGATGCGCACCCGGTAGTCACCGAGCGAGCGGTTGAAGAACACGTCGGGGTGGAAGCGCTTCGACAGCGCGAAGTAGGCGTCGCGGATGGTCTTGCGCTCGGCGTCGCGCGCCACGCCGAGGATCTCGTAGTGCGTCGCGGTCATGCGACGCTCGTAGATCGCGTCGATGGTCCGACGCTCCTCCTCGCTCAGCTCGACCACATCACCCGCGTCGCTCATAACCCTCTTTCGCTGTGTGGGACGGACTCCGCTGTCGCGCCCGGAACATAGCCGAATCCGCCCCGCCGCGCACCGTCGTCCTTCACGCCGCGAGCGATGGCGGTACAACCACGCCGATGCGCATCGCCCACCTCGCGGACCTCCACATCGGGCGGGTCTTCCACGGACTTTCCCTGATCGACGACCAGCGGCACATCCTCGAACAGGTGGTCGAGCGGGTGCGCGCGGCGCAGGCCGACGTGCTCGTGCTCGCCGGCGACCTCTACGACCGCGCGCTGCCCGGCCGCGACGCGGTGCGTCTCCTCGACGACTTCCTCCAGGAGGCGCACCGGGGCCTCGAGATCCCGGTCATCGCGATCGCTGGAAACCACGACAGCGCCGAGCACCTCGGCTTCGGCTCGTGGCTCTTCGCGCAGGGCGACCTCCACCTCCGCGGCCGGGTCGACGGCCCCTTCCGCCCGGTCACCCTCGAGGACGCCGACGGCGAGGTGACCTTCTACCCCATCCCCTACGTCGAGCCCGAGACCGCCGCGGCCCTCTTCGCGGCGCCTGGCGTCGACGCCCCGCTCACCGGCGGCACCCTCACCCACGCCGAGACCGTCGAGGCCCTGCTCGCCCCCGCGCACGAGCACCGCGTCGCCGCGTCGGTGCGCCGGAGCGTCGTCGTGGCGCACGGCTTCGTCCGCGGCGGAGGGCCGCCGGTCGAGTCGCCGCGCTCCGAGCGCGCGCTGTACCTGGGCGGCGCCGGCGCGGTGCCCGCGTCGCACTTCGACGGCTTCTCCTACGTGGCGCTCGGGCACCTGCACCGGCCGCAGTGGGTCGGCGACGACCGCCGCGTGCGCTACTCGGGCTCGCTGCTGCGCTACGCCTTCGAGGAGAGCGACGACCCCCGCACGCTCTCCGTGGTGACCCTCGACGCCGACGGCCGCTGCGCCCTCGAGGAGGAGGCCCTGCACCCCCGGCGCGACCTCGGGCGCATCCGCGGCGACCTCGCCACCCTGCTGCGCGACCCCGCGCTCGAGGCTTACACGTCACGGTATGTCCAGGCCGTGGTGACGGACCACCCGATGCCCCCGCAGGCGATGGAGCGCCTGCGCGAGCGATTCCCGCACCTGCTGGAGTTCCGCCAGACGCGGATGGAGCGCGACCCGCTGGCGGCGGTGGCGGCGATCCCCGACGAGCGGCGCGGCCCCGCCGAGGTCTTCGACGACTTCTTCCGCCTCCACGGGCCCGGCGCTCCCACGGACGACGACCGCGCGGTGTTTCGCGAGGCGCTCGCGGCGACCGGGGAGGCGACGTGAGGCCCCACTCGATCACCCTCCAGCACTTCGGCCCCTACGCCGAGCACACCGTCGACCTCGAGCCCTTCCACGACGCGGGGCTCTTCCTCGTCCACGGGGATACCGGGTCGGGTAAGAGCACCCTGCTCGACGCGATGTCCTGGGCGCTCTACGGCAGGGGCCTGGGCGACCGGGCCACCGACGAGATGCTCCGCAACGTCGCCGCCCCGCCCGACGCGCCCACCGCCGTCACCCTGGACTTCTCCCTCGGCGACCGGCGCTACCGGGTCGCGCGCTCCATCGAGCCCGAGCGGATGTCGCGCCGCGGAACCGTCACCCGCGCGCGCACCACGGCGTCGCTCCAGTGCCTCGCGGGCGACCCAGGCTTCGAGGCCGTCGGCGGAACCCGCGACGTCTCCCGCGAGGTCGGGCGGCTGCTGCACCTCCCGCACGAGCAATTCTCCCGGGTGATCGTGCTGCCGCAGGGGGAGTTTCGCGACCTGCTGCTGGCGCCCGCCGAGCGGCGCGAGCGGCTGCTGGAGCACCTCTTCGGCACGGCCCGCTACGCCCTCATCGAGGAGGAGCTCCGCGCGATGGACGCCACCGCGCGCGCGGCCTTCGACCAGGCCGACGGGGTGCTGCGGGCGCTCCTCGAGGGCGTCGGCGCGTCGGACCTCGACGACCTCGACGCGAAGGCCGCCGACGGGGGTCGGCGGGTCGCGGAGTCCGAGGTCGCGATCGCGGGGCTTCGCGCGGCCCTGGAGACCGCCCTCGCCGCGCGCGGTGTCGCCGCCGAGATCGAGCGTCGCAACGCCCAGCGCCGCATCCACCGCGACGCGCTCGCGGCCCTCGCGGCGGGCGCCGGCGACGCCGACCGCGACCGCGAGCGCCTCGCGCGCGACGAGTCGGCCGCGCGGTGCCTGGAGGCCCTCACCCGCCTGCGTGAGCGCGACGCCGACCTCGGGTCGCGCCGCGAGCGCCACGAGCGCGCGCGAGCGGAGCACCAGCGGCTGTCGGAGGCGCTGGGCGATCCCGCCCTGAGCCCCTCGAGCCTGGAGGCGGCGGAGAGCGCGATCCGGGCGGCGCTCGGGCGGGCCGCGGCGCTGCGAGCGGCGCAGGACGAGGCCGAGCGCCTCGCGGCGGTCGAGCGCGAGGTGGCCGGGCGCGCCGTCGAGGCCGACCGGATGCACGCAGGTCTCCAGGCGAGGGAGCAGGCGCTCGCCGAGGCCGCCCGCTCGCTGGCCGAGCTCGACGGGTCGATCGCGGCGCACGAAGCGGCGATCGCGGAGGAGCCCGCGCTGCGATCGCGGGTCGAGGGCCTCGCCCAGCGGCAGCAGCGGGCGGCCGAGCGCAGGTCGCGCGAGGACGGTCTGCGGGGGTTGCAGCGGGCCCGGCGCGACGCCCTGGCCGCCGAGCGGGACGCCGAGGAGGCGTGGCGCGCGCTGGCGTCACAGCACGCCCGGGCGGAGGCCGCGACCCGCGACGAGCACGCTGCCCTCCTGGCCGCGTCGCTGGTCGTGGGTGAGCCCTGCCCGGTGTGCGGCTCGGGCTCGCACCCGGCGCCCCGGGCGCGGGCGAGCGCGGCGTTCGAGGCGGCGGTCGACGCCGGCGCCCTCGCCCGCGCCGCGGCGGCGCACGCCCAGGCCCAGCGGGAGTCGTTCGCGCTGCAGATCCGCATCGAGGAGGCCGAGGCGGCGCTACGTGCGGACGGCGCGGCCGAGCCGGTGGACGAGGAGGCCCTCGCGCGGGAGGTGCGCTCGGGCAAGGACGCGCTCTCGGCGCTGCGCCGCCGGCGCCTGGACCTCGACGCGGCACGCCGCACGCGCTCGGGCCTGGCGGCGACGGCGGAGGCCCTGCGCGCCTCGATCGCCGACGACCGGTCGGCGCTCGCGGTCGCCCGCTCCCGCCTCGCGACGATGGAGGACGACGTCGCCCAGCGCCGGGTGGTGTTTACCGGCATGGGTATGACCGCGGCCGCCGTCGCGGACACCCTGCGCGGGCTCGACGCCGAGGTCGCGGCGCAGCAGGCCTCGCTGCGGGAGGCCCGCGCCCGTCGTGAGGAGACGGCCCGGGCGGGGGCAGCGGCGGAGGGGGCGCTGCCGATGCTCTCCGCGGAGGTCGAGCGCGCATCGGCGGCGCGCGCCGAGGCGGCCGCGGCGCTCGCCGGGGCGATGGAGGACGGGGGCTTCGCCGACGAGCAGGCCCTCCTGACCGCGGCGCTGGGCACCGGAGAGCGGCTGCGGCTGCGGGCGTCGCTGGAGGCCCGCGCCCGCGCGGAGGTCGCCCACCGCGAGGCCCTCGATGCGCTAGGCGCGGACGAAGCGGCGGGGCCGTCCCTGGCGGACGACGAGGGCTCCCTGCGCGGGCAGCTGGAGGCGGCGCAGCGCGAGCTGGTCATCGCGCAGACCTCCCTTGCGGCCATGGAACACCAGCGGCGGGCGCTGCTCGCCGCGGCGGCGACAAAGGCCGGGGCGGAGGCGCAGTGCCATCGGGTGCGCCGGGTGTCCGAGGTCGCCAACGGCAAGGGACCCACCCGGGTGCGCCTGAGCCGGTACGTGCTCCTCGACCTCTTCGATCGCGTCGTGGCGAGCGCGAGCGCGGGCCTCGAGGCGATGAGCGACGGGCGCTTCCGCCTGCGCCGCCAGGAGCGCGCCCAGACCGGCCGGGAGTTCGACCTGGTGGTCGACGACGCCTACGTCGGCGGCCTCGCCCGTCCGGCCGCGAGCCTCTCCGGGGGGGAGGTATTCCTGGCTTCCCTCGCGATGGCCCTCGGGCTCGGCGAGGTGCTCCAGGCCTGGGCGGGGGGCATCCGTGTGGAGTCCCTCTTCGTCGACGAGGGCTTCGGCGCCCTCGACGAAGACACCGTCGAGCGCGCCATCGAGCTGCTGGAGCGCCTCCCGCAGCACGCCCGCATGGTGGGCGTGGTCTCGCACGTGCCTGAGCTCCGCAAGCGCATCCCAGCCCGGCTCGAGGTGCTGCGCGGCGACCGCGGCTCGTACACCCGCTGCTCGCTCCGCCATCGCGGCCTCGACCGTTGACGGATCGCCCGCGGTCAAGCAGACCGCTGGGCATGCGGCGAAGCGCGATCCTGGGCGTCGGTCACCATGTCCCCTCCAAGGTCGTCACCAACGACGACCTCGCGAAGCTCTTCAACACCAGCGACGAGTGGATCGTCCAGCGCTCGGGCATCCGCGAGCGGCGCTACATCGAGGGCGACGGGGTGTTCGCGAGCGACCTCGCGGTGCCCGCGTGCAAGATGGCCTGCGAGAAGGCCGGCGTGGCCCTCTCGGAGATCGACGCGATCATCTTCGCGACGCTCTCGCCCGACGCGTTCTTCCCGGGCACCGGGTGCTTCCTCCAGGCGAAGCTCGGGCTCCCGGGCATCCCTGCCCTCGACATCCGCAACCAGTGCTCGGGCTTCCTCTACGGGCTCTCCATCGCCGACGCCTGGATCCGCGCGGGCGTCTACCGCCGTGTGCTCCTCGTGGGCGCGGAGGTGCACTCCACGGGCCTCGACTTCTCGGATGAGGGCCGCGATGTCACGGTGCTCTTCGGCGACGGCGCGGGCGCGGTGGTGCTCGGCCCCACCGAGGAGGAGGGGCGCGGGCTCCTCAGCCTCACGCTCGGCGCCGACGGCCGCGGCGCCACCGACCTCTGGATCGAGGCCCCCTCGTCCGGCCGCTCGCCCGATCGCATCACCAAGGAGATGCTCGACGAGCGGCGGCAGTACACCCGCATGAACGGCAAGCAGGTGTTTCGCTGGGCGACGGAGAAGATGCCCGAGGCCTCGCGGGCGGTGCTCGCCGAGGCGGGCCGCACCACCGCCGACATCGACCTCTTCGTGCCGCACCAGGCCAACCTGCGCATCAACGAGCTCGTCGCGCGCAAGCTCGAGATCCCCATGGAGAAGGTCGTCACGACCATCGACCGCTACGGCAACACCACCGCCGCCTCGATTCCGCTCTCGCTCTCCGAGGCCCTCATCGCGGGCCGCGCCGGCCCCGGCTCCCTGGTGCTCTTCGCGGCCTTCGGCAGCGGCTACACCTGGGGCGCGGGCCTGCTCCGGCTCTAACGCCGCGAGGCCGGCTGCACGACGTGCGTCACGCCGAAGCGCCCCAGGGTGCGGCGCACGGCGTAGCGCCCATCGGGCGGGGCCTTGGAGACGCCGCACAGTTCCGCGGCGTTGAAGGGGCAGGCCCGGCACTTCCCTCGCGCCATGGTGCCCTCCGGGGCGCGCGCGCCGGTCCAGTACGAGGTCGCCCATTGGAGGTCGCGCTCGACGCGCTGCCTGGAGTGGCGAAACACCCACAGCCCGAAGGCCTCGTCGTCGACGCGGCGCACGGTGAGGCCGGAGAGCGGGTCGGGCACGCCGCTGGGCGGGCGGGCGTCGGTCGCGCTCAGCCCGGCGCGGGCCACCTCGAAGGCCGCCTCGGCGATCTTGCGCGCGAGGGCGTCGCTCACCCTCCGGCCGCGCGGCAGCACGGCGACGCCGTACAGCAGGCGATCGGTCTGGAAGCCCATGGACTCCAGCATCCGGCCGTAGGCCTCGACCTGCACCACGTGCGACGGAAACAGCTCGCGCCGCCCGGAGAACTTGAACTCCAGCACCAGTCGCCCGCGCCGCCCCTCCAGGTGGATGCGGTCCGCCCGGCCCACCAGCCGGACGCCGTGTATCTCCGCCGTCACGGGCATCTCCACCAGCTCGAGGGGCTCGCCCGCGGTGATGGCCTCGCTGATCTCCTCCTGGGTGATCTCCTCGGCCTCGGCCTCGAAGGCCGCGTGCCCGGCGGCCCCGGCGGCGAGCTCGGCGCTCTCGGTGCGCAGCGTGTGCGTGCGCGCCAGGTGCACCTGCATCTCACAATAGAACTGGTTGGCGAGGGTGCTGACCGACACCCGCGGCGGCCCCACCGCCCGGGGCCCCTCGACGAAGCGGCGGATGGCCGGCAGGCGCTCGGCCGTGAAGAGGGCGTCGAGCGTGGTCTCGACCCCGAAGCGCCGCAGGGATGCGTAGTAGCGCCCCACGGGCTCGGGAAACACCCCCGCGCCGTGCAGGGCCTCCCACACGGCCCGGGGTGATCCGAGCGCGGCCACGATCGCGTAGAAGCGCGGCGCGAGGGAGGCCCGCGCGTGCGCGATTTCCAGGAGGTGGGGCAGCTCGAGCAGCGGGGGGTTCATCGGCGGGGCGACCGGGGCCGAGTGTATCCCGATCGCCCAGCGCAAGCTCTGCGTATCCCTCCGCGGTCAGCGTTCCTAGGCGGCCTGGGAATCCGCGGCGCCGCCCGCGTTTCCCTTGCGCGCGTCCTCCTCCGCGATGGCCTTCTTCAGCCAGACCTTCGCGTTCTTCATGCGCCCGACCTCCTCGGTGCGCTTGCAGAGCGAGCGCCACGCGGCCTCGCGGTCGGCCACCGGCAGGGGCGCCAGCTCGGCGCGGTACTTCATCCAGACCGCCACGGCCTCGCCCGGCAGCTCGATCTCGCCGATGCGGGTGTAGAAGCCCCCGAGGGCCGGGTGCGCCGTCGTCGGGTCGGGCGTCGGGTCGTTGGCCGGCGACTCCTCGGCGGCCTCGGCCAGGTGGTTGACCTGGTTGAGGTCGACGGCGCCACCGGGCTCCTGCGCCCCCGCGGGGATGGTCTCGATCTCCAGCTCGTCGAGCACGCCGAGCCCGAGGATGGAGAGCGTCGCCCGGCGCTTCGCCTTGGTTTCGGCCTTCATCAGCACGTTCACCGGGTCGGTGAGCGGCACGGTCGCGGTCGCGGTCTCCACGCGGCCGTTGGGCATCGACGCCTCGCACACCGCGTAGACCAGCTTGGTGCCCGCGAGGTCGATGACCTTCGGGCCGTCGATGATCTTCCGGTTGACCCGGTGCATCGCGGCCAGCTGGTCGGTGGCGCCGCGCGTCGCGTACAGGATCTCCTTCCCGTTCAAGCGCAGGAACGCGAAGGGCTGCGCGTGGGGGTTGAGCCCGAGCCCCTCACACATCTGCACGTAGAACCTCGCCCGCTCGGCCGGCCCGAGCCCCGACAGGTCGCCCCGCAGGACGATCGAGTCGATGACCTTCGCCCCCGTGCGCTCGTCGACGTCGTAGCCCGCGCGCTCGCCCGAGGCCTTCGTCGCCTGCCCCGCGGTCTCGTTCTTCTCGATCTTCTCGTTGTTCATGGCTGTCTCCCTCTCGTCACTCGCTCACTTCACCCGGGCGGCCGGGTCGTCGTCGCTCGGCTCGTCCATCGTCTCCAGCGCCGCCACGAAGGCCTCGGCCCGCGCGTCGCAAAACGCCTCGAACTCCATGTCCCCGGCGAGCGACGCCTCCATCGCCGCGTCGACCGGCAGCACGTCGTTGGCGGGCAGCAGCCCCGCCCAGAACAGCGCCTCCACCGCCGGCACGCCCCACTTCCGCTGCGCCTCGCGCAGCACCCGCTCCTTCTTGAAGCGGGGGTGGGCCTTCCAGTCGGCGTAGCTGAGCTCGGCCCGCAGCCGAACCAGCTCGTCGAGCTCCTGCGCGGTCTCGACCCGGCGCTCGTCGTACATCGATCCCTGCATGCCGCGTTCAGCAATATTGCTCATGGTAGAAGCTCCTTCGGTCGACGAGGGCGTCTGCGGCGCCGGGGCGCCGCTCGCGGCGCGTTTTGTTCGCTCGTCCATACGCAGAGCAGGATAGGTCGCAGCACCGCCCCGCGCTGCCCCTCGCAACCCAGGCGTGACATACAATGTCACAGGCGCGAAGCGCCTGGAGAACAGGAGCTCTCAGCGAGCGCGAGCGGTCCGCGCTGTGACGGAATATGTCCGTCAGGTGCGGTCGGCGGCGCGGGCTCGCGGGCTCGACCCCACCGGGCGCAGCACCCCCGGGCGGTCGGCGCGGCGCGGCGTGGCGAGCGCCCGGTCGTACCACTCCAGCAGCGTGCCCCGCTCGTGGGCGCTCTGGGCCCCGACCGCGAGGCGCAGCCACTCGGAGGTCGCGCGCTCCCCCGCCGCGCGCTGGATGGCCCGCAGCGCGACGGTCACCGCGTGGTCGGGCCGGAGCGCGTCGAGGGCCTCTTCGAGCGAGGGGTCGCCGTCGACGTTGGCGGCGGTGACCGCCGGCGCCGCGGGCTTCGGGGGCGCGGCCCGGCGACCGCCGCCGACCAGGTCGGGCACGGCGCCCACCACCGCGCGGGCGAAGGGGCGCGGGTCGGGCTTCGTGGGCGAGTCGAAGTAGTCCGGCGGGAGGCCGTAGGCCTGCACCACCGCGAGCATCACGTCGCCGCCGAGGGCGCGGTGCCCGCCCAGGATGGCCGCGATGGTGCCCTGCTCGCGCCCGATGGAGCCCGCGAAGGCCCGCTGCGTGAGCTTCGCGCCGCGCGCCGCCCCCAGCGCGTCGAACAGCTCCGCGAGCCGCTCGCGCCTCCTGCGGCTGAGCTCCTTCGTGACCGGACGCGGCACCCTCACGATCTATCAGGAACTCCAGCGCTGGGCAATCATTGCTTGACTGCTGCTGATATCTTGCGCAATACATCGAGTCATGGATGGCGACGCCCGTACCCCGATGCGCTCACGGTTGCAGGTGCTCGACGGCGGCGGTGCGCCGCATCGGCGCAAGCCCGTGCGCCTCACGCTGCTGCGCGACCCCGGGACGGCCCACCGGCCCGACCTCGTCGACCTCCCGCGGCCGGGCAGCCCGATGTCGCACCTCGAGCACGCCATCGCGGCGCTGCGCGATGCGGCGCAGGCCGAGACCATAACCGGCCGCAGCGACGGGGTCATCGACGCGCTCGACCACCTCACCCGCGAGCTGAGCGTGCTCTTCGACGACGAGGTGGCCCGCACCGCGCTGCTGCGCATCTCCGGGCAGCTCCGTCGCCCGCGTTGATCTTGCGCCTTGCGCCTCGGCGACGGTACACCCCCGCGCCATGGCCGCCGCGAAGCGCTCGAAGCCCCCTCCCCCGAACAACCCCGTACCTGTTGCCACCGACCCGCGGGTGCTGCGCCGGGCGCACTTCCTGATGCGGCTCTCGCGGGCGTGGGACGCCCGCTTCGAGGCCATGGCCCGCGTGGGTCGCATCGGGCGCTGGTACAGCGCCGTCGGCAATGAGTGCACCACCGTCGGCACGGCCCTCGCGCTCGGCGCCAACGACGCGATCTCCACGGTGCACCGCGACCTCGGCGCCGTGCTCACGACCTACCTCGACCCCACGCGCCTCGCGCCCGCGCTCTTCGAGGACGGCGACGCGACGCCGTGGGACGCCCTGCGCCCCTCGCCGCAGAGCCTCCTCGACCAGCTCGCCAGCCAGGTGTTCGGGCGCCGCGGCGGCTTCACCCGCGGGGTAGACCGCTCGTTCCACTACGGGCTCGTGCGGCCCGACTGGGGCATCCGGCACGTCGGGATGATCTCGCACCTCGGGTCGATGATCCCAGTGGCGGCGGGGCTCGCGCTCGCCAACCTGCAGGACGGCAACGACCGGGCGGTGCTCGGGTTCATCGGCGAGGGCGCCACCTCGCAGGGCGACTTCCACGAGGCGCTCAACCTCGCCGGGGTGATGAAGCTCCCGCTCATCCTGGTGGTGGAGAACAACCGCTACGCCTTCAGCACGCCGCTGTCCGAGCAGTTTGCGTGCGAGAAGCTCAGCGACCGCGCGCCCGGGTACGGAATCGCGGGCGAGACCATCGACGGCCTCGACTTCGACGCAGTGCACGCCGCGATGAACCGCGCGGTGGCCCGCGCCCGCGCCGGCGAAGGGGCGACGCTGCTGGAGTGCATGCTCCCGAGGATGCGCGGTCACGCCGAGGGCGACGGGAGCTACGAGCTCATCCCGCCGGCCGAGCGCGAGGCCTACCTCCGACAGGACCCGCTGGTGCGCTTCGAGGCGTCGCTGATCGAGCGCGGCCACGCGGACGTCGAGCGCATCCGGGAGGTGACCGAGATCGCCCGCGGCATCATCGAGGACGCCGTGGAGCGGGCGCTGTTGACGGAGGAGCCCGCGCTGACCGAGGCGACGCGCCCGGTGTTCGCGCCGGGCGAGGTGGCGACGGCGTTTGCGCGCCAGTCGACGGAGGTGACCGGTGGCTGAGACGACCTACATCGACGCGATCCGCCGAGCGCTCGGCGAGGAGATGGACCGCGACGCCGCGGTGTTTCTCATGGGGCAGGACATCGCGGCCTTCGGGGGCGCCTTCCGCGCGTCCAAGGGGCTCTTCGAGAAGCACGGGCGGCTGCGGGTCATCAACACCCCGCTGATGGAGTCCGGCGCCATCGGCGCGGCGCTCGGCGCGGCCCTCGTGGGCAAGCGCCCGGTGCTGGAGATGCAGTTCGCCGACTTCGTGTCGTGCGGCTTCAACCAGATCGTCAACAACGTCGCCAAGACCTACTACCGCTGGGAGGCGCCGGTCCCGATGGTGATCCGCCTGCCCTTCGGCGGCGGGGCGGGCGCGGGGCCCTTCCACTCGCAGTCGCCGGAGGCCTGGTTCGCCCACACCCCGGGGCTCTGCGTGGTCGCGCCCTCCACCCCGCGCGACGCCCTCGGGATGCTCAAGGCCGCCATCCGCGACCCCAACCCGGTGATCTACCTGGAGCACCGCTTCCTCTATCGCCGCGAGAAGGAAGACCTCCCCGAGGGGGACCTCCTGACGCCCCTCGGTCGCGCCCACGTCGCCCGCGAGGGCCGCGACGTCACCATCCTCTCGTGGTCGTGGACCCTCCATGAGTCCCTGGCCGCGGCCGAAGAGCTCGCGAAGGAGGGCGTCTCCGTCGAGGTCATCGACCTTCGCACCCTCTCGCCGCTGGACGAGGAGACGATCTTCGCCTCGGTGCGCAAGACCTCCAAGGTGCTCATCGTCCACGAGGCGACCATCACCGCCGGCTTCGGCGCCGAGCTCGCCGCCCGGGTGGCCGACCAGTGCTTCGAGTGGCTCGACGGCCCGGTGCGTCGCGTCGCCTACGCCGACCGCCCGTCGCCCTACAACAAGAAGCTCGAGCTCAGCCTGCTGCCGGGCCGCGAGCGCATCACCGCCGCGCTGCGCAAGCTCGCCCGGTATTGATCGCCGCCTCTTCCGCGGAGGTATCCCGGGGCTCTAGTCTCGGGCCCATGAAACGACTCGTCATCCCGGTCACCGCCACCCTCGCCCTCGCCCTCGCCGACTGCGGCGACGTCAGCCCCAACGACCTCCGCGACCCGACGTGCTCCGCGACGAGCTTCAACGTCGAGGGGCGCACCTTCACCACCTTCGGAACCTCCGCCGACGCCCGCAAGGTCGACGCCTTCCTCCAGGCCACGCTCGACCTCAACGCCGCCACCGTCGAGATCGCCGACGGCCTGACGACGACCTGCGCGGCGATCGGCGCCGACCTGGGCATCGCGCCGACGGAGTACCGTCCCTCCACCGCGGGGGAGCTCCCGGTCGCGTACACCTGCCGGCGGGTGTCGACGGAGGTGCGGTCCATCATCGAGGCGGCGCTCCCGCGCGGCGCGGCGCTCGACGTCACCATCGTCCCGCCGGTGTGCCGCATCGACGTGAGCTTCGCCGCGCAGTGCGCCGCGCAGTGCACCGCGCAGGCGACGGTGCAGGTGCCCACCTGCATGGGCGAGCTCGTCGCCGACTGCACCGGGAGCTGTAGCGGCTCGTGCGCGGGCACCTGCGAGGCGGGCTGCACGGGCACCTGCAGCGGCACCTGCACGGGCACCTGCATGGGCACCTGCACGGGGCAGTGCAGCGCAGGGTGCAGCGCCACGGACTCCACCGGGCGCTGCGTCGGCACCTGCGCGGGGACCTGCACCGGGAGCTGCTCGGCCAACTGCATGGGCTCCTGCGCGGGCAGCTGCTCGGCGGGCTGCATGGGCTCGTGCCGGGGTCAGTGCCGCGGCACCTGCTCGGTGCAGAGCAGCGTGCGCTGCGATGGCACCTACGACGTCCAGGCCGACGCGCAGTGCTCGGCGGCCTGTGAAGCGCAGGCCAACGCGCGCGCCGTGTGCACCGAGCCGCAGATCACCATCGGCACCCGCGCGACGGTGTCGCCCGCGGCGCTCCAGCGGCTCAACGTCCTGGTGACCTCGCTCCAGCGCAACTACCCCCGCATCGTGCTCAACGCGACCCGCATCGACCGCGTGGTGCGCCAGAGCGCGCCCAGCTTCGTGGCGAGCCTCAACGGGGTCGGCACCGCGGCGGGCAACGTGGGCCTCAGCGCCGTGGCGTGCGTGACCCGCGCGGGCCTCCTGGCGGCGGACATGACCAACCGCTTCAGCGCCTCGGCCCAGGTGACGGTGGAGTTCTCCGCGTCGGTCACCGTGCAGGGCACCGCCCAGTAGTCTGCGAGCCGCCGCCGGCGGGCGGGTCTTTACCCGGAGGCCACGCTGGCCTACACCCGCGGGCGCCATGTTCCTCCAGATCTTCTTTGAACCGAAGCTCGACCTCGAGCGCTTCCGCGCCATGCTCGACACCTGCGGCCCCTGGGCGCGCGCCAACGCCGTGCGCACCCTCTCCGTGCCGCAGATGAAGGCGCTCTTCGAGGGCTGTGAGGGTGAGGCGCTCACGCTCGACGCGATGGTCCCGAGCGGCGAGGCCCTGGTCGAGGTGATCCACCACGGGAAGAACAGCCTCCCGGTGTTCAGCCATTTCCAGAAGCGGTTCTGCCGACCGGACGGCGACGACCACCCCGACCAGCTCTGGGGCTACAACCACAACGGGGGCGTGCAGATGGCCGTGACCGGCCCCGGGTACTTCGTCGCGACGCTCACCGACAAGTCCGAGGTGCTCATCGACTACGCGAAGGTGCCGCCGCGCAAGCCGGCCTCGTGGCCCACGATCATGGGGCCCACCGCGCGCGCCGGGAGCCTCGTGTGGGCCGGGATGACCGACGTGCTGCGTCGGGTGTCCGAGCACGTCACCATCGGCGCGGCTTACAAGAACGGTAAGCCCATGGGGCAGTACTTCGCCCTCTGCCGCGAAGACCCGAAGGTCTGACCGCACCCCACTGGCGCCCGGGGCCCGCGTTGCGTAGCGTCGAGGTCGTGGTGGCTGACCCGAACGATCCAGGCGATCTGCCCGCGGGCTTCGAGCTCGCGGGCGGCTACATCATCGAGCAGCCGGTGGTGCAGGGCCGCACCCGGCTGATCTACGCCGCCCGCTCGGGCGACAACACCCTGGTCGCGGTGCACCTGCTCGACGCGGGCCTGGTCGACGGGCTGGGCGAGTGGTTCACACAGGCCGCGACGGGGCGCGCGGAGATCCAGCATCCGAGCCTCCCTCGCACCCTCGCGGTCGGCCGGCTGGACGACGGGCGCCCCTACGAGGTCACGGAGTTCCTGGAGGGGACCTCGATGCGCGAGGCCCTCGACGCCTCGCCCGAGGGCCTCGACCCGCTGGCCGTCGTGCACGTCGTCAACGAGGTCGCCGCGGCCCTCGACGCGCTCCACGGGCGCACGCCTCCAGTGGTGCATCGCACGCTCTCCCCCGAGCACATGGTCGTGCTCCGCGACACCCACGAGGTGCGCCTGCTCGGCCTGTTCTTCGCCGATCGCCCGCAGTTCGAGGGCGTGCGGCCGGGCTATCGCTCGCCCGAAGAGCTCGCCGGGGTGCTCTCGCTGGGCCCTCGCGCGGACGTGTTCAGCCTGGCGACGGTGGCGTACGAGCTGCTCACCGGGCGCCACGCCTGGCCGCACGTCCCCGAGCTCGCCCTCGACTCGATGCGCGTCGGGGTGCGCGATCGGGTGAGCGTCCTGCGGCCGACCCTCCCGGCGGCGCTCGACCTGGTGTTCGAGCGCGCGTGGTCGCTCTCGCCCGACGCCCGTCAGTCCACCGCAGGTCGCTTTGCCAGGGCCTTGAGGGCCGCGGTCGACCCGCTCGACCTCGCCGCCTCGCTGGCGAGCAACGTCTTCGACGATCGGCCCACCGCGCAGGTGCCGGTCATGTCGCTGCGGGTCCGCAACAACACCCTCCTCAACGCCGGCGCCGTGGCGCAGGCGATCGTGCCGCGCGCCGTGATCGGCAAGGTTCGCGCGAGCGAGGCCGACGAGGAGGGCGACGGGCGGCCGTCGCGACCGCCGCCCGCGCGCATGCTCCGGGCGCCCGTCCCGCCCGGCACGCGACCGGTGCGCGCCAACGACTCCGAGGCGCCCGTGAAGATCGCGGTGCCGCTGCCGGCAGACCTCCTCCCTCCCCCCGCGCCAGCCGACGACCCCGCCTCGGAGGAGACGCCTGCGGCCGTCGCCGCTCCGCCCCCGGAGGTCACCAGCCCCACCGACGTCGTTGCGTTGCTCGGGTCATCCCGGGCGGAGTCCACCCAGCCGACCAGCCTGCCGACCCCAGAGCCCGCCGCGGCGCCAGAGCCGGTCACCCCTGCGCCGCCACCCGTGCTCGACGCTCCCCCGCCCCCCGCCCCCGTCGCAGCGCCCGCCCCGGCACCCGCTCCTGCGCCTGCCCTGGTCGCTCCGTCGGCTCCTGCGCCCGCTCCTGCGCCCACCCCGGTCGCGGCGGTCGTGGCCGCCCCGGAGCCCGTCGCCGCCCCGTCGCCGCCCGTCGAAGCGCCGCGATCGGCGCCGCTGCCTCCGACGCCCAGCTATCTCTCCCCGCTCGATTCCCCGCCCCTCGAGCGTCGGCCCGACGCGTTCGATTCGCGCTTCCTCATCGAGGAGCCGACGACGGTGATCCACACCGCCCCCGCGGCCCCGACGTCGTGGACCCGCTCGCCCACCGCAATGGCGGGGCTGTTCATCGCCCACGCGCTGCTCATCGTTGGCATCGCGCATGCGATCTCCTACGCCCTCGTCCAGCGACAGGCGCCGTTGACCCAGTTCATCCCGGCGCCGCCCGCGGTGTGCGCTCCCTGCGCGGCCTGCCCGGCCCCGGCTGCGGTCACGCCCGAGGTGGTGGTTCCCCCGGGCAGCGCGGCGCGTGCCCCCGCGCGCCCGATCCGCTCGCCGGGGAGGTCGCAGCTCAGCCGCCCGGTGCCGGACTTCGGTCGGTAGCGTTCGCGGCCGGCGGCAGCACGTCCAGGATGATGCGATTGCCGGGCACGAGGTACTGCGCCGCGACGCGGCGGACGTCGGCGAGGGTGACGGCCTCGTAGCGGGGCAGCTCGCTGTTCACCACCGACGCATCCCCGTCGTAGAGCTCGGCCATGCCCAGGAACTGCGCCCGCGCGAGCGGCCGCTGCAGCCCGAACACGAAGGACGCGCGGATGTTGTTCTTCGCCTTCTCCAGCTCGCGGGCGGTGATGCCGCGCGCGACCACGTCCGCGATGATGGCGTCGAGGGCGCGCCGCACCCCGGCGGGGCTCTGCCCCTGCGAGCAGATCGCCCACACGGCCATCAGGTCGGGCCCGCGGCGATCTTCGGTGTCGACGGAGATCTCCGAGAGCAGCTCGCGGTCATGGACGAGCGTCCGGTAGAAGCGCGACGACTGGCCCGAGCCCAGCACCGCGGCGAGCACCTCCAGGGGGTAGTGATCGGGCGTGCGGCGCGGCGGGATGTGCCACGCCACGTGGAAGCCCGGCACCTCCGCGTGCGGATCGACCATGGAGTCGGCGCGCTCCCCGGGGCGGGGCTGGAACCCGGGGTCCTGCCACACCTCGCCGCGGCGGGTCGTGATGTCGCCGAAGTGGCGGCGCACCATCGCCAGCGCCTCCGCAGGCTCGAAGTCGCCTGCGATGGTGATCACCGCGTTGTCGGGGGCGTAGAAGCGGGCGTGGAAGGCCCGCACACGCGCGAGCTGCTCGGCGGGCGCGACGCCGGGCATCTCGAGGTCGCGCATGTCGCCGATGGTGCTGTGCGAGTAGGGGAAGTAGCCGTCGTACAGGAGCTCGTCGCGCCGCAGGAACGACTGCATGTACGGGCGGTTCTCGTAGGACTGTCGGCGCTCCTCCATCACGGTCAACCGCTGGTTTTCGAAGGCCTCCGCGGTGATCGCGAGCGCCCTCATGCGGTCGGCCTCGAGCCACACGCCGAGCTCCAGCGCGTGCGCGGGGAGCTGCTCGTAGTAGTTGGTGCGGTCCTCGGAGGTGGTGGCGTTGGAGTCAGCGCCGACGCGCGAGAGCAGCCGGTCGAACTCGCCCTTGGGCAGCGCCTCGGTGCCCTCGAACATCAGGTGCTCGAACAGGTGGGCGAAGCCCGTCTGCCCGACGGGCTCCACGCGCGCGCCCACGTCGTAGTAGACCGCGATGGCCACCGTGGGCACCGAGTGGTCCGGCGAGAGCACCACCCGGAGGCCGTTCTCCAGGCGCTCGCGCTGCACCGGAATCTGCACCGACGCGGGCCCCTCACGCACCGCCGCCGGGGCCGACGGGACCTGCTGGGACGCGCCGCCCGAGGCGAGGAGCGAAGACACCGCGAACAGCCATGCACCCAGTCGACGCGCCGATCGGTTCATCGCGGCGGAAGGTACCGGAGGCCCTCCCGCGACGCCAACGGCCTCCGCGATCGCCGCGCGACCGTGCTACTCCCGCGTGTCGTGACCCCGCGATCGCTCTACCCCCTCCTCGGCGCGGCGCTCATGGCTGCGTGCCTCTCGCGCAACCCGTCGCCCGCTCGCGACGCCTCGGCCGGCGCCGCGCCCGATGACCGGCCCGCCCGCCCCACCCGGCCGGGCCTGCCCGAGATGGTGCCCGACGACCCCACGGCCCACGCCTGCTTCCCCACGGACTTCCAGGCCACCCGGGCGCGCATCCGGGGCGGTCACCTCGAGCTCTGCGGCCTCTCTCGCGGCGCGCCCCGCTGCTACTCCGTCGACCCGGTGACCACCTTCGTGCGCGTCATCGAGGTGCCCGACGCCCCGCGCGAGGCGCCGCCCCAGTTGATCCTGGAGGCCCCGCTCACCCGCTCGGAGGTCTCCACCCGCGGCGCCCGCGCCGACACCCGCGGCGGCACCCTCTCCGTCGTGTCCGCGAGCGGGCCCTTCCGCGCCATCAGCCCCCGCTCGGTGGGGCTCTCCGCCCTCGACAACGGCGTGCTCGCCCCGTGGGGCGACGGATGGTTCATCGCGGTGTTCGGCGTCCGCTCGCCCGACCTCGGCGCGTCGGCGATCATCGAGACCGGCAAGATACGGCTGCGCGGCCGGGCGGCCTACAACCCCTGCCCCCCGTGAGATTCTTGCGGCGCTCCGTGTAAGCCCTGGCGCGGCCGCGGCGTTCACCACCCCAGAGAGGTGAACCCCATGAAGCGCTCCCCCACCCTGCTCCCGCTCGTCGCCGCCCTCGCCATCGGCTGCGGAACCCAGTCTTCCTACGTCAGCCCCGCGGGCAGCTATCGCTCGGCCCACGCCGTGGGCACGGCGCCCCTCGCCCAGACCTCGTACTCCACCGCGGAGGCCTCCTCGGACTCCGCCCCGGTGTCCGTCGAGGCCTCGGTGAGCAGCGGCGGCCGCGCGGTCGTCGGAGACCTCGACGGGCCGCGCGCGCAGCCCTCGGCGCCCCCCGCCGAGCTGCCCTCCTCGCTGCGTCCGGGCCTCGCCACCCACTGGGGCGAAAACCGCTACTCCTCGGTGCGCACCACCGCGTTCGAGCGCGGCTCCGACCGCCCCTTCGACGTCGCCACGCTCCACTACAACGACGCACGCCTCGCCGCGATGCAGGCCCGGCGGGAGAGCTTCCGCTGGCTCTCGGTGCACCGCGACGGCATCCGCATCTCGCTCCGCGGCGAGTCCGGCGAGGTGCTCCCGGGCTTCGTCAGCGGGGGCGAGGCCTTCGTCATCGGGCAGCCCGGTCAGCGCTACGCCATCGTGCTCGAGAACCACACGTCCGCGCGCATCGAGGCCGTGCTGACCGTCGACGGCCTCGACGTCATCAACGGGCAGCCCGGGAGCACGTCCAATCGCGGCTACCTCGTCCGCCCGCACGCGAGCATCGTGATCGAGGGCTTCCGGCGCAGCACGAGCACCGTGGCTGCGTTTCGCTTCGGCGGCGTCGAGGGCTCCTACGCCGACGAGCGCGGCGCCGCGCGCAACGTCGGGGTCATCGGCGTGGCCCTCTTCGCCGAGCGCGGCGCCAACCTGGATGTGTACGAGAACGAGGTGGAGCTACGGCGCTCGGCCGATCCCTTCCCGGGTGGCTTCGCGCCGCCCCCGGCGAACCGGGTGTACGACTGACCCGGGGCGGGGATCGTGCTCGCTAGCGGAGCTGCTGGGCGAGGTAGTTCTGCTCGCCGATCTGCTCGATGAGCCCGAGCTGGGTCTCCAGCCAGTCGGCGTGCTCTTCCTCGCTCACGAGGATGTCCTTGAGCAGCGCCTCGGTGCCGTTGTCGCCCAGCTCACGACACAGCTTCACGCCGTCGTTCAGCCGCACCAGGGCCTCCTTCTCCAGCTGCAGGTCGAGCTTGAACTGCTCGGGCACCGACTCGCCCACGTTGACCTTGTTGAGCCGCTGCAGGTTGGGGATGCCCTCCAGGTACAGGATCCGCTCGATGATCCTGTCGGCGTGCTTCATCTCGTCGATGGACTCCTTCTTCACATAGTCCGCCAGGTGCAGGTAACCCCAGTTGCGGCACATCTTGGCGTGGATGAAATATTCGTTGATGGCAGTGAGCTCTGCCGTCAGCACTGCGTTGAGCAGATCGATGATCGCCGCTTGACCCTTCATGACAACCTCCAGTCGCTGGATGGGTACCAGAGGCCGTCGCGTCGAGCCCGGTAATTGCTCGGATCGTCTGCGATTCGCGTTCTCAACCCGTCATGAGCATCGGCAGGTGTGACCGCCCGCGCGCGTCGCGCGGCACGGACTCCTCGATGAGGTCTTCGATCACCTCACGACACGCGCCGCAGTCGGTGCCCGCTCCGCAGGCCTCGCCCACCGCGTCGACGCTGTGCGCGCCATCGAGGATGACCGACCGGATACGCTTGCAAGGTACGCCGTGGCAGACGCAGACGATCATCGGGAGCACATCTCCAGGTAGAAGGTTGACTGGAGATATACTGAGATCAGTTCTCGTTTTCAAGCCCCTCGGTGGGCGATGGCGACGGAGCGCAGGGTTGGGGTACTGTCGCCGAGTGCGCAGGGCGGAACGAATGAAGCCGGGCCTACGGGCGCGAGGCCGGTCATGACGTCCAGCGAGCGACGGCCGAGGGTGCTGCGCGAGGGGCCCGACCCGCTGCTCGGCCAGGTGGTCAACGGGAAGTTCCGGATCATCGAAGAGGTCGCCGCCGGCGGGATGGGGAAGATCTACCGCGCCGAGCAGCTGCCCCTCGGCCGGCTGGTCGCCGTGAAGGTGCTGCACTCGCGCTACACCGACGGGCAGGAAGACCCGGCGTTCCAGAAGCGGTTCTTCCTCGAGGCGAGCATCCTGTCGCGGCTGCAGCACCCCAACATCGTCACGGTCTTCGACTACGGGAGCATCGAGGGCCTCGCCGAGGAGGCCTACTTCATGGCGATGGAGTTTCTCCCCGGGGAGACGCTCCACAAGCGCCTGAAGCGCGAGGGGCCGCTCGCCGCCGAGGCGACCATCGGGATCGTGCGCCAGATCGCCAAGGGCCTGCGCGAGGCGCACCGGCAGGGCGTGGTGCACCGCGACCTCAAGCCCTCCAACGTGATGCTGGTGCCCGACGAGTCCGGCGAGGAGACCATCAAGATCCTCGATTTCGGCCTGGTGAAGGTGCTCCGCGACGACTCCGAAGAGCTCACCAAGGAGGGGTCGTTCCTGGGATCGCCGCGGTACATGTCCCCGGAGCAGATCGCCCACGGCCGCGTCGACCTCCGCACGGATGTCTATTCGCTCGGCGTGATCTTCTACCAGTGCCTCTGCGGCCGTACGCCCTTCGAGGCCGACAACGCCGTCCACATCCTCATGGCGCACCTGCACACGCCGGTGCCGCCCTTCCACGAGCGCAACCCCGACGTGGCCGTGCCGGAGCCCCTCGCCGCCCTGGCGCTGCGCTGCCTCGACAAGCGCCCCGAGGGCCGGCCCTCGACGATGGACGAGGTGCTCACCGGGCTGCGCCAGGCGGAGGTCGCCCTCGGTCTGGCGCAGCCCGGCGGCGGGGTGATGTTCACGGAGCGCTCGATGCCCGCGGGTCGCCTGTCGGCCATCCCCCCGCCGGTGGAGAGCAGCGCGCTGCGCCCGACGCTGCCGCAAGGTGAGCCCGCGGCGCCCGCCCGCCGTCCCCTCGCGATCATCGTCGCCGTCATCGCCCTCGGCACCCTCGGGCTCGCGGCGGGGATCTTCGTCGAGTCGAAGATGACCCCCGAGGCGCAGACCCAGGCACCGGCCCCAGCGCCCCGCCCGGCGGCCCTCGGGCAGTATCGCCTGGAGATCGACTCCGAGCCCTCCGGCGCAGCCGTGGTCGAGAGCGGCAACGTGCTCGGCGCGACCCCCGTCGGCGTGCTGATCGACAACGTCGCGGTCACGTCCGCGCCCCGGCGCTTCATGCTGCGCCTCCCGGGGCACCAGCCCTTCGAGCTCATGGTCGGCCCCGCGCGCGACCCGTCCGTGCGACGCGTGGTGACGCTGGTGCCCGTCGCCGCGCCGCCCATCGCGGCCCCCGTCGTCGCCGACCCGGCGCCCGTCCCAGCGCCTCCGCGCACCCCGCGATCCGACACGCGTCCCCGCCGGCCACCCCGGTCGGCGGACCCTCCGTCGGGTGACTCCGACATCCGCCTGCATCGGTGAACTCCATGAGCCGCGCCCTCTTCCGCCACCGCCCGCGCTGGGCCCTGGCGATCGTCCTCGCCGCCACGCTCCCGGCCCGCGCCGACGACCTCGCCGACGAGGCCGACCTCCAGTTCGAGCTCGGCGCCGATCGCTACCGCCGCGGGGACTTCCGCGAGGCCCTGGAGCACTTCCTCGCCTCCAACCGGCTCGTCCCCAACCGCAACGTCCTCTTCAACATCGCCCGCAGCTACGAGCAGCTCGCCCGCTACCCCGACGCGCATCGGTACTACCTCCAGGCGCTCGGCAGCGAGACCGACCCGGGCGCGCGCGCCAACATCGAGGCCGCGCTCCGCCGGGTGAGCCCCTACGTCGCCACGGTGCGGGTCACCACCGACCCGCCGGGCGCGACGCTCTTCATCGACCGCCGCGACCTCGGCCCGCGCGGCGTCAGCCCCCGGGTGCTCGCGTTTCAGCCCGGCCGGGTGCGCGTCATCGCAGAGCTCGACGGCTACGAGCCCGCGGTGGTGGAGGGCGTCGACCTCCGCCTCGGCGCCGAGGCCCCGGTGGTGCTCTCGCTGCGCCGCATCGTCGGGCGGGTGCGCGTCGAGGGCAACGTTCCCGGCGCGACGGTGCGCCTCGACGACGAGCGCGGCGCCGTGCTCGGAACGGTCCCCTGCGACATCGAGCTGCCCCCGGGCCGGCGCACCCTGCACCTCTCCGCGCAGAACTATCGGCCGAGGGTGGAGAGCGTGGAGGTCGCGCAGCGGGACACCCGCCAGGTCACGCTCGACCTCGTGCCGGTGACCGGCCGGGTGGTGATCAGCGCCGACGAGCGCGACGCCCTCGTCGAGATCGACGGGCGCCCGGTGGGCTTCACGCCCGCGGTGGTCGACGCCCAGGTGGGCACCCGGCGCGTGCGGGTCTCCCGCGCGGGCTTCCGCACCATCGAGCAGAGCGTCACGATCACCGAGGGGGCGCAGGCCCGGCTCGACCTCTCGCTGCGCCAGGTGGAGGAGGTCACTGCCGCGTCCCGCGCGGCCGAGGCCGTGGAGGACGCGCCGAGCTCGGTGAGCATCATCTCCGGCGCCGAGCTGCGGGCGATGGCGTACCCCACCGTCGCCGAGGCGCTGCGAGGCACCCGCGGGGTCTTCCTCTCCGACGACCGCAACTACCCCACCGTGGGCTTTCGCGGGTACGGCCGCCCGGGCGACTACGGCAACCGCGTGCTGGTGCTCCTCGACGGGGCGCCGATGAACGACAGCTGGCTCAACTCCTCGTACCTCGGGTACGACCTGCGCACCGACCTCGAAGACCTGGCGCGCATCGAGGTCGTGCGGGGCCCCGGGTCGGTGCTCTACGGCACCGGGGCGTTCTCGGGCGTGGTCAACCTCGTGAGCCGCGGGCGCGAGGAGCCCAGCGGGGTCGAGGGAAACCTCTCGACCAACCAGGACGGCGTGGCGCGCGCCCGGGTGATGGGTCGGTACCGCGCCAACGCGCACGCCGGGGTGTGGACCTCCGTCTCCGGCGCCCGCAGCCCGGGCCGGGACATCGCCCTCCCGGAGCTCGCCGGGCCGGGCTTCGACGGCACCGCGCGCGGGGTCGACGGCTTCGAGACGGGCACCCTCCAGGGCCGGGCCTGGTACCGCGCGCTCTCGCTGCAGTGGTCCCTGCACTCCCGGCGCAAGGACGTCCCGGCGGGGGCCTACGACACCGTCCCGGGCCTCGCCGGAACCTACCTGGCGGACACCCGCGGGCTCCTCGAGCTGCGCTTCGAGCCGCGGCTCTCGGACACCGCCCAGCTGCTCACCCGGGCCTCGCTCAACCACTACGAGTACCGGAGCGTGCTGCTGCACACCGACGACCCCACCAACCCGGGGCGCGAGGGCTTCAACGGCACCTGGATCGACGGCGAGCTGCGAGGCGCCTTCGAGGTCGCGCGCGGGCTGCGCCTCAACGTCGGCGCGCAGGGGCAGTATCACCTCGACGCCACCCAGACCTCGGTGCTGGTGCGCGAAGACCGAGTGCGCCTCCCGATGGACTTCCGCGACTCGCGCAGCTTCGGAATCGCCGCGGGCTACCTCACCGCCGAGTGGGCGCCGAGCGACCAGGTGCGGGTCTCCGGCGCGATCCGCGGCGAGTACTTCAGCACCATCGGGCAGGCGCTGCCGGCGCCGCGGCTGGCGCTCATCGTGCGGCCCTACGCGCGGGGCAACCTCAAGCTCATGGCCGGTCGCGCCTTCCGCGTCCCGAGCATCTACGAGCTCTATTACAACGATGGCGGCCAGACGCAGGAGCCCTCCCCCGGGCTGCGCCCGGAGACGGTGTGGTCGGGCGAGGTGGAGTTCACGCACCGCATCGGCTCGACCTGGACGGCGCTCGTCAGCAGCTACGCCAACTACCTCGACAACCTGATCGCGCTCCGCGAATCGACCGCCAACCCGATGCTCATCCGCTACGAGAACACCCGCGCGCCGGTGCTCACCATCGGCGGCGAGGCCGAGCTGCGGCGGGAGTGGCGCCAGGGCTGGATGGTGAGCGCGAGCTACTCCTTCCAGCGCTCGCGCTACATCGTGGAGAACACCGGCCGCCCGCAGGACACCCTGCGCGAGGTGCCCAACGCCCCGGAGCACCTGTTCTCCGCGCGCGCCGCCGTGCCCGTGGTGCCCGAGCTCTTCACCCTCATGTCGCGCCTGACGGTCGAGGGCCCGCGCTGGGATCGCTTCGATCGCGGATCGGACCCCGCGCAGCGCCGCACCGACCCGGGGGTGGTCTGGGACGTGATGCTCTCGGGCCGCGTCGAGCGCTGGGGCGTGCGCTACGCCGTCGGCGTCTACAACGTCTTCGACTGGCGCTACGTCACGCCCGTGAGCGGCGAGTTCGACGAGCGCCTCCGGGCGATGCCGCAGCTCGGTCGCAGCTTCCTGTTCAGCGCCACCGTCGCGTCGCGCTGAGGGTCGTCAGGGACGGGTCACCGCCACCGAGAAGCCGCCCGTGTTGGTGCTGTAGCCGTCCACGGTGAAGGTGTGGATGCCGGGGCCCGGTGGAATGGTCCCGTTGATGGACGACTGCAGGCCGCACGCGTCGTCGTTGCACACGTCGCCTCCGCCGGCCGCGTTACGCACATAGATGAGGGTGTCCCAGACGGCGCGGCTGCAGGTGGTCGCGCTGAAGCCGCCCCCGACGAAGTCGGGGCACGTGCGCCACCACCAGGTCGACTCGCCCGCCCCGCTGCCGCCGCAGAAACCGCCCATCGAGCCCGACCCCGACGTGGCGCCGGACTGGGTCGTCGACCCGGCCGGGAGCAACGCCACGCCGCCGCTGCCCACCGGGAGGTGCTGCACACGCAGGCTGATGGTGCCGCTGGACCCGCCGTAGCCGCCCACCATCAGGTACCAGGTGCCCGGGTTGAGCAGGGCCACCACCTGCGACTGGACCCCGCCGTTGCAGCCCGCTGCGCCCATGTCGTCGTTGCAGACGACGTCGCCGGAGGTGGTCGGGCCGGCGAGGGCCGTGGCGCAGTCGCGCGCGAAGTACAGCACCGTGTCGAAGGAGCTGCCCACCGAGTCGGCGTACACGAGCTCCCGCGACGGCCCCGGCACCGTGAAGCGGTAGTACACGTCCGTCGTGACGCCGAACCCGCAGGCCGGCGTGATCGATGGCGTCGCGCCGACGTTGGTGCCGGTGAGCGTCACGCTGGTCGTAGCGAAGGAGATCTCCTGCGCGCCGCCGCAGGTGTCGTTGGCTGGGGCCGCCACCCGGCACTGACCCCCGCTGCACGTCTGCCCCGAGGCGCAGACGTTTCCGCAGCCGCCGCAGTTGCGCGCGTCCGTCGCCAGCGCCACGCAGCTCCCGCCGCAGAAGGTCGTGCCCGGGGCGCAGACGTTGGCGCAGGTGCCGCTGGAGCACGCCGTGCCCGGACCGCAGCTACGCCCGCAGGCCCCGCAGTTGGCGTTGCTGCTCGCGAGGTTGGTCTCGCAGCCGGTGGCGGGCGTGCCGTCGCAGTCCGCGAAGCCCGCCGTGCAGGCGACGACGGCGCAGGAGCCGCTCGCGCAGGTCGCCGTGGCGAAGGGCAGCGCGCAGGCGCGACCGCAACCGCCGCAGTGCGCCGTGCTGGCGTTGAGGTCGGCCTCGCACCCGTCGGCCTCGGAGCCGTTGCAGTTGCCGTAGCCCGGGCTGCACGCCCCGAGGACGCAGCCGCCGCCCGCGCAGGTGACGCTCGCGTTGGCGCGGGCGCACCGCGCGCCGCACGCGCCGCAGTGGGCGATGGTCTCCCGGAGGTTGGCCTCGCAGCCGTCGCCCGCGGCGCCGTTGCAGTCGCCGTAGCCAGCGTCACAGATGAGCCCGCAGGCGCCGCCCACGCACGAGGGCGCCGCGCTGGCGCCGCCGTCGCATCGCCGCCCGCAGGCGCCGCAGTGCTGGGCGTCGGACTCCAGCCGCGCGCAGCGGTCGACGCAGAAGGTCGCCCCGCTGGTGCACACGCTCGCGCAGGTGCCCGCCGAGCACGCGGTGCCCGCCTCGCATCGCCGCCCGCACGCGCCGCAGTTGGCGCTCTCGGCGTTGAGGTCAACCTCGCACCCGTTGGCGGCGCTGCCGTCGCAGTCGGCCCAGCCGGTCTCGCAGCTCGCGACGACGCAGCGGGAGCCCATGCACGCCGCGTTGGCGTGCTCGATGGCGCAGCGGATGCCGCAGCCGCCGCAGTGCGCCGCGCTCGTCGCGACGAACACCTCGCACCCGTTGCGCGCCTCGCCGTCGCAGTCGCTGAACCCGCTCTCGCAGGTCACCCCGCACATCGCCATGGCGCAGGTCGCGACCGCGTTGGGCCCGGCCGGGCAGGCCTGCCCGCAGGCTCCGCAGTGCGCCGTGCTCCGGCCGAGCTCGGTCTCGCAGCCGTTCGCCGCGTCGCCGTCGCAGTCGCCGTAGCCGGCGTTGCACTCGGCCACGCACGCGCCCTCCGCGCAGCGTGTCGAGGCGTTGACCCCCGCGGTGCACGCCCGGCCGCAGGCCCCGCAGTTCATCGGGTTGGCCGACAGCTCGGCCTCGCAGCCGTTGCCCGCGGCGCCGTCGCAGTCCCCGAAGCCGGCGTTGCACGCGGCCACGCCGCAGACGCCCGCGGCGCAGGCCGGGGTGCCGTTGGCGGTCGAGCACGCGAGGCCGCAGCGGCCGCAGTTGAGCACGTCGCCGCCGGGCGCCGCGCAGCGCCCGAGGCAGCAGGAGCTCCCGTCGCCGCAGGCGCTGCCGCACGCCCCGCAGTGGGCGGCGTCGCTGTTCACGTCGACGCAGCGCTCGGCGCAGCAGGTGCTGCCGACCCCGCAGGGCTTGGCGTCGTCGCAGCCCGGCACGCACACGGTGTCGCGACAGATCGTCCCCGGCACGCAGTCCCGGCTGATCGCGCAGCCCGTGCAGCGGTGGGTCGGGAGGTCGCAGCGGGTCACGCCTCCGCCGCAGTCGTCGTCGTCGTCGCAGCCCGCGGTGCACGAGCGCGCGACCGGGTCGCAGAAGGTTCCGAGGGCGCAGTGGTCGCGGCCGACGACGCACCCGCCGCAGCGGCCGCTCGCGGGGTCGCAGCGGGCGCCGCCGGGGTCTGCGCGGCAGTCGTCGTCCGTCGCGCACCTGGGCCCTGCGTCGACCTCGGGCGCGTCCTGCTTCGGGCTCCCCGCGTCGCCCCCGTCGGCCACGGCCGAGGTGTCTCCGGCGTCTCCGGCGTCCCGGGGATCGGCCGTGTTGCCGCGCGCGCACCCGGCGATCAACGCCGCGCCGAGGGTGCATGCCAGCATCGATAAACGAAGCGCGGAGGCCGAGAAGAGGGTCGTCTGGAGGTGCACTGGGAGGTGGGGCAACCATAACAGAGGCGCTCCGCCCCGAAGGCCCTGCGTCAATGTGTCATCTGGCGCGCGGAAGAAGTGCCGCTACGATCGCCCGCATGCGCATGCTCTCCGCGTCCCCGCTCGTGGTGTTCCTGGCTCTGGGGAGTGGCTGTGGCCACGACGACGCCCCGGTCGCCCCGGCGTGCGGCGACCCGCTGCAGGTCAGCCTGCCCAACTGCTCCGCGGGCCCCGACCTCTTCTCCGACGAGGCCTGCACCGTGCTCGACGACGCGATCGCCAACCGGGCCTCGGCGCAGGAGCCCAGGGCCCCGTCGGTGACCGCGCCCACCGAGGGGCAGAGCGTCCCGCGGGCGACGCCCTTCACCTTCTCGTGGACGGCCCCGGTCGCCTCCCGCCCCCGCCTCCGGGCGCCCCGGGCCATGACCCTCGCCGACGAGCTCCGCCGGTGGACCACGCTCATCCCCGAGGCCGAGGCGCACTGCGAGCCCTTCTCCGGCCGCGCCTACGAGCTGCGCTTCCGCGTCGGCGGCGCGACGGTGCTGCGCCGCCAGCAGTCGGCCACGACGTGGACGCCCGACGCGCGCGACTGGGGCCTCATCGTGGCGGGCGGCGGCGGGCGCACCGTCGAGCTCACGGTCTACACGGCGCTCTTCAACAACGGGCAGATCGGCGTGGGCGCGGGGCCCTTCACGCCGATGGCGGCGCGGCGCTTCGCGCTGCAGTGACGGCGGTCTCCTCCAGCCAGTGGAGGAGGTGGCGATTGATGGCCTCGGGCTGCTCGAGCATCGAGAAGTGACCGCAGCCGGGGATGCGCTGGATGCGCAGGTCGCGCGCGACGCGGGAGTGCGGCGCGAGCAGCTCGAGGCCGAGCGCCTTGTCCTCCTCGGCCCAGAGCAGCAGGCCCGGCCGCTCGATGACGGGGTAGGGCGCCACCCGCGACGGGTGCAGCGCAAGGCGAACGGCCTGGCGGTAGTACTCGAGCATCGGCGCGACGTCCTCGGGCCGCGCGACGCTCGCGAGGTAAGGGGCCATCAGCTCCGGGGTGAAGTTGCGGCGGTCGACCGCCATCGCCCGGAACATCTTCCCCAGGTGGGCCCCGCCGTCGCGCGCGATGAGGCGCTCGGGCAGCCACGGGACGTTGAACGCGAACATGTACCAGCTCCGGCGGAGCTGCTCGGACGAGCGCAGGAGCGTGCGCCGCAGCACGTCGGCGTGGGGGCAGTTGAGCACCGCGAAGCGCGACACCACCTCGGGGTGGCGGCTCACGGTCTCCCAGGTGATCGCGCCGCCCCAGTCGTGGCCGATCACCGTGGCCTGCTCCTCGCCGAGCGCGCCGATGAGCCGGGCGATGTCGAGCGCGAGGTTGGTGATCTCGTACCCCTCCGCGGGCTTGTCGCTGAGGCCGTAGCCGCGCAGGTCGGGCGCCACCACGCGGTAGCCCGCCGCGGCGATCGCCGCGATCTGCCGCCGCCACGAGAACCAGCGCTCGGGAAACCCGTGCACCAGCAGCACCAGCGGGCCGCTGCCCTGCGTGGCGTAGTGGAAGCGTACGCCGTTCGCCACCACGCTCGTCTCCAGGATCTCTTCGGGCATTCGTCGCTTCCCAGCTCCTTTGCGCGCACGGTACAACAAGCCCGAATCCCACGTGTCACGCTGGCTCGTCGCGATCGCGTTCGGCTCGGTGCTCTGCACGCTGCTCGACCAGCTGCACGTGCGCTTCGGCGTGCTCGCCTACCGCGACGGGTCGATGTTCGGCCAGGCCCCGTGGGTGCCCGCCCTCTTCGCCGCGGCGACGCTCGTCGGGCTCCTCGGGTACGTCACCTGGGCCCGCAAGCTCGGCTACCGCCGCGACCTCACCGACGGCCCGCGCGACCGCTGGGGCACCCGCGAGGCCGCCGTGGCGCTCGCCTGGATGGTCCTCGCCTACGGGCTGAGCGGCCCGCTCCAGCACTGGCCCCGCGCGCTGCTCGTCGCCTACGTCGCGGCCTTCGCGCTGCGCTGCTGGTCGCTGGGCGCCCCGGGGCTCGGCGCCAGCGGGCTGCAGTTCGCCCTCGGCGGCACGATGTTCGAGTCCCTGCTCGCCTCGAGCGGAGCGTTTCACTACCGACATCCCGACCTCTGGGGGGTGCCCCTGTGGCTCCCGGGGGTCTACCTCCACGCCACGCCGCTGCTCCGCGCGGTGCTCCGGCGCTGGCTCATCCCCGTCGCGCCGAGGAGCGCATTGCCGTGATCGCCCGCATCTCCCTCGAAGACAAGGTCGCCATCATCACCGGCGCCAGCCGCGGCATCGGCGAGTCCATCGCCCGCACCTTCGTCGCCAGCGGCGCGCGGGTGGTCATCGCCGCCCGCAAGCTCGACGGCCTGCGCGCGGTAGCCGAGAGCCTGGGCGATCAGGCCCACGCGGTGGCGGCGCACACCGGCCGCGAGGCCGACTGCGAGGCCCTCGTGGCGGCCGCGATCGAGCGCTACGGGCGCGTCGACGTGCTGGTCAACAACGCCGCCACCAACCCCTACTTCGGGCCGATGCTCGACGTCGACATGGGCGCCTGGCAGAAGACCTTCGAGGTCAACCTCCAGGGGTACTTCTGGATGGCCCGCGGGGTCGCGCGGCACCTCCGCGAGCGGGGCGCGCCGGGCGCCATCGTCTCCGTCTCGAGCGTGGCGGGCCTCGAGGCGGCGCCGATGCAGGGTGTCTATGGGATGACCAAGGCCGCGGTGATCTCCATGACCCGCACCCTCGCCTACGAGCTGGCGTCGAGCGGCATCCGGGTCAACGCCCTCTGCCCGGGGCTCGTCGAGACCCGGCTCGCGGCGGCCATCACCTCCAACGACACCCTCGTCGAGGAGGTGATGCGAAAGACGCCCCTCGGGCGAGTCGGGCAGCCCGAGGAGATCGCGGGCGCCGCGCTCTTCCTGGCCAGCGACGCCGCCCGCTACATGACCGGGCAGGCGATGGTGGTCGACGGCGGCATGACGATGTGCTGAATACCGCGCACCGATGGATCCCAAGAAGCTCCGGGAAATGCTCGAGCAGGTCGGCGCCGGCGGACTGACCGTCGACGCCGCCATGGCGGGCCTGCGCGACCTCCCCTTCGTCGACCTCGGCTATGCGATGGTCGACCACCACCGGGCGCTGCGGCAGGGCGTGCCGGAGGTGATCCTCGGCGAGGGCAAGACCCCCGAGCAGATCATCGGCATCTCCGAAGAGCTCGCGCGGCGGGACGTCAACGTGCTCATCACTCGCATCGACGCGGCCAAGGCCGAGGCGGTGCGCGCGCGTCTCCCCGCGGTGCGCTACCACGCCGTGGCCCGCATCGCGACGCTCGAGGCGCACCCCATCCCGGCGCTCGGCAAGAGCCCCGTGGCGGTGGTGTGCGCGGGCACCTCCGACGCGCCCGTCGCCGAGGAGGCCTGCGAGACGCTGCGGATGATGGGCGCCTCGGTCGAGCGGGTGTACGACGTCGGCGTCGCGGGGGTGCACCGCCTGCTCGCGCGGCGCACCGTGTTCGACCGCTGCGCCGTGGCCATCGTGGTCGCCGGCATGGAGGGCGCCCTCCCCAGCGCCGTCGGCGGGATGGTCTCCATCCCGGTGATCGCGGTGCCCACCTCGGTGGGCTACGGGGCCGCCCTCGGGGGCCTCGCGGCGCTCGCGTCGATGCTCACGAGCTGCGCCTCCGGGGTGACCGTCTGCAACATCGACAACGGCTTCGGCGCGGCCTTCGCGGCGGCGCGCATCCTCCAGAGCGCCGCGCGGTACTGACGGGACATTTCTGCGGGCAACGGGCGCGGCGTTGCGTCTACGATCGCGCGCATGAGCACCGAGGTCGCGCCTACGCCCGTCCCCTCGCCCGAGGCCGCGCCCAGCAGCGCGTCGGAGGCGGAGATCCGATGGTTCCGCGACGTGTACCAGGGCGACCGGGTGCCGCAGTTCACGCTGCGATCGTTCATCATGGGCTCGCTGCTGGGCTCGCTCATGGCGCTCTCCAACCTCTACGTGGGGCTGAAGACCGGCTGGGGCCTCGGGGTCGCCATCACGGCGTGCATCCTGTCCTTCACCGTGTACTCGGTGCTGAGCACCGTCGCGCCGAAGGTCTTCGGGTCGAACATGTCGATCCTGGAGAACAACGCGATGGCGTCGACGGCCTCGTCGGCGGGCTACTCCACCGGCGGCACGATGGTGTCCGCCATCTGCGCGCTGCTCCTGGTCCAGGGCCACCACCTGCCCTTCTGGACCCTCACGGCATGGACCTTCCTGCTGGCGATCCTCGGCACCGTCATGGCGATCCCCATGAAGCGCCAGATGATCAACATCGAGCAGCTGAAGTTCCCGTCGGGCATGGCCGCGGCGGAGACGCTGCGCTCGCTCTACGGCACCGGCGGCGAGGCCAAGGCGAAGGCCCGCGCGCTCTTCTGGACCATGGGCATGGGGGCCGTGGTGGCGTGGCTGCGCGACGCCCACGCGGCGTCGCAGACCGGCGTGCTGGCGGTGCTCACCCGCCTCTCGAAGATCCCCTCGACGCTCCCGATCCCCTTCCTGACCATCTCGGGCCGGCCCGCGATGCAGTACACCATCGGCTTCGAGGGCTCGCTCATCCTCGTCGCGGCGGGCGCCATGATGGGGCTTCGCACCACGGCGACGATGCTGGTCGCCTCGCTCATCAACTACGGCGTCATCGCGCCGCGCATCTTCGAGCTCGGCGGCATCACCCGGCTCGGCTACCGCGGCATCGTGACGTGGAGCCTCTGGCCCGGCGCGGCCATCATGGTGACCTCGGGGCTGCTCTCCTTCGCGCTCCAGTGGCGCACCGTGGTGCGGGCCTTCAGCGGGCTCGGCAAGGCGTTCTCCCGGGCCAAGGCGGCGAAGGCCACGGCCGGCGACGGGCCCTTCCGCGAGGCCGCCCTCGTCGAGCCCGACGAAGACCCGATGGAGCGCATCGAGGTGCCGCCGACATGGTTCGTCGGGGGCATGGCCTTCGCGACGATCGGCCTGGTGATCGTGGGGTACTTCGCCTTCGGCATCGCGCCGTGGCTGTCGGTGCTCGCGGTGGTGCTCTCCTTCGTGCTGGCCATCGTGGCGTGTCGCGCGACGGGCGAGACCGACACCACCCCGGTGGGGGCGATGGGCAAGATCACGCAGCTCACCTACGGGGCGCTCGCGCCGTCCAACCTCACGACCAACCTGATGACCGCGAGCATCACGGCGGGCGCCGCGGGCAGCGCGGCCGACCTGCTCACGGACCTGAAGTCGGGCTACCTGCTCGGCGCCAACCCCCGGAAGCAGTTCCTCGCGCAGCTCAGCGGCACCGTCGTGGGCACGCTCGTGGTGGTGCCGGCCTTCTACAAGCTGGTGCCCAACCCGGCGATCCTCGGGAGCGATCGCTTCCCTGCCCCCTCGGCGCAGGTGTGGCGCGGCGTCGCGGAGGTGCTCGCGCGCGGGGTGCACTCGCTGCACCCCACCGCGCGCTGGGCGATGCTCGTGGGCGCCCTCATCGGGGTCGCGCTCCCGCTGCTCGAGCTCACCTTCCCGAAGCACAAGAAGTACATGCCGTCGGCGATGGGCCTCGGGCTCGCGCTCGTGATCCCGGCCTTCAACAGCGTGTCGATGTTCATCGGCGCGGTGCTCGCGGCGCTGTGGATGAAGCGCAACGAGAGGCGCGCCGAGGCCTACACCATCCCGATCGCCAGCGGCATCATCGCGGGCGAGAGCCTGATGGGGGTGGCGGTCGCGCTGCTCGCGGCTTCGGGATACCTTCAGTAGACACCGGGGGGTCTCTCGACAGCGGCGTGGAGGGGGGATAGCGACGTGGCTCGACGGCGTCCTGGGGTGGTTGATGGTTGCCCGCGTGCTTTGCGGTGGAGCGGGAGGGCCTGGCGTTGGTGCGCGTCGCGCTGACCGCCCGCATCGATCCGAGCGTCCCCGGGCGCTCTGCGCTCCGGGTGCGCCTCGCGTGCGCCGACTCCGACGGCCCGGTCATGGACTGGGTGTGGGATCTCCAGCAGGTGCCCGACCTCTGCGACGGGGGCGCCATCGCGGGTCAGAACATCGCGTGGATGATGTCCCGGCTGCGGCGCATCGGCTGTCGATGCCAGCTCGACCTCTCCGACCTCCACACGATCGTCCTCGCCCTCAGGGCCCCGCCCCGGTCGAGGTGAAGCCCTCCCCCCCCGGGGGGCCAGAGCTCGTCGAGGGCGACGTGTCTGGAGTTCAGGTGGGGGTGGGTGTCGGGTCGCTCCCCGGAGCGACTGCTTGGTGCGGGCAGTAGGACTTGAACCTACGACTTCGACCGTGTGAAGGTCGCACTCTACCGCTGAGTTATGCCCGCAGCGGGAGACGGGTGATAGCCCCGCTCCCTGCAACCTGTCAACGATTTTTCTTCATCTCTTGCGTCGACGGCCCGAGCTCAGGCGTCTTCGGGCCGGTTGTGGACGAGCACCTTCGAGTTGCCGTCGAAGTGCACCTCGATCTTGTCGTCGCCGAGCACCTGCGTGACGACCCCGGTGCCGAAGACCTTGTGGGAGACCCACTGGTCCTTGGAGAACTTGTCCGTCATCCGGTACCCGTGGATGCGGGCGCCGGGGGGCGGGGCCACGGTGATGTGCTCCTCGGCCGCCGTGGCGCTCCGCCGGGGCGACGGCTTCGACGCGCGCGGCGCGCTCGCCCCGCCGGCCGACTTGTCCGCGGGCACCGCGCTCGACTTGGGCGCGCGGTAGTTGTGCGTGCCGTAGCAGGTGCGGCACTCCACCTTCACGGGCTTGTTGTTCACCACCGCGATGATGCGGTGCGTGAGGTCCATACGGCAGCGCGTGCAGTACGCGTCAATCTCGATCCCAGCGCGAAGCAGGGCCATTCGGGTGTCGCTCCATCGGGGCGCCGGTCGCGGCTGGTGCGCCCTCGCGCGACCGTGCTAGCAGCCTTGGGCCATGAGCGTAAAGCCCCCATCGACCTCGGAGTTCGCGCGCATCGTGTCGGTGATGCAGCGATTGCTCGCGCCGGACGGCTGTCCGTGGGATCGGGAGCAGACCCTGGCCTCGCTCAAGCGCTACGCCGTCGAGGAGGCCTTCGAGGTCTGCGACGCCATCGACGGCCTCGGCGACGACGCGAAGCGGGCGATTACCCAATCAGGTGAAGTCACCCTCGGGGCCGACGCCCCCGCGGTCGCCCACCACCGCGAGGAGCTCGGCGACCTGCTGCTACAGGTGGTGTTCCAGAGCGAGATGGCGCGGGCCTTCGGGTGGTTCACCGTCGAGCACGTGGTGCACGACATCTGCGAGAAGCTGGAGCGTCGTCACCCGCACGTCTTCGGCGACCTGGAGGTGGGCGGCTCGGCGGAGGTGATCTCCAACTGGGAGAAGCTGAAGCTCGCGGAGAAGAAGGGCCGGGGCACCCTCGACGGAATCCCCCGCGGGATGCCCGCGCTGCTCTACGCCCTGCGCATGGGCGACAAGGCGTCGCGGGTGGGCTTCGACTGGCCCGACGCCGCGGGCCCGCGCGCGCGCATCGACGAGGAGCTGGCGGAGTTCGACGCCGCGGTGGCCACGGGCGACCGCGAGGCGATGACCGACGAGCTCGGCGACGTGCTCTTCTCGGTGGTGAACACGGCGCGCAAGCACGGGCTCGACCCCGAGGACGCCCTCACCCGGTGCAACCGTCGCTTCGCGGCGCGCTTCGCCCGCGTCGAGGCGCAGGCGAAGGCCGACGGCCGCGCCATCGATGGTCACAGCGAGGCGGAGCTCGAGGCGTACTGGCAGCGCGCGAAGGCCGACGAGCGCGAGGGACGCTGATGCGCCCACGGTGGGGCGCGGCGCTGCTGGCGCTGGCCTGCGGGTGCGACCTCGACCTCATCGAGCTGCCCGCGCGACGCCCGTCGCTCCCGACCGTGCCGGCGCTCCCCCGGCCGCCCGCGAGCGACCCGGGGGTGCCTCCAGGGCGCAGCGTGCACCTGGCCCTGGGCGCGCCCGTCGACGGTTCGCCGCAGGACGAGCTGCTGCTCATCAAGGACCAATACGTGGTCTCGTATAACCGCTTCCGCAATGATCCCAACTGGGTGGCGTGGCGGCTCACCGCGAGGGACCTCGGCACTACCGGCCGCACGCAGCGCACCTTCTCGCCCGACCCGCAGCTCCCCGCCGGGGTGTACCGGGTGCATCACCGGGACTACGCGGGCGGCGGGTACGACCACGGGCACCTCTGCCCGTCGGGGCAGCGCACGGCGACCTTCGAGGACAACGCGGCGACCTTCCTCACGACCAACATCGTCCCGCAGCGGCACGCCATCAACGCGGGCGCGTGGGAGGCGCTGGAGCGATGGTCGGTCGAGAAGGCGCGCGAGGGATGGGACCTCTTCATCGTGGCGGGCGGTCGCTGGGAGGCCGCGTGCGCGACCGACCGCAGCCCGCAGGGAAACGTTCCCACCGAGGCGTGCCCCTCGCTGGGCCGTAGCCCGGACCTGGCGCGGCGGGTGGCCATCCCCGTCGCGACCTGGAAGGTGATCGTGCTGGTGCCGCAGGGGCGCGGGCTCGACGCCGTGACCGACGCGACGCCCGTGGTCGCCGTCGAGATGCCCAACGAGGCGGGCTCGGGCCACGACTGGCGGCGCTACGCCGTGAGCGTCGACGAGCTCGAGGCGCGCACCGGGTACGACTTCCTCACGCTGGTGAGCAACGCCCTCCAGCAGCGCCTCGAAGCGCAGACCGGGTTGGGCGATGCCGACCGACGGCAGTAGACGGGTGTCCCCAGGGGGAGTCGAACCCCCGTTCGCGACGTGAAAAGCCGCTGTCCTGGGCCTCTAGACGATGGGGACGAGGCGGCGCGCAACCTACTCGATCACCGCCCGATTGCAACAACTTCGTGCGGCGCCTTGACGCTGCGGCGTCCGCCGTGATGCACCGTCGCTCCCCGATGCCACCCCCTCCCCGCCGACCTCCACCGCGCCGCCAGCACTTCGAGCGACCCCCGATGCGCGTGCACACCACCACGCTCTGGGACTATCCCTCGCAGCAGCACGGCGACGGCGAGCAGGGCGACAAGGCCTACGTCGGCGCCACGCCCTCGCACGTCATCTGGAACGTCCTCCACCGCTACTCCCGCGAGGGCGACGTGGTGGTCGACCCCTTCTGCGGCAGCGGCACCACGCTCGACGTCGCGCGCGAGCTCAAGCGGGAGGGCCGCGGCTTCGACCTCAACCCCACCCGTCCCGACATCGCCCGCGCAGACTCCCGCGCCCTGCCCCTCGAAGACGCCTCCGTGCAGGTGGTCTTCATGGACCCGCCCTACGGCGACCACATCGACTACTCCGACGACCCGCGCTGCATCGGCAAGCTCTCGGCCTACGACCCGAAGTACTATCAGGCCATGCGCGCCGCCTTCGACGAGGCGTACCGCGTGCTCAAGCCGGGCGGCGTGCTGGCGGTCTATGTCTGCGACTACTTCGAGACGAAGAAGGGCCTCGCGCCCGTGGGCTTCGGGCTGTTTTCGCTCTTCACCGTGCGCTTCATCCCGGTGGACATCGTGAGCGTGGTGCGCCGCAACAAGAGCCTGCTCAAGGGCAACTTCCACCAGGCCGCCGAGCGCGACAACTTCTTCCTCCGCGGCTTCAACTACCTCTTCATCGCGCGCAAGCCCGACGAGGCGCCGCGGCGCCAGCAGCGCTCCCGCTCACCGCGCTGACACGCCCGGCAACGGCTCGATGCCCAGCTCCTCGGCGCGCTCGCGCAGCAGCACCGCGACCACCCGCGCCATCGCCAGCGGGAAGTAGACCATCGCGGCGTCGAGGATGAGCGACAGCGGCAGGGCGAGCATCGGGAGCGGGGCGTGCAGCACGCGCAGCAGCCCGAAGGTGACGCCCTTCGCGGCGAGCCACGCCACCGAGAGGGCCGCGAGCACGGCCACGGTGCGCGCGTAGTCGACCGGGATGCGCCCCACGAGCGCGAACATCGGCAGCGGGTTGAGCGCCCGCGCGAAGGACCCGCCGTACGCCGCGGAGGCCAGCGCCGCGGGGAGCAGGGCCACCGCCCAGAGCACGCCGAGGATCCCGAGCGCCCACTGCGCGGCGCCGTGGAGGAAGAGCGCGCCCACCAGCGGCGCCATAGGGATCACCATCGCCGCCACCCCCTGCATGACCGGGAGCGCGAGGTCCCACCACGACTCGAAGTCCGCCGCGGGCGGCGCCTCCTCCTGGCCGCGTGCACCGCGCTGCACCACCACGAAGACGTAGCTGCAGAGGGCGCCGAGGGAGAGCATTCCCCCCACCAGCGGGACCTTGCTGAACAGCACCACGCCCACCCCGAGGGCCAGCCAGGTGACGCGGTTGTCGCCCTTCGCGGGCCATCTCACGGCGTCGATGAGCTCGTCCTTCAAGGGGCGGCGCACCCGGCGCACCACCGCGCCCGTCACCATGCCGCAGGTCGGGCACACCAGCAGCGTTCCGCTGCCCGCAGGCACCGCCCGACACTCGCTCTCCAGGTAGTCGGCCTCGCAGCGGCGGCAGTATCGGAGCGCGGCCTCGGCGGCCGGTGCGTTCATCATCGATGCTCTCCTGGTGGGGTCGTGCCGGTGGTCCGGCGCCCTCGCACCGCCACCCCGAGATCTTCCCACGGCAGGTCCTGCGGAATCCCTCCCCCGCCGTCCTGATTGACACCACCGTCCGAGAGGCGTAGCCATATCCGTACATCGGCATACGCGGATTCATGGACCTCTCCCAATACGTCGGCGCCTTGAACCTGCTCGGCGACGAGAGCCGCCTGCGGTTGTGCGCGCTGCTCCGCGAGCGCGAGCTCAGCGTGACCGACCTGGTGCGCGTGACGGGCATCTCGCAGTCGCGGGTGTCCACCCACCTCGGGCGGCTTCGGGAGGGCGGCTTCGTGCGCGACCGGCGCGAGGGCCAGCATGCCTTCTACGCGCTCGCGCTCGACACGCTCCCGGGCGCCGCGCGGGTGATCCTCGACGAGGCCATCGCGGCCGCCGACCCGACGCTCGACGGCGACCGGCGACGCCTCGCCGAGCTCGAGGCCGAGCGCCGCGGCGCGCTGCCGGAGTCCTTCATCGGCGAGATGGAGCGGCACTACTCGCCGGGCCGCACGTGGCAGTCGCTCGCGGCCGGATACGCGGCCCTGGTGCGCCTCGGCGACGTGCTCGACGTCGGCTCTGGCGACGGCGCAGCGGTGAGCTCGCTGGCGCCCGGGTGCCGCTCCCTCACCTGCGTCGACGCGAGCCCTCGGATGGTCGACGCGGCCCGCGAGCGCCTCGCGGCGTACCCGGGCGTGCGCGCGATGGTCGCCGACGCGGGCGCCCTGCCCTTCGAGGGGGATTCCTTCGACACGGTGCTGGTCTTCCATACGCTCACCTACGCCGAGCAGCCCTCGCGGGTTCTGGCCGAGTGCGCGCGGGTGCTGCGGCCGGGCGGGCGGCTCGTGCTCCTGTCGCTCGATCAGCACAAGCAGCGCGAGGTCACCGCGCCCTTCGGCGAGCGCCACGCGGGCTTCTCTCCAGCGTCGCTGCGCGCCCTGCTCTCCCACGCGGGGCTGCGGGTCGCCTCCATCGAGGTCGTCTGTCGCGAGTCCAAGAAGCCACATTTCCAGGTGGTGCTCGCCGTCGCCGAGCAACCACCCTCTCCCGTCACCGAGCGCGGCCAGTCCGGCTGACCGCGTCGTTCATCCCCGAGGTCAGAGTCACCCCTATGCGCCACCCGATCGAAAAGCTGCTCCAGGAACGCATCCTCATCATCGACGGCGCGATGGGCACGACCATCCGCACCTACGGGATGACCGAGTCCGACATCCGCGCCGCGCGCTTCGCGGGCTCGAAGAAGGACCTCCTCAACAACGGCGACCTCTTCTCCCTCACGCAGCCCGAGATGATCGGCGACATCCACCGGCGCTTCCTCGAGGCCGGCGCGGACATCATCGAGACCAACACCTTCGGGGCGACGAGCATCACGCAGAGCGAGTTCTTCGTCGACGACCCGCGCGAGCACGGCGGCCGCAAGGACGCGGCCTTCTACCAGCGCATCCTGGAGGACGACTTCCTCAACGGGCTCGCCTGGGAGATCAACGAGCAGTCCGCGCGCCAGTGTCGCGCCTGGGCCGACCGGGTGGCCAGCGCCGACGGCCGACCGCGCTTCGTGGCGGGCGCCATCGGCCCGCTCACGGTGTCGCTCTCCAACTCTCCCGACGCCGACGACGCGGGCTTCCGCGTGGTGACCTTCGACCAGGTGAAGGCCGCGTACGCCCTCCAGATCCGCGCGCTCATCGCCGGCGGGTCGGACCTGCTCCTGGTCGAGACGATCTTCGACTCGCTCAACGCCAAGGCGGCGCTCGTGGCCATCCGCGAGGTCTTCGACCAGGACGGGCGCGAGCTCCCGGTGATGATCTCCGCGGCCGTCGGTCGCGGCGGCGAGACCATGATCTCCGCGCAGACGATCGAGGCCTTCTGGGCGGCGGTCGAGCATGTGCGCCCGCTCTCCGTCGGGCTCAACTGCTCCCTCGGCCCGGACCTCATGTACCCCTTCCTCGCCGACCTCTCGGCGGCCGCGGACGTGGCCATCTCCTGCTACCCCAACGCGGGCCTTCCCAACCCGCTCTCGGCCACGGGCTTCGACCTCGAGCCGGCGGACATGGCGCGCTTCCTCGGGGGCTTCGCGCAGGACGGGCTCGTCAACATCGCAGGGGGCTGCTGCGGCAACACGCCGGAGCACATCGCGGCGATCGCGAAGGCCCTCGACGGGAGGCACCCGAGGGAGTTCACGCCGCGCGCCGAGGGGCGGGTGGTGAGCATCCCCGCCGCCGCCGAGACCGGGCCTCGCCCGCTGCGGCTCTCCGGGTCGCAGCCCTTCGTGCAGCAGCCGGGCGTCTTCATGATGATCGGCGAGCGCACCAACGTGGCGGGCTCGCCGCGCTTCGCGAAGCTCATCAAGGAGGGCAAGTACGAGGAGGCCGTGAGCATCGCCCGCCAGCAGGTGGAGAACGGCGCCAACGTCATCGACGTCTGCATGGACGAGGGGATGATCGACGGCGTCGCGGCGATGACGCGCTTCCTGCTGCTGCTCGCGAGCGAGCCCGAGGTGGCGAAGGCGCCCTTCATGGTCGACTCGTCGAAGTGGGAGGTCATCGAGGCGGGCCTGAAGTGCCTTCAGGGCAAGGGGATCGTGAACTCCATCTCGCTCAAGGAGGGCGAGGAGCGGTTCCGCCAGAGCGCGGCGGCGGTCTTGAAGTACGGCGCCGCGGTGGTGGTGATGGCCTTCGACGAGAAGGGCCAGGCGGCGACCTACGAGGAGAAGATCCGGATCTGCGAGCGGGCGTACCGCATCCTGGTCGACGAGGTGGGCTTCCCCCCGGAGGACATCATCTTCGACCCCAACGTGCTCACCGTCGCGACGGGCATCGAGGAGCACAACAACTACGCCGTCGACTTCATCAACGCGACGCGCTGGATCAAGGCCAACCTGCCGCACGCCAAGGTGAGCGGCGGGGTGTCGAACATCTCGTTCAGCTTCCGCGGCAACAACCACGTGCGCGAGGCGATGCACTCGGCGTTCTTGTTCCACGCCATCCAGGCGGGGATGGACATGGGCATCGTCAACGCCGGGATGCTGGAGGTCTACGAGGAGATCGCGCCGGAGCTGCGCGGGCTCGTGGAGGACGTGCTGCTCAACCGTCGCCCCGACGCCACCGAGCGGCTGGTGGACTTCGGCGAGCGCCTGAAGGCCGCGAGCGCGGGCGCGTCGCCGACGGACAAGAAGGAGGAGGAGTGGCGCAAGGCCACGGTCGAGGAGCGGCTCTCGCACGCGCTGGTGAAGGGCATCGACGCGTACATCGACGCCGACACCGAGGAGGCACGGGCGAAGCTCGGGCGCCCGCTCGCGGTCATCGAGGGGCCGCTGATGGACGGCATGGGCGTGGTGGGCGACCTCTTCGGCGCGGGGAAGATGTTCCTGCCGCAGGTGGTGAAGTCGGCGCGGGTGATGAAGAAGGCCGTGGCGTACCTCACGCCCTTCATGGAGGCCGAGAAGGCCGCCATGGTGGCCGCGGGCCAGGCCGTGCGCACGCAGGGCAAGATCGTGCTCGCGACGGTGAAGGGCGACGTCCACGACATCGGCAAGAACATCGTGGGGGTGGTGCTCGCCTGCAACAACTACGAGGTCATCGACATGGGCGTGATGGTCTCGTGCGAGAAGATCCTGGAGCGCGCGAAGGAGGAGAAGGCCGACCTCATCGGCCTGAGCGGGCTCATCACCCCGTCGCTCGACGAGATGGTGCACGTCGCGCGGGAGATGGAGCGCCAGGGCTTCAAGCTGCCGCTGCTCATCGGCGGAGCGACCACGAGTCGCGCGCACACCGCGGTGAAGATCGCGCCGCACTACAGCGAGCCCGTGGTGCACGTGCTCGACGCGAGCCGCGCGGTGCCGGTGACCACGAGTCTGCTGAGCGAGGACGGCCGGGAGGCCTTCGTCACGCAGCACCGGGCGGACTACGAGGACCTCCGGCGCATCCACGCCGGGCCGAAGCAGAAGCTCGTGCCGCTCGCCGCCGCGCGGGCCAACCGGACGCCCATCGAGTGGCGCGCCGAGGACGTGCCCCAGCCGAGCTTCACCGGCGTGCGCGTGCTGGAGGACTTCCCCCTCGCGACGCTGCGCGAGTACATCGACTGGACGCCCTTCTTCCACACCTGGGAGCTGCGCGGCGTGTATCCGCGCATCCTCGAGCACCCCACCTACGGCGAGCAGGCGCGCAAGACCTTCGCCGAGGCCAACGAGCTGCTCGACGGCATCATCGCGAAGAAGCTCCTCACGGCGCGCGGCGTGTACGGCTTGTTTCCGGCCAACGCCGTGGGCGAGGACGTCGAGCTCTACGCCGACGAGTCCCGCGCCGCCGTGTGCGAGCGCTTCCACTTCCTGCGCCAGCAGGCCGAGCACACGAAGGCCGAACCGCACCGCTCGCTCGCGGACTTCATCGCGCCGAAGGAGACCGGCCTGCCCGATCACATCGGCGCCTTCGCGGTGACCACCGGCATCGGCCTGAAGGAGCTGTGCGACGCGTACCGCGCGCAGCACGACGACTACAACGCGATCATGGTGGAGGCCCTCGCCGACCGCCTCGCGGAGGCCTTCGCGGAGTGCCTGCACCAGCGGGTGCGCGCCGAGTGGGGCTACGGGCGCGACGAGCACCACACGCCCGCCGAGCTCATCGAGGAGCGCTACCGCGGCATCCGGCCGGCGGCGGGCTACCCCGCGTGCCCCGACCACACCGAGAAGGGCCCGCTCTGGACGCTCCTCGGCGTCGAGGAGAGCACCGGGATGAAGCTCACGGAGTCCTTCGCGATGTGGCCCGGGTCGAGCGTGAGCGGGCTCTACTTCGCGCACCCGCAGGCCCGGTACTTCGGCCTCGGCAAGATCGACCGCGAACAGGTGACCGACTACGCGGCGCGCAAGGGCATGAGCCCGGGCGAGGTCGAGCGCTGGCTGCGCCCCAACCTCGGCTACGACGAGTCGCGCTAGTCGAGGACCATCAACGGGAAGGCCTCGCCGCGCAGGTGCGCGTCCAACGACTCCAGGCAACGGCGGCGGTAGGCCTCGTCCCCCGGGATGAAGTCCGCCGCCCGGAGCTGCTCGAAGGAGGGGTACCGCCTCGCGTCGAGGCACGGCGCGCCGATGCTCGGGACCTCGCCCCGCGCCAGCGAGAGCGCGTCGGCGAGCGTCGGGGCGTAGAGCGCCGCGACCTCCTCGGGGTGCGGTCGGAGTTGCGCGAACACCCGGTCGGTCACCGTCGCGAGCACCGTCTGCACCTCGCGGTCGATCCCCGCGGGGACCACCTTCTCGACGCGCCGATGCCCCAGCAGCACGGTGTCCGCGGGCGACACCCTGAGCCCGATCTCCTCCTCGGCCTCGCGGAGCGCGTCGTCGACGCTCTCGCCGGCGCCGAGGTGGCCGGCGACGGAGACGTCCACCAGGCCGGGGTGCGTGTCCTTGGCGTGGCTGCGGCGCTGCAGCACGACGTGCCGGGTGCGGCCCCGCACCAGGAGGACCCACAGGTGCAGCGCCCGGTGCCAGTCGCCGTCGCGGTGCACCGCCCCGCGTGGTTTTACCCGACCCGATAAGACCCCGGCGCGGTCGCACAGATCGAAGGCCTCGTCGAGATCCTGCGCGGACATGAGCCACCCTACACCGCAGAGCGGCGTTGAAGCGCGGCCCGCGTCGCGCCTATCCTGGGCCCCGATGAGCCCCCCTCCCCCACGCCGCGGCCTCCCGCTGGCCGCGCTCGCATTCGCGTTGACGAACCTCGTCGCCGCCGCTGCGTCCGCGCAGCCCGCGGCGCCCCCGACGCCTTCGGTCGTCGATCCGAGCAACGAGACCGCGCGGCGCTACTTCGAGGCGGGCGTCGCCGCGATGCAGCGGGACGACTGGGCGGAGGCGGTCAACGCCTTCGAGAACTCCGACCGGCTCCGGCGCACGGCCTCGGTGTCGCTCAACCTGGGCATCGCCCGGCACCGCCTCGGTCGGCTGCTGGAGGCCCGCTCGGCGCTCAACGAGTTCCTCGCCAACGCCACGCCCGCGCAGCACGCCCAGCACGACGGGGAGGTGGGCCGCCTGGTCGCCGAGATCGGCCGCCGGGTGGGGCGCATCCGGCTGACGGAGCTTCGCCCGAGCGCGTCGACGGTCACCATCGACGGGCAGCCCGCGGTGTTCAACGACGCCCGCGAGGTGTCGGTCAACCCGGGTCCGCATCGGCTGCGCGCCGAGGCCGAGGGCTTCGTCACCCGCGAGGAGACCGTGCCCGTGGCCGAGGGCGCCACCCGCGAGGTCGGCCTGGCGCTGGTGCCCGTCGCCGCGATCGCGCCCGCTGCCGCTGCCCGCGCCCCTGCGGCGGAGCCCGCGTCGGGCTCGATCGTGACCCGCTGGTGGTTCTGGACGGGCATCGCGGTGGTCGCCGCGGGGGTCACCGTGGGCGTCGTCGCGGCCACGCGGCCCGACACGGTGACGGTCACGGTGCCGCCCTCGACCACCGGCCGGGTCTTGCAGGGTATCCAGGGTGGAGGTCTGTCATGGTGAGGCGCGCGGCGGTGGCGGTGGGCGCGTTGCTGACGCTCGGCTCGGGGTGCTCCGATCGGGTGACCCAGAACGCGACGGCGTTGCTGGTGGTGGTCGAGGCCGACCCGGCGGTGCGCATGCGGGGAAGCCGCGTCGCAGTGACCGTGAGGCGCGGCCGCGTCGGGACGCTGGGCGCGATCATTAGCACGGCGGAGTTCCGGGCCGACCCCTCGGCGTGGCCCTTCACCTTCGTCGTCCAGGCCCAGGATCCCTCCCCGGGGGTTGGGGTCGAGGTGTCGGCGGAGGTCTTCACGGGGGGCGACCCGATGCCGATCTCCTTCGCGCGCGCGGCGTCGCTGTACACCAACAACCAGGCCGTGGTGGTGCCGCTGATGTTCTGGGGCGGATGCACCGCGACCCGATGCGGCGCGGGGCAGACGTGCCTCCGGCCTACGGGCGACGGCCCGGTGACGGCCGAGGACTGCGGCGCCGCGGCCATGCAGCCGACCTCGATCTACTCCTCCGCGACCCAGGTCGGCGCGTGCGGGATGATGCAGTACCGCTACGGTGCAATGTGCCGGAACTTCCCGATGCCGCCCGGCGACGGCGGGACGGCTGACGTGCCGGACGTCCCCGATGTCCCGCTTGCCCCTGCCGACAGCGGCGTCGACGCGAGCGCGGACACGGGCATCGACGCGCCGGTCGTCGACGCGCCGATCGACGTCGTCGTGTCCGAGGCCTCGATGGACGCGGGCACCGACGCGGGCACCGACGCAGGGCTGCTCCCCGATGTGCCGCTCTGCATCGACGCCGCGATCCCGTGCATCGGCGGTGGGTTTGCCACCCCCGACGACCCGGCGAACTGCGGCTTCTGCGGCAACGTGTGTACGCCGCGCCCCAACACCGCCGCGGGCTGCGCGGGCTGCCAGTGCACCTATGGCTGCACCTTCGGGTGGAGCGACTGCGACAGCAATCCCCTCAACGGCTGCGAGACCAACACGCTCAGCGACCCGGCGCACTGCGGCAATTGCCTCACCCGTTGCGATGCGCTGCCCGACGGCGGCCCTCCCACCTGCGTCGACCAGTCCTGCGTCCGTTGACGGGCCCCGCTTCCCCTCCCTTTGGGCAGCGCCCCGTCCGTCGGTCCGTGGCGATCGGCGCTGCGTTCCGATAGCATCGTCAGGGTCATGAGCGACGAGACCCCGTCCCGCGAGGGCGAGCTGCTGGCTGGCAAGTATCGGCTGCAGGGCCGGTTGGGCGTCGGCGGGATGGGGGAGGTCTACCGCGCCCGCAACGAGTTCGTGGGACGCGACGTCGCCATCAAGGTGCTGCGCCCCGAGCTGTGCAGGCACGTCGAGGTGGTCCAGCGCTTCTTGCGGGAGGCGCGCGCGGCCAACGCGGTGAGGCACGAGCACGTCGTCGACGTGATCGACATGGGCACCGACGACCACAACGTGCCCTTCATCGTCCAGGAGCTGCTCGTCGGCCAGGACCTCGCGCACCACCTCGCGGCCCGCGGCAACCGCCTCCCCGTCGCGGAGATCCTCGCGCTGATGATCCCCGTCGTCGACGCCATCGCCACGGCGCACCAGCACGGCGTCGTGCACCGCGACCTGAAGCCCGAGAACGTGTTCCTCACCGCGGGCAGGCAGGGCCTCGTGCCGAAGGTGCTCGACTTCGGCATCTCGAAGATCGTGCAGCCGGGCGAGGAGAAGCTCACCGCGACGGGCACCGCGATGGGCACGCCCACGTACATGGCGCCCGAGCAGGTGCAGGGCGCGAGCGACCTCGACGCCCGCGCCGACGTCTGGGCGCTCGGCGTGATGTTCTACGAGCTCGCCTCCGGGGTGCTCCCCTTCAGCGGTCCCTCCGCGGGCGCCATCTTCGTCAACATCTGCACCCGCGACCCCGCGCCGCTCAGCCAGCATGTCGCCGACGTCGACCCCGACTACGCCCGCGTCGTCGAGCGCTGCCTTCGTCGCGACCTCTCCGTCCGCTACCCCTCCGCCGCCAGCCTGCTGCGCGACCTCCGGCACCTCGCCGCGCGCGAGCCCATCGAGGCGACCGGGGCGCTCGCCACCACCACCGCCGCTCCCCTGGTCTCCGCCGCCGAGTCGGAGATCGCCCGGCTCTCGAGCGAGGCCCGCGCCCACGCGGGCGGCACCATGGTCGGCGGCGCCCGGGCCGGCGTCGCGACCCACGAGACGGTACCGGCCCGCCCCGTACCTCGCGTCGAGGAGACCATGCCGCCGGTCGTGCGCACGCCGCCCCCCGCGCGCCGCACCGCCCTCTTCGTGGGCACCACCGCCGCCCTGGTCGCCGCCATCGGCATCGCCGGGGTCACCCTCGGCAGGCGCCGCCCGTCGCCCGAGGTCGCGCCCCACCCCCCCGCGGCGAGGTCTGCGCCGACCCCGATCGAGGCCCCCCACGCCTTCGTCGCGGCGCCGGTCGCGCCGACGACGGTCGTCGCACCGATCGCGGATGCGGGGTCGCCCGCTGCGCCGCAGCCCGAGGTGGTCGCGGCCTCGCCCGTTGTCGTAGAAGCGCCCGCTGTGCCCGCTCACGGGGGTCGCCGCGCCCACGGGCGACGCCGCGCGACACCGCCACCGTCGACCGCCACCGTCGCCCTGCCGACGATCGCTCCGCCCCCGCGCCCGGCCCCCCGCGCCGGCGTCGGCACCGCGGTCTACGAGTAGCTCCCTTCCCCGGTCAGGGCGCCGCGCGGGCGACCCGCCAGATCGTCTGCGCGCCGTCGTCCATCACCAGCACCGAGCCGTCTGCGAGCTCCAGGAGCCCGGCGGGCCGGCCCCAGGCGTCGCCCTGCGGAGAGAGCAACCCGACCATCCAGTCGCTCACCTCCCCGGAGGGACGCCCGTCGCGGAAGTGCACGCGGACGACCTTGTAGCCGACGCGGCTGGAGCGGTTCCACGATCCGTGGAGGCTCACGAGCGCGTCGCCGCCGGGGACGCCCACGGCGCCGCGCACCGGGAACATGATCGCGACCGGGGCCGTGTGCGCGCCGAGGGAGAGGTCGGGTACGACGCTGCTCGCCACGAGGTCGGGGCGCTCCCCGGCGCGCCGCGGGTCTTCGTGGGAGCCCCAGTATGCGAAGGGCCATCCGTAGAACGCGCCGTCGCGCACGCCGGTGAGGTAGTCCGGGGCGAGGTCGTCGCCGAGCTCGTCGCGCTCGTTGACCACCGCGAAGAGAGCGCCGCTCGTGGGGTGCACCGCGAGGCCGACCGGGTTGCGCAGGCCCCGCGCGAGCTGCCGCGCGCCGCTCCCGTCGAGGGCCGCGACGGTGATGGCCGCGCGCCGCGGGTCGGCCTCGACGTCGTGGTTGGTCTCGCTCCCGACGCCGACGTAGGCCTGTGTGCCGTCGGCGCTGAGCGCGACGCTGCGGGTCCAGTGCTGGTTGTATCCGCGCCCGGGGAGCGCGAGCACCCGCTGCGGTCCGCCCTCGGGCAGGTGCTGTCCCGCGGGGACGCGGAAGCGCACGAGCTGGCTCGTGCAGCCCACGTAGAGCCAGCCCGATGGATGAAACGCGAGGCCGAAGGGCAGGTCGAGGCCGCGCGCGAAGACCTCCCTGCGCTCGTCGGCGACGCCGTCGCGGTCGTCGTCGCGGAGCACGGTGACCCGCCCGCCGTCCGCCTCGCTCACGAAGACCGACCCGTCGGGGCCGAGCGCGAGCGACCGGGCGAGGTCGAAGCCCTTCGCCCATACGCTGGCCCGCAAGCCTGCTCCCACCGTGGGCGCGGTGCCCACCGGGCGCTCGACGAGCTCCGCGGGGTTGCGCGCCGAGGGCGTGTGGAACGGCGGCGGGAGCACCACGGCGCGCCGGGCCGCGGGCGGGGGTGGGACCTCCGGCGCGGCCGCGGGCGCGGCGATCGGGCCCCGGTCGGCCAGCGTCGGCGGAGGGGCCCGCGGGGGCGCGCGGTTGCAGCCCAGGAGGGCGATCGTCAGCGCGAAGTGCGAAGCGCCCGACGCAGCGCGGCAGACCCTGTGGGCAGCGGCCTTCGCACGGTGACAGCCGACGGGCGCGTCAGTATGGTCCCGCGCCGATCGGGCCATGGCTTCGATCTTCATCCGACAACCTCAGATCATTTCCATAGGACACGAAATCCCGATGAGCGAACAAGCATGGTCCACCACGGTCGCGGACGCGATCCGCGACGCCGCCGCGCTGCGCGGCGACCGCGGTGGCTTCACCTTCGCTGACCCCCGCGCCCCCGACAAGCACTACGACTGGAACCAGCTCCTCGACGCCGCCCGCGCCCGCCTCGCGGCCCTCCACGCCGAGGGCCTGCGCAAGGGCGACCGGCTCGCGATGGTCATCCCGGTGCCGGAGGACTTCGTCCTCACCTTCCTCGCGGCCACCCTCGGCGGCATCGTCCCGGTCCCGATGTATCCCCCGGTCGCGCTCGGCAAGGTCGAGAGCTACGTCAAGAACGTCGAGCACATCGTCACCTCGTCGGGCGCGAGCGCGCTGCTCATCAGCAAGCAGGTGCGCCCCATCCTCGGGTCGGTGCTCGACACCGGCGCCGTCAAGAAGCTCATCCTGGTCGAGTCGCTCAACCTCGACGCCCCGCGCGCCGGCACCGAGCCCGCCTCGTCGCCCGACGACGTGTGCTTCCTCCAGTACACCTCCGGGAGTACGTCGTCGCCCAAGGGCGTCGTGGTGACCCACGGCAACCTCGCCGCCAACTGCGTGGTCATCGCCCGCGACGGCCTCAAGACCAACTCCGACACCGACCACGGCGTCTCGTGGCTGCCGCTCTACCACGACATGGGCCTCATCGGCTTCGTGATGGTGCCGCTCTTCGCCCGCATCAACATCACCTTCCTGCCGACGATGGAGTTCGTGAAGCGGCCCGCGTACTGGCTCGAGACCATCCACCGGCAGCGCGCCACGATCACCTTCGCGCCCAACTTCGCGTACGCGCTCGCCACCCGCCGCGTGAAGGACGCCGAGCTCGCGAAGTGGGACCTCTCGTCGATGAAGCACCTCGGCTGCGGCGCCGAGCCGATCCAGCCCTCCACGCTCCGTGACTTCGTCGAGCGCTTCTCCAAGGCCGGCCTCGACGGCGCCTCGCTGCTGCCCTGCTACGGCATGGCCGAGCACACGCTCGCGATCAGCTTCGCGCGCCACGGCAGTCCCACGCTGCGGGTCGACACCGTCGACGTCGCGGGCTTCCGCCAGGGAGAGGCGCGTCGGGTCGACCCGTCGACGGCCGAGCCCGGCAGCACCGTCGAGGTCGTCTGCTGCGGCGAGCCCTTCCCCGGCCACGAGGTGTCCGTGCGCGACCCCGACGGCAACCCGCTGCCCGAGCGCACCATCGGCGAGCTCTGCATGAAGGGCCCGAGCGTGTGCCCCGGCTACTACGCCAACCCCGAGACCACCGCGGCGTCCTTCAAGGACGGCTGGCTCTACTCGGGCGACAAGGGCTACGTCGCCGACGGCGCCGTGTACGTGTGCGGGCGCATCAAGGACATGATCATCGTCCACGGCCGCAACTACTACCCGACGGACATCGAGTGGGTGGTCAACGACGTCGAGGGCGTGCGGCGCGGCAGCGCGGTGGCCTTCGCGTGCCTCCCGGCCGCGGCGTCGAGCGAGCAGCTCGCCATCGTGGCGGAGTGGGCCGGCAAGGAGCAGCCCTCGGCGGAGGCGCTCGAGGTGATCCGCAAGCGCGTCACCGAGCTGGTGCAGGGCGCCCTCGGGTTGAACGCGTGGCAGGTGGTGCTCATCCCGCCGGGGACGGTGCCGAAGACCTCGTCGGGCAAGCTCCAGCGGCGCAAGACCAAGCAGCAGTTCGAGGACGGCACGCTCGGCCAGGAGGCGCCGACGACGGACAAGCTCGACGCCAAGGTGGCCGTCGCGAAGCAGATGGCCCGCTCGTACGTGAGCCTCGCCAAGAGCGAGGTGGTCTCCCGCCTGCCCGACCCCGTCCGCGCCTTCTTCGGCAAGAAGAAGTAGAGCCCCCGGACGGCGCTCCCCTCCCCCGCTCTCCCCCCCCCTCCCGACGCCGCTCGCGTGAACGCTGTCCGCCGCCGCGGGCTGTGCTACTCCTGCGCGCCCTATGGAGACGATCGTTCGTATCGAGACGCTGCGCGAGCACGTGGGCCAGACCGTGACCATCCGCGGGTGGCTGTACAACAAGCGTTCGAGCAAGAAGCTGGTGTTCCTCGAGGTGCGCGACGGCACCGGGATCGTGCAGGCGATCGCCGCGCGCGCCGACGTCGGCGACGAGGTCTTCGCGGTGGCCGATCGCATGGCCCAGGAGACCTCCCTCAGCGTCACCGGCGAGGTGCGCGCGCACCCCAAGCAGGAGGGGGTGTTCGAGCTCGCGGTGGCGTCCCTCGCGGTCATCGGCGCGGTCGTCGGCGAGTACCCCATCTCGCCGAAGGAGCACGGCACCGACTTCCTCATGGATCATCGGCACCTCTGGCTGCGCTCGCGTCGGCAGCACGCGATCTTGAAGGTGCGCCACGAGATCGTGAAGGGCATCCGCGACTACTTCGACAGCCACGGGTTCACCCTGGTCGACGCGCCGATCTTCACGCCCAACGCCTGCGAGGGCACGAGCAACCTCTTCGAGACCGACTACCACGGCGACAAGGCCTACCTGACCCAGTCGGGGCAGCTCTACTCCGAGGCCGCGGCGATGGCCCTCGGCAAGGTCTACTGCTTCGGCCCGACCTTCCGCGCGGAGAAGTCCAAGACCCGCCGGCACCTCGCGGAGTTCTGGATGGTCGAGCCCGAGGTCGCCTTCATGGACCTCGACGGCGACATGGCCCTCGCCGAAGACTTCCTCGTCTACGTGGTCGGCCGCGTGCTCGAAAACCGCAAGGAGGAGCTGAAGGTGCTCGAGCGCGACACGAAGCTTCTCGAGCGCGTGCAGGGCCCCTTTCCGCGCATCCGCTACGAGGAGGCCATCAAGGTGCTCCAGGACGCCTACGACCTGCGCAAGGCCGGGGGCACGCTGGTGGTGCAGCCCGACGGGGCGGTGGAGCGTCGGCCGGAGTTCGGCGATGACTTCGGCGCCGACGAGGAGACCGTGATCTCCTCCGCCTACGATCGCCCGGTGATCGTCCATCGCTACCCGGCGTCGCTCAAGGCCTTCTATTTCAAGCGCGACCCGGAAGACCCGCGGCTCGCGCTCGGCATGGACGTGCTGGCCCCCGAAGGCTACGGCGAGATCATCGGCGGCGGTCAGCGCGAAGACCTGCTCGCCAACCTCGAGCAGGGCATCGCGGATCACAACCTGCCCCGCGAGGCCTTCGAGTGGTACCTCGACCTGCGTCGCTACGGCAGCGTGCCCCACGCGGGCTTCGGCCTCGGCGTCGAGCGCACCGTCGCATGGACCTGCGGGCTCGGCCACGTGCGGGAGACCATCCCCTTCCCGCGGATGCTCAACCGGCTCGGTCCCTGACCGTCCCGTCGGGCGCGAGCTCGAACTCGCCCGAGGCGCGCCCCCCGTCCGCGGGGGGCTCGATCAGGGTGCGGATGGCGTCGCGCACGGCGTCCCACGCGAGCGGGTCGTACAGCACACCGTGGTGCCCGACGCCCGGGACGCTCACCAGCCGCGAGCCCGGCAGCGACGCGCTCCCGGCCTCGACCAGGAGGTCCTGCTCGGCGACGACGGAGGTCACCGCGGTGCGGCGCAGGCGGTGGAAGGTGGCCGCGAGCGAGTCGATCGCGACGCTGCCCGGCGAGAGCTCCCGCGCGAGGCGCCAGGGCCATGGGCGCGCGAGGGAGGTGCCGAGGTGCGGGGTGCCCATGGTCACGAGCGCGTCGACGTGCAGACCCATGTGCTGCACGGCGTGACGGGCGATGAGCCCGCCCAGGGAGTGCGCCACCACGATGACGGGCCCGGGAACCCGCGCGTCGGCGATGACGGTCGCGAGACGTCGGGCGTGTCGCTCGATGCTCCCGACCGGGGTGTAGTCGAAATGAACCTGGCGAGGCGCAAGCCCTTCGCTCGCGAGCGCAAAGGCCATGGGGCGAAACACACCGGACGAGGCGAAGATGCCGTGAACGAACACCACGAGGTGCCGCGCGTCGCCGTGTTGTTTGAGCGTGCGCGAAGGCTGCGGGATGAGCCATCCCTGGCGAGCGACCGCCGCCATCTCGCGGAGCACCTCGACCTCCTTCTGCCAACGCGCGCGGCGCTTCATCACACTACCGATTAGCACGCACGATGCCGCCGACGAAATACCTTGCTGCGCGCGTAGTTTCGGTGGCGTGCGGTGCCGAGTCCGCTATTCGTCCTCGTCTCCTTCGCCGTTGGACGCGACCACCCATCGGTCGAGGGTCTGCCGGGCGCGCCCCGAGTCGATGGCGTTGGCCGCGAGCGTCGCCGCCTCCCGCAGGTCGGAGGTCACCTCGGCGACCACCAGGCCCGCGGCGGCGTTGAGCACCACCGCGGTGCGCCGCGCCCCGGGCTCGCCGTCGAGGACGCTCCGCGCGATGCGGGCGTTGGTCATCGGGTCGCCGCCCGCGAGCGCCTCGCAGGGCACCGGGTCGAGGCCGAAGTCGTTGGGGGTGACCGTGCTCTCGATGAGCACGCCCTGGCGCACGCTCACCACCTGCGTGGGCCCCGACGGGCTCACCTCGTCCATGCCCCCGGCGCCGTGCAGCACCCACGCGCGCCGCGCGCCGAGCCGGGAGAGCACCTCGGCCATCTTGCGGAGGTAGTTGGGCGAGTGCACCCCGAGCAGCTGGTGCGTCGCCCCCGCGGGGTTGGCCAGCGGGCCGATGAGGTCGAAGATCGTCCGGAAGCCCAGCTCCTGGCGCACCACGCCGGCGTTGGCGAGCGCCACGTGGAAGCTCGGGGCGTACAGGAAGGTGATGCCGACCTCGCGCAGCGAGCGGCGCACCACCGAGCGCGGGGCGTCGATGCGCACCCCGAGGGCCTCGACGACGTCGGCGCTGCCGGTGCGCGACGTGACCGCGCGGAGGCCGTGCTTGGCCACGGCGACGCCGCACGACGCCACCACGATGGCCGCGACGGTGCTGACGTTGAAGGTCGACGCGGGCCCTCCCCCGGTGCCGCAGGTGTCGAGCAGGATGCCCGGCAGGCCCTCGATGGGCTCGCACCGGCGGCGCAGCGCGCGCGCGGCGGACTTGATCTCCGTGACGGTCTCGCCCTTCATCCGGAGCGCCGTCGCGAGGGCCGCGATCTGCGCCGCGGAGGCCTCGCCGGAGAGCACCTCCTCGATCGCCGCCGTGGCCTCGTCTTCGTCGAGGTCGCGACCGCCGATGAGCGCGCGAAGCGCACTGTGGATCATCGCCGCACGCTAACACCGAACTCGCCGCGCGCGCGGCGTTCACGCGCACGCCGAGAAGTCGTCTTGACAGTGCGAGAAGCGCGACGATAGCGTCCGGCCCGCGAAAACGGCGACGAGGTCGTGTCCGCCGCGAAGGAGCAGTGATCCCCGATGGCCGAAGAGAAGAAGAAGCCTGATTTGAAGGCTCGATTGAACCGCACCGTGGCGGGAAATCCCCCCGGCGCGGGAGCGCAACCCGACGTCGGGGGCGCTGGCGTCGGGACGCCTTCGGCCGGTCTCGATCCGGTGGGCGAGCCGGTCATCGCGTCGTCGGGCTCGGACATCGCGGTCCCCGACTTCATCAAGCAGCAGATGGCCGAGAAGGCCGCCGCCGAGGCGCGCGCCGCCGAAGAGGCGCGGCAGGCCGCCGAGCGCGCGGCCCGCGCCGTCGCCGACCGCGCCGCCCAGGAGCGGGCCCGGCAGATGGCCGCCGATCCCTTCGCCGCCTCCGCGGCCACCGCGGCGCCGCAGGAGATCCGCCTCGTCATGGACGACAAGGCCGTGAGCGACGACGAGGTCGGTCGCAAGAACACGGGCTCCATCCTGGCGATGGTGGTCGTCGGCGTCGTCGCCCTCGCGGGCGGCTTCGCGGTCGGCGGCTTCATGGAGACCCGCGCGCAGGGTCGGCGCACCGTCGAGGCGATCGCCGACATCCGACGCAGCGTCGACGGCGCCGGCGCCGTCATCGCGACGATGAAGAACAAGGTCGACCACGCGGCCACCGCCGCGGGCATCGCCGCGGCCGGCGAAGAGCCCGCCGGGCAGCCCGCCGCCGCGCCGCAGACGGCCACCATCGACGAAGAGCTGGTCACCTGGTTCGCGCAGCAGCCCCCCGAGCCCCCGCTGATGCCCGACGTCTACGCGGGGCGCGTCGGACGCCTCCGCCCCGACATCGTCCAGAAGCTCATGAAGGTCCAGTTCGAGCTCGCCCAGGCGTGGGGCGACCTGCGCCGTCACCAGGGCGCGACGCAGCCGGGCCTCCCCCTCATCCGCGCCTCGATGACCGACCTCCAGCGGGTGCGCGGCGAGTACCAGCGCCTCGGCGTGGTCTTCGCGGCGGGCCCCGAAAACGGCCCGCGGGTCATCAGCACGCTGGTGTCGCTCGGCGCGGCCGATGCCGCCGGCGCCGTGCCCATCACCCCCGCGCTTCCGGGCACCCCCGCGACGCGCCAGCTCTACACCGGCGGCGACCTCGTGGCGCCCGCGACCCTCGGCACCGTGGCCATCCCGGTGTCGGTCAGCGGCGGCCTCGGCGCGGTCGCGATGGGCGGCCTCACCCGCCCGTGGTCGGAGTACGTCGCGCGCCTGCGCAACCTCCGCACGCTCGTCGACACCCTCGCCCAGGATCACCGCCAGCTCGCCGATGCGCTCAGCCGCGCCGGCACCGCCCCCTGAATCACCGCGCGCCCGCCCCCCTGCGCGGGCGCGCTCAGCTTTCCTACTCGACCGAAGGATCGTCGGTGGCGCCCCCGGCCACCGGCGTCGTCGGTGCCGGACCATGCTCCGCGAGCTGCTCCAGCGCGGCGAGCTGCGGCGCGTCTTCTTCCGACACCGGCGCGTCGTCGGCGTGGCAGACGGCCAGCAGCCGGTCGAGGGCCTCGTGGAAGCCGGCGAGGTCGGTCACCTTCTCGAGCCCGGCGACGGTCGCCGCGGGCGGGATCTTCTTCGCGCGGCGGTAGGCATCGAGCACCCAGCACAGCCACTGCGAGTCGCGCTTGAGCAGCGCGAGCTTGAGCGCGTACTCGGCGATGCGGGCGAGGTAGGCGGTGTCGACATCGCCGCTCGCGATGCGCTCTTCGGCCTCCTCGGCGGCGCGCCGGAGGATGCGGTCGGCCTCGGCGAACTTCCCTTGCGGGAGCGCCCGGTCCATGAAGTCTCCGAACATCTGCGCGATCCAGGCGCGGCGCACGGGCACGCTGATGCCCGGCACGGTCTCCTCCTCCCGGACGGCCGTGACCGCGTGACCGCAGTGGGGACACACCAGCGGACCCTCGGGGAAGGGTGTCTTGCACCGACCGCAGAGGCGCATCGCGCCGGTGGAGCGCGGCGCAAACTGGGAGGTCTCCATGCGGAAGAAGACCAGCTCCTGCGCCCCGAGGCGGACCCGGTCTTGATCGGCGAGCACCTGCGAACCGCTGATGGGCCGGCCGTTGATGCGCGACCCGTTGCGGCTCCCGAGGTCGTGGAAGGTGACCACCCCGTGCTCGACCACGATGCGCGCGTGCTGACGGGATATCAGCGGATCTTCGATGGTGATGTGGCAGTCGGGACTGCGCCCGAGAATCGTCTCCCCGGGTGGGAGGTCGTGCTCCTGGAGCAGGAAGCGAAGCCGGAATCTCACCACGATGCTTTGATCCTATTCGCGACGAACTCACCGGGTCAACGCGAGAATGCTCGTGCTAGCCTCGGCGCCCGAATGACCGCTCCCGCTACGATCGAATGTCAGCGAGCGCTGCGCGCGCTCGTGGAGTCCGTGCTGGCCCCGCTGGTCGCGAAGGACGGGGGCGTGCTGCGTTGGAGGGGGCGGGTCGACGACGTGGTCGAGGTCTCCCTGGGCGGCGCCTGCCTCGGGTGCCCGGCGCAGCGCGACACCCTCGACTCGGTCCTGCTGCCCGCGATGCGCGCCGTCGATCCCAGCGTGGCGGCGGTGCGCGTCGTCGCGCCGACCTGACGGTCAGAACCCGAGGCCGCCCAACGGGTCGTCGTCGGTCCGGCCAGCGTCGACCGGGGCGGCCGGCGCCGCGGGGGTGCCCGGTCGGATGGTCGCGCTCGCGGCGGCGCCCGCGTCGCTGTTCTGCACCCGGCGGATCTTCCCGGTGATGCGATCGACGATGTCGGCGTTGGCGTCGCCGGTGGTGTGCCCGGTCTCCGGGGTCGACGGGGTCGCCGCGATGGTCGTGCGGGTCGCCCGGGGGGCCACGTTGCGCCGCAGCGTGGGGAGCTGCGCCACCGTCGCCGACTCCTCGTAGATGAGGCAGAACGCGTTGTAGAAGGTGGTCGCGTCGACGATGTGCAGCCGCGTGGTGTCGTCGCGCCACTCCACGGTGCGCAGCCGGGCGCCGTCCATCACGCGCCGCCCGGCGCCGAAGATGGTCTCCAGCTGCGTGGTGAAATCGTCGAGGTTGATGCTCGCGCCGGCGGTGTTGCGCGCCTGCACGCGCTTCCACAGCCGGTCGTTGATGAAGAAGAAGAACTCGCGGTTGCCGCGGTTGTCTTCGTACACGAGCATCGCCTCGTTGTTGTTGTGCGTGTACTCGTCGCCGATGAACGACGTGTCCCAGCGTCGGCGGGCGGGCGTGCCATCGAACTCGACGTAGGTTCGCTCGACCGCGCGCACCTCGGCGTCGCGCTGCTCGACGAGGCGGTACCGCTCGACCTGGCCCAGGTTGCGCAGCCGCGGCGTGTAGCTCGCCCGGATGGTCTGGCGGAAATACTCCAGCACCTGCTCGTGGTTGATGCCCCAGCGCAGGGTGCCCAGCTCCTGCGCGATGCGGGGCGAGATGGGCGGCTCGGCGACCACCGCCACCGGGGGGCGGCGTGGCGCCCTGGGCGGACGGCGAGGCTGCGACGCGCCAGAGAGCGCTACGGCCGAAGTGACAAACGACACGAGACCCACTGCCAGCAGCTTTCGCATGGAACCTCTTACTTCCCTTCCGCGGTGCGGCACCATACCTCAACCGGCGCGGGCGCCACGGCCTGTCTCGCACTCCGCGCACCCGACCGGTGGGGCTGAGGACGGTCTCGCCCGACCCGGCATTCAGTTGCGCCGCGCGGCGCCTGACGCCACGATCCGCCGCGTCCGCGAAAGGCACCGCTTCCATGCGCAACGACCGCCCGCTCCGTCGCCTCGCCGCCCCGCTCTTCCTCGCCCTGCTCGCCCTGCCGGGGGTGGCGCACGCCGACGACCTCTTCTCCTCCGCGCTGCACCGCTACGGCCTCACGGTCGCGCTCGCGTCGGCCTTCGTCGTGGGCCTCATGACCGCCGCCACGCCCTGCGTCTACCCGATGATCGCCATCACGGTGTCGGTCTTCGGCGCGCGCCGTGAGACCCGCGCGCGGGCCATGTGGCTCTCGACCGCCTTCGTGCTGGGGCTCGCCGCGCTCTTCGTCCCCCTCGGGCTCTTCGCGGGCCTCACGGGCACCGTCGCCGGCCGCATCGCGGGCTCGCCGTGGGTGCAGGGCTTCGAGGCGCTGCTGATGTTCGGGATGGCGCTCAACATGTTCGGGCTCTTCGAGATCTCGCTCCCGTCGGGCTTGCAGGATCGCCTCTCCCTCGTCGGCGGCCTCGGCGCCCGGGGCGCCTTCCTCATCGGCTTCGCCACCGGCCCCATCGCCGCGCCCTGCGCCACCGCGGGCCTCGTCGGCATACTCGACTACGTATTCCAGCAGCGCGACGTCACCGGCGGCGGCCTCGCCCTCTTCAGCTACTCGCTCGGCCTCGGGCTCCCCTTCTGGCTCGTCGGCTCGCTCTCCCTCGGGCTCCCGAAGCCGGGGCTCTGGATGGACCGCGTGAAGAGCGTGTTCGGGGTCGTGCTGATGGTGCTCGCGCTCTACTACCTCCGGCACATCTTCCCAGTGTTCGCCGCCCCGCCGCGCGGCCTCCCCACCACGGCGTGGTTCTTCGCGTCGCTCCTGCTCGCGGGCCTCGGGCTCGGCGCCGTGCACCTGTCCCTCAAGGACGGCACGGGCACCCAGCGGGCGCGCAAGGTGCTGGGCGTCGCCCTCGCGGCCATCGGCGGCGTGTGGCTCGTGGCCTACGAACCACCGGCACCCGCCATCGCGTGGGTCGACCCCCCGGCGGACTTCTCCGTGCTCGCCCGCCAGCGCCACCAGCCCGTGCTCGTCGACTTCGGCGCCACCTGGTGCGCCGCCTGCGAGGAGCTGCTGCGCCACACCTTCTCCGACCCGGCGGTGCGCCAGGAGGCGCGTCGTTTCGTGAGCGTGCGCGTCGACGCCACCGAGAGCACCCCCGCCCTCGACGCGCTCCAGGCCCGCTACCAGGTGCGCGGGCTGCCGACGGTGCTGCTGATCGACGCCCACGGGCGGGAGGTCGCCCGGGTGTCCGAGTTCGTTCCCGCGCCGCGGATGCTACAGCTGATGCGAGCCGTGCACTGAGCATGCGATCGCTCGTCACCTGGTGGCTCCCTGCCCTCGCGCTGCTCGGCTGCGACGATCCCTCGACCGCCGACGGCGGCATCGACGCCGGCATCGACGCGGCGACCTGCTCGGGCGCCCCGGCGGAGGTCGAGCTCGGCACCGGGAACGACAGCTCCCTTCGTGGCTACCGCCCGCTCACCGACGGCGCGGAGGTGTACCTCGTGCCGGGGCCGCAGGGTGGGCAGCACATCTGGGTGGCGCTCCGCGGGCGGGGCTTCAACCCGAGCCTGCCCCGCATCGAGCTGCGGGCGTACCGGCCCTCGGACGACACCCTCATCGGGCGCCTGCGCATCCGGCTGCCGATGGTCACCGCCCCGGAAGATCCGTCGCTCCTCGCGCTGCCCTCGCAGACCCTGGTGATCGACGACCGCGCCTACTGCAGCGTGCTCGGGGGCGACGTGCGCATCGAGCTCGACTTCAACGACCTCTACGGCCGTTGCCAGAGCGTGCGTCGCACCGTGCGCCTCGTGGACATCGACCCCGCCGCGAACGAGTCCGTGCGCCTGGCCTGGCGGCGCTGCTGCGACGCGCGGCTTCCGCGCTGCTACGCGACGATGGACGCCTCCGTGGCCGTCGACGCCGCGGCCGACGCCTCGACCGATTGACGGCCCCGCGGCGCGCGGACGATCGCCGTCAGCTCCCGGCGAGCGCGCGGTCGATGGCCTCGGCGGAGAAGCCCACGAGCACGTGCCCGCGCACGTCGAGGATCGGGATCGAGCCCGTGGCCACGCCCGCGCGCCGCGCCTTCTCCCGCATCTCCTGCGCGGCGGCGGCGTCCTGCTCGATGTCCTTCTCGACGAAGGCGACGTGCCGGCGGGTGAGGTATGCGGCGGCCTGGTGGCAGGCGCTGCACCACGACGCGCCGTAGACGATCACCTGGGACGGACCGTGCGCGGTCGCCCCCCCGTCGGCGGCCGCGGCGGGCGGCGGCGCCGACCCGAGCGGCCCGGCGTGCCCGACGCGTGCGAGCAGCACCGTCGCCAGCGACTCCGAGCGCACCGCCCGCAGCGGCAGCGCGCCGTTGGCGCCGGGCGCGCGGAGGTTGGTCATCCAGATCCAGCCCGGGCGCCGCAGCTCGGGGCGCGACGGGTCGACCCGCACGAGCTCCCTCGCGGCCTCGGGGACCTCGTCGGCGCGCGTCACCGCGTGCGACTGCCCCTGCTCGTCGAACCACGAGAACACCACGTCGGTGGAGTCGGTGCGCACCGCGAAGCCGGGCTCGGGCACCGGGTCGGCGACGACCGCGCCCCCGTCCGCCGCGGCGGCGGGGCCAGGGCCCCTGCGACACGCGACCGCGCCGAGCATCGCCAGCGCCAGCACCCACCCGCCCCGACCTCGTCGCAGCATCATGCGAACTCCTCCGACAGCTTCATCCACTCCTCGGTCCAGGCGTCGACCTTCACGGCGAGGGCGCGCTCCTCCTCGGCCCGCTTCGCGAGCTTCGCCCAGTCGTTGCCGTATCCCTCGGTGAGCTCTGCGCGCAGCGTCGTCAGCGTGGCCTCCGCCTCCGCGATCATGCGCTCCAGGTCGGTCACGCGCTTGCGCCGTCGCTCCTCCTCGCGCGACTTCTTGCGGCGCTCCTCGTGGGACTCCTTGCCGACGGGCGCGGCCACCGGCGCGGCCACCACGGGCTCTGCCTTCGTGCGCCTGCGACGCGCGACGAAGTCCGAGTAGGTGCCGGGGTAGAGCGTCACCACGCCGTCGTCCAGGTGGAACACCCGGGTCGCCACCCGGTCGAGGAAGCGCCGGTCGTGGGACACCACGATGACGGTGCCGTCGAAGTTGGCCAGGGCCTCCTCCAGGATCTCGCACGCGGGGATGTCGAGGTGGTTGGTGGGCTCATCGAGCAGCAGCAGGTTGCGCGGCACCAGGAGCAGGCGCGCGAGGGCGAGCCGCGTGCGCTCGCCGCCGGAGAGGGAACCCACGGCCCGGAAGGCGTCATCCCCGAAGAACCGGAAGCGCGAGAGGTACTGCCGCGCGGCGTCGACGACCATGTCCGGCCGCACCGCGCGGATCTCCTCGACGCAGCTGCGCCGCGGGTCGAGCGACTCCAGGTGCTGGTCGAAGTACCCGGAGTCCAGGTTGGTGCCGAGGCGCACATCGCCCTCGTCCGCGGGGTCGCCGAGGCCCGCGAGGCGCTTGAGCAGCGTGCTCTTGCCGCTGCCGTTGGGGCCCACGATGCACAGGCGCTCCAGCCGGCGGACCTGCAGGTCGATGCCCTTGAAGAGCCGGCGCCCGCCGCGGGTCGCGCCGAGGCCCTTGGCGTCGATGACCACCTCGCCCGAGCGGCGGCCCGGGGCGAAGCGCATCCCGAGCTTCTTCGCGTCGGCCCAGATGTCCTCCGGTCGCTCGATGCGCACCAGCTTGTCGAGCATCCTCCGGCGCGACTTGGCCTGGTTGGTCCCCTGCCCCGCCAGGTTGCGGCGGATGAAGTCCTCGGTCTTCGCGATCTCGGCGCGCTGCAGCTCGAGCTCCCGGCGCTCGCGCGCGAGGTCCTCCTCGCGGAGCACGAGGTAGGTCGAGTACGGCGCCTCGTAGAGCCGGAAGCGGAAGAGCCCGAGCTCCGCCGTCCGCGGGCACGTCGCATCGAGGAAGGCGCGGTCGTGCGAGACCACCACCACGGCGCCGGGGAAGCCCCGGAGGAAGGCCTCCAGCCACTCGGTGCTCTCGATGTCCAGGTGGTTGGTGGGCTCGTCGAGGAGCAGCAGGTCGGGCTTCGCCGCGAGCACCGCCGCCAGCTGCAACCGCCCGCGCTCGCCGCCCGAGAGCGAGGCCACGGCGCGCCCGAGGTCGGCGTCGGAGAAGCCCACCCGCGTCGCGATCGTCGACACCTCGCGCTCCACCGCGTCGGCGCCAATGCGCTGGTAGTGGTCCTGCGCGTGGGCGAGGCGGTCGAGGTCCTCGGGGCGCCCCTGCGCGGCCCCGTGCTCGGCCTCGGTGAGGGCGTGGCGCGCCGCGCGGGCCGCGCCGAAGGGCTTCATCAGCACCTCCACCACCGTCGACGACGGATCAGGCTCGTGCGACTGGTGAAGGTAGCCCACCCGCACCGCCCGGGGCATGAGCACCCTGCCCTCGTCGGGCTCGAGCTCCCCCGCGAGGATGCGCAGCAGCGAGCTCTTGCCCTGACCGTTGGGGGCCACGAGCGCGAGGCGCTCCCCCGCGGCGAGCGTGAAGCACACGTCCTCGAAGAGGAGGTCTACGCCGTACCCGAAGGTCACATGATCGACCTGGACGATGGTCATCGGTGTTTCGGCGCTTCAATGGATGATGGGTCGCGGGGTGTCAACGCCCGCGCAGGCCCTGCGCGACGCGCAGCACGTCGGCGAGCACCCCCGCCGCGGTGACCGCGCCGCCCGCGCCCGCGCCCTGCACGATGAGCGGGCTCTCGGAGTATCGCTCCGTGGTGAAGGCCACGAAGGACTCCGCCCCGCGCAGCCGCGTGGAGGGATGCGCGGCGTCGACGACCGTCGGGCCCACGCGCACCTGCGGCCGACCCGCCGCCCCGCCCGGGTCGATGCGCACCAGGTAGCGCAGCACCCGCCCGGCCTCCCGGAGGTCGCCGACCCGCGCAGAGAACTCCGCGTCGTGATCGCGCAGCCGCGCGAAGAAGGCCTCGACCGAAGCCTCGGCGATGATGTCCGCCGGGGCGAGCGGCTCGACCTCGATGTCCTCGAGCGCCATCGGCACGCCGAGCTCGCGCACCAGGATCAGCGCCTTGCGCGCCACGTCGAGGCCCGACAGGTCGTCCTGGGGGTTGGGCTCGGTGAATCCCCGCGCGCGCGCCGTCTCCACCGCGGCCGAGAGCGGTACGCCCTTCATCACCTCGTTGCAGAGGTAGCCCAGCGTGCCCGACAGCGAGCCCTCGATGAGCAGCACACGATCGCCCGTGCGAACGAGGTCTTGCAGCGTCTCGATCACGGGCAGGCTCGCGCCCACGGTGGTCTCGTAGCGGTAGCCGCGGAAGTGCCGCCGCGCTGAGGCCATCAGGCGCTCGCGCGCCTCCCACGGAACGGTCAGCGGCTTCTTGTTGGCCGACACCACGTGCACGCCACGACCGAGCGCGGTCGCGTACACGGCGTCCATCCCGTCGAGCGCGGTGCAGTCCACGAGCACCGGCACCGGCAGCCGTCGCAGCCGCTCGAGCGACTCGTCCAGCGAGGGCGACGGCCCGGCGACGGCCCCGGTGAAGAGCTCGCGCCAGGCGTCGAGCGCGAGGCCGCCGTCGTCGAACACCGTGCGCTGCGACGCCGCGATGCCCACCACCTTCAGCCGCAGCCCGTGCGCCCGCAGCAGGAACTCCCCCTGCTGCGCGATCTGCGCGAGCAGCTGCGCGCCGACGGTGCCCTTGCCCAGCACCAGGAGGTTGACCTCCTGGTGGGCGAAGTTGAAGGCCGCGTGCACCGTGCGCACCGCGAGCGCCGTGTCCGGGGCGTCGATGGCGCACGAGATCGAGCGCGAGCTCGCCCCCTGCGCGATGGCCGCGACGGGCACGCCCACCGCCCCGAGGGCGCCGAAGAAGCGTCCCGGGGCGTCGGTCATCCGGCCCATGTCCTCGGCCACGAGCGAGAGAAGCGTGACCGGCGCGCGCACGCCGATGGGCTCCAGGTCGCCGCGCTCGAACTCCAGCGCAAGCTCACGCTCGACCGCCGCCCGCGCGCCCTCGATCGCCCCGCCGGGGATCACCACCGCCACCGCCTGGCCGTGGGCCCCCTGCGAGGTCATCCACACCGGAACCGCGGCCGAGCGCAGGGCCCGCAGCACCCGCTCGCCCAGCGGCATCTCCGCCGACAGCCGGCGCAGGCGCACGTCGAGCAGCGCGAGGTTCTCCAGCGAGGTCACGCAGGTGGGGCGCTCGCCCGGCGAGCGGTCGCCGCCGTCGATGCGCGTGCCCGGCGCGGTCGGCGCCATGGTGTTGCGGATGCGCATCGGCACGCCGCTCTCCATCAGCGGGATCATCGTCCGCGGGTGGAACATCCGCGCCCCGAAGCTCGCGAGCTCGAGGGCCTCCATGTAGCTCATCCGCGCGATGGGGTAGGCGTCGCGCACGAGGCCCGGGTCGGCGGTCATCACCCCGGAGACGTCCGTCCAGATGTTGACCTCCGCGGCCCCGAGGCCCCGCGCGAGCAGCGTCGCGGTGTAGTCCGACCCGTTGCGCCCGAGGGTCGTGGTGCGCCCGTCGGGGGTCTGCCCGAGGAAGCCCGTGTGCACCGTCACCGGCGTCGCCCAGCCTGCCCGAAGCGCTTCGAGGCGCGCACGGGTGGCCTCCCAGTCGACGAGCGCGTTGCCGAAGCGCGCGTCGGTGACGAGCCAGGCGCGCGCGTCGACGAAGGTCGCGGGGATGCCCCGGGCGGTGAGCAGCATCGACACCACCGTCGCGCTCAGGCGCTCGCCGAAGGACATCACCAGGTCGAGCGTCTGCGCCGTGCGCTCGCGCAGCAGCGACACGCCCGTGAGCAGCCGCCGCAGCGGCACCAGCAGCTCGCGCACCGCCGGGGTGATCTGCGGCCGCTCGCCCGCGAGGCCGCTCGCCCGCTCGATGGCCTGGAGCACCATCAGCCCGTTGGTGGTGGCCACGTCGGCGACCTGGTCGATCACCCGCTCGGCCCCGTGGTCGTCGCCGCGCGACGCGAGCTCGGCGGCCTCGATGAGGTGGTCGGTGGTGTCGCCCATCGCCGACACCACCACCGCGATCGGCCCCGTGGGGACCTCCTCCGCGATCAGCGTGAGCACCTGCGAGAGTCGCTCCGGGCTGCCCACCGACGAGCCGCCAAACTTCATCACGCGCAGCGGGGTCACCATACGATCCGCGAGATATCCCGCACACGCCGCCCGACACGCAACCACCGATCGCGTTGACCTCACCGCCGGGTTGGGACATCCACTCGCATGGTGATCCGCCGCCTCCTCGTGCTCCCCGCCCTGCTCGCCTCCGCGGGATGCTCCGGCAACCTCGGCGGCTCCGCCGAGGACGCCGCCGTCAGCGTGGGGTCGCTCGACAACCTCCGCTCGCTCGCGATCAGCCCCGCCGACGTCACCCTCGACGCATCCCCCAGCGCCGCCGCCACGCAGCGCTTCACCGTCGTCGGCACCTTCGCCGACGGCACCACCCGCGACGTCACCGCGCAGCTCGACTTCGAGCTCCGCCCGGCGCTCGTCGGCCGCATCGAGCGCGGCACCTTCACCACCGCCGCCATCGCGGGCGGCGAGGCCACCGTGCTCGCGCGCCCGAGCCGCACCTCGCCCATCCTCGCCAGCGCGCGCGTGCGCGTCCGCTGGAACGCCTCGGACACCGCCGAGGGACTGCCCGCCGACCTCGCCGCCCGCTTCGCCTCCGGGGCCGCCTCCACCGCATCGCCGCCGCGCGTGATCTACCCCTCCGACCGGGTGATGTTCCCGCCCAACCTGTCGGGCGCGGAGGTGCACTGGATGCCCGACGGGGCCGCCGTCGCGTACGACCTCTCCTTCACCAACGCGGCCACCGCGGTGCACCTCTACCGCGCCTGCGCGGCGCCCGCCGGCGGGTGCACCGCCGCGCTCGACGGTCAGCTCTTCCGCTGGATCGCCGACACCAACCGCGGCGCCGCGCAGCCCGTCGAGCTCCGGGTGCGCGCGCTCCGGGCCGACGGCACCGTCGCCTCGTCCGCGGTCACCCGGCTCTACTTCGCGCCCGACAGCGTCGCCGGCGGGCTCTACTACTGGGCCGCCGCGCGCCCCAACAACGGCATCTACCGCTACGACTTCGCCCGCGGCGACCGCGCCCCGACCCCCTACGTCACCGCCGCCGACAGCCCCGCGGACAGCGAGGGCAACCCGCACGCCTGCATCGGCTGCCACGCCGTCTCCCCGGACGGGCGGCGCATGGCCGCGGTGCTCGGCGGCGGGCACCTCGCCAACGCCGTGGTCTACGACGTCGAGCGCCGCGCCCTCACGGCCTCGCGCATCGAGCGCTGGGCGCAGCTCATGTCCTTCAACCCCGGCGGGACGCAGCTCGTGGGGGCGCGCGACGGCCGCCTGCGCCTGCTCGACGCCGACCTGTCCGTGGTCCGCGACCTCGACGTCGGCGGCCTCGCGACCCACCCCGACTGGTCGAACGCCAACAACGGCGTCGCCCTCACCCGCGTCGACGCGCAGCGCGAGGGCATCCTCGTGCGCCGCGGGGCGATCCAGTGGCTGCCCTTCAACGGCAACCTGTTCGGCGCGGCCACCACGCTCGTGCCCGCGGTGCGCGGCGAAAACCGCTACTACCCCGCGCCCACGCCCGACGGCCGCTACGTGATCTACAACCGCTCGGTGTGCCCCGGCGGCACCGAGCCCGGCGACACCTTCCCCGAGGCGGGCGGCGCCTTCGGGGGGCACCCCTGCGACGCCTACGACGACCCCACCGCGTCGCTCTGGATCGTCGACACCGACCTCCCCACGCACCACGCCGTCGCGCTCGACGCGGTCAACGCGCGCGGGCCCAACGACACCCGCGACGCCCTCACCAACTCGTGGCCCAAGGTGTCGCCCTTCACCACCACCTGGCTCGATCGCACGGTGTACTGGGTGACCTTCTCGTCGAAGCGCAACTACGGGCTCCGGCTCGTCGGCGCCGACCGCCCGCAGCTCTGGATGGTCGCCGTGGCGGTGCCCAACACCGAAGACCGCCAGGCGCTGCGCGAAGACCCGAGCTTCGCGCCCTTCTGGCTGCCCTTCCAGGATCCCATGACCAGCAATCACATCGCGCAGTGGACCCGAGAGGTAGTGGTTCCCCCATGAAGACGTTGGAAGTCGGCGGACTGCGGGTCCGCACGGTCGGGCCGGTCGCCGGGCCGTCGGTGATTCTCTGCCACGGCTACGGCGCCCCGGGGGACGACCTCTGCGGGCTCTCCGGTGCCATCGCCGCCGGGCCGGGCGTGCGGTGGTTCTTCCCCGAGGCCCCGCTCGACCTCGGCGGCGGCGCCCGCGCCTGGTGGCCCATCGACATGGTCGCCATCCAGATCGCGCTGATGCAGGGCCGCCCGCGCGTCTTCGACACCGAGGCCACGCCCGCGGGCATGACCGACGCCCTCGCCCGCACGCAGTCCTGCCTCCAGGCCCTCGTGCGCGACCACGGCGTCGACCCCGCGAACACCGTCCTCGGCGGCTTCTCCCAGGGCGCGATGGTCACCACCGACCTCTTCCTCAACGCGCCCGAGCGCTGGGCCGGGCTCATGATCCTCTCGGGCACCCTGCTCGCGGGCGCTCGCTGGCGGCCGGCCCTCGCCCAGAACGCACGCGACCGCCGGGTGTTCCAGAGCCACGGCCGGCAGGACCCGATCCTCCCCTTCGCGGTCGCCGAGGAGCTTCACTCGCTGCTCGCCGGCCACGGCGCGGCCGTCGAGTGGGTGCCCTTCCAGGGCCCGCACACCATCTCCCAGGGCGTGTGCGCCCGCGCCGGGTCGTGGCTCCAGTCGGTGCTCCGCTAGAGCTGCGCGCGCGCCCGCGTCACGGCCGCCTGGACCGCGGCGTGGGTCTCCGCGGCGAGCCGCTTCGTCGTCTGGCCCGCCGCTGGGATCACCGCCCCGAGGCGTAGCGCCACGGTGATCGACGGCTGCTCGATCAACCGCCGCCCGTGGCGTCCGAGCGACTCCTGCCAGTAGATCGCCTCGGGCTCGCGGTACGCGAGGCCCACCGGGAGCACCTCGCCGCCCGTCCGCGCCACCGCGAGGAAGGCGCCCGCGTGGAAGGGGCGCACCTCGTCGCCGGGGTACGTCGTGCCCTCCGCGAAGACCGTCACGACCGCGGCCCGGGACAGCCGATCGCCCACGCGCCGGATGGAGGCCGCCCCGCTCGCGCTGCTGCCGCGGTCGACGTACAGCGTGCCGGCGATGGCCGCGAGGCGCGCGAAGAGGGGCCAGCGCTGGAGGTCGTCCCTCGAGAGGATGCTGCCGCCGAAGCGCGACAGGATCACCAGGATATCCAGCATCGAGCGGTGGTTGGACACGATGAGCCGCCCCCCCACGGGCACCGCGGGGAGGGCCGCGAGCGCCGGATCGCCGACGACGCGCACGCCCGACACGGCGAGCAGCCGACGGCTCCAGGCGCGCACATAGGCGTCGCGCCGCGCGTCGGACACTCCGCGCAGCCGGGTCTCCAGCCACAGGGCGCCGCACTCCGCGCCGGTGACCGAGGCGAGCCCGAGCGCACGCAGCCCGACCCGCATCGTCGATCGTGGGTCCATCTTCGGGGACGGCTACAACGCGGCCGGGCGCGGCGCAATCAGCGGAGCGAGATCATCGCGGAGCACGCGCCCGCGGGGCCCGAGCGGCGCGAGGGGATCGCCCGGTCGAGCCGCCAGTTGCCCGCAGTGCACTGGTACCACTCGCCGTCGAAGCGGCTCTGGAGGCACGTTCGCCCGACCATCTCGCGGCCGTAGGTGCCGCTGAAGCAGCTCGCGACGGGGACCGTCATCGTCGGTGTCATGGCGGGGGCCGCCGCGCCGTTGCCGCAGCCCAGCGGCGTCGAGCTGGCAACGAGCTCCGCGCGCACGACGATGCGCTCCGACCACCCGGCCGAGCTGCGCCCGAAGAGCTCGCGCGTGATGACCGGCGACGCATCGATGATGGGCTTGCCCGCCGCCCGCTCGACGCAGATGTTGGGACCCACGTCGGCGACCTGGGTCACGCACCAGCGCCCGGTGCGGGGGTTGGTCACCCGGACCTTCGCGCGACAGCCGAAGCGCCAGGAGTCGGCGATGTACATCCAGCGGCCGTCGGCGATGCCGCCGCAGGCCATGCCCTGCGTGTCGACGCCGCCCCCGAAGCTGGTGATGTAATAGAGATCGTCCGAGGGGATGTTGCGGCCGGCGATCTCCCCGCGCGTGGGGCAGTAGTGACCGCCCACGGTGAGTTCACTGACCACCGCCGCCGACACTCCACCTCCGCCGCCCTCGGCCTCCGTGAGCGCGTCATCGCTGCCGTAGCAGCCCGCAACCAGCGCCATGGACGACAAGCTCAACAGCAGACGCGGGGTCAGCGATGACATCTTCATGCTCCTGTGTCCTGCGCATTGCAGTCCGCATGCCGCTCGAAACACCTTGTTTTGAAGGGAGATCATGGGTGGTCATGGAAGCCCCAGGGCAGAACGTATTCTCGGACATCGAGGGTCGGCACCTCGCCGCCCACGCAGTGCGTCATCGGGTTACAGTGAGGTCCGTGCGAACCTCCAGCGCGTGGATCCTGTGCATTGCCTCGACGGTCGGATGTGGCCTCGGCAACCCTGATCTCCGATCGATTCCCGATGTGGTCCCGATGGAGGTCGACAGCGGCGAGGGCCTCGACGGCGCGATCGACCTCGGGGCTCCGATCGACGCGCCGGACGCAGCCCCTGATGGAGGGGGCGCCGAGGACTCGACGGCCCTCGACAGTGGCGACGACGCGCCGGACGCCTCGGTGATCGACCACGACATCGGTGACGCCTCGGATGACGTCGCCGGCGATGGGCCGACCAGCGATGCGGGCGACGCGGCAGTGATGGTTGATGCCCCCGACGTTCTCGACGGCGGCGCCCTCGATGCCCCGGTGGATGTTCCTATCGACCTCGGCCCGACAGACCTCGGGAGCGACCTGGGCATCGTGGACGCTCCCACCGACGCGGGCCTCGATGTTCCTCCGGTCGACGTTCCCCCGGTCGACGTTCCTCCCGCCGACGTTCCCCCGGTCGACGTTCCCCCGGTCGACGTCGGCTTCCCGATTCGATGGAACGTCAGCGAGGGTGACATCATCTACACGCCCTGGCGAAGCAGCGAGCCGTCCAGCTCGATCGACAACGTGCGCTGCGGGCCGGGGCGCGTCCTGGTGGGGCTCACCACCTGGTCGGGCATTTATGTCAGCGGGCTCGCGCCGTGGTGCGCGCCGCTCAACCCCGACGGCAATCTCGGCATGGCGGTGCAGGGCGGTCGGCAGGGCGGCACCTCCGGCGGCAGCGACGACGACCTCTGTCCCGCCAACCAGGTCATCGTGCGCTTCACCATCAACTCGGGCGGCGTCATCGACCGGCTCCAGGCGACCTGCGCGCCCCTCGGTGCATGGCTGGCGAGCCGCACCTTCGGCGCCCAGCTCCGCGCCCACGGCGACAGCACCGGGGGCTCCCGCACCCAGGACGACTGCCCCGCCGGATACATGGGCGTGGGCTATGACCTCCGGGACGGCGACTTCAACTTCATCGAGCGGGTGCAGAACCTCCGACTGCGCTGCGCCCGCGTCTCCGATCGCTAGCCTAGGCCGCGAAGGCCGCGTCGAGCGCCCGCGCGAGGTCGTCGAGCAGGTCGTCGCAGGACTCGATGCCCACCGCGAGGCGCACCAGGTTGTCGGGGATGCCCACGGCGAGGCGCTCGTCGGGGCTCATCTCGTAGTACGACATCAGCGCGGGCTGTTCGATGAGGGTCTCGACGCCGCCGAGCGAGGGCGCGATCGCGGCGATGCGGCACGCGTCGACGAAGCGCTCGGTGCGCGGCCCGTCGCCCTTCACGAGGAAGCTCACCACGCCGCCGAAGCCGGACATCTGCGCGACCGCCACGCGGTGGTCGGGGTGGCTCTCCAGGCCCGGGTAGAACACCCGCTCGATGCGCGGGTCGGACTCCAGGGCGCGCGCGAGCGAGAGCGCCGAGGCGTTCTGTCGGGCGACGCGCAGTCCGAGGGTCTTCACGCCGCGGAGCAGGAGGTAGGCCGCGTGCGGGTCGAGCACGCCGCCCAGCACGCCGCGGAAATCGCGGATGGCGTCGATGAGCGCGGCCGACCCGCTCACCGAGCCGGCGAGGAGGTCGTTGTGGCCGCCGAGGTACTTCGTCGCCGAGTGGATCACCAGGTCGACGCCGTGCTCGATGGGTCGCTGGTTGACCGGGGTCGAGAAGGTCGCGTCGATGAGGAACTTCACCGACGGGTGCGCGGCCTTGATGGCCCGCAGCGCCTCGAGGTCGACCACGCGCAGGTACGGGTTGGTCGGCGACTCGGAGATCACCAGCCGGGTCTTGCCCGGGACGATCGCCCGCGCGACCGCGTCGGGGTCACCCGGCTCGACGACCGTCGACTCCACGCCGTAGCGCGGCAGCACCGCCGTCACGAATTGCCGCGTGCGCCGGTAGCAGTCGCGGGTGAGCACCACGTGGTGGCCCGAGCGCAGCATGGCGAGCAGCGTGGTGGTGATGGCGGCCATGCCCGACGCGAAGAGCGCGGCGTCCTCGGCCCCGTCGAGGTCGGCGAGCTTTCGCTCGGCGGCGCGCACCGTGGGGTTGCCGTAGCGGCCGTACTCCTCGCGCTCGACCTCCCGGCGGTGATGCCGGCCGAGCGCCTCGGCGCTCTCGAAGGTGTACGTCGACGTGAGCGCCACCGGGGTGGTGAGCGAGTCGTGCGCCTTCGCGCGGCCCTCGCCGGCGTGCACCGCGCGGGTGTCCAGGGACCTCTCGTCGCTCATCGGCTTCGCTACCTGTCAGGGGTTGTTGGGGCGCTGCGCGGGCGCGATGTGCAGCCGCACCGCGGCCTGCTCGTAGAGCCCCACGCAGCGCAGGTGCGCGTCGCGGGCCTCGTTCACCAGGCGCTGGCTGCGGTCGAGCATCTCGCTCATGCGCCTCCGCTGCTCGTCGCTGAGCGCGCCGCCGTCGCTCGGGAGCAGGCCCCGCAGGTCGGCGGAGATCCGCTGGGCGTCGTACGCGCCCCGGTAGGTCGTCACGCACGACTCGCGCAGGTCGTTGGCCCCCGGGCTGCGCGGGTGCAGCGCCTCCAGCGCGCGGATGGCCCGGTCTTCCTCCTCGCCGCGCCGCGCCTGTATCACCCCCGACACCGCCATCACGCCCGCGCGCAGCTCGGCCTCGTCGGAGAGCTCCAGGGGGTCGTGCGGGCGGTCGTCGTGGTCGGGCCCGTTGCGCGCGGCGTAGAGCAGCAGCGGGATGGTCACCGCCACGAAGCCCAGCGCCACGAAGGCGCCGACCGACCTCGGCTTGCTGCCCTTCTTCGGACCCTCGCCGCTGTCGGGCTCGGTGCTCACGTTCAGACCGGCGGCACCATGTGGTGCTTGCGCGGCCGCGTCTCGCGCTTCGAGGTCAGCCGCGCGAAGCGCCGCGAGAGCTCGCTGCGCAGGCCCTCGAAGGGCACCACGGCGTCGATGACGAGGTCGCCCGCCAGCTTGTAGAGGTCGACGCCCTCCCGGTACTCCGCGCGCAGCCCCTGCACGTACGCGTCGCGCTCGGCCCCCTCGGGCACCTCCTGGATCTTGTTGAAGTACACCGCGTTGACCGCCGCGCTCGGGCCCATCACCGCGATGGACGCCGTCGGCAGCGCGAGGCACGCGTCGGGCTCGAAGGCCGGCCCGCACATCGCGTAGAGCCCCGCGCCGTAGGCCTTGCGCACCACCACCGAGAGCTTCGGCACGCGCGCCTCGCTCACCGCGGCGATCATCTTGGCGCCCGCGCGGATGATGCCCTCGCGCTCTACCTTGGTGCCGATCATGAAGCCCGGCACGTCGGCCAGGTACAGCAGCGGGATGTTGAACGCGTCGCAGAGCCAGATGAAGCGCGCGGCCTTGTCGGCGCTGTCGACGAAGAGCACGCCGCCCTTGTACCAGGGCTGGTTGGCCACGATGCCCACGGGCTGACCGTCGATGCGCGCGAAGGCGGTGATCATCTCCTGCGCGAAGAGCTTCTTCACCTCCAGGAGGCTGTCCTTGTCGACGAGCTCCCGGATGAAATGAAACATGTTGAAGGGCTTGTTCTCGTCGATGGGAACAATCTGCTCCAGCGTCTTGCCGCTCGCGTCCGGGGCCACCGCCTCGACCCGCGCGGGGGTGTGCTCGTAGCTCTGCGGCATGTACGCGAGGTAGCGCTTCGCCCACGCGATGGCGTCGTCCTCGGTCTTCACCAGCACGTCTCCGCAACCGGAGACCGAGCAGTGCATCTTCGCGCCGCCCATCTCCTCCAGCGTGACCTTCTCGCCGATGACCATCTCGGCCATGCGGGGCGAGCCCAGGTACATGCTCGCGTTGCCCTCGACCATTACCACGACGTCGCAGAAGGCCGGGATGTAGGCGCCGCCCGCCGCGCTCGGCCCGAAGAGCAGGCACAGCTGCGGCACCTGCCCGGACATCTGCACCTGGTTGTAGAAGATGCGCCCCGCGCCCCGGCGCCCCGGGAACATCAGGATCTGGTCGGTGATGCGCGCCCCCGCCGAGTCGACGAGGTAGAGCATCGGGCAGCGCAGGTCGCGGGCCGTCTCCTGCACGCGCAGGATCTTCTCCACCGTGCGCCAGCCCCAGGAGCCGGCCTTGATGGTGGAGTCGTTGGCCATGATCGCGACGGTGCGGCCGTGCACCGTGGCCGTACCCGTGACCACGCCGTCCGCCGGGAGGTCGGCGTCGAGGTTGTTGGCCAGCGCGGCGTCCTCCTGGAACGACCCCGCGTCGATGAGCCGCGCGATGCGCTCGCGCGCGAAGAGCTTACCCTCCCGGGTATTCTTCGCGTGGTACTTGTCGCCCCCGCCGCGCTCGACGCGCGCGAGGATCGCCTTGAGTCGTGCGTCAGACATGAGGGCACTGCCCTACCGCAACCCCCGCGAGATTCGCAAGGGTCGCGGCGAGCGTGCGCCCCGGGGAGGTCAGAAGAGCTGGACGGAGCGGGAGAAGGCGATGCGCAGCCCGATGGTGGTGTCGTGGCCGAGGCCCCAGGCCTGGCCGTTGACCGTGCGGGCGTAGAGGTCGTACCCGAGCGTCAGCTGGAGGGGCTGGAAGAGCGGGATCGACAGGCGACCGGAGGCGCGGAGGATCTGGCTGTCGGAGTTGCCCGGGTCGCTGAGGGTGTACTCCACCGAGAACCCGCCATCGATGTTGCGGCCCCCGACGGTGAAGAGGGTGCCGGGCCGCGCGACGAGCGAGCCGACGAGGGCGAACTCGGGCTTCGAGCCGTTGACCTGGCTCGGCGCGAGGGACTCCATCCAGTTCATACCGGCCGTGAGGTTGAGGGTCATGCGCTCGAGGAGCTCGAAGCGCGCGCCCACCGTCGGGCGGAGCGTGAGGTGGTGGAAGTCCGGGTCACGCGCCGTCGGCGGGCCGTCGAGCTCGGTCTCGATGAAGCCGAGGGCCACCGGCAGCGGGTGGTACCACTTGCGGGCGCCGCGGAACCAACGCCACGTGAAGGCCGTGTTGTACGAGATGAGATCCTGGTTCTCGTCGAAGGGCCCGCGCGAGGGCGACATGGCGTCCATCGAGGGCGACGGCGTGACCGAGGCGCGGCCGTACTGGAGCCGCAGCCCGTTGTCCCAGGTGAAGTAGGGGTTGTCGGCGTCGGCGCGAAGCAGCGTGTCGATGCGCAGGTTGAGGGACTGCGCGCGGGACAGCTGCGGGTCGGGGTACGTCAGCCCGGTGCCGACGAAGGGGTTGGCCGCGATGGTCGTCGAGCTGAAGGCGACGTCCGTGGTCCAGCGGAAGTTCCAGCGGGTGTGGTCCGCGGGGTCGCTCGGGGCCTGGGTGATGTCGCCCTCGCGCGGGGTGCGCAGCCACGCGAGGAAGACGTCCTGCGCCGTGGCGGTCTGGAAGCGCTCGTACGCGATGTCGTCGCCCGCGCCGCCGTCGCCGCCGGTGGCGATGTACCCCGTGGTGATGATCCGGTACTGCTGCGCGTCGTCCACGAGGCGCCCGTTGATCTTCACCGCGCCGTCGGTGACCGTGACGCCGCGGAGGTAGAAGCCCCCGGCGCGGGCCGAGGTGGCGAGGGCCTTGAGCACCGCGCCCGTCACCCGCGCGACGTGCAGCGAGTCGTCGAAGGGCAGCGCCGCCGCGAGGGACAGCGGCGTGATGCTGCCGCGGATCGGGAAGAGCCCGGCGGGCTCCCGCACCGCGCCGCGGTTGAGCACCGCCACGTCGGCCTGCGCCAGGTCGCGAAGCACGTCGAGGTAGAGCCCCGCGAAGGCGTCGCGGGAGAGCTCGGCGGTCAGCCGGCCGCCCGCGAGGGGCTGCGCGTAGGTGGTGCAGAGCCACTGCCGCGTGGAGTTGACGAAGCTCGTGACGACCTCCGGCGCAGCGCCGCTGCGGGCCGCGCGGCTCACCCGTGTGGTGCCCGGCTCGAGCACGAGGGCGTTGCCCGGGCGCGTCGAGACGATGGGCACGCCCGAGCGGGCGGTCTGGATCGCGGCCGCGCCCGCCGGGAGGTCGTGCACCACCAGGGCGTCGGGCCCCTGGCCCGGCTCGAAGAGCTCGGCGATCTCGAGCGCCTGCTCCACCTCGTGGCGCGCCCGCGGGTCGACCATCACCACCACGTGCATCGCGCCCGCGGCCCGCGCCGCCGTCACCGCGCGCGGCACCGCCTCGACCAGCGGGTCGAGCGTGAGGCCCGCGGCGCGGTCGCGCGAGAGCAGCGGGAGCGACGACGGGTCGACCATCGCGATGAGCGCCACTCGACCCGCCGGCGAGTCGAACTGCACCGGCGCGTCGTCGGCGTCCTCGACGACCTCGCAGAGCTCGCGGTGCGCCGCGTCGCAGTGGAGGTTCGACAGCACGTGCCGGAGGTTGCGCGCCCGCAGCGCGCGGAGCGCGGCGATGATGGGCGCGCGGTCGGCGGAGAGGTCGCGGTGCCCGAAGGCCATCACCCGGATGCCGCTGGCCGCGACCGCCGCCGTGAAGGCGTCGACGTCGTGCTGCACCGTGAGGCGCGTGACCGCCGCGGGGCCGAGCAGGTCGCCCGCGTCGAAGGCGAGGGTGTCGGGCTCCGCCGCGAGCTGCCCGGCCACGCTGGCGAACACCGGCATCGGCGGCTCGTCACCGCACACCACCGGGCTGAACTGCCCGTTGATGCCCGCCGTGATCGCGACGCGGAAGGGCGGCGGCGGGGGCGGCGGCGCCTGCGGGGGCGGCGGGGGCGTGACCTGCGCGGCGGGGTCGGGCGCCGCGACCGGGGTCACCTGCGCCGCGGGCCCGGTGGCCGGGGCGGGGCGGGCGACCGCCGGGCGCGCGGGCACCGCGGGACGCGCGGGCGTCGTCGGCGTGCGCGGCTGCGCCGATGCCGAGTGCGTGAGCGCGAGGCAACCCAACAGACTGACGGATCCCCAGACTCTGCGACGAACCTTCATGGACTCGACTCCTCTTGCAGATACGGACGTACCGAGCACCCTGCGACGATCGCCCGGGCGCGACGCGCGGCTCAAACGACCCTCGAAGCCGCCCCATTCACCTACTCGCCGCGATAGACCGGCTTGCGCCCCTCGCTGAAGGCGGCGAGCGCCTCGCGACGGTCCGTCGACACCAGCGTCTTCTCGTAACAGCGCGCCTCGAGCAGCAGCCCCTCCTCGAGGTCGAGGTCGGCCCCGCCGTCGACGGCCTCCATGGCCGCCGCGAGGGCGATGGGCGCGCCACCGGCGAGCGGCGCCACCAGGCGCTTCGCCGCAGCGATGGCCGTCTCGCCCGGGGTTGCCAGCGCGGTCACCAGGCCCAGCGCCAGCGCCTCGTGGGCCGCGTAGCGCCTCGCCAGGAGGATCATCTCCTTCGCGCGCCCGGGGCCCACGAGCCGCGGCAGCCGCTGCGTGCCGCCGGCCCCCGGGATGATCGCCAGGGAGGTCTCGGGCAGGCCCACCACGGCCCCGGCGCTGGCCACCCGCAGGTCACACGCGAGCGCCAGCTCGAAGCCGCCGCCCAGCGCCACGCCCTGGATCGCCGCCACCACCGGCTTCGGGCACGCATCCACCGCGCCGAAGCTCTCGCGATAGAGCCCGAGCAGCCCACGCACGTCGTCTTCGGACATGCCCTGGCGCTCCTTGAGGTCGGCGCCCGCGCAGAAGGCCTTCTCCCCGGAGCCGGTGAGCACCACCGCGCGCACCGCCGGGTCGGCGGACAGCGCACGAAACACCGTGCCGATCTCCTGGAGGAGCACCCGGGACAGCGCGTTCATGCGCTCGGGCCGCTGGAGGGTGACGACGGCGACGGGGCCGTCGAGTTCGAGCGAGAGCGCGGTATACGGCGGGGTGGCGGCGGACATGGCGCCGGGGAGTACCGGAACGCCGCGCCTCAATCAAGCCAGGAATCACCCCGCTTACCGCGCAGCTTCTGCGGGATGTACTCCTCCGTGATGAAGCGGATTCCGCGCGAGGAGAGCGCCTCCAGCTCGTACTTCTTCTGGGTCTTCTTCATCAGCGCGAGCTCCTCCTGCCAGCGCTTCGCCGCGAACCAGTCGTAGCGCATCAGCTGCTCGATGCGCGCGCTGTCCTCGTCCTTGAGGGCCATCGACACGTTGGCCTGCAGGTTGAAGCGTTCGGCGTCCGAGCTCATCAGTCCGAGGAAGCGCGCCTGCGGCACGGCCATGCGCATCGACTCATACGCAAGGTTGATGCTCCCCTGCTTGATGACCGAATAGATGTAGAAGCCCCACGGGTCGTTGTCCGTGAGCACATACAGCGGGAGCTTCAGCTCCTCGTGCATGCGGCGCAGAAGCCGCCGCGTTCCCCGCGCGGCCATGCCGCTGCCGTGCAGGAGCATGCAGTTGTTCTTCTGCCAGAAGCGGTCTTCGTTGAGGCGCGCCCACACGGCGCCCTTCTCGATGAAGAGGATGTACTCCGCCTCGGTCTTCATGAACTCGATGCGGTTGTCCTCGACGATGCTCGGGATGCTCCACCCCCCGGAGCCCATGCGCCGCAGGTCGATGGTGTCGCCGGTGTCGCGAATGGTCATCGGGCCCACCATGGCGCCGCGGTTCTCCGCGCGGAGGTGCAGCTCCTCGCGCAGCGCGTCGATGGTCACCTCGAGGTCTTCGATGATCGGGTCGCTCTCGGCCTGCTCCTCGAAGGTGTTCTCCTTGGTGCCGGCCACGGAGTGCTTGGCGCCATAGTAGATGTCGCGAATCGAGGTGGTCGCCCCGGCCTCGATGAGCTTCTTGCAGTGCTCCGCGATGAGGAAGGTCTGCATGAACAGCTTCGCCTGCTTCAGGTGGAAGAAGTTGCGGGATTGCCGCGACTCCCCCAGGCGGATGAGCCCCGCCTCCTGGTCGAAGCTCACGTTCGACAGCGCGCGCACGGGGATGCTGAGCGCGGGGTTCTTCCCCCGCCGCACCTCCGCCAGCGCACTGAACGCGAGGTCGGTGATCTTCTGGAGCGTCACCCGGTCGCGCTCGCCGATCTCCCGGGGCCCGTCGGTCATGGTGTCGTCGGACGCGGCCTTGTTCGCCGGGGTCGCGCCCGCGGCGGTCTTCTTCCTGGGTGCCATGGCGGTGCCTACTTCCTTCCCGACTTCGATCGCACCTTGAGCACCAGCTGACGCGAGTTGCCCGGCGTCATGTCCTTGTAGAAAGGCTCGCCATCGCCGTCATCGCCCATGTCCGGCGGGCGCTCCGACGGCCGCGACGCCTTCGGCTCGGGCGCCTCGGCCTCCGCCTCGACGGGCCCCGCAGCGGCCTCCGCGGCCCCCTCCCCCGGCGCAGGCTCTCCGCCCGCGTCGACCCCCGGCGCCGCGCCCTCCACCGGGGCGATGGCGATGCGCACATGGTTGGGCAGCGCGTCGGTGAAGTCCTTCTTCACGCTCTCTTCAGACACCTTCGTGATGCTGTGGATGGAGGCCGCCAGCTCGACGATGTACTTCTCGAACAGGCTCTTTCGCTGCGTCTCCCAGCGCTCGGCCTGCTGCGCCTTCACCCAGGCGCCGAGCTTTCGGCCGCACTCCATCAGCGCCAGCCGGATCTCCCGCACCACCTCGTCGTAGTGGGCGACGGCCTCCTTGGCCTCGCTGGTGAACGGCACCCACACGCTCGCGAGGTGCACGAAGATCGCCAGCGGCCCGACCGGCAGCTCGCCCTTCCGCTGTTGGAGCCCATAGGACTTCCAATCGACCTTGAGCACCGCCTCGTGGATGGCGCAGGCCCGCGGCTGATACAGCAACGGAACCCGGTTGGCGAAGCGCAGCACGTCCGCCGAGTCGTCGCGCGAGAGCGTTCCGCCGAAGGCGACGCCCGCCTCCACCACGAAGGGGTTGCCGCGGTACACCGCCGGCGGGCGCGTGTGCGACGTGAAGAACTCGCCCTTGAAGCGCCGGCGCAGGCCCTCCATCACCAGCGCCTCGCCCACCGGCACGATGCAGTTGGCGGGCGGCGGGAGGATCTTCACCTGCGAGTCGTGCAGCGAGGCGTAGAGCTTCTCCACCATCATCGGGGTGACCAGCTTCGCCTTCACGGTGGGCTCGAGGCCCCCGCGGCGGATCACCAGGTCGGCCAGCGTGGGCGAGAACCCGGTGCCCTCCTCCAGCACCTCCTCGCGGAGGTTGCCGTCCGAGCGCGCGACCTTCGACGCGAACTTCTTGATCGGCGGGAGCGCCGCGTTGGAGGCCACCATCGCCGCGTGCAGGGCCTCGATCTTCGCCGCGTCGACCCGCGCCGCGACGGCGTTGGGGTCGATGCCCGCGCGCTTGCACAGCTCGTCGGCCACCGGCTGCGTCACCCGCGAGAACTCCTCCATCAGGGTCTGCGCGACGTGCCGCCGGCCCGACTCGTGAAGGATCTTGATGAGCATCCCGAGCTCGACGCCGTGCGGGTGCGGCTTGATCTCCTGCGCCTCCGGGGGCAGCAGGTCGCTCACCCGCGGGAAGTGCACCAGCGGGCCCTTCGGGGGCTTGTACGAAAGCTCCAGGTGGGGATTGGCCACCACCGTCTGCTCGAGGTACGCGTCGACGGAGGTGCGGCCGCCGCGGTACAGGCCCATGAGCTCGATCTCCACCGAGGTGCCGTGGTCCTTCTCCCACGTGACGGTGTCGTTCTTGTCATTGAGCTGCTTGGGCTCGTTGGTGCGTGAGTCGATGCGCACCTCGACCCGCCACGCGGGCCGGCCCTTGCCGATCTTGCTCACCACCACCACCGGGCGGCCGGTGGTGAGGTGGCCGTACATCCCCGCGGCGCTGATGCCGATGCCCTGCTGCCCGCGCGACTGCCGCAGCCGGTGGAACTTCGAGCCGTACAGGAGCTTGGCGAAGATCTTGGGGATCTGCTCCTTCACGATCCCTGGCCCGTTGTCTTCGACGCGCACCCGGTAGCGGCCGTCGGAGACCTCCTCCACGGTGACGTCGAGGGTGGGAAGAATCCCGGCCTCCTCACAGGCGTCGAGGGCGTTGTCGACGGCCTCCTTGATGGTGGTGAGTAGCGCCTTGGCGGGGTTGTCGAAGCCCAGGAGGTGGCGGTTCTTGGTGAAGAACTCGCTCACCGAGATGTCGCGCTGCTTGGCGCCCATCGCCTCGGCGCTCGCGCGCCGCCCGGCGGGCTTCAGCGCTTCAGGGTCCTGGATCAATGCTTCAGTCGTCATGGGGTCGGCCGCTCCGTCGGGTGTCTTGATGGAAGTCAACGGGTCATCCCGGCGTCTTGAACGCCCATTCGAGTACGGCCTCACTGAACATGCGTCAAGTTCCCGGAAGGACCCCGACGCCAGCGAGGGAGGGGGGGTCTGTCACGCGATCTACGGGAAATCCAATGACTTGCGCGTCGGACATTCCCTGTCCCCCATACCCTCGCTCATCGGAAGCGCAGGGGCAGCTGTGACTCGGGCTCGCCGTCGTCGGGCAGGAACTGCTTGCTCAGCCGTAGCCGCTGGCCCTGGTAGTGCGACCGCAGCCCGCGCCCGTAGAGGTCGTCCGGCGCCTCGTGGTTGCGCAGCAGGATCACCCGGAACAGGTGGTTGCCCTCGTCGACGTGGAAGGGCACGTCGCGCCCTCGCACCTCGAGCACCACGGCCGCCGCGGCGGCCCCGTTGTCGTCGCCGGAGACGTAGCCGAAGCCCGAGTCGAAGAAGCCTGCGTAGTGGGTGCGCACCTCGCCCGCCCCGGCGTCGAAGGGCACCATCTCCGCGCACACCGAGGGCGGCAGCCGCACCAGCTCGTTGGAGCGGAGGATGTAGAACTCGTCGGGTTCGAGCAGCAGCGGCTCGCTGGGGCGGTGGTAGATGCGCTCCCAGAAATGGCTGATGGGGTGGCGCCCGCGCAGGTCGATGGCGCCCGTGTTGCGCTTGGCGCGGTACCCGACGGTGCCCTCCGCCGAGAGGTTGACGGACATGAACACGCCGTTGTCGATGCGCAGCCCGGTGCGCCCGAGGCGCAGGTCGTCCGGCGCCACGATGATGGGCTCGCGGGCCATGAGCGCGCGCGTCTCGTCGTCGTCGAGGGTGGGGTCGCCGACCACGAAGCGGAGCTGCGCGAGGCTGTCACCCTCCCGCACGCGGATGGGGAAGGAGCGCGGGACGACCTCCAGGTAGAGCCCGCCGGCGAAGCCCTCGGGGATGTCGTCGAAGGAGGTGCCGTGCTCGGTCACGAGGCGGCAGAAGATGTCCAGGCGCCCGGTGCTGCTCTTCGGGTTGGCCCGCGCGCGCACGCCCGCCGGCAGCTTGATCGATTCGAGCAGGGGGAAGAGATAGACGGCGTTGCGCTCGAGCACGACCCCGTCGGGCCCGGCGTCGACGGGGTAGATCCCGAAGCGCCGCAGCCGCCCCTCGACGCCTTCGCGCCCCGGGAGGAAGCTGCACTGCACCCGGGTGCCCGCGCGACCGATGCGCAGGTCGACGCTGTTGGGCTGAACCTGCGTGGGCTCGACGGGCCGCAGGGCCGTCAGTGTGCCGTCCGCGAGGGCCCGGCGGATCCACTGGGAAGGGAGAACACCGCCGCGGTGGGTCATGTCCCCGGCACCCTCCCACGCCCCGCCCGATCAGCGGGAATTTCAGGCACTTCCGTGTACCCCTTCCGGAGTGCCCTGCATGCCTTCCGCGGTGCCCTGCACACCTTCCGGGGTGCCCTGCATGCCTCCCGATGACAACTGCGGGGGTGGTCGTTAGCATCCGCGCCCTATGGCGAAGACCAAGACCAGCTCCACACCTCGCTCGTCCACCCCTGCGGCGTCTGCTGCCACCGCGGCCTTCGACGGCGCCGCGCGCGCGCTGCCCGAGGAGATCGTGCGCACCACCCCGGCCTATCCGCGCGCGTGGCTCGCGTGGGCGTCCGGCATCGCGGCCACCGCGGCGCGCGACGCCGGCTCGCTGGTGAAGGTGCCCCTCGACGACGGCGCCCTCACCTCCGAGGAGATCCTCGAGCTCGCGCCGCTCATCGAGTACGTGCGCGCCACCAAGCAGCACCTCGACGCCGAGCGCGCGAGCGACCCCGTCATCGACGCCAGCGAGGCCGCCCTGCTCGCCAGCGTCCGCGCCGACCAGCGCAAGATCATCCGCGCGTTTCGCACGCTCCGCTTCCGCCGCAACAAGGTCGGCCTGTCGCTGCTGCGCAGCCTCGTGCGCGGCGCCCCCAACGACCCGCAGGACGCCGTCCAGGACAACACCGGGCTCTTGAGCCTCTGCAACAGCTCCGACCACGAGAAGTGGCTCATCAGCCTGCCCGGCGGCGAGGGCGACGCCGCGCAGCGCCTCTGGGATCGGCACAACAACCTCGTCACCCTCGCAGCGAAGGCGAGCATCCCCTCCGGCGCCCACGAGGCCCGCGAGCTCACCCACCGCCTCTGGACCCTGCTGCGCCTGCGCCTCGAGCGCGTGCTCATCGCGGGGCGCTACCTCACCTCCGGCTCGAAGGCGCGGCGCGCCGAGTACCGGGGCTTCCGTCGCCCGACGGCGAAGTCCACGAAGCGCTGATCGCTCCCTACCGCCCCTCGCCTGAACATTTGTCCATGCCCCGCCCGGCGTGATAGTCCGACAGAACTGTCATGCGCGCTCGCCGAACCCACGTCGCGAACCGGGACGACTACGACAGCTTCGATCAGGCCCCGCCGGAGTTCTTCGACGCGCCCCCGGAGGTGCCCGTCGACGAGGCCCCGCCCGAGGTCGCGATGCCCTCGGGCGGGGCGCTCACGGCCCCGGTGCGGGTCTGCCTCGTGTGCGGTGACGATCCCTCCATCGACGGGGGATGTCCCCACTACGAGGTCGCGACGGTCACGGCGCTGTCGAGCGTGATGCTCGGCACCCTCGCCGAACTGCGTGCCCACCACGACTCCCTCCGCGACCAGCTCCGGGCGCTGCGCCGCCTCGCCGCCGGGGCGGTGTCGCAGGGAGACGCGAGCGTCGAGGTGCGCGAGGCCCCGGTGCTCGCGCCCCGCGTGGTGCTCATCCCGCCGCCCGCCGCGAAGCGCCCGCGCCGCGCCCCGGGGCCCGTGGCTGAGCAGCGACGCTTCGGCTTCGCGGAAGCACCGATCGCAGAGGTGGCCGAGACGCCCGCCGCGCCCGACGACGCCGCGGCGATCAGCCCGCCGCGACCTGCGTCAGCGTAGCCTTCAGGTCCCCGTCGATGACGGCCCCGTGGCCGGGCACCGCGAAGGCGAGGCCGGGCGTCGCCGCGAGGCTGAGGTAGTGCTCCGCGAGAGCCTTGCGATCGCTCACCCCCGCCAGGGAGATGAGGTTGGTGATGCGCGGCCCGCCGGTCGATCCCATGGTCTTCACGACCCAGCCCATGAAGCCCGGCATGTGGGGGTGGTTGAAGAGCGCGTCGTTGAAGACCAGCGCCGCGCGCCCGTCGCCCGCCACCGCGGAGAGCACCGCCTCGGGGACGCGACGGTTCATGCCCCGCAGCGGCGTGAGCGTGACCTTCGGGTCGACGGGGAAGGCGTCGAAGTGGCCGTCGACCGCGACGACCTGGCGCACGGCCGCGTCGGCGTCCTTCGCGCAGAGCACGGTGATGCCCGGGTAGCGCGCCTTCCAGGCGTGGGCGTCGAGGCGGTGGAAGGGGTTGGGCACGATGAGAACCCCGGGCTCGCCCCAGGCTTCGAGCTCGCGCATGGCGGGCTCTTCCAGGCACGCCGCGCCGTGGATGACCACGCGACCGTCTGCGAGCTTCACGGCGGTCATCCGTCGGCGCAGGGCCATGCCGGGGAGCGCGCCCGACACCGACCAGACGTTGTCGGTGAGGCGCTCCCACGGGTCATGCGGGAGCACCGTCCAGGGTCGCGGCGTGGCCATCGCGATCAGCCCTTCTTCTTCCTGGGCTTCGCGGGCGCGGCGACCGGCGCGGGCGCGAGCGCCTCGGCGACGGCGGGGTAGTCGATGGTCTTGAGGAGCTCGTCGCGGCCGACGGCGACGGCCGCGTCGAGGGCCTTGAGGGCCTCGGCGCGGTGGTCGTAGAGGCGCCGGTGGGGACGGGCGCGCTTCGGGTCGCTCATGAGCGCGTAGGTCACCCACGGGAAGACCGCGGTGACGTCGGCGTGCACGTACATCGAGCGGGAGACGCCCTCGGGCGAGACCTTGCCCCAGGTGTGGCCCTCGCCCGCGGGGCACGAGGAGAGCGCGCCGTTGTCCACCGGGTCGACGCAGAACTGCACGTCGATGTCGAAGCCGTCGGTGTGCACGCCGAGGATCTGCTCCAGCAGGGGTTCGCCCTGGAGGGTGTAGTTCTTCGGGACGCCGCCGCCGAGGATGAACACGGCCATCTTCTTGTCGAGGGCGCGCAGGCAGTAGTGCTGGATGGCGCCCATCTCGTAGACGTCGTCGTTCACGTCGATCTCGAGCTTGAAGGTCTCGGGGAAGAGCCGCTTCAGCTTGACGATGTTGAGGAAGATCGACCCGTCCTGCACGGCGCCGACGAAGATCGGGATCGCGCGGCGGTAGCAGGTGGCGAGGAAGGACGGCTCCTTCACGCCGAGGGCCTCCTCGACCTTCGCGATGGCCTCGCCGAGCAGGTAGTGCAGCTCCGTCGTGGTCATGCGCTTCTGGAACTGCGGCAGCTGCAGGATGGCGCTGAAGAGCATGTCGGTCTCGAGGAGGGTCTCCTCCCAGAAGCCGAGGTCGTAGATGCGGATGATGCGCGCGAGGCGCAGCGCGAGGTCGCCCGCGTTGGGGTCGATCTCGCGGATGCGGTGGCCGATGATGCGGTGGGCGTCGTGGTAGAGGTTGGCGCCGGTGGTGGTGACGCAGTCGATGAGCCCGCGCTCGATGAGCGGGATGAGGCACGACTGGTGGAGCCCCGCCGGGGTCATCGCGCCGGAGAAGGTCAGGAAGGTGGCGTAGTCCTCGTCCATGGCGCGGGCCATGAGCTCGTAGCCCGTGCGCTCCTGGCGGCCCACGAAGGCCGGGAAGCGGCCGCGCAGCAGCTCGTCGGGCGTCTCGCGCCCGGTGATGCCGCCCATGGTGACCTCGCGGGTGTTCTCGAAGTCGCCGCGGAGGGCCTCGCCGTGCGCAGCCAACGCCTCCTCGCCCTCGATCGCCGCCGCCGCTTCGCGCTTGTGCTTCTTCTTCTTGCCCATGTGGATGCTCGACTCCCGTTGGCCCGCGGCTACACCCCGGCGCGCCGGGCCGTCAAGCGAAGTTCCCGCGACGGGGCCGGTCAGGGAATGTCACGGGCGCGGCGCGGACGATCTTGCGGCGCGCGCGAAGGGAGAACTATGTTCCGCCGCGCGCTGGAACTCCAAGCGGACCGAGCGCGTGAAGGGTGTGAGGGTGCGTCGATGGCGGGTGTGAAGTCGTGGAAGTTTGGCGATGCGAACGCTCCGGCGTTTCCGGATGATTTCGAGATCCCCCGGAAGGCCGTGCTCCAGGTCACGGACATCAAGACCAACCACAACAAGTACTACGCCATCGAGGTCCACCAGGGGACGCTCAAGGGCAAGCCGGTGTTCCGGGTGTTTACGCACTACGGGCGCACCGACGACCTGGAGAACAACCCCGAGGCGGGCCAGAAGGAGTGCCGCTACGCCAACACCCTGGGCGAGGCGCAGGCCATCTACGACGGCATCTTCCGCGAGAAGACCTCGGCGGCGAAGGGCTACAAGGAGCTGAGCCTCGCCTCGAGCAAGATCGGCTCGCAGAAGGCGCGCGGCACGAGCGCCGGGGAGATCGACGCCAAGACCGTGAAGCGCCTCGCGGAGCAGAAGGTGGCCCGGGGCGAGGTGGCCGCCGCGGCGGTGAAGGTGTCGACGCTCACCCCGTCGGTGCAGCAGCTGGTGCAGTACATCTACGCCGAGGCGACCAACGCGCTCACCACGGCGGTGAACGTGAAGATCACCGCCAACGGCATCGAGACGCCGCTGGGCATCCTGACGGTGGGGCAGATCGAGAAGGGCGAGGCGATCCTCCAGGACCTCTACAAGCTCTTCCAGCAGTCCTCGAAGAACCGCAACAAGATGATCGACCTGTCGGGGGAGTTCTACACGACCATCCCCCACCGCATCGGGCGCACCCGCGCGGCCATCGACGAGGCGGTCATCGACACGATGGAGGACTTCCAGAGCAAGCAGGAGACGCTGCAGCTCATGAAGGACATGCTCCAGGTGAACGGGGACTCCGGCTCGGTGCTCTTCGAGAGCAAGGCCGACGAGCAGTACGAGGCGCTGAAGTGCGCCATCGACTTCGTCGACCACAAGAACCCCACGTACACCGAGATCGAGCAGTACGTGCTCAAGAGCCGGGTGCGCACGGCCAACATCAAGATCAAGAACATCTACACGCTGCGCCGCGCGGGCGAGCACGAGGTGTTCACCGGGCACATCGACAACCAGCGGCTGCTCTTCCACGGGTCGCGCATCAAGAACTGGGTGGGCATCCTGTCGCGCGGCATCCTGCTGCCGAAGATCGTGGTCAGCATGGGCGTCAACCGCACGGACGCAGGCTGGCTGGGCAGCGGCATCTACTTCGGCGACGCGGCGTGCACGAGCGCGGGCTACACGTCGCCCGGCAAGTCGGGTTCGCGCTTCATGGCGCTGGCGCGCGTCGCCCTCGGCAAGATGAAGCCCTATTCCAAGATCACCTATGGGATCAGCGAGCCGCCGGCGGGCTTCAACTCCTGCCACGGGGTGCGCGGGACGCAGTTCGCCGACGACGAGTATGTGATCTACGACTCGCGCCAGCAGCGTCTGGACTACCTGGTCGAATTCGCGATGTAGCCAATACGGCAGGAGGTCGACGATGGACGCTCAGGTCATCCTGGTGGATGTGAACGCGAAGATGGTGGCGGCGTGGCGGGACGTCTTTGAAGACAACCCCGAGGTGATCATCGTGCACGGCTCGATGACCGACCAGGCCACGAGCGCGTGGGTGAGCCCGACCAACAGCAAGGGCAACATGGACGGCGGCCTCGACGGGGTGATCAAGAAGTTCCTCGGGCCGAAGATCCAGACGAGGGTGCAGTCGGAGATCGCGCGGCTGCACCAGGGCACGATGCCGCTGGGCTACGCCACCTGCGTGCCGACGGGCGCCCCGAAGCCGCCGTGGCTCATCTCGACGCCGACGATGGTGGGCCGCTCGGACGATGTGTCCGACACGCTCAACGTGGCGCTGGCCTGCGCGGCGGCCTTCCAGGCGGTGCGGATGCAGAACGCTGCCGTGCCCGGGAGCATCGGCTCGGTCGCGCTGCCGGGCCTCGGGGCCAACACGGGCAAGGTGCCCGTGGAGATCTGCGCCGACCTGATGTGGACGGCGTACAACCTCGTGCGAACGCAGGACTTCAAGGGCTTCCACGACATGCGCGTGGCCCTCGAAGCGGAGCTCGGCGCGCTGGGCAACGCGACCCCAGCGCCCACGAAGGTGCAGGGCGCTCCCGGGGTGAAGGGGCCCTTCGTTCCGCCGAAGGGGCCGGTGATTCCGCCTAAGGGCCCGGTGGTGCCTGCGAAGCCGGTCGGGGGCGTGGTGCCGAAGCCGAAGCCCCTCGCGGACTTCGACGACACCGAGTAGGCGCGATGCCCGACTGCGATTGACGGATATTTGCCATTGGGCTCGCAAGCGCCCAAGCGTCAACGGGGAATCACGATGAGCGTTCGAAGGACCGTGATGCGGATGTTCCGGCCCACCGGGCCCGAGCGGCTGGTGGCCATCGCGGTGGAGCCGGTGGCGGGGAGCGCCGATCGGATCTCCCTGCGGGTGCAGCGCTTCTTCAAGCGGGGCGCGCTCACGGGCACCGAGGCCTACGGCCCCTTCGCGCTCGACGAGCTCGAAGATCGCCTCGCCGACCTGTCCGATGACCTCGCCTCGGCGGGCTTCACCCGGGCCGGCGTGCGCGCCATGCTCGATCGCATCAACAGCCCCAGCGCCCGCCGACGCGCGCTCTCGGCGCTGCGCCTCGGGTGGATTGGCGACCGCACCGCCGTCGACCCGCTGATCGACCGCGCCACGCTGGAGGGCACCGAGCTGTCCTGCGTGGTCGAGGCCCTCGGGCGATTGGGAGACTCGACCGCGGTGCCGCTCGCGCGGGTCGAGGCCGCACGAAAGCTGCTGTCCCGCAGGCGCGCGGGCGCCGAGGCGCTGCGGGCGCTCGGTGACGCCGAAGGCATGGCGGAGGTCTCGCAGCGCGCGGTCGACCGGCTGCCCCAAGCGATGCGGGACGGATGGAAGGCGGTCGATGCGAGCGCGGTGGACGAAGACGCGCTCACCGACCTCGAGGCGGTCTTCGCGCACCTCGACGTGAAGGAGCAGTTCCTCGCGCTCGACACGCTGTACGAGATCGGCGCTCCCCTCGCGGTGGCCTTCGTGCGCCGGGTGCTGGCGACCCACGCGGACCTCCACCGCCCGCACCGCTGGCGGTACACCAAGAGCATCCTGCGGCGCGCAACCCTGCGCGACGACGGCGAGACCTTCGCGGTGGTCACCCGGCGCGTCGAGCTGCTGAGCCGCAAGCCCTCCGCCACGATGGCCGTGGTGAAGAGCGGGCTCGATGGCCAGAGCCGGCAGACCCGGGTGTTCAGCACGCCCACGCAGCGGCACGTGCGCAAGGCCGCGTGGCGCTACCTCGAGCGCCTCGCCCGCTATCGCCCCGCGCGGTACACGGAGGTGGCGGCGGCGGTGCTCGCGGCGTACCGCCCGGAAGACCGCGAACTCCCGAAGGGCAACGGGGACGAGTGGTCGCGGGTGTATCTCTACAACCGCATCCTGCGGCGCTTCGATGGGCGGCTGTTCTTCAACCCGAAGACGCTCCGTACCTCGGTGGTCAATCCCAAGGCGAAGGCCGCGCTGCTGCCGACCGCGAGGACGGAGTCCTTCCCGCTGGTGTGGGACGCTTACCCGAGACCGCTGCTCACGCTGCTCGCGGAGGCGAAGGTCGTCGAGGTGCAGCAGTTCGCGCTGCGGGCGGTGACCGCGCGGCACCCCGAGCTGCCCCGCCTCGCCACGGCGCGACAGCTTGTGGGCATGCTCACGGCGGTGTTTCCCGACACGGTCACGCTCGCGTTGTCGGAGCTCGATCGGCGCTTCAACCCGCTGGCCCCCGACTGGGCGCTGCTGGAGGTGATGATGGCCGATGAGCGCGCGGTCATCCGCGAGCACGCCGTCGCGCTGCTCACCCGCTGCGCCGACGCGTGGACCACCGACATCGAGCGCCTCGTGGGCTTCGTGGGATCGCCCGACGCGCTGCTCCGCTCGACCGCCGCGTCGCTGGTGCTGGCCGCGCTGCCGACGGCGGACCCGTGGTTTCGTCGCGAGCTCGCCGAGCGGGTGCTCGCCATCCTCCAGGCGCCCGAAACCTCGGAGGGGATCAACGATGGCTTCGCCCGCGTGGCCCGCGACGGCCTCGCCGAGGAGCTCAACGCGATCCTCGGGCTCGACGAGATCCTGGCCATGATCGACCGGGGATCGACCGCGGCGAAGGTGGCGGGCGGCGCGCTCCTGGGGTCGCGCCCCGAGGCGGTCGACCTGCTGGGCACCGACCGCATCCTGGCGATGGCCATGAGCGACATCGCGGCGGTGCGGCAGTCGGCGCACGCGCTGCTCGGCTCGGCGCTGGCGAGGCTGCGCAGCGACCCGTCGGTGCTCTTCGCGCTGACGGACTGCGAGTGGAAGGACACCCGGGCCTTCGCGTTCGAGCTGCTGCGCGGCCCGGTGGACGTGGCGGCGCTCGGGCTCGACGGCATCGTCGGGCTGTGTGACTCCAACCGCACGGACGTGCAGGAATTCGGGCGCGAGATGGCCCTCAAGCACTTCGACGCGCTCGACTCCGCGGCGCTGCTTCAACGCCTCGCGGAGCACCCCTCGCCCGTCATCCGGCGCTTCGCGGTCGACCTCGCCGTGGCGCACCTGAAGGAGGGCTTCGTGGCGCTCTCGGGCCTGGAGGCCTTCTTCCGGCGGGCGCTGCTCGACGTGATGCCCGATCGCCGGGAGAAGGTCCTGGTGGTGGATTTTCTCCGGGAGCGGGGGCTGCGCGACGAGCGACAGGCGGAGGTGGCGTCGCGGGTGCTCGGGGAGTTCGTGCGCACCCGGGGCAAAGGGGATTTCGAGCGCGCCCTCGACGCGCTGGTGCGATTGAAGCTCCAGTATCCGCAGGTCGACTCGGTGGTCGGGGTGTCCGCGTGATCGTCGAGTTCAAGTACGCCGGGCAGAGCGGCATCGTGAGCGGGCTGCGCGAGACCCGGGTGGGCTTCGCCACCAACGCGGCGCGTGACCCGGCCTTCTTCCGCGGCACCATGCGCTCGCCGACGCTCTTCCGGGAGGCGATGGCGTCGCTCTACTCGGTGGTGGTCAGTGACTACAAGTACCACCCCCGCGACCGGCTGGCCTTCAAGGCATGGCTCGACGAGCAGGACCGGAAGTTTCTCGCCAACCTGGGCAACCGCACCGAGCAGGCGAAGGTGCGCATCGCGGCGCTGGAGGCGCGGCGCGAGGTGCTCGACCAGCAGCGCATCAACCGGCTCAAGCCCTTCTACCGCTCGCGCGCCGAGTACTTCGAGTGGGTGTACACGCACCAGTACGAGCTCAACTACCTGCTCGACCCGGTGATCACCGTGCATCCCGATGAGCTCTCCTTCGAGGCCTTCTCGCGGGACGAGAGCTCGTACGCCCGGGTCGGGATGAAGTACGACCTCTTCGAGAAGATCGACGAGTTCGCGTGCGGCACGACCAACATCGATTTCAGCGCGGCGCTGCACGGTGAGCTCTCCCGGATGCGGAGCTACCGGCGCACCCGCTTCGACATCGACCCCACCGGGCTGTCGATGGCCGCGGAGGGCGGCTCAAGCCACAAGGAGAAGAAGATCGACCTGCCCGAGAGCTGGGTGAAGGGCTTTCTCCAGGTGCAGTCGAGCATGACCCTCGGGCTCACGCGACTGCGCATCGAGCCGGTGGATCTCTACAACCTCTGCCGCTTCCTGAAGCGGCACAAGGCGCGCACCTCGCCGCGGGCGATGCGCTGGGAGCTCGTCCCGGGCAAGCGCGCGCGGGTGGTGTTCGAGCCCTGGGAGGAGGCGGTCGAGATGGGGGCGAGCGCGGTGTTCGACGGCCCGAAGCCGTTGACCATCCGCACCTGGGGGCGCGACCGGCTGAGCACCCTCGCCCGCATCATTCCCATCGCCCAGCGCATCGATGTCTTCCTCGCCGGGACGGGGCTGCCGACGGTGTGGCTGGCCGACCTCGGCGAGATCACCTTCACCCTTGCCCTCTCCGGCTGGACCGACAACGACTGGACCTCCGGCGCCGGGCGCTTCGACCTGCTCTCCCGCCGGATGGACGCCTCGCCCCTGGAGCTGACCACCACCTGGGACGCGCTGAAGCTCACCCGCCGCGGCACCGACGTCGGGCTCTCACAGGTGACGGGGCTTGGCGTCGAGAAGACCCGCAGCGCCCTCTCGTACCTCTGCCAGGTCGGCCGCGCGATGTATGACCTCGGCGGCGGCGTCTATCGACAGCGCGAGCTCTTCCCCGAGCCCTTCACGGTGAAGGAGGCCATCGCCGCGGTGGTGGCCCCGGCCCCGAGCGAGGCCTCGCCCGCCGGGCAGCGGGCCCAGACCATCTTCGGCAGCAATGGAGTGCTGATCACCGCGAGGCGCCCGGTGTCCAATGGATACAAGCTGTCGGGGAGCGTGAAGGGGGTAGATGGATATCGCTATCGGCCGATGCTGGGAGTCGACGCCGCGGGGCGCATCCTCGAGGCGACGTGTACTTGCGCGTGGTCGCAGAAGCATGGTCTAACGCAGGGCCCTTGCGAGCACGTCCTCGCGCTGCGCCTCGGCCACATGCACCGGCTCGAGGCGGAGGGCTCGTGAGATGACACGAAAGGAGATCTTCGTAGAGGTCGATCCAGGACGGGGCGTGGTGAGTGACTTAGCAATCTGTGCGGCGTTACGCCGCGCTTGTCGAAGTGCCCGCCATTCGTCACGAGCCCGTTCATCACACGCGTACCCCGACGGTGCCCGGCAGCGCTCTGGTTGGGTGCCTCCGGCACCGCGCTGCCTCGGCACCATCGGGGTACGCTTTAAGTGGAACGGTCGCGTCCCAGGGATGTTCGTAAGCCCACCGCGCCCCGTCCTGGATCGATCCGCGACGACTCTTCATCCGACACCGTTGTCCATTGGGGAGGTCCGCCGTGGCCATTGACCACAAGGCCGCCCTCTACCGCCGCCTCGTGCGCGAGGCCAGCGACGCCGCCGCCGTGGAGCGGATGCGCGTCAACGGGTTCTGGCCCTGGGGACAGGGGATCCCCCGCGACCCGCCGGACGAGCTCAAGGAGCGCGCGCAGATCGAGGCCGAGATCACCCAGATCCAGGCCCAGTCGACGAAGGGCGTCGACCCCGACAAGGCCCTCGCCCAGGAGCGCAAGCGTCGCTGGGACGAGAGCAAGAAGCGCCGCGCGGCGAAGAAGGTCGCCCGCACGCTGCTGCTGAAACAGCGGCGCGACGCCTTCCTCCAGCACCGCAAGACCCACGTGCTGCACCTCGGGGCGGGCGTCTCCGCGGGCCTCCAGGACACGGCGCCGGACACCACCGAGCTCACGCGCCGCGGGCTGCCGAGCCTCACCAGCGGCGCCGACCTCGCCATGATGATGGGCGTCCCGCTCGGGTCACTGCGCTGGCTGTGCTTCCACCGCCGGGGCGCGGCGCTGGTGCACTACCACCGCTTCGGCATCCCCAAGAAGTCCGGCGGCACCCGCAGCATCTCGGCCCCGAAGCCGCGCCTCGCGAGCGCCCAGCAGTGGGTGCTCCACAACGTGCTCGAGCGCCTCGACGTCGCCCCGCAGGCGCACGGCTTCGTGCGGCACCGCTCCATCCTGACGAACGCGACGCCCCACGCCCACCGCGCGGTGGTGGCCAACTTCGACCTGAAGGACTTCTTCCCCTCCATCACCTTCCGTCGCGTGAAGGGCCTCTTCCGCAAGCTCGGGTACAACGAGCACGTGGCGACCATCCTGGCGCTGCTCTGCACCGAGCCGCCGCGCGCGCGGGTCGAGGTCGACGGCCGGGTGGTGTACCTGGCGCTCGGCGACCGGGTGCTGCCGCAGGGCGCGTGCACCAGCCCGGCGATCACCAACGCGCTCTGCAAGCGGCTGGACGCGCGCCTCGCCGCGCTCGCGGCGCGCCACGGCTTCACGTACACCCGCTACGCCGACGACCTCACCTTCTCGGGCGATGACGAGACCCGAGTGGGCCGGCTGCGGCGCAGCGTGGTGAGCGTGGTGGCCTCGGAGGGCTTCACCGAGAACACCGCCAAGACGAAGGTGATGCGCCGGGGGGCCCGCCAGGAGGTCACCGGCCTCACGGTCAACGAGCGCCCCACGATGCCGCGGGACGAGCTGCGGCTGCTGCGAGCGACGCTGCACAACGCCGCGAAGCACGGCCTGGAGAGCCAGAACCGCACGCAGCACCCGGCCTTCGCGCAGCACCTGGCGGGTCGGGTGGAGTTCGCGTGCTGGGCCGATCCGACGAGGGCCGAGCGGTTGCGCGCCGCCCTCGCCGCGGCGCTCGCGCGAGGCTGAGCGGCGCTCCTCGCCTACGGGGGAGCGAGCGGCGGGAGCGCGGCGATCATTCCGACGGACACCCCGACGGTCGATCGCAGCGTCACGGCGCGCAGGGGACGCGGTGTTGGCAGGGTCACCACCACCTGCTGGGCGCCCCGGTGCACGGGCACCGGATCGAGCCCGTTGACGCTCACGGTGCCCACGTCCTGGGCGTCGAGCTGGAGGTAGATGCGCTGGACGGGCTCGAAGCGCCGCGCACGCAGCGGAAAGGTTCCTCGTCGCAGGAAACGACGGGACGTGCCACGCCAGCCGACGATGGTGGCGCCGGGCTCCTGCGCGCGGGCGAGCAGTTCGCTGACCCGGTCGAGCGGGTCGTACGCGGACAGGGCGATGCGCATGCGAGCGAGCGCCTCGGAGTCGCCGAGGGAGAGGAGCGCGTCGACCGCAGCCCGCTGGGTGAGGGGATAGCGCCAGCGTCCGAGCGCAGCGTGCAGCGCTGGGATCGTCGCCGGGTCGCCCCGCTCGCCGAGCGCCTCGGCCGCCACCGGGGCGAGGCGCGGGCTCTCCAGGAGGTGCTCCCACACAGGGCGAGAGCTCGGCGAGCGCATCGCCAGCAGCGGCGCGATCACCCGGTCCCGCTCGGCGTCCGAGGCGCGCGCGTCCATGGCCCACGCGTTGAGCACCGGCACCGCCTCGGGCACGCTCCAGCGCGCCAGCCCGAGGGCGGCCCTTCGGCGCTGCACCGGGTCGGAGCCGCTACGAAGCACCCGCGCGGCCAGCTCCCTGCCGCGCTCGTCACCAAGCCGCACCAGCGACACGGCGGCCTCCTCGCTCAGCGCCGGGGCGCGGTCGAGCAGCGCCGCGAGCCCGTCCCGCACCACCGCCCCGTCGTCGCCCAGCTCTCCGAGCACCCGGGCGGCCGCCACCGCGGCCTCGTCGTCGCCGCGGGCCATCAGCGCCACCACCTCCGGCGCCGCCGCCCGGTCGCCCTGGAGGGCCCGCGCGAGCGCCGGGGGGATCACCGCCGCCGCGCGCCGCGACCGCACCGCGGCGGCTTCGGCGTGGGCGGCCTCCCAGTGCGCCACGAGCGCGCGCAGGGCCCGGGTGCGCGCCGGGTCTTCGTCGGCGAGGTTGCGCCGCTCGCCCGGGTCACGGGCGAGGTTGTAGCGTTCGAGGGTGCCGTCGGCCGTGTCGACGATGAGCTTGTCGTCGCCGTCGACCACCATCCGCAGGTTGCCCGTCTCCGCGAAGGCCTGGGCGGTGGGCGAGTCGGCGCCGGCCAGGGGGCCCAGGTCGACGCCCTCCACCCCGGGCGGCGCGATCGCCCCGACCCCGGCGAGCACCGTCGGGAGCACGTCGACGAGGCTCACCGGCGAGGAGACCACCCGCGGCGCCACGCCGGGCGCCACGATCACCAGCGGAACCCGGGCCTGCTCGTCGTAGAGGGAGGTGCCGTGGAAGGAGCCGCCGTGCTCGCCGAACTCCTCGCCGTGGTCGGCCGTGACGATCCAGGTGACGGGCCGCCCCCAGCCCGCGAAGAGGGACGCGAGGGCGTCGTCGACGGCCGAGCACTCGGCGTCGTAGCGCTGACGGGCGCCAGGCCCGTAGGGGTGCTCGGGGTGCAGCTCGTAGGGCTCGTGCGGCTCGAAGAGGTGCACCCAGGCGAAGGCCCGACGGTCGCCGGGGAGCGCGCGCGCCCACCGAAGCGCCAGGGCCACCCGGGTCGAGGCGTCGTCTCCGGCCTCGACGGCGTGCTGGAGGTCCCAGCCCCGGGATGCCAGCGCGCGGAAGCGGTCGCCGTCGACGGAGAACACCGCCGACGGGTACCAGCCCGCGGTGACGAAGCCCGCCTCCCGCAGGCGACCCGCGAGGGTGGTGCCGCGCCCGAAGGTGGAGCCGAGGGCCATCGCCGCGCGGGCGTGCGTCCCCGTCATCAGCGAGGCCAGCGAGTAGCTCGTATGCGGCGTTGCAGCATAGGCCCGCCGGAAGACCAGCCCCCGGGCCGCGAGGGCGTCGAGGTGGGGCATCCGGCCGCGCCCGCCGAGCGCCCGTAGCGCGTCGGCCCGGAGCGCGTCGACGGTGACCAGCACCACGTCCCCCGCGGTCATGGGCAGCGAGGGGCCGTGCGCGGGACGCGCCGGACGCGCGACCACGTCGCCGTTTTCACGCGGCCCGAGCGCGCCGACGGCGCGGGCGACGTACTGCCCCAGCGGCGCCACCCGGCGCACCGTCGAGCGTGCCCGGTGACTGCGGACGAGCCCGACCACCGCCCCGAGGGAGAGGGCCAGCGCGACGGCGCGGAGCCACCGGGCGCGGCCGACGAAGCCCTCCCCGGCGCCCCGGGATGCTGCGCTGCACCATAGCCCTGCCGCGGTGGCCGCCAGCAGCGCGTGGAGCAGGTCGTACTGTCGGACCAGCACCGTGGCGTGGAGCCCGTACATGGCCGTCGCGCCGACGGCGACGAGGACCGCCGGGGGTCGCACGCGCACGCCACGGCGCACGATGATCGCCGCGAGGGCGGCGGCGGAGAGCGCCGCGAGCGCGACCAGCGGGCGCTGCAGGCCGAGGCGCCGCACGCCAGTGCCGGAGAACAGGGCGATGCCCGCGAGGGCGCCGACGGCGGCGGCGGCGACGGGGAAGAGCACGGCGCGAGCGCGCGGGGGCGTGCGTCGGCCGAGCGAGGCGAGCAGGGCGCCGGCGAGGCCCACGGTCAGCACGAAGGCGACGGAGGAGCCGGGGAGGCCGAGGGGCAGCGCCGACCACGCCGCGTCGGCGTCGCGCCCGAAGGCCACGGTGGCGTCGAGGACGGCCCCCGCGAGGGCCACCGAGACGGTCGCATCGAGGACCCCGCGGGGGGTGGTCGCCATGGCTCAGCCCGCCTCTTCGGCCACGGGCGACGCGCCGCGCTGTAGCAGCCGGCGCACCGCGCGGGAGAGCGTGGGGTGCCGGGCGAGCGAGGGGTCGTCCGCGACGATGCGGGCCGCCGCCTCGCGGGCCGCTGCGAGGAGCGCGACGTCTCGCACCGGGTCGGCGAAGCGCAGCGTGAGGTCGGCGCCGGACTGCCGCTCGCCGAACCACTCCCCTGCCCCGCGCCGCGCGAGGTCGCGCTCGGCCAGCACGAAGCCGTCGGCGCACCCGGCGACCTCCTCCAGGCGCGCGGCGGCCCCCTCGGCCTCGCCCTCGGGCACCAGCAGGCAGGCCGCGCGCTGCCCCCCGCGGCCCACCCGCCCGCGGAGCTGGTGCAGCTGCGCCACCCCGAAGAACTCCGCCCCGAGGATCACCATCAGGTTGGCCTCGGGCACGTCGAGCCCCACCTCCACGACGGTGGTGCCGATGAGCAGGGGGTGGGTTCCGCGGCGGAAGGCGTCGAGCGCCTCCTTCTGGGCGTCGGCGCTCATCCGCCCGTGGAGCAGCACCACCCGGTCGCGCCCGAGGGCCTCGGCGAGCCACGCCTCGGCGTCGGCCACGCCGGTCTTCGGCCCGTCGTCCTCGTCGGGCGCGCCGTCGATGCGCGGCACCACCACGAAGACCCTCCCGCCGGCGTCCAGGGCCCGCTGGATGGTGCGCTGCACAAATTCCCGGTCGCCCGCCGCGACGACCCGGGTGGTGACGGGCTGTCGGTTGGCCGGGCGCTCGGCGAGCGTCACGAGGTCGAGGTCGCCGTACTGCGCGAGGGCCAGCGTGCGGGGGATGGGCGTCGCCGACAGCACCAGGAGGTGCGGGCTCGGCGATCGGCCGGCCACCATCGCGAGGCGCTGCGCCACCCCGAAGCGGTGCTGCTCGTCGATCACCACCAGGTCGAGCGCGGGAGGGGTCCCGCCCGCCTCGAGGATGGCGTGCGTGCCCACGACCATCCGCACGAGGCCCTCCGCGATCACCTTCTCGGCCTGCCGCCGCGCCCGCGCGGTGGTCGAGCCCAGGAGCACCGCCATCGGGCCCGCGTCGCCCGCGAGGCCGCGCTCCAGGGTCTTGGCGTGCTGCGCTGCAACAAGGGTCGTGGGACAGAGCCACGCGACGCTCCCGCCGCCGCGCAGCACCGCCAGCGAGGCCGCGAGCGCCACGGCGGTCTTGCCCGATCCCACGTCGCCGACCAGGAGCCGGCGCATCGGCCGCCCGCTGCCGAGGTCGCCCAGGAGGGTCGCGATCACCTCGCGCTGGCCGCCGGTGAGGCTGAGCCCGAGGCGCGCTCCCGCGAGCTCGGCGACCCCGGCGGGGTCGGTGAACACCCGGGCGCCCCCGGCGCTGCGGCGCGCGCGCTCGAGGGCGACGCTCACCGCGAGCAGCTCCTCGAAGGCGAGGCGCCGGTGCGCGGGGCTGCGCCCCTGGGCGAGCTCCACCAGCCCGGCGGGCGTGACCGAGGCGTCGGGCGCGTGGAGGAGGCGCAGCGCGTCGGGGGCGCGGGGCAGCCCGAGGGCCCGGGCGACGTCCGTGGGCACCGGGTCGCCCCACTGCGCGGCGCGCTCCAGGGCGGCGGTCACGATGCGCAGCACGGTGCCCGGCGGGACGCTGCCGATGCCCGCGTAGATGGGCTCGATGGAGCGGGTGCGGGTGCCCGGGGCGAGCACCTTCGGCTGCACCAGCTCGGGGCCGTTGGGCTGCTGCTTCAGGCTGCCGGTGAGGCGCACGGTCATCCCCGGCGCGAGGCGCGCGGACATGCCCGCCTTCGCGTGGAAGAACACCGCGCGGAGCACGCTGGTGCCGCGCGGCTCGCGGAGCGCGATGGAGAGCCGGCGGGCGCGGGGGTTGCCTGCCCAGCGGGCGTCCTCGACGAGGCCCTCGACGGAGACGAGCGTGCCGGTCTCGGCGTGGCGCACCCGGCGCCAGTCGTCGGCGCCGCGCAGATCGAGGTAGCGCCGCGGGAGCTGCGCGAGGAGGTCGCCGACGGTGCCGACGCCGCGGGCCCGCAGCACCGTGGCCACCGTCGGGCCGACGTAGGGGACGCTCTCGATGGGCGCGTCCTGCAGGTCGCCCTCGGGCGGAGGGGCGATGTCGCCGGGGGGTGCCTTCATCGTCGGCGCGGCGGGAGGAGAGGATTGCTGCGCCGCAACATGCGCCCCGGAGCCCCTCCCTCCCCTTCTCCTTACCCCTGGAAGCTGACCTCGAGCACCTCGTAGCTGCGGATGCCGCCCGGGGTCTTCACGCTCACCTCGTCGCCGACCTCGCGGCCGATGAGCTGCTTGGCGATGGGCGAGGCGATGGAGATGCTGCCGCGCGCGATGTCGGCCTCGGACGGCCCGACGATGCGGTAGGTGACCTCCTCGCCGGTGTCGGCGTTGCTGATGCGCACCGTGGCGCCGAAGGTGACCTTGCTGCCCGACAGCCGGGAGGTGTCGATGATGTCGACGCGGCCGAGGATGGACTCGAGCTCCGCGATGCGGCCCTCGATGAAGCCCTGCTTCTCCTTGGCGGCGTGGTACTCGGCGTTTTCGCGGAGGTCGCCGTGCTCGCGGGCGGTCGCGATCTCCTGGATCACCTTCGGGCGCGCCACCGTCTTGAGCTGCTTCAGCTCCTCGGTGTGACGCTGGTGACCTTCGGGGGTGATCGGAACGTTTCCCTGGCTCATGGCCCCACTCTGGTACCAGAACACCACCCCGCCGCAAGCAATGCTTTCCGGCGCTACCGCCCCGGCGCGGGGCACACGAAGCGGACAAGCTCCGCGCCCGCCGCGCCGACCCTCGCCACCCAGGCCTGCGATCGCTCGTCGACCCACCCGGGCAGCGCGCCCGCCATCGAGGGCTCGACCCACGCGGGCAGCGCGGCGCCCATCGGGCGGCCGCTCGCGTCGAGGGACCGGTGGCGCACCTCCACCCGCTCGCCGTGCCGCTCCCGCCACCAGACCTCGGCCGCCGCGCCCGGCGCGAGGGCGCGCGTGACCCGCGGCGCCCCCGTCGGGTTGGCCCCGTCGTCGGAGACCACCGCCAGGTCGCCCGCGCGCAGCAATCCCGCGGGCCCCAGGTCGACCCGCACGGCCCGCACCTCGCCGCCGTCTCCACGCCCCTCGCTGTCGCTCGGACCTCCGCCGCGCAGGCTGATCCACACCGCGTCGGCGGCGGCGAAGGCCCCGAGGCCGAAGTGGTGGTCGACGGTGCGCGTCACCCGCAGCGGGGCCCCGACGGGCGCGCCGGTGGGGCCCACGAGCACCCCCCAGACGTCCGTCGCGGTGTCGTTGGACTCGGTCGCGTCGATGTCCCGCGCGGTCAGCCAGAACACCGCCGCGCGGCCGCCCGGCAGCGCGACCGCCAGCGGGTCGGCGGCGTCGTGGGCCGCCGGGGAGAGCGTGCGTTGTGCACCGCACAAGAGCCCCGCGGGCCCGATCGAGACGACCTGCCCCCGGACGCTCCCCGCCGCCGGCGCGGGGCCCTCCTCGTCCCAGGCGACGAGCCACGACGGCCCAAGGCCCGCGAGGGCGAGCGAGAGGCCCTCGTCGCGCCCCTCCGCGCCGACGCACCGCCCCGCGGGCCCATCGCCCGTCCAGACGACGTGCTCGCGGGCGCCGAGGCGCGCGCCGATCCACGCGGCCGCGAGGGCGCCGTGGGCGTTGACCGCGAGCACCGGGTCGGAGCGCTCGCCCGCGCCCGCCTCGACGGCCCCGACGGCGCGCTGACCCGTGCGCCAGCGCCCGAGCGCGTGGGCCCCGGAGAGGCTCCAGAACACGCTCACGCCGCCGTCGCCCGGCGCGGCCACGAGGGCCTCCAGGCCCGCGTCGGACGCGACGTCCCGCGAGGGGATGCCCTGCCGGCCCGCCACCCGACACGCCGTCCGCACGGCGGGCGCGTCGCGTCGCGGCCCGAGGGCGTCGCCCGGGACGTCGGCGTCGGCCTCGACGGGCGGTGGGCGCCGACAGCCTCCGCGGCACCCGGCGCACGCCAACGCAACGAACAGGCACCACGGGCGCATCGGGGGGCATCTTGCGCCAGGTCGCCCGGCGCGCGCGAAATGATCGTCGCCACTTTGTTGCGACCTCCCTCCGAAGCACGCTAGCGGCGGGTCGTCGGTTGCGTCAGGCCGGTCGTCGGTCGGTCGCGGCCCGGAGGGAGTCGTCTGCTGCCATGCGCAAGCTGGTGCTCGGATCGGTGTTGGTTCCGCTGTTGGTGGTCGGTGCGGTGCGCGGCGCGCGCTCGCCCAGCAGCGCGCACGCGGCCTCCGCGCGGGACGGCGTCGCCCTCGCGGTGAGCCGCGCCCTCGAGGGTCGCTTCGTCGCTCCGGCGACCCGCACCGCGGCGGGGTCGCGCCCCGCGGTCGCCCGCCGGGTGTGCGAGGTGACCGCCCCCAACCTGGGCGAGCACGTCTTCTACCTGGAGGAGTCCTTCGCCTCGGCGCAGCGCCGGCCCTTCGCCGCCGCGCTGCTCATCGTGACGCCCGTCGACGGCACCCACGCGCGCATCACCGAGCTGCGTCCGCGCGACCTCTCGGCCCTCGCGGGCACCTGCGACCGCGCGACCACGCGCTCGCAGGCCGCCCCGGTGATGGCCGAGCCCGGCTGCGCCATGCTCGCCGAGGTGCGGGCCCACGGCCTCACCGCGCGCACCGAGGGCGACCGCTGCCCGTCGCTGCTCAACGGCGCCCACCACCGCACGCGCACGATCACCATCGACGACACCTCGCTCGCGGTGCTCGACCTGGGGCTCACCCGCTCCGGGGCCGTGGCGTGGGGCGATCCGGCCTCGCCGGTGCGCTACCGCAGGGTGCCGACGACGCGCTGACCCCCCCGCCGGGGCCGGGCGGGGTATCCTGGGAGCCGATGCGCCTGCTCCCGCTCGCTCCAGTGCTGTTTACCCTCGGGTGTATGACGCCGGGGGCGACCCCCGCCGACCCCGACGGCGAGGCAGGCGTCGAGGACGCGGCGCGCGTGGACGACCTCGGCGCCCCGGCCGACCTGGGGGTGGTCGTGATGGACGCCGGCATCGACGCGGGGCCGCCCGTGCCGGTGGACGTGCCTCCGCCGCGCGACCTGCCGGTGGTGCCGCCGACGGTGGCCCGCTGGGTGCTGCCGCGGCCGGCGGACGGGGACTTCCACGAGCCCTTCGCGCTGCCGTGGCCCAACGACCTCGCGCGCGACGACGAGGGTCGGGTCGACCTGGCGTTCTTCCCCTCCGAGGGCGCCCACCCCCTGGTGACGCAGTACCTCCGGACCTTCAACCACCGCCTCCGCGGCTTCTCGCCCACCGCGGCGGTGTACTTCACCTTCGGCATGGACCTCGACCCTGCGTCGCTCCCCGCCGACCCCGCGGGCACCCGCAACGCCGAGTCGCCGCTGCAGCTCATCGACGTCGACCCGCGCAGCCCCGACCGGGGCGCGCGCATCCCCGTGCAGTGGTACTTCCGCTCCACCGCCACCCGCTACTGGCCCGCCCACTCGCTCGCCGTCGCGCCGGTGTTCGGCTTCCCGATGCGGCCCGCCACCCGCTACGCCCTGGTCGTGACCAACACCCTCCGCGGGGTGGGCGGCGTGGCGATGCAGCGCGACGTCGACCTCCAGCGGATGCTCGCCGACGACGCCACCGCCGACCCTGCGATCCGGGCCGCGCGCGACGTGTACGCCCCGGCGCTCGGCGAGGTCGAGCGCGCGGGCGTCCCCCGCGACCGGGTGCTCTCGCTCACGACCTTCACCACGGACGACCCGACGGCGGAGTTCTTCCAGGCCGCCGACTGGATCAACCGCGAGGGCGCCGTGCCCACGCTCACCGACCTCGGCGAGCCCGACGAGGGCCCGGCCTTCACGACGCTGCGTGGGCACTACGGGCCCAACCTGGTGTTCCAGCGCGGCGAGTCGCCGTACAGCATGCAGGGCTCCGGGGACTTCGAGGCCGGCCCCGACGGAACACCCCGGCTGCAGCGCACCGAGCCCGTGCGCTTCGCCCTGACGCTGCCCCGCACGCCGATGCCCGCGGGCGGCTACCCCATCGCGATCTACGCGCACGGCACCGGCGGGGACTACCAGAGCTTCATCCGCGACCGCACCGCCGAGGCGCTCGCCGCGCAGGGCGTCGCGGTGCTGGGCTTCGACCAGATCTTCCACGGCGAGCGGGCCGCGCCGGGCACCTCCCCGGAGAGCGCGTTCTTCAACTTCACCAACCCCAGCGCCGGGCGCACCAACAACCGCCAGGCGGCGCTCGACCTGGTGCAGTCCGGGCGCTTCGTGCGCGGGTTCACCTTCCCCCTCGCCGGCTCGGACGGCGGCGTCGCGCGGACGATACGCTTCGACCCCGAGCGCGTGATGTTCTTCGGCCACTCCCAGGGCGGGCTCAACGGTCCGCTCTGGCTCGCCGCGGACGACGGCGCGAGCGCGGCGGTGCTCTCCGGCGCCGGAGGCTCGATCGCCATCGCGCTCCTCGAGAAGACCGAGCCGGTGAACATCCCCGCGCTCATCACCACCGCGCTCGGCCTGTCGATGGGCGAGTTCGTGGTGCTACACCCCATCGTCTCGCTGCTCCAGATGCTGGTCGACCCCTCCGACCCGGTGAACTACGGCCGCTACATCATCCGCGAGCCCCGGCCCACCATGCACCCCGCGCACGTCTACCAGACGCAGGGCTTCCTCGATCGCTACGCGCCGCCCGCGGGCATCGCCGCGCTCGCCCTGAGCATCGGCCTCCCGCTGACCCTCCCCACGGTGCGCCCGGAGCCCTCCTTCGCCCTCACCGGCTCGGGGCTGCTCTCCCGCCTGCCGCTCCGCGCCAACCTCGGCAGCCCGACGTCTCCCGTCACCGGGTCGTGGATGCAGTTTGAGTCCGAGGTGGGCCGCGACGGTCACTTCGTGGTGTTCGACATCCCCGGCGCGCGCCTGCGGGCCGCGGCCTTCCTCGGGAGCGCTGGACGCGACCCGGAGGGCGTCCCGGCGGTGCCGGACGAGCTGCCCATGGAGTGAGTTGGGGGGGCGAAGGCGGGAAGCGGCAGCGGGGGATCGAGGCGCCGGCCGAAGGCCGATCAGGCCTTGCTGGCGGCGAACTTCGTGATCGGGCCGAGGTTCATGTGATCGCCCTTGTGGGCCTTGATCATGTTCATGACCATCACGACGAAGTAGCCCAGCCAGAGCAGCGAGCCGATCATCGCGAGCACCGTCGAGATCTGCGAGAGCACCACGCTGATGATGTTGAGCAGCACGAAGGAGCTGACCGCGAAGATGGTGGCCTGCCACGCGTGGAAGCGCACCCAGCGACGCTGCGGCTCCTGCGGCTCGGTGACGATGAGCAGCACGGCGATGGGCCAGAAGAAGTACGAGACGAGGGCCGCGATGTTGTAATCGAGGCCGAGCGTCTGGGTCTTCATGCCCGGGGTGTACGGCGGGACGTCACCGCCGCCCGCGCCCATCGGCTGCATCTGCCCGCCCGGCGGAGGGCCGAAGCCACCCGGCTGCTGACCGTACTGCGGCTGCTGGGGCTGCGCGCCGAAGCCGCCCGGCTGCTGGCCATACTGCTGCGGCGCGGGCTGCTGGGGCTGGGCGCCGAAGCCGCCGGGCTGCTGACCGTACTGCGGCTGCTGCGGCGCGGGCTGCTGCCCGAAGCCACCCGGCTGCGAGCCCGGCTGCACGGGCTGGAAGCCCGGCATCGCCTGCGTCGCCCCATACCCGGGGTTTTGCGGCTGCTGCGGCTGGGGGTAGCCCGGCTGCTGCTGCTGGGGATAGCCCTGCTGGGGGTACCCCGGTTGACCGCCCGGCGGATAGCCGCCGCCCGGAGGATATCCGCCGCCCGGAGGTTGCTGCATGTGAGGTCGTCCTTCCTTCTAGCGCGACGCCCGAACCTTCCGAGCTCGCTGGCGGACACCTTCGCAAAGGCCTGCATCGGGTGTCAACGTCCGCGCACGAGCCAAATGGTCGCGCCGATCGACCGGTTGCGGGGGACGTCCCATCGGCGCTATGCCGCGGCGCGAACATGACGGAGCCGACGGAGCACATCGCGATCGTGGTGAACGGCGAGCCGCGGGAGGTGCCCGCGGGGTTGACGGTGTCCGCCCTGCTGGCCCACCTGGGGGTCGCCGGGCTCGCGGCGGTCGAGCGCAACCGCGAGCTGGTGCCGCGGGCGAGACAGTCCGCGGTGGTGATCGAGGGCGGCGACGCACTCGAGATCGTTCATCTGGTGGGCGGGGGCTGAGGAGGAGACATGGTGGATTCGTTGAGTGACGACGCGCTGACCATCGGCGGCCGGGCCTTCGGCTCGCGCCTCTTCGTCGGGACCGGGAAGTACAAGGACGTCGAGGAGACCCGGCTCGCGCTGCGCGCGTCGGGGGCGAGCGTGGTGACGGTGGCCGTGCGCCGGGTCGACCTTACCCAGACCGGTAAGGGCTCGATGTTCGGGATGCTGCGCGAGGAGGGCTTCACGCTGCTGCCCAACACCGCGGGCTGCTACACCGCCGACGACGCCGTGCGCTGCGCGCGCCTCGGCCGCGAGGCCGCGGAGACCGACCTGGTGAAGCTCGAGGTCATCGGCGACCCGAAGACCCTCTTCCCCGACACCGAGGCCCTGGTGGCCGCGGCGCGGGTGCTGGTGAAGGAGGGCTTCTTCGTGCTGCCCTACACCAACGACGACCCCATCGTGGCGCGCAAGCTGGTCGAGGTCGGCTGCCCCGCGGTGATGCCCCTCGGGGCGCCCATCGGGTCGGGGCTCGGCATCCGCAACCCGCACAACCTCCGCATCCTGATGGAGACCGTGAGCGTGCCCGTGATCGTCGACGCCGGCGTCGGCACCGCCAGCGACGCGGCCGTCGCCATGGAGCTCGGCGCCGACGGCGTGCTGATGAACACCGCCATCGCCCTCGCGCGAAACCCCGTGCAGATGGCCACCGCGATGCGCCTCGGCGTCGAGGCCGGTCGCCTCGCCTTCCTCGCCGGGCGCATGGCGCCGCGGCTCTACGCCAACGCGAGCTCGCCGCTCACCGGCACCATCGCGCCGTCGGCCGCGCCGCTCTCCATCGAGTGATGCTCGCGCTGCGACCGCTCGCGCTCGTCGCGCTGCTGGCGGCGCCGCTCCAGTGCCCCTCCCGCGCCGCCCCGGAGATTCGCCGCGAGGACGGCCCCGACGAGGCGCTCTGGACGCTGAGCGAGCGCTTCGCCCGGGACGGCGACGACGGCGCGCGGCGGGCGACGCTGCGCTTCCTGGTCGAGCGCTACCCCAGCTCCCGATGGAGCGTGCGGGCCGCGCTCGCGCTCGACGGCGCGGTGGACACCGACGCGTCGCGATGAGGTCGCTGCCGCGGCTGTGGCTCTGCGCCGACCTCGCCGCGCTGCCGCACGCCGAGCTCATGGACCGGGTGCGCCGGGCCCTCGCCGCGGGCCCGGGGGTGGTGTGGCTGCGATCCCCCCCCGGCTACCCCGCGGGGGCGCTGCTCGATGCGGCCGTCGCGCTGCGGTCGCTGACCCGTGCGCAGGGCTCGCTGCTGCTCGTGGGCGACCGCCTGGACGTCGCCCTCGCCGCCGACGCGGACGGCGTCCACCTCGCCGAGCGGAGCGTGGGGCCCGCGGACGCGCGACGCTTCGCCCGCCGCGAGCTCATCGTCTCCTGCGCCGTCCACGACGAGGCCGGCATCGGGCGCGCATCGGGCGCCGACGCCCTGCTCGTGTCGCCCTTCGGCGATGTGCCCGGCAAGGGACCACCCCTCGGGGCCCTCGGCTTCGCGCGCCTCCGCGCCCTCGCGCCCGATACCTTCGTCGTGGCCCTCGGCGGGATCACCGACCCCGCCACGGCCCGCGCGGCCGCCGCGGCCGGCGCCGACGCCGTCGCGCTTCGCCGGGTGCTCTCCGCTCCGGACCCCGCCTCGGAGTGCGCCGCCCTCCTCGCCGCGCTGCCTTGACCGTCCCCCGCGATGGTGCGATCGAACCGCCGCCATGATCGCATCGCGCCTCGCCGTCGCCCTCCCGCTGCTGCTCTGCCCCGCCCTCGCGAGCGCGCAGACCGAGCCGCGCTACCTCCCGCAGATCCGCACCGAGCTCCAGGCGATGGGCTACACGGCGCAGTGCGCCCCGGTGAGCACCTCCGTGGGCACCTGCCGCGTCGAGCACGCGGGCGCGACGGCGGGCCCGGGCGCGACCGCGGGGCGCCGCTTCGAGCTCGTGGTGGAGTACAGCGACGTCACCGACACGGCCTACGCTTACCTCACCCGGTATGCCACGCTCCGGGTCGACCAGCCCAACGCCACCACGGCCTTCCGCCGGGTCGCCGAGATGAACTGGGAGATGCTCGTGGGGAAGTTCGAGTGGAGCGCGCCCACCGGGGAGCTGCGCCTCGGCGCCGTGCTGCACACCGACTCCAACTTCGATCGGCGGGCCTTCCGCGGCGTGGTGCGTTCGCTGCTTCGCCTCGGCGATCGCTACGCGGACGAGGTGGGGCGCTTGACCGGCGGCACCGTGGGCGAGGCCCCGGCCGCCGCGGGCGCGACCATGGTCCCGGTGCCGGCGCCGCGCTGAGCGGTCACTGGCGCAGCGGGGCGCGGAAGACCATCAGGCCGTCGCCCGCGCCGAGCGCCGGGGCGGGGGCCACGGCGGCGCCCCACTGCATCGCCCCGTTGTTCTCGGTGAAGGTGAAGGTGAAGGCCTCGCCGCGACCGAGGCGGGCGGCGGTGTTGCCGGGCACCCGAGGGAGCAGGGAGTCGGGCACCAGCTGGGCCGCGGTCACGTCGTTGTCGCGCCCGGAGGGGACCAGGCGCCCGCCGTGCCAGAAGCCGACGGCGAGCTGCACCCGGTCGCGCAGGGTGCTCACGTTCAGGGCCTCCCGGATGGCCTGCGCCACCCGTCCGTAGGTCATGGCGCCGACGAGCGCCCCGACGACGGGCCCGTCGGGGGTCGCGCGCAGCGGGACGGCCGAGACCATGTAGGCCCGTGACGGCGCGCCCTGCATGGTGACGAAGTCGCCGGTGCATGTGCCGGCGGTGCCGGCGAGCGCGGCGCCCACGCAGGCGAGAGGCGTGCGCAGATCGAGGCCGGGGAGGTAGTCGCGGGAGGCCTCGAGGTCGCCCGCGAGCCCCTTGCCGTCGAGGCCCACCACGGCGACGAAGTGCGTGGGGTAGAGCGAGAGCTGTCGGCCCGTGGCGCTGCGGTCGTCGTGCAGGTCGCGCAGCCGGTTGCGAACCCGCGCGACGTCGATGGGGTCGGCGATGCTCGTGACCACCGTCGGGGCCGCGCCGACCAGCACCGTCTGGAGCCCGGTGGTCAGCCGACCGGTCGCCTCGAGGCCCTCGCGCACGTGGGCCTGGGCGCGCGTCGCCGCCTCGCGACCCACTGCGTCCCCTCCCCCCTTCGTGCACCCCAGCCCACACAGCACCAGCGCCCAGGACCATCGTGTGTTCATTGGTCTCATCACCTTCCATGACACCATCGCACGGCGGATGGTTCCGCAGGAACCGCTACTCGTAGCGAAGGGCGTCGACCGGATCGAGGCGCGCCGCCCGGCGGGCCGGGACCACCCCGGACACCACCCCCGTCACGAACGAGCTCCCGAAGGCCACCGCCGCGATCCACGGCGAGAGCACCACCGGGACGTCGGGCGCGTACCGGTGCACCAGGAAGATGATCGCCGCGCCCAGCCCGAGGCCCACACCCCCGCCGATGGTCGAGATCACCACGCTCTCCAGCAGGAACTGCCACAGGATGTCCTGCTGCGTGGCCCCCACCGCGCGCCGCACGCCGATCTCCCGGGTCCGCTCGCGCACGCTCACCAGCATGATGTTCATGATCCCGATGCCGCCGACCACGAGCGAGATCGACGCGATCGCGAGCAGCACCATGGTCATCGCGCCGGTGATCGCGCCGAAGGTCTTGAGCAGGTCGTCCTGGCTCTGCACCGTGAACGAGCGCTCGCCGTTGCGCCGCCGCGCGAGCACCTCCTCGATCTCCGCCATCGCCGCGCCGGTCTCCTCCTTCGAGCGCGCCGCCGTCACGAGCTGCGAGATGTGATCGAGCCCGAAGAGGTCCATCGCCGCGGTGGCCGGGATGAACACCAGGTCGTCGAGGTCGAAGCCCAGCGAGCGCCCCTTGGGCTCCATCACCCCGATCACCCGGAAGCGCCCGCCCGCGATGCGGATGGGCTGCCCCAGCGGGCTCTCGTCACCGAAGAGCTCCTGCACCACGCGCCGCCCGAGCACCACCACCCGCCGCCGCGAGGTGACGTCCTCCTCGCGCACGAACTCCCCCGAGTCGACGTGCATGTTGCGCAGGTCGCTGAAGGCCGGGCCCACCCCCAGCACCATCGTGTCGCGCTGCCGGTTGCGGAAGCGCACCGCGCCGCCGCCCTGCACCATCGGCGACACGCCGCGGATGGTCGTGCCCTGCCGCGCGAGCGCCTGCGCGTCGTCCATCGTGAGCGGTCGCGCGAGCCCCTGCGCCGGCGGACCAAACCCGCGCGTCTCGGTGCGCCCGGGCACCACGCTGAGCAGGTTGCTCCCGATGCCCGAGAGGGTGTTGTTGAGGTACGCCCGGGCGCCGTCGCCGACGCTCACCAGCAGCGTCACCGCCAGCACGCCGATGACCACGCCCAGCATCGTGAGCGCCGCGCGCAGCTTGTTGGCGCTGAGGGCCAGCACCGCGCTGATCATGTGCTCGAGCACTTCAGTGCCCCTCCAGCGGCGGGCCGTCGTGCACCAGCGACCCGTCGACCAGCTTCAGGTTGCGCCGCGCGCGCCGGGCCATCGCGGGGTCGTGTGTCACGATCACCACGGTCACCCCGAGGTCGCTGTTGAGCGACTCGAAGAGCCGCACGATCTCCTGGCCCACCTTCTGGTCGAGGTTGCCCGTGGGCTCGTCGCAGAGCAGCAGCGCGGGCTTGGTCACGATGGCGCGCGCGATGGCCACCCGCTGCCGCTCGCCGCCGGAGAGCCGGTCGGGGGGATGGTCCCAGCGGTGGCCGAGGCCCACCCGGTCGAGGGCCTCGCGCGCCCGCGCCCGACGCTCGCGCATCCCGACGCCCGCGTAGCGCAGCGGCAGCGCCACGTTGTCCACCGCCGTGGTGCGGGCCAGCAGGTTGAAGGACTGGAACACGAAGCCGATGAAGCGGTTGCGCAGCCCGGCGAGCTCGTCGTCGTCGAGGGAGCCGACGTCGTAGCCCGCGAGGCGGTAGCTCCCCTTCGACGGCGTGTCGAGGCAGCCGAGCTGGTACATCATCGTGCTCTTGCCGCTGCCCGACGGGCCGATGAGGGCGACGTACTCGCCCCGCTCGATGGTGAAGGTCACCCCGCGCAGCGCCCGCACCTCCTCCTCGCCGAGGATGAACGAGCGCTCCAGGTCGCTCACCTCCATCAACGGCCCCGCGTCGCTCATCGCGGCGGCGACCCCGGCCGGTCGACGGACAGCACCCGCAGCGGCGACCCGTCGCGCAGGCCCTCGACGTTGGTGTTGAGGATCACCTCGTCGCCCGGGCGCACCCCGTCGAGCACCTCGACGGACTCCCAGGTCGAGATGCCCACCCGCACCACGCGCCGGTGCGCCGTGCCCCCGCTCACGGTGTACACCGCGCGGTCGGTGCCCCGCCCCACCACCGCGATCGGCGGCACGAACACCACGTCGCTGCGCGTCGCCGCGATCACGTCGGCGTCGGCGCTCATCCCCACGCGCAGCCGCGGGTCGGTCGGCAGCGCCACGCGGATCGCGATCGAGCGGTTGCCGCGCGCGTCCGCCGTCACGCTCGGCGCGATCTCCTCCACGCGCCCGACGATGCGGTCGCTGGGGAAGGCGTCGAGCGACACCTCCGCGGTGTATCCCTCGCGAACGCGGCCGAAGTCCGCCTCGTCGAGGTCGGTGTCGAGGTGCAGGCTCGACACGTCCGCGAGCAGCAGCAGCGGGGCCCCCGGCGCGGTCACCTCGCCCTCCTCCACGCTCGTGGTGAGCACCATGCCCGCGAAGGGCGCTCGCACCACCGAGCGCCCCATGGCCCCGCGCGCCACCGCCGCGTTGGCGACGCCCTGGGCCCGCGCCGCCTCGGCCGAGAGCACCGTCTGCCGCGCCACCTCCGCCTGCCCCGCCAGGGTCTCGGCCTCGGCCTGCGGCGTCACGCCCCGCTCGCTCAGCTGCCCCGCCCGCGCCGCGTTGCGCTGCGCCAGCCGCGCGCTCGCCTCGGCCTGCGCCCGCTGGGCCAGCGCCACCGCGACGCCGGTCTCCGCCGCGCGCAGCCGGTCGCGCAGGTCGGCCGTGTCGTAGGTCACCAGCGGCTCGCCCGCCGCCACGCGCTCTCCCCGGCGATGGTGCAGGCGCACCACGCGCCCCGCGATCTCCGCCCGCAGGGTGGCCTCCTGCCGCGCCGCGATGCGCCCGGTCGACACCGACGACACCAGGTCGCGCACGCTGCCCCGGCGCACCTGCCAGGTGCGCACCGAGAGCCCCGCGGTGGGTCGACGCCGCTTCCAGATCACCCCCCCGGAGACCGCGGCCACGGCCACGAGCAGCCAGAGCCACCACCCGCTGCGCTTCCGTTTCAGGCCCTCAGCCACCGAGCCCCCAGTCCGCGAGGATGGCGTCGAGCTCGTCGGGCGTCTCGCACGCCGCGCCGCGCTCGTCCGCCGCCCACACGGCGCCGCGGGGCATCAGGTCGCGGCCGCGAAACAGCACCGCGCGCATCCCCACGGCGCGGGCGCCCACGTAGTCCGCCGCCCACGAGTCGCCCACGTGCACCACCTCGGACATCGGCACCCCCAGTCGCGTCGCGGTCCACTCGAAGATCGCCCGGTCGGGCTTCTCCATCCCCAGCGCTCCGCTGTCCGCCACCACGTCGAAGTCATGGGTCCAGCCCATCTCGGCGATCAAGGCCTCCAGGGCGCCTTCGGAGTTGGAGATCACGCCCACGGGCACACCGCGCGCTTTCAGCGCCCGCACGCGCTCGATCATTCCCGCGATCGGCCGGCGCCAGAGGTTGCGCCGCGGCTGCTCGGTGAAGAGCCACTCCGACAGCGGCCCCACCGCGGACTCCTCCACCCCGGCGCAGCGCAGCAGCGTCGCCATCAGAAGCACCCACGGGTGCCCGCCGAGGCCCTCCCCGATGGCCTCGTTGTAGCGACGCCACATCGCGGGGCGCGCGGCCTCGAGATCGGCCACCGACGCTGTCACATCGCGCTCGGCGAGGCGCGCAGCGAGCATCGAAGTGTCCAGCTCCGCGAGGGTCTGTCCGAAGTCGAAGGTGACCGCGGGCATCGGGTCAGGACCCGCTGCGCGCGACGAGCGCCTCGCCAGCGCTTGCCTGAACGACCCACACGACGCCGCGGGTCCCGTCGGCGTCCCAGCATCCCGTGCAGGTTCCGTCGCGCGCGCCCGCGCCGCGGGTCAGCGCCGTTCCGCCCACGCTGACGCCGGTCGCCGTCGCGGCCTGCGGGCCCACGAAGAGCTCGCTGCGAAGCACCGTGACCGGCGCGGTCGGGGTCCACTGGATCGACCAGCCCGCCGGGGTGCGGGCGACCCGGACCGACGACCCGCCGGGCAGCGCACGCGCGGTGGCCGTGGGCCCCGGAAAGGCCGCCATGCGTCGGATGGTGCTGCGGTCTCCCAGGTCGATGACCTGATCTCCCTCGGTGGCGGCGAGCGACTCCACCTCCTGCGGGTTCATCGGGATGATTGCGCCCTCGCGCACCAGGAGCACCGGCTGCCCGAGCGGCGCCGCGATGGTCACGTCCCTCGGCCCCGTGTGGGTCGTGCTCGTCCACCAGTGCACCCAGCTCCCGGGCGGGACATGCACCCTGCGGGTGGTCGCCCCGGCGGTGACGACCGGCGCCACGAAGAGGTCGTCACCCAGCAGGTAGGTCTCCGGGTCGACCGCCGACTCGGGGTGATCGGGGAAGGCCACCGCGGCCGAGACCAGCGGCGGCACGCCCTCCCGAGAGGCGCGCTGGGCGTACTCGATGAAGTAGGGAGTGAGGTCGTCGTGCAGCCGGGCGAGCCCTCGATAGATGCGAGTGGCCTCGGCGTCATAGGCCCATGGGTTGTGCGAAGTACCGGCCCCGCCGAGCTGCATGAAGGGGCTGAGGGCGGTGTGCTCGGCCCAGCGCAGCAGCACCTCTCGCTCGGGCATTCCCCCGCGGTAGCCGCCGGTGTCCGACGCGAAGGAGGGGAAGCCGCTCTCGGCCAGCGAGACCATCCCGTGGATGGCCGCGCGCAGCCCGCCCACGCGGCCGCCTTCGTGGTTGGAGAAGTCGTTGTCGAGGTCGCCCGGCCAGATGAGGTCGGAGATGCGCTGGCCGCCCCACGACGAGGCCCGCCCGATGAGGAAGCCGTCGCCGCCGGCCCAGCGGTCGAGCGCCGCGCGGTAGGCCGCGTGATAACCCTGTGGATAGAACCAGTGCCCCCGGCGCTCGGTGTCTCCATTGAAGAAGCGGAAGCCCGGCCGGGTGCCCGCGAGGTCGCTGACCACGTCCTCGCCGTAGTCGAGCTTGAAGCCCCGGGCGCCGGCCTCGATGATCGGACGCAGCTGGTCGACCCAGAACTCCGTCGCCTCGGGGTTGGTCCAGTCCATCGGGGAGCCATTGGCGTTGGGCATCCCGCTCGGCCCGCCGTAGCGGGTGATGGTGACGTACGGTCGTCCGCTGGTGGTGCGCACCAGGAGGTTGCGATCGCGGGCCTGCACCCAGAGGCGCTCGGCGGGGTTCTGCGGCGTCGCCCCGTCGGCCACGGCATCGAGGAAGGGGACGCTCCAGAAGATCACCCGGTATCCGAGCTGGCGCAGCGTGGCCATCATCGCCTCGGGGTCGCGGAAGCGCGTCCGGTCGATGGTGTGGTCGGAGTAGGAGGTCTGCCAGGGGTTGTCGATCCAGATGGTGGAGGTGGGGATGGCCTCCGCGCGCAGCCGCCGCGCGTCTTCGAGCACCTGCGCGTCGTCGTCCCAGGCGTTGCGCCACTGCTGGTGCCCGAAGGACCACGCGGGCGGCAGCCGCGGCAGCCCGGTGAGGCGGGTGTACGCCGCGATCACCGCGCGGGGCGTCGCCTGTGCGAAGAGGTGCAGCGTCGCGCGGGTCCCCTCGAAGCGCGCGCTCCAGCGGGCCGCGTCGGTCGCGCCCACGTCGAAGGCCCCCGCCTCGGTGGTCTCGACGAAGACCCCGTAGCCCCGCGGCGACACCATGAAGGGCACCGGCACGTGGGCCTCGTTGGTGCCCGAGGCCGTGCCGCCGACGTGCAGCTGCATGGCGACGATGCGGCCGCGCGCGTCGAAGCCCGCGAACTGCTCGCCGAGGCCGTGGTAGCTGCTGCCGTCCATCGGCGCGTCGAAGCGCAGCATCGCCACGTCGGGGCCCTGGGCGTCGACCACGAGCGACAGCACATCGGCGTTGGTGCGCACCAGGCGGAGCACCACGTCGCCGGTCGCGGGGTGGGTGAGCGTCACGGTGCCGGCGGCCTCATCCACCGCGCGCACCGTGGTCGGCGCCACCCAGGTGATGCCCGAGGGGTCGGGCTGCCTCGGGTCGTGGAAGCGGGTCGGGCTCAGGCCGCCGTCGCGCGTGCCGATGAGCAGCAGCGGCATCGTCCCGGGGTTCTCGATCATCGTCGCGCCGGCCCGCCGCAGGCGAAGGCGCGCGGGCGACCCGGTGACCTCGACGTCGAAGCCCCCGCCCTCCGCGCGCAGGCGCCACGGAACACCCGGCGCGGTCACATCGTCGGCCACGTCCGCGGCATCGGGCGCGTCGGGCACGTCGGCCACGGTGGCGTCGGGACCCGCCGGCGGGGCGTCGTCATCGCAGGCGATCGGCAGGAGGGAAGCGAGGAGGAGCAGCGCGCGCTTCATGGCGGCGCACGATATCGCAGGCCTGTCAGAAGTCGCGGGGCCTTCGTCGCCAGAGGGTCGCGGCGCCCGCCACGGCGGAGACGACGCCCACCGCGCCTAGCAGCAGCGGCATGCCGGTGCGCGGCGTGGGCGCCGGGGGGGCTGGGACCTTCGCGCGCTCGTCGGCGGTCTCTGCGCGCCGGCGGCGCAGCTCGAGCTTCAGGGACTCCAGGCCGCGCGCCATCGCCCACTCGTGGTTGGCGGCGAAGAAGGGCTTGAGCGCGAAGGACAGCGACTTGAGCAGCGGCTTCTCCGCGCTCACCGCCCAGGTGTAGGTCACGACGCAGCCCGGTGGCTTCGCCTCGATGGCCCAGACGCCGCGGCCGCGGAGGTCGCCGAAGGCCTCGAGCTCGAGGTGCGTCGGGCGGGTCGCCGAGAGCACCCGCGCGCTCCAGCGCAGGGTGTACGGCGCCCATCCCTTGGTGAAGAAGCTCACCACCCGCCCGACGCCGTCCGCTCCGCCCGCGTCGACCTCGGTGACCTCCAGGTAGACCGAGGGCCACCAGCGCGGGAGCGCGGTCGCCTCCTCCAGGATGCTGAACACCTCCTCAGGGGTGGCGTCGAGCTCCCAGCGCGTCACGAACTCGTAGCGGTCGGCGTCGTCGGCCATCACGCGTGCCCGGGCAGCGCGCAGAAGTTCTCGTAGTCGATGTAGCCGTGGATGCTCGGGCTCTTGCCGCACATGGGGCACTCGTCGTCGCGGCGCAGCTTGAGCTCGCGGAACTTCATCCCGAGCGAGTCGTAGGTCAGGAGCCGCCCGACGAGCGGTGTGCCGATCTTGAGCACCAGCTTGATGGCCTCGGTGGCCTGGATCATCCCGATGAGCCCCGGCAGCACGCCGAGCACGCCGGCCTCCTGGCAGGAGGGCGCGAGGTGCGCGGGCGGCGGCTCGGGGTACAGGCAGCGGTAGCAGGGGCCCTCATAGGGGACGAAGGTGGTCACCTGCCCCTCGAAGCGGAAGATGCTCCCGTGCACGACGGGCTTGCGCTTCATCACCGAGGCGTCGTTGACGAGGTAGCGGGTGGGGAAGTTGTCGCAGCCGTCCACGATGACGTCGAAGCCGTCGAAGATCCGGTCGACGTTCTCGCTCGTGAGCCGCTCCTGGAACTTCACCACGTTGAGCTCGGGGTTGAGCCCCTTCAGGGTCTTCTCCGCCGAGTCGACCTTGGGCATGCCCACCGTCGCGATGCTGTGGATCACCTGGCGCTGCAGGTTGGACGCGTCCACCACGTCGGCGTCGACGAGCCCGATGGTGCCGACGCCCGCCGCCGCGAGGTAGAGCGCCGCCGGGGCGCCGAGGCCGCCCGCGCCAAGGCAGAGCACCCTCGCGTCGAGCAGCTTCGCCTGCCCCTTCTCGCCCACCTCGGGCAGCAGCAGGTGGCGCGAGTACCGGTCGCGCTGGTCGGCCGTGAGCGCGCGCGGGACCTCCATGGGGTACCGCCGGTCCTTCCACTGCGAATAGCCCGGGTTGGCGCTCTCGACGCGGGTGTAGCCCATCTCCTGGAGCGTGCGCGCGGCCAGCGCCGAGCGCGTGCCGCCCGCGCAATACAGCACCAGCGGAGCGTCCTTCTGGGGCAGGAGCGACTCGGCCTTGCTCTCCAGGTGACCGCGCGGGATGTGCACGGCGCCCGGGATGTAGCCCGCCCGGTACTCGTCGCCCTCGCGCACGTCGACCAGGGTGAAATCGGGCTTCGACTCCAGCCGGGCCTTCAGCTCCTCGAGCGAGACCTCGCGGATCGCCCGGCGGGTCTCGGCCATGATCTCCTGAAACGTCTTCGCCATCGGGGGACTCCAGTGATTGCAGGTGCGCCGACGGCCCCGCGCACCGCGCCGGGCATCGTCACCATGATGGACGCGGGTTCTACAATACTGGAGCCGCGACGGCCAGGGGCCTTCGCGTGGTCGGCATTGACGGTGCGACGTTCGATCCCGTAGGTGTTGCCCGGAGATGGCACGACTGACGTATCGCGACGCGGGGGTGGACGCTGCCCTCGGCGACGCCGTGGTGGAGAAGATCAAGCCCATGGTGGCCTCGACGCGTCGCCCGGAGGTGCTCGGCGACCTCGGCGGCTTCGCGGGCCTGTGCCGCCTGCCGATGGGGCTGCGCGAGCCCATCCTGGTGAGCGGCACCGACGGCGTCGGCACCAAGCTGAAGATCGCCTTCGCGCTCAACCGCCATGACACGGTGGGCATCGACCTCGTGGCGATGTGCGCCAACGACGTCGCCACGGTGGGCGCCGACTGCCTCTTCTTCCTCGACTACTTCGCGACGGGCGTGCTCGACGCGGGCATCGCCCAGGGCGTCATCTCGGGCGTGGCGGAGGGCTGCCGGCGCGCGGGGTGCGCGCTCCTCGGCGGCGAGACCGCCGAGCTCCCGGGGATGTACCCGAAGAACGAGTACGACCTCGCGGGCTTCTGCGTGGGCGTGGTCGACCGGCACAAGATGCTCGACGCGTCGCAGGTGCGCGTCGGCGACGTGCTCATCGGGGTTCACTCCTCGGGGCTGCACTCCAACGGGTACTCGCTCGCGCGCCGCGCGCTGCTGGAGGTGGCGAAGTACGAGTTCGACCAGGTGCTGGGCGGGCTCGGGCGCACCCTCGGCGAGGAGCTCCTCGAGCCCACGAAGATCTACTCCCGGGCGGTGCAGCGGGCGGTGACGACGGGCCAGGTGCGCGCCGTCGCCCACATCACGGGCGCGGGCCTGCCGGGAAACATCCCGCGGGTGCTGCCCAACGGCGTCGGGGTGACCCTCGACCTGCGGCGCTGGCCGCGGCCGGAGATCTTCTCGCTCATCCAGGCGGCGGGCGACATCGAGGAGGCGGAGATGCGACGCACCTTCAACCTCGGGCTCGGGCTCGTGGTGGTCGCCGCCGCGCAGGGCGCCGACTCGGTGCTCGCGGCCTTCCGAGAGATGGGCAACGCCGCGGACATCGTCGGCGAGGTCGTGGCCTCCGACGCGGTCGACGACGATCGCGTGGTCTTCGTCGGCGGATGACCCGGTCGCGCGTCGTGGTCCTCGTCTCCGGCGGCGGGACCAACCTCCAGTCGCTGCTCGACGCCGAGCGCGCGGGCTCGCTCGGCGCCGCCACGGTGGTCGGGGTGGTGTCCAACCGCCCCGGGGTGCGCGCCCTCGAGCGCGCCGCGGCCGCGGGCGTCCCCACCCGCGTGCTCGATCACCGCGCCTTCGCCGACCGCTCCGCCTTCGACGCCGCGCTGCGCGCCGAGGTCGAGGCCCTGCGCGCCGACGTGGTGGTGCTCGCGGGCTTCATGCGGGTGCTCACCGAGGCCTTCCTCGCGGGCTTCGTCGACCGCGTGATCAACATCCACCCCTCGCTTCTCCCGGCCTTCCCCGGGGTGCGCGGCCCGGCCCAGGCTTTACAGTACGGCGTAAAGATCAGCGGCTGCACGGTGCACTTCGTCGACGCGGGCCTCGACACCGGGGCCGTCATCGCGCAGGCCGCGGTGCCGGTGCGCGACGACGACACCGAGGAGACCCTCGCCGCGCGCATCCTCGCCGAGGAGCACCGGCTGCTCCCCGCCGCGGTGGCCGACCTCGCGGGGGGGCGTCTGCGGCGCGAGGGCCGGCGCGTCCACCGGGTCCCGTGACGGCGCCGCGCAGCTCGTACGACGTCATCGTCATCGGGCTCTCGCTCGGGGCGCTCGCGACGGGCGCCCTGCTCGCCCGGCGGGGGTTCCGCGTCGTGGCGCTCGGCCACGGGGCGCTCCCGTACCGCTACGAGCGCGAGGGAAGGGCCCTCTACCGCGGCCTCGGGGCGCTCACCGCGCACGAGAGCCCGGCGTTTCGTCGGGTGTTCGCCGAGCTGGCGCTGCTGCCCGCGGTGCGCCGCCGTCTCACGGCGCTCGACCCCGCGTGGCAGGTGGTGCTCCCGCGTCAGCGCGTCGACGTCCCCGCCGCGCCCGACCGTCGCGTGGCGGAGGTGCTGCGGGAGTTCCCCGAGGTGCCCCGCGCGGTGGAGGAATTCTACGCCGCGCTCTCCGGCGCCGACGCCGCCCTCGACGCCCTCTTCGGGGCGGACCTCTCCTGGCCCCCGGGGGGCTTCTGGGAGCGGCGCCGCGCCCGCGCGCTCGCCGACGCCCTCCCCCTCCGGCCGGGCTCCGACCTGCTCGGGGCCTTCGCGAGCGACCACGCCTTTCGCACCTTCGTCGACGCCCAGTGCCGCTTCGCCGGGGCGGTCGACCCCGACGGGCTCAGCACCCTCCGCCGCGCCCGCGCGCACGGCTCGGCCCGCGCCGCGATGCTCGACGGCGACGAGCACGACGAGCTCACCCGGATGCTCCTCGAGAAGATCCTCCAGCACGGCGGCGAGGTGCGCCCGCGGGACGCCGTCGAGCGCATCGTGGTGCGCCGCGGCCGCGCCGTGGGCGTGGAGCTCTCCGGGGTCGAGGAGGGCCTCGGGGGGCAGTGGGTGGTCACCGGCCTCGACGCCTCCGCGGCGCACCGGCTCACCGGCGAGCCCATGTCCCGCGGGTACACCCAGGCGATGCTCTCCGCGCGCCCGCGTCACTACCGATACCTGCTCAACGTGGTGGTGCGCCGCGAGGTGCTCCCGGTGGCGATGGCCCGGCGACTCTTCGCGGTGATGGACGGCGCCCGGCCGCTCACCGAGGAGAACCTCCTGGCCATCGAGGTGGCGCCGGGAGACGGGCCCGAGGCCACGCTGCGCGTGGGGGCGCTGCTGCCGCGGGCGCTGGTCGACGCGGGCGACGCAGCCCTCCGCAGGGTGCGCCCGCGGGTGCTGGGCGCGCTCGCGCGGGTGATCCCCTTCCTCGAGCGCAACACCGTGTGGGTGGAGTCGCCCCACGACGGCCTCGGCGCCGACGACCCGAGCGGCAACCCCGTCGCCCGCCCGTCGCCCGCGGAGGCCATGGAGCCGCTGGAGGAGTTCTCGTCGCCGGGCTTCCTCGGGCTCTGCGGTCATCCGCTGCGCGGCGACGTCGAGCGATTGCTGCTCCCGGGCCGCCAGGCGGTGCCGGCGCTGGGCATGGAGGGCGAGCTGCTCGCGGCGCTCTCCGCGGCGCGCACCATCACCCGCAGCGACCCCTCGAAGGAGCGCCTGCGGGTCGAGCTGTGGTCGCGGGTCGAGTCCTGAGCGGGCGCGCGTCGTCCCGAGTCCGCAGGTGACAGACGGTTGACGGGAGTAGGGAATCCACATAGCGTCCGCGCGCTCTCGCCCAGCATTTCTCTGGCACCCACCACCAGAGACGCCTCCAGAGTACCCGAGCGAAACCATCCCCGTGCAGCTTCGAACCTTCATCCACATCGACGTGCTCCAGCCCCAGCTGGCCGGGTTCTTCCAGACGGTGTCGTCGGGGTTCCAGCCGCTCGCGGGGCAGGCCGCGCTCATCGTGGAGATCGCCCCCGGCATCGCCATCAACAGCCTCACCGACGCGGCGTTGAAGCACACCCGGGTGCTCCCTGGCATGCAGATCGTCGAGCGCTCCTACGGCCTCGTCGAGCTCCACCACTTCGACCAGGGGGACGTGCGCGCCGCCGGCGAGGCGATGCTCTCCCGCGCGGGCCTGAAGGTCGAAGACCGCATGACCGCGGAGATCGTGTCGCGAGAGGTGATCACTGGCATCGACGCCCACCAGGCGATGCTGGTCAATCGCATGCGGCACGGTCAGCTCCTGCTCGAAGGCGAGACCCTCTACGTGCTCGAGATCGCGCCCGCGGGCTACGCCGCCCTCGCGGCCAACGAGGCCGAGAAGGCCGCCAACATCAACCTCCTCGAGGTGGTGACCTTCGGGCAGTTCGGTCGCCTCTACCTCGGCGGTCGCGAGGAGGAGGTCGCGCAGGCGGCGGCGGCGGCCGAGCGCGCGCTGCGGGCCGTCACCGGCCGGGCCCCGCGGGCCAGGGGATGAGCCTCATCAGTGATGGCTCGCATCGATTGACCAGCATCGTGCGCCTCGTGTCACAACGCGAGGCGTGTTTCTTGGGCGGCGCCACCCTGACGTCGGCGCGATCGTAAATTCAGTGCATCGACAGGAGGCTCCAGTGAAGCGGAACAGCGGTTGGCTTTTGATCATTCTTGCCAGCATGGCCACGGCCTGCGGCGACGACCCGGTGGCGCCCACGGACGCAGGCACGGCGGACGCCGGTCCGTCCGACGTCGGCAACCCGGTCACCGACCGCCCCGACGTGGGCACGCCGACCACCGACCGCCCCGACGCGGGCCCCGCGCGCCTCCAGGTCGTCGCGGGCCGCCGTTGCACCGGCGACGAGGCGTGCGCCTCGGAGGCCGCCGAGCTCGTGTGCGTCCCCACGGGCGGCGGGCGCGTCTGCACCACCGCCAACACCTGCGACCAGGGCACCACCGCCGAGGAGGAGGGCCAGTGCGGCGGCCGCTTCTCGACCTGCCTCGTGCTCGGCAACACCACCACGATGCAGCAGCTCAGCTTCTGCACCCGCGCCTGCGTGCCGGGGATGCGCACCGAGGCGACCGGCGCCTGCCCGACCGGCTCGCTCTGCACCACCAACTGGCTGCAGCTCAACACCAACCAGATGGAGAGCCCGGGATGCCTCGCGTTCTGCGCGACGGACGCCGACTGCGCGGGCGTCGAGGCCGGTGACGCCTCGCTCATGCGCTGCAACACCCGCACGGGCCGCTGCGCGGCGACCGCGTCCGACCCGGCGCTCCGCCCCGACGGCGCGCTCTGCAACCCGATGATGGTCCAGTCGACGGGCGTCGCGCAGTGCCGCGGCATCTGCTTCTCGCTCTCCTCGATGCGCCCGACCGAGGGCCTCTGCGGCTCGTTCATCAACACCGCCACCGCCACCGCGGGCTGCCCCGACGACGCCATGATGGCGCCGCGCGGCCCCGCCGGCGACACCCTCGGGGTCTGCATCTTCAAGGAGTGCGAGACCAACACCGACTGCACCGGCGGCGCGCTCTGCGTGTACCCCGAGGACACCTCGGGCATCCGCACCGACGCGGTGCCGTACTGCGCCTACGCGACCACGCTCCAGCCCCGGGGCATCACCGGCGCCGCCACCGACGGTGGCGTGACCGACGGCGCGGTCACCGACGCGCCCGTCGCTGACGCGCCCGTCGTCACCGACGCGCCCGCCGCCGACGTGCCCGCGGCCACCGACGTGCCCGCCGCGACCGACGTGCCCGCGGCCACCGACGCCGCCGCCGCGACCGACGCCGCCATCGGCTGATCGTCCCCCTCCGTCCCTTCCCGTCGACTCCCCCCACCCACCGACCGCTCACCCGCTCCCTGCGACCGTTCACCGGACGGTCGCAGGGCACCCGGTGATTCGTGCCTTGACCTCACCGGCGATTTCCCACTAATCCCCGGGCGCGACGTCATTCCTTCGTGCGCCGCGTCCCGCGCGCCGGGCCCGCGACCACCCACCCATATACCCATTCGAGAACCGCCGACGTGACTGGCCACTTCCGCATCGAGAGTCCGACGTGCCCCCGGCCCGCCGCATACGCGAGGAGGGGTGAGCGATGAGCGACCACGACAGCGGGCGCTCGCCCGAGTCCGAGCCCGCGCCACACCCGCGCCTCTCGGTGGTGATCCCCGTCTACAACGAAGAGAAGATCCTGCACGCGGCGGTCACCGACCTCCGCGATCAGCTCACGGAGTTCGGCTGGCCCTTCGAGATCATCCTCGCGGAGAACGGCTCGCGCGACGGCACCGTCCCCCTCGCCCGCGCCCTCTCGGAGAAGTACCCCGAGGTGCGCTTCTTCTCCCTGGGCGAGCCCAACTACGGCAAGGCCCTGCGCGAGGGCATCTTCCGGGCGCGCGGCGAGTTCGTCATGTGCGACGAGATCGACCTCTGTCAGATGGACTTCTACCGCCGCGCCCTCGACGTGCTCACCAGCGACGAGTCCGACCTGGTCATCGGCTCGAAGGTGCTCGAGGGCGCCTCGGACGAGCGCCCGATGGTGCGCCACGCCGCGACGCTGTTCTTCAACGGCCTGCTCCGGCTCACGCTCGGCTTCAAGGGCACCGACACGCACGGCCTCAAGGCCTTCCGCCGCACCGCCCTCCTCGACGTCGTGCGCGCCTGCCTGGTCGACAAGGACGTGTTCGCCAGCGAGCTGGTCATCCGCGCCGAGCGCGGCGGGGTGCGCATCCGGGAGATCCCCGTGCGCATCCTCGAGAAGCGCCCGCCGTCCATCAACCTCTTCAAGCGCGTGCCCAACGTCCTGAAGAACGTCGGCAAGCTCTTCGTCGCCATCCGCATCAAGGGGTAGCGACCGCTCCCCCGCCGACGCTCTAGCGCTCCTCGATCGCGATGACCATGGTCGGCCCCGGCAGCACCCGCCGGGCCGCCCGGCGCGCGACGTCCTTCACGCTCTCCGCCGTCGGCCTCGGCTCGACCGAGGGGTGCTCCCGCACCGCCCGCTCGACCGCCTCGCGCACCTTCGCGACCATCTCCGGCGAGGTGACCACGCCCCGCGCGTGGAAGCCCACCGAGCCGTCGAGGCGCCACTGGCTCGTCACCGGCACCGACATGAACACCGCGCCCGTCTCGGCCATCGCCGCGCGCTCGCGCAGGATCTCCGTCGGGATCTCCTCGCCGCCGTCGATGTGCACCCGACCGACGCGCACCGACGCGCCCGGCACGAGCCCGTGGCGGTCGAGCAGCACGGTCTGGCCGTTTTCCACGAGCTCGACGTTGCCCACCCCGAGGCGGCGCGCGAGCTTCGCGTGCTGCATGAGGTGGTGGTAGGTGCCGTGCACGGGCACGAAGGCGCGCGGCTGGATCCACTCGATCATCCGCGTCTGCTCCTCGCGGCCCGCGTGCCCGGAGACGTGGATCGCCGGGTCGGTGGCGCTCACGTGCACGTCGATGCCGCGGCGCTCGAACTCGCAGATGAGGTCCCAGACCGCGCGGTCGTTGCCGGGGATGGTGCGCGACGACAGGATCACCGCGTCGCCGGAGTTGAGCTTGAGCCGGGGGTGGTCGCCCCACGCGAGGCGGGTGAGCGCGCTCTGCGGCTCGGCCTGGGTGCCGGCGGCGATCACGAGCAGCTCCGAGCGGGGCACCTCCCTCGCCTTCTCGGGCGACACCATGAGGTCGCCGGTGAACCCGAGCCGGCCGAGCTCGGTGGCGGCGCGCGCGTGGGTCTGCACGCTGCGGCCGATGAGGCAGATGCGCCGGCCGGTGGCGCGGGCGACCTCGCCGATGGTCTTCAGGCGGTAGATGTTGGAGGGGAAGATGCCGATGACCACGCGCTCGCGCTTGGAGGCGATGAGCGTGCGCAGCGCGACGGCGACCTCGGCCTCGCGCCCGGCGCTGCCGAGCACGTCGACGTTGGTGCTGTCGGAGAGCAGCAGCGAGACGCCCGCGTGCCCGAGCTGCTCGAAGCGCTCGCGGTCGTAGCCCTCGCCGTCGAGGGGGCCGTCCTCGAGCTTGAAGTCGCCGGTGTGCACCACCATGCCGCCCGGGGTCTGGATGGCGAGCGCGGTCGCGTCGGGGATGGAGTGCGTGACCCGCAGCGGCTCGACCTCGAAGCGCCCGACGGAGAAGCGGCGACGAGGCGCGGTGGCGTGCAGCTCGAGCTCCGGCACGTCGCGGAACTCCTTCAGCCGCTCGCGGATGAGCGCCAGGGCGTAGGGCGGCGCCCACACGGGCCGCGGGATCTTGCGGAGGAGGTACGGCAGCGCGCCGATGTGGTCTTCGTGGCCGTGGGTGATCACGACCCCGAGGAGGTCGTCGGCGCGGTCTTCGAGGTACTCGAAGAGGGGGTGGATGACGTCGACGCCGTACTTGTCCCGGGGGAAGGTGATGCCGCAGTCGACGACCAGGATTCCGTCCGGCGTCTCGAGCGCCATGCAGTTCATCCCGATCTCGCCGAGACCCCCAAGCGGAACCACTCGCAGATAGCTCACGTATGACCTTCTCCGGCGCGCGGCGACGGACCGCCACGTCTGCCCGATGCTGTATCCCACCGGGCGTTCTGCGCCCGGAGGCGCCGCACCCTACGTCCCGGCTCTCCGCACGGTCAAGCATCGCGGAGGCCCTGCGAGGGCGGCGGTTCGAGCGCGTTGACGCTGCTCTCGCGTGCGTGTTAGCCCGTCGCGCACCGCCTCGTTCGGGTTTCCCGTAGCAGAGGTTCCTGGAGGTCCATGCGCCGTCCGTCGCCCACCGTTCTCGCCGTGATCGTCGCCGCGCTGGCGCCCTCCGCGCTCGCCCAGAACACCCCGCAGAACCCCGCGTCCAGCGCCACCCCTTCGGTCGACACCGCGGGCATCAACATGGCCGCCGCGGCCGCCACCGAAGACCGCGCCGCGACCACCGCCGAGCGCCCCACGCCGACGCCCCCGCCGAGCAACCTCCTCGACCGCATCGGCAGCATGGTCGAGCTCCACGGCTACCTCCGCGTGCGCCCCGAGTGGATGCACCAGTTCGACGTGGGCTGGGACGACCTCGCCCTCCGCGACGCGAACGTCAGCTACGCCAACTCGCAGCTCCCGTGGGTGCGCAACCCCGACAACGGCCTCGACGGCCTCTGCCCCGACAACCCCCAGGGGCGTTGCACAGGGCGCACGCAGACCATGGCCAACATGCGGTTCCGGCTCAACCCCGAGATCCACATCACGGACAACATCGCGATCTACTCGCAGATCGACGTCTTCGACAACCTCATCCTCGGCTCCACCCCGCAGGGCTACTACACCGGGGGACAGGCCTCGCCGTGGGCCCCCATCGGCGCCTTCTCCCAGACCCAGGTCGCGCCCACCGAGCAGAACAGCCTCACGCCCTCCATCATGGTGAGCCGCGCGTGGGCCGAGGTCACCAACCAGAGCCTCGGCCAGCTCCGCTTCGGCCGCATGCCCGGCCAGTGGGGCCTGGGCATCCTCGCCAACGCCGGCAACGGCATCGACAGCGACTACCAGACCCACTCCGACCGCATCATGTACGCGGCGCGCATCCGCCCGCTGCACCTCTTCCTCGCCGCCTTCTATGACTTCCCCTCGAGCGGCGCCACCTCGCAGACGCTGTCCCGCGAGGCCGGCCAGGGCCAGCCCATCGACGTGTCGCAGCTCGACGACGTCAACCAGTTCGGCCTCGCGCTCGGACGGCGCGTCGACCCCGCCGAGGCCCGGCAGCGCCTGAGCCGCGGCCAGCTCGTGATCAACGGCGGCCTCTATGGGCTCTACCGCAACCAGGCCCTGTCGACGGAGTTCGTCGGCGTCGGCGCAGAGACGGCGGCGCAGTCCGTCGACCAGCGTACGGTCGGCGTCGACAGCCCGCGGGTCGGCACGGGCATCATCCAGCGCGACGCCTGGGCGGTCATCAGCGACCTGTGGTTCCAGGTGCTGCACCGCAACTTCCGCTTCGAGATGGAAGCCGCGTTCATCTATGGGCAGACCAACCTCGCGCGCGCGGCCGGCACGCGCAACGCGCAGGTGTACGACCTCGCGCAGTTCGGCGGCGCGATGGAGTTCGAGTACCGGCTGCTCAACAACCGCCTCACCCTCGATTTCCGCACCGGCTTCGCCAGCGGCGACGGCGACATCGAGGGCGTCAACTTCCAGAACGGCTTCACCGCGCCCCAACGCGGCGCGACGCAGGCCTTCACGACCTTCCGCTTCCACCCCGACTACCGCATCGACATGATCCTCTGGCGGCAGATCTTCCGTCAGGTGTCGGGCGCGTACTACTTCCGCCCGGCGGTCACCTACGCCTTCGTCAACTCGCCCGGCGGCGACCGCCTCTACGGCCGCGCGGCGGTCATCTGGTCGCGCGCGAGCGAGTTCGTGCAGACCCGCGGCAACGCCGCCGACCTCGGCATCGAGATCAACGCCGAGGTCACCTACCAGTCCAACTTCCGGGACACCACCCTCGGCGACCGTCCGGGCGCGGGCTTCTTCGCGTCGCTCCAGTACGGCGTGCTCTTCCCCATGGCGGGCCTCGGGCCCCGCGAGGACGAGCGCGCGTCGTCCACCTACTCGGGCTTCAGCTTCAGCACCGCCCAGACGCTCCGCGGCGTCGTCGGCGTGATGTACTGAGAGACATATCCTGTCACGGGAGGCGTTGCGCCGCGTGCTGAGCGCGCGCTAGTACGCAGCCCGTGAAGGACTCCCCCGTCTACGTCTGCCAGTCCTGCGGCGCCTCGCACCCCAAGTGGTCGGGCCGCTGCTCCTCCTGCGGCGCCTGGAACAACCTGGTCGAAGAGCGCGCCCCCAAGGGCCGCGCGGGGAAGGCCCGCAACGCCATCTCGGTGTCCGCGGGCGGCGGGGCGGTCTCGCTCGACGAGGCCCTCGACGCCGAGCTGCCGCGCGTGGCGTCGGGCCTCACGGAGTTCGACCGGGTGCTCGGCGGCGGCCTCGTGCACGGCTCGGTGGTGCTGCTCGGCGGCGAGCCCGGCGTCGGCAAGAGCACGCTGCTGCTCCAGGTGGTGGCCGCCCTCGCGGCGCGCTCGCGCGAGGCCGACGTGCGCGGCGGGGTGCTCTACGTGAGCGGCGAGGAGTCGGCCTCGCAGGTGGCCTCTCGCGCGCGGCGGCTCGGGGTGGCCAGCGACGCCGCGCTCAAGCTGCTCTCCACGGGCGAGCTCGACGCGCTCGAGGCCGCGGTGCTCAAGGCCGACCCGTCGATCATCGCCGTCGACTCGGTGCAGACCATGCGCTGCAACGACCTGGAGAGCGCCGCGGGCAGCGTCTCGCAGCTCCGCGAGGTCACCGCCCGGCTGGTCACGATGGCCAAGCAGCAGGGGCGCACGGTGATATTGGTGGGGCACGTCACCAAGGACGGCTCGCTCGCCGGGCCGAAGGTGCTCGAGCACCTGGTCGACGTGGTGCTGGCCTTCGAGGGGCAGCGCTCGGGCGGCCCGCGGGTGCTGCGCGGCATCAAGAACCGCTTCGGCGCGAGCGGCGAGCTCTGCGTGATGGAGATGACCCGCGACGGCCTGCGCGAGGTGTCCGACCCGTCGGCGCTCTTCCTGGCCGAGCGACCGAAGGACGTCCCGGGCTCGGTGGTGGTCTCGTCGGCCGACGGCGCGCGCCCGCTGCTGCTGGAGGTGCAGGCGCTGGTCACCCCGTCGGCGGCGCCCAACCCGCGGCGCATCGCGACGGGCGTCGACGGCACGCGGCTGTCCATCCTGACGGCGGTGCTGGCCCAGCGCGCGGGGCTGCCGCTGCGAGACCGCGACGTGTTCGTGTCCGTCGCCGGGGGCGCGTCCATCGAGGAGCCCGCGGCCGACCTCGCGGTGGTCTGCGCCCTCGCGTCGAGCGTGGTCGAGCTCGCGATGCCCTCCGACCTCGTGGTCTTCGGCGAGGTGGGGCTCGCGGGCGAGGTGCGCGCGGTGCCCCGCTGCACGCCTCGACTCGAAGAGGCGATGAAGCTCGGGTTCAAGCGGGCGCTCGTCCCGAGGGCCAACCTCGACCGCGGAGAGGTGCCGCCGGGCATCCTCGCCCACGGCGTGTCGCACGCCCGCGAGGTCGCCGCGTGGATCGAGCGCAAGGCCAGCAGCCGCGACTGAGCACCCGATTGTGGCGACCGCTAAACGCGCGAGCAGCCTTTGCGGGCGCCGTGGGGTTACCGGTACACGTAAGGGATGACCGACCGGCTGCCGAAGGCGCTGCGCGCGAGCCCGCTCTTCCTGACGGCGCGGGCGGCGCAGGCGCTGACGCAGCACTGCCGCGAGGCCCTCACCCGCGCGGGCTTCGAGGACTTCGGCGCGCCGGACCTCGCGGTGCTGGCGATCCTGGAGGGCGTCGACGGGGGGGAGAATCCCTCGAAGCTGGCGCGCACGCTGCGTTACGAAAAGTCGTCGCTGACGCCCATCCTGGTGCGACTGCGGGAGGCCGGCCTGGTCGCCCAGGCGAAGGACCCGCAGGACGCCCGGGCGCACCGCATCACGATCACCGAGAAGGGCAGCCGTCGCCGCGAAGAGGCCGACGAGGTCATCCGGCGGGCCACGGAGTCCCTGCTGGGTGACGTCCCGAAGAAGGTGCTCAAGCGCCACGCGGAGTTCTGCGAGGCCCTGCTCGAAGCCGCCGAGCGCGAAGAGAAAACGTAGACCGAGCCTGCTTGGATGTTGGTAGCGTCCAAGGCATCCATGAAGCGCTACCGCTGCACCATCTGCGCACACGTCTACGATCCAGCCGAGGGCGACCCTGACACGGGCGTCCCCCCGGGCACCGCCTTCGAGAGCCTTCCGGCCGACTGGTGCTGCCCCGAGTGCGGCGCCGGGAAGGCCGACTACGAGCCCATCGACGACTGATGCCCATCGTCGCATCGGCCCTCGCGCCAGGCCTCAGCGTCGTCGTCGAACGCACGATCCCGCTCTGGTACCGCAACGGCGCCGCGCCCGCGCTCGACCGACCGGCCTTCGTCCGCGCCGGGTCGGGCGTGACGTGGTGGGGCGATCACCTCGCCGTGGTGCAGGACGACACGGCCTTCGTCGCGCTGGTCGATCCCACCACCGGCCTCGCGGAGGCCGTGGCGCTGCCGGTGCCCGACGGGGTGCGCCAGTTCGGGGTCGAGCGCGGCAACAAGCGCCGCAAGCCCGACCTCGAGGCCGTGCTCACGCTGCCCGACGGCCGCCTGCTCGCGTTCGGCTCGGGCTCGACGCCCGCCCGGGAGCGCCTCCTCGTCCTGGGCTCCGACCGCCACCCACGGTGGATCGACGCCGCCCCGCTCTACCGCGCGCTGCGGGCGGAGAGAGGCTTCGCCGGGAGCGAGCTCAACGTGGAGGGCGCCGCGCTGCTGGGCGATCGTGTGCGGCTCTTCCAGCGGGGCAACGGCGCCGTGGTGGATGGCGTCGCGCCGGTCAACGCCACCGTCGACCTCGATCTCGCAGAGCTCCTGGGGGCGATGATCCGCTGGGCCGACGCGCCGGGCGATGATGGCAGCGTGGCCCTGCGCGCGGTGACCTCCTACGCGCTCGGCTCGCTCGACGGGGTCGCGCTCAGCTTCACCGACGCGACGGCGTGGCCCTCGTCGCAGCCGGGTCGCGTGGCCTGGCTCGCCGCGGCGGAGGCCTCGCCCGACACCTACCTCGACGGCGACTGCGCGGGCTCGGTGCTGGGCTTCGTCGATGCGGACGGCGCCGCGGGCCAGCAGCCGATGCGCACGCCCGACGGGGCGGTCTTCCGCACGAAGGCCGAGGGGATCGTGTTCGACCGCGACGACCCCACGCTCGCCTGGGTGGTGCTCGACCTCGACGACCCGAAGCGCCCGTCGGAGCTGTGCGCCGTGCGGGTGATCAGCGGGTGAAGGTCACGTAGTCCTCGCGGGCGCATCGCTCGAGGAGGGCGTCGAGGCGCGCGAGGCACATCGGGAGCGCCGGACGTGGCGCGGCCACGGACGGCTCACGCACGCCGCGCAGGGGCGACGGCTCCGGGGGCGGGGCGTCGGCGTCGAGGGTCGGGCGCACGGCCTTGAGGAGCGCCATCAGCTCGCGACGAGGACCGCTCCAGCGCGGCAGCACCTTGCCGAGCAGCGCGCGGTCGAGGGCCCAGCCGGGGGCGACCGGGAGCTCGTCGCGCGCGCAGCGGTCGACGAAGCGGAGCACCTCGGCGACGACGCGAAACCCGAAGGGCCGGCCGTGCGCGGACATGACGGCGTGCAGGCGGTCGAGCGTGGCGCCGACGCCGTCCTGGCCCATGGCGAGGAGCATCGCGCGGGTGGGGTCGTGGTCGCCGTCCGCGACCATGAGCGCGAGGCGCTCGGTCTCCGTGGCGGGCTCCTCCGCGGGGGCGGGGTCGATCCACGTGGCGAGGAGCGCGGTGGGCGCGGCGGGCGGAAACTCCCAGAGCCACGCGCGGTCGAGCACCTTGGCGCTCAGCGGGTGCGTGGTCTCGTCGACGTTGATGGTGCCGAGCACCACCACGTTGGGCCCGAAGCGCACCGATGACGGCACGAGGCCCGAGCCGTCGGACGCGTCCACCGGCGCCGCGCGGCCGTGCAGGTCGATGGGCGCGCCGCTCTCCATCGCCGAGAGCAGCTCGGCGAGGTAGTGCTCGGGCCGCGCGAGGTTCATCTCGTCGAGGATGAGGAAGTGCGCCTCGGCGGGGTGCTCGGCCGCGCGCAGCAGCAGGCGCAGGGCCGGCGTGAGCTCGTAGGCGGGCGGGTCGCGCATCACGTTGAGGTAGCCGAGGAGCCCGCGCGAATCGATCCAGTCGGGGCGCACCGAGACCACCGCGACGTGCGCCGCGGGCCCGCCGGGCAGCGCCCCGGTGACGAACTGCGCGAGCCGGAGCGCGAGCCGGGTCTTGCCGGTGCCCGAGACGCCCGCGAAGACCGCGAAGGGGCGGGTGCGCAGGCCGACGAGCACGGCGCGGAGGTGGTCGAGCTCGAAGCGCAGCCCCTCGGCGCGGAGCGAGCGCTCGAAGCGCCGCGCGACCTCGTCGAGCGTGGCGGGCCGTAGCATCGTCGGGACGATCTCCCACGGGCGCGCGCAGCGGAGCTCGGCCCGGGCGCCCGACGCCGCCGGGGCGCACATCAGGTCGCCCAGCGCGCGGCGCGCGGCGAGCCAGAGCAGCGGGCGCACGGCGGCGTCGCCTACGCACGCCCGGACGCCCTCCCAGCCCGCGGCGAGCAGCCCGAGGTCGCCCAGGCGCGAGGCCCCCGTCGCGGCGCGCAGGGACCACCGCGGGCGCACCCTCGCGGCGACCGCGGCGGGCTCCGGTCGGACGCTCCAGGGGGCGCCTTCGAGCAGGCCCACCAGCGCGACGGCGAGGTCGCCGCTCGCGTCGGCGAGCACGGCGGCGACGAGGGCGTGCAGCGCGGGCGCGTCGCCGTCGCGGTGGTCGGCCGGCACGAGGAGGCTCGTGCGGCGCACGATTCCGTCGTCGAGGGCGGCGTCGCGGACGCGCATCCATTGGATCCAGCGGGCGGTGAGCCCCGGGTCGGCGGAGCGGCGCATCGACGCGGCCTCGCCCGCGGCGGTGGTGGCGCCGCCGTCGAGCCAGCGCGCGTGGGCGAGCGTCGGCGGCGCGAGCGTGGTGAAGCGCTCGGGCGCGAACCAGCCCGTGAGCGGGTCGTAGCACCACGTCGATGCGTCGGGCAGCAGCGAGGGTGGCGCCGCGGTGGGGCCGAAGGCGCGCTCGTCCCACCGCAGCGATCGCACCGCGGCGGCGCGGTCGCGCACCGCCGTCACGACCGCGGCGGGCAGCCTCCACCCGAGGAGCTGCGACCAGAACGCCAGCAGTCGCGCGCAGCGCTCGGCGGCCCAGCGGGACAGCAGGGCGAGCTCCGCCTCGGTCGCGCCCGCGCCGGGCCGGAGCATCGCGCGCCAGAGGTCGACGAGCTCCGGGGCGCCGCCGAGCGGGTCCGACGCGCGGAATCGCATGGCCCCGGCGGAGGCGGAGGCCAGCCAGTCGATCTCCGAGAGGGCCTCGTCCGAGCCGCGGTCGGCGTGGAGCGTCGCGCCCGCCGCGCGGAGGGTGACGAGGAGCGGCGGCAGCGCGTCGGCGAACTCCCGCTTGCGGCGCGCGAGCTCCCCGAGGCGGGAGCGCCGGTCGACGTGCTCGCGGCCGCGCGCGGAGAACCCCGCGGAGATGGTGACCTCGTCGGGGCCGACCCCGAGCACGACCGCGGCGCCGCTGGCCCCGGCGGTCGGCGCCCAGCGCACCCAGTGGGTGTCGGACGAGGGGTGGTTCGCCGTGCGGTGCATCGCCGCGAGCGGCGGGAGCGCGGCCTGCACCGCAGCGGCGAGCCGGCGCAGCGAGGCGCGCAGCAGCGCGCGATCGGGGGCCCCGTCGGGGAGCGCGACCTCGTCGGGCGGGGGCTGGTGGGGTCGCGCCATCGGGTTTCGCTTCGCCGGGCGCGACCGTAACACGCGACCGATGCGCGGCGGCCGCCGGGCGTGTACGCTGCGTCGCGCGGACACCCAACGAGGGAGCAACGATTCGATGAGCGCGATGGCGGCAGGATCAAGGGTGATGGCCTCATGGCTCGGCGGCGGCTTCGCCCCAGGCACCGCGGTGGAGATCAACCCCGCCGCGCAGCTGGTGAAGGTCCGCTTCGACGACGGTCGCGAGGCCTGGGTGAGCAACATGAACGTCCGCCTCGCGCCGGCCGCGCCCGCCCCCGGGGCGCCCGCCAGCTCCAGCGGATTCGGGCCCATCGGCGCGCCTGCGGGCGGCGGAAACTTCGGCGCGCAGTCGTCCTTCGGCGCAGGCGGCGTCTCGCCCCTCGCCGCGGGGGGCATGGTCGGCGGCAGCCCCTTCGCCGGGCTCAACCCCTTCGCCGGGCCGGCCGCCCCCGCCGCGCCGGGCGCTCCGCCCACGGCCCCCGGTGCGCCAGGCGCCGGCTTCCTGGCCTCGGCTGCGGGCGCCATCTCGGCGGGCGTCGCGCGCATCGCCACCTTCGGCGGCCCCCCCGGCGGCGCGCCCGCGCCCGCAGGTCAGGCCCCGGCGCCCGCGCCGGTTGCGGCGCCCCCGGGCGGCGGCTTCAACCCCTTCGCCCAGCAGCAGGCGCAGCCGGCGCAGCCGCAGGCGATCCCCCCGCAGGCGGCGCCGCCCGGAGGGGGCTTCAACCCCTTCGCGGCGCAGGCCCAGGGAGCGCCGCCGGCCGCCGCCCCCGCGCAGTTCAACCCCTTCGCGGCGGGTGCGCCTCCCGCGCCGGTCCAGGGCCCCCCGCCGCCGGCCGCTGCGTTCAACCCCTTCGCCGGGGGCCCTCCCCCTGCGGCGCCGCCGGCCCAGCCCGGCATCCCCGAGCCCGCGTTCAACCCCTTCGCGCAGGCCGCGCCTCCGGCCATGCCCGCCAGCTTCCCTCGCACCGAGGCGATGCCCGCCATGCCGGTGCCTCCCGCCGCCCCGCCCGTCGACGCGCCCTTCAACCCCTTCGCGCAGGCCGCGCCTCCGGCCCCGGCGGCGCCCTTCAACCCCTTCGCGCAGGCCGCGCCTCCGGCCCCGGCGGCACCCTTCAACCCCTTCGCGCAAGCCGCGCCCGCACCGCCCCCCGCCGCGCCGCCTGCCGCCGAGGCTGCGCCGCCGCCGCCGCCGCCGGGTGAGTTCAAGCCCTTCGTTCCGCCCGGCTCCTGAGCGTCATCTCCCTCCGTCGTCGTCGCGACTCCCTCACAGCCCTCACCGAGACTCCGTTATGACCAACGCTCCCACCACGCTCCTCCATCACATCGGGGCGGACGATGTCCCGTCGGACAGCGGCGCCGTGTTCGCGCTCCGCTCCCCGACGACCGGTTCGCTCGTGGCGCAGGTCGCCCGCGGCTCCGCCGTGGAGGTCGACCGCGCGGTCGCCTCGGCGCGGGCGGCCTTCGACGCCTGGTCGCTCGTACCCGCGCCGGCCCGCGGCGAGGTGCTGTTCCGCGCCGCGGCCCTGCTGCAGTCCCGCAAGGACGCCATCGCCGAGGTGATGGCGCGGGAGATGGGCAAGCGCCTCGAGGAGGCTCGCGGAGACATCCAGGAGGCCATCGACACGGCCTTCTACGCGGGCAGCGAGGGCAGGCGCCTCTTCGGCCGCACGGCGCCCTCCGAGCTCTCCGACAAGATGGGCTTCACGCTCCGCCGCCCCATCGGCGTCGTCGGGGTCATCACCGCGTGGAACTTCCCCGTCGCCGTCCCCAGCTGGAAGATCCTTCCGGCGCTGCTGTGCGGCAACACCATCGTGTGGAAGCCCGCCGAGGAGGCGCCCGCGAGCGGGGCCATGTTCGCCCAGGCGCTCTGGGACGCCGGTCTCCCACCGGGTGCGCTCAACATCGTGCACGGCTTCGGCGAGGAGGTCGGCGCCGCGATCGTGGCCCACCCCGACACCCGCGTGCTGGCCTTCACCGGGAGCACCCCGGTGGGTCGCGCCATCGCCGAGACCGGCGGTCGCATGCTCAAGCGCGTCTCGCTCGAGATGGGCGGCAAGAACCCGGTGATCGTGATGCCCGACGCCGACCTCGGGCTCGCCATCGACGGCGTGCTCTGGGGGGCCTTCGGCACCGCGGGCCAGCGCTGCACGGCCACCAGCAGGCTCATCGTGGTGGGGGACGCCCACGCCCGCATGATCGGGTCGCTGGTCGAGCGCGCGAAGGCGATGCGCCTGGGCGATCCCCTCGACGCGGCGACGGAGGTGGGCCCGCTGGTGAGCGAGGCGCAGCGGGCGCGGGTGCACGGCTTCGTCGAGCGGGCGATCGCCGCGGGGGCTGCGCTGCGCTGCGGCGGTGGTCTCCCGACGGAGGCGTCCCTCCAGGGCGGGTGGTTCTATCCGCCCACGGTCATCGACGAGGTCGCGCGCGGCAGCGAGCTGGCGATGAGCGAGGTCTTCGGCCCGGTGCTCGCCGTGATTCGCGCGTCGAACTTCGACGAGGCCATCGACATCGCCAACGAGGTCCCCTTCGGGCTGAGCTCGTCCATCTACACGCGCGACGTCAACCAGGCGATGCGCGCGGTGCACCGGCTCCAGTCGGGCATCACCTACGTCAACGCGCCCACCATCGGTGCGGAGGCGCACTTCCCCTTCGGCGGCGTGAAGGACACGGGCAACGGTCACCGCGAGGGCGGATGGGCGCCCTATGAGTTCTTCACGGAGATCAAGACCGTCTACATCGACTACTCGGGCACGCTGCAGCGCGCCCAGATCGACAACCGCGAGGGCTGAGGGTCACTCCACCACGACGGTGCGCTCGACCACGTCGAAGCCACCGCGGGTGTCCTGGGCGGTGAACACCAGCCGCACGGGGCCCGGCTCGCGCGGCGCCATCCAGCGGTTGAGGATGGGGCCGTTGGGGGTGATCGCGGAGTCGACCCGGAAGGTGTTGTCCATCTCGCCCTTGTCGGTGAAGAACCCGAACTGCAGCCGCTCGGGGGTCATCACGCGGTTGCCCTGGAGGTCGAAGGTCGACTGGACCTCGCGCGAGCCCTCCGCGACACCCACCTCGAAGCTGTGCTCGATGCATGGGTCGGTGGTGCACCGGGGCACGCGCAGGGGGGTCTCGTCGCCGACGACCATTGCCTCCGCGAGGGGGCGCCCGCTCAGGATGAACCCCACCCGATCGATGAAGGGGTTGTGGTTGGGCGGCAGCGTCTCGGCGGTGCGCACCAGCAGCGAGCGGGTCATCACCCACGACTCGCTCCCCTCCCCCTGGCAGCGCGGCAGCGCGGTGCTGGGATCGAGGGCGACGGTGCCGCCCGCGCAGGCCATGGCGACGATCTGGATGCGCGGCCGGTTGGCGGGGTCGACGGAGAACTCGATGCGCGGCACCTCGTAGGTGACCGCCGGGCCGGTGAGCACCGACAAGCCCCGGGCGCTGCACCCGAAGGTGGTGCCCATCACCGTCGCCTCGGCGCAGAACACCCACGTGACGTTGACCGGGCGGGGCGTGGTCGCGGGGTCGACGTAGGAGAGGGTCAGGCGCACCCGCTCGCCGGGCGCGGCCTCGGTGACGCCGGGGTCGGCGGCGCTGCGGGTGATGTTCTCGATCTTCGCCCCGAAGAGCCGGAAGGCGCGGATCTGCCACGCCGGGGCGAGTTCGTCGCCGCAGCCGCCGATCGCGAGGGCGCATCCTGCGGCCACGAGGGCGCGCAGCAGGTTCATCTCAGTACTCATATCGGAACCCCAGGTTCGGGAAGATCGGGATGCCGGTGACCGTGGTCGACTGGGTGTAGTTGTAGTTGTACTGCACGCCCTCGGGGTTGGCGTTGTTGTAGACGTTCAACACCTCCAGGAAGAGGTTGAGGCTGCCGCGCCGGAAGGTCCATGTCTTGTCGATGCGCACGTCCAGCTGGTGGAAGGGCGCGTTGCGGGCCGAGTACGACGCGCCGGGAATCTGCGTGTACGTCCCGGTGTCGCCGTTGTAGACGGCGCCGATGATGGGGGTGGTGGGGTTGCCCGTGACGAAGCGGAAGCGCAGCCCGACCTCCCAGCCGCGCCCGAGGCGATAGCTCCCGATCAGGGTGAGGATGTGGGTCTGGTCGAACTGGAAGATGCGGTACGTGGAGGCGGGTGAGTCGCGGCGCTCGGAGCGGGAGATGGTGTACGCGAGCCAGCCGAAGAAGCGCGACGACGGTCGGTGGCGCAGCAGGATCTCCCCGCCGTAGATGCGCCCGATGCCCGAGTTGAGGTAGGCCGCGCCCAGCACCGAGGGCTGCGCGATGATCTGCTCGTCGAGGTCTTTGTAGAAGCCCTCGGCGGAGAGCGACACGTAGCGGGAGAAGTTGTGCTCCATCCCGAGGCCGTAGTGGATGGAGCGCTGCGTCCCGAGGAAGGGGTTGCCCACCGTGGTCGACGGGTTGAAGGAGTTGACCGCGCTCGAGCTCTGCGACGGCTGCGGCGGCTGGTTGAACACCCCGACGCCGCCCTTGATGAACCAGTCGCGCGCGAGCTCCCAGCGGAAGGAGAAGCGCGGCTGCACCGCCCAGCTGCGGTTGGCGTCGCGGGTGTAGTCCACGCGCAGCGAGGGGATGAGGCGCAGCCGCGGGGTGGGCGTCACCTCGAGCTCGGCGTAGGCGCCCGGGCGGTAGAGGGTGTCGGCGTCCTGCGTGGAGACGCGCGCGAGGTTCTGGAGGTTGGGCTGCTGCCCCTCGGTGGGCATGCGCACGCCGTTGAAGCGGATCTCCGCGGGGCCGCCCGTGAGGTCCATCCCGAGGTTGGCGCGCACCCGGCGGTTGACCTGCGCGGTGAGCTCGTAGCGGCCGGTGATGTTCCAGAAGTTGAGGTTGAGGCCGAAGACGTCGCCGCCGCCGACGTTGATGGCGTTCCGGTTGATGGAGAACATCGCGCGGCTCGACACGCTCGTCGAGAAGGTGTGATCCCAGAGCAGCTGCCCCGCGTGGAACCCGATGCCCGTGGAGAAGCTGCCCGAGAAGCGCGGCGCCACCTCCGAGGGCTGGTTGAGGATCAGCGAGAGCGAGTCGTCCGAGCCCAGGAAGGCGAGGCGGATGCGGTCGCGGGAGGTCGGGCGGTACTCCAGCAGGGCCTGGTAGTCCCAGTACACCGGGAGCGACGTGAAGGAGACGGCGTTGATGCCGCTGAGCACCCCGCCGAGGATGGCGTCGATGTAGCTGCGGCGAAACGACACCGCGAAGCTGAGGTTGCGGGTGATCGCCCCCTCGGCGAAGAGGCTCGCGTCGATGAGGTTGATGTTGGCGACGAAGCGGAAGCCCTGGCGCCTCGGGGAGCGCAGCCCGACGTCGACGATGCCGCCCTGGGCCCGGCCGTAGCGCGCGCTGAAGTTGCCCGGGTAGAAATCGATGCGGTCGAGGAGCTCGGTGCTCACCACCGAGGAGAGCCCGCCGAAGTGGTAGACGAGCGGGATCGAGGTGCCGTCGGCGAAGATCTGCGTGTCCTGCGGGGTGGAGCCGCGCACGATGAGCAGGCCGTTGATGGCGCGCGCGACGCCGGGGAAGTTCTGCACCGCGCGCAGGGCGTCGCCGCCGGTGCCGGGCATGCGAAGAATCTCCCGGAACTCCAGCGACTGGCGCGTCACCTCGCGCGGCGGGCGGCGCGCGCGCACGGTGGCCTCGTCCTCGTCCTCGGCGGGGGTCGCCTCGGACACGGGGCTGCCCGGGGTCGCGGCGGGCGCCGCGGGTCGCGCGGGGGTGAGCCGGTAGGTGAGCCCGACGTCCTCGCGGTCGGCGACGGGCTCGGTGACCTCCAGGGCGTCGAACCCTTCGGCCCGGATGGCGAGGCGCATGTCGCCGACCACCTCGAGCTCGAAGCGGAACGCCCCCGCCGCGTCGGTGGTGGCGTCGCGGGTCGATCCGTCGGGGAGCGTGAGGGTGACCGCGGCGTTGGCGACCGGCTGGTCGGCCCTCCCCCGCACCGTCGCGCGGAGCAGGGCCCGGGGCCGGGGGCGCTGGGCCTCGCGGGCGGCCGCGGCGCTGAAGCGGTAGCGGTAGCGGAGGATGGACGCGACCGCGACGCCATCGCGGCGCGCGGGCTCGAACACGAAGGTGCGCGCGGCGGCGGTCGCGGCCTCGTCGAAGCCGTTGCCGAGGGGCTGCGCGACGGTGACCTGGGTGACGTGGCCGGTCGGATCGATGGTGAGCTCGAGCAGCACCGAGCCCTCGAGGCCCTGCGCGAGCGCGGCGGGGGGATAGTCCGCCTGCACGAACTGGGTGAGCCGCGGGGCCGACGAGGCCGCCGGTGCGGCGGGCGTCGGGTCGGCCCGGGTGGTCGCGCCGATCTGCGCGGCGGCGGGCGCTCCGGCGGTGAGGGTGACGGCGAGGACGCGAGCGCGAATGCGGCGGTTGAGCACGACGACGAGTAGATGCATCGGCTGCCGATGCAGTTGCAAGCTCCTCGCGCTGCGGCGAAGAAGTCGTGCGGGGCGCTCAGGTCGCGGCGGACGACCGGAGCATGTCGAGCAGGATTTCGCCGTAGGCCTCGACGCGCGCGGGTCCGAGGCCGTGCACCTGCGACAGGGACGACAGGTCGCCGGGGCGCCGGGCAGCGACCTCCTGGAGCGTGCGGTCGAAGGCCACGACGTACGCGGGCAGCCCGCGGCGCTTCGCCTCCTCGGCGCGCCATGCCCGCAGGCGTTCATAGAGGGCGGGGTCGTAGGTGCCCACCGCCGCCTCGGCCGTCGGGCGACGGGCCGCGGCGGCGCGCGGTCGCTCGCGGTCGGGCGGGAGGCGGAAGCGCACGGGCTCGGTGCCGCGCATCACGGCGGCCCCGCTCGCGGTGACGAAGGGCACGGGGTGCTCGGTGGGGCTGAGGTCGATCCAGCCGGCCGCGAGGAAGCCCCGGAGCAGCGCGAGCACCCACGGCTGCGAGCGGTCGCGCAGGAGGCCGAAGGTGGAGAGCTGGTCGAAGCCGAAGCGCTGGGTGCGCTGCGACGACGCGCCGCGCAGCATTTCGGCGATGGCCTGCAACCCGCCGCGCTGCCGGGCGCGCGCGACCCCGGAGAGCCCCATGCGGACGGTGGTGTCGACCTGCGCCTGCGGCACCTCGTCGTCGCGCTGATCGATGGTGGCGCACACGTCGCAGTGCCCGCAGCCGCCGAGGATCTCCCGCTCGTCGCCGAAGTACCGGAGCATGAAGTCGTGCCGGCAGGTGCCCGCGTCGAGGTAGCGCAGGAGCTCGCGGAAGAGCGTCCACGCGCGGGCGGCCTGCGCGGGGTCGGGCGCCTGGCCGTCGGTGCCCATCTGCGTGAGCCGCCGGCGCAGGGCGATGTCGACGCCCGAGCAGAGCAGCAGGCCGTGGGCCTCGGCGCCGTCGCGCCCCGCGCGGCCGACCTCCTGGTAGTACGACTCGATGCTCGACGGCGGCTGCAGGTGCAGCACCGTGCGGATGTCCGGCCGGTCGATGCCCATGCCGAAGGCGTTGGTGGCGACGACCACGTCGATGCGCCGCTCGCTGAAGCGCTCGGAGAGGCTCGATCGCTCGTCGGCGCCGAGGCCGGCGTGGTAGGGCGCGGCGTTCCACCCGGCGCGCCGCAGGTCGTCGGCGAAGCCCTCGGTGTTCTTGCGGGTGGCGGCGTAGACGATGGCGCCGCCCCGCGGCCGCACCGGGTCGCCGAGCACCCGGCGCAGCTCGCGCCGGACGGTCTCCTTGGACTCCGTCGGGCCGTCGACGGTGCGCGCCGCGAGGTGCAGGTTGGGCCGGGCGAAGCCCCGCAGCACCACCCTCACCCGCTCGCGGTCGAAGCGCAGCCGCTCCAGGATCTCGTTGCGCACGTCGGGCGTCGCCGTGGCGGTGCAGGCCATCAGCCGCGGCGGCCGCAGGCGCTCGATGAGGTCGCCGATGCGAAGGTAGTCGGGGCGGAAGTCGTGCCCCCACATCGAGATGCAGTGCGCCTCGTCGACCGCGATGAGCGAGATCTTCGCGCGGGCGCAGGCGTCGACGAAGCCGTCGAACTGCAGGCGCTCGGGGGCGAGGTACACGAGCTTGTAGCGCCCCGCGAGCATGCCCGCGATGCGCGCGCGCCGGACGTCGGGCTGCAGGGTCGAGGCGAGGTAGGTGGCGGACACCCCGCGCTGGTCGAGCGCGCGCACCTGGTCTTCCATCAGCGCGACCAGCGGCGAGATGACGAGGGTGACGCCCGGCAGGCAGGTGGCGGTGAACTGGTACGTCAGGCTCTTGCCGCCGCCGGTGGGCGCCACGACGAGCGCCTGCCCGCCCTCGAGCAGCGCGTCGATGGCCTCCCGCTGCCAGGGGCGGAAGTCTTCGAGGCCGAAGCGATCGAGCAGCGCGGCGCGGAGCGGGTCGCGCGCGACCGGTGAGTCGTCGTCGGTCATGGGGGTGGCGGGCACCATAGCATCACGTCGAGCGCGCCCCCGGGGTGCCGCGGGGGTCGAAGCGACGCGAGATGGACATAACCTGTCCAAGCGACGAAAGATCAGGCGGCGCGGCTGCGCGGGGTGTGGACGCCGCTGCGGCGCCCGATGTTGGCGGGGATGTCGAGTCGCGCGAGGCGGTGTGCGGTGATCGCGAGCGAGGTGGCGACCGCCTGCGCCTGGACGTCCTGTCCTGCCGCGGTGGGGATCGCGCGAGCCCAGGTCATGAGCGCGAGCGCCCGGGCGCGGATGGTGTCACGGTCGTTGGCAGCCAGCGCGCAGGTGACCCAGTGGCGCTGCCCGGTGGCGGGGTCGACCCGCCAGAGGCTCACTCGAACCACCCGCTCGGTGGTGCGTCGCCAGGTGAAGCAGAAGCCCGCGTTGCGGAGGATGATGGTCGGGTTGGTCATGGCGTCTCCGTGGAGGTGCGACGGGAGGGGTATCTCCCGCTGGCTGAACGGATGTACCCGACGACGATGGACCGTTCATAATTGCTGGCAACAAATGTTCAGCGCATGGAGGCGTGCTGGAATCGCCACCTTGACGGCGCCGTCGCGGGTAGACGAGAAGGCGCAGGGGGAGTTCCGGCATCGATTTTCTGGGGAGGGGATCGCGAGCCATGGCTGATGTGACTGCCTTGTCGACCGAGGACCGGGTTGCGATCGATCGACTGTTCGAGCGCTTGAACGGCCGCACGCACTACGAGCTGCTGGCCGTGGCGCTGGACTCGTCCTGGGAGGCCATCGACCAGGCCGCGAGGGACCTCCGCAAGCGCATGGACGCCTCGCGCTTCGTCGGCATCCCCTCGGGGGAGTACCAGCGCCGGGTGGAGTGCATCCTGCGGGCGATCGACCAGGCGACGGAGGTGCTCGGCGACCCGGTGCGGCGCTTCCTCTACGACCAGCAGCTGCGGCGCGGCGAGGGGCGGCGAGGGGAGACCCAAGCCCCGCCGCGTCCGGCGACGACCCCGGCGCCCCCGAAGCCCCCGGCGGGAGGAGGCGCGCGAGACGAGCGCGCGGGCTCGTGGGCCCCCGAGGCGCGGCCCTCCTCGGCGCCCGTCGACGGTCCGCTGGTCGTCCCGGCGCCGCTGCGCAAGCCGGCGTTTCCGACGCCGGGCGACGCAAGGCCGATCAACGGCGCTCCCCCTGCGCGCCGACCATCGTTCCATCCGCAGCCGATGGACGGGGGCGGCCGCGCGAACCCGGTCTCTGCGCCGCCCCCGACGACGGGCGCCGACCGACGTGACCTGGACACCCTGCTCGTCGAGGTCGAGCGCATCGCCGTGTCGGTGCAGTTCTGCATCGCGCAGGTGCTCGACCCGCAGGCCGCGAGGGTCGCAGCGTTGCAGACGGCGGGGCAGGCGCTGGCGGACACCCGCGCCGCCCTCGCGGGCGTGCAGGCGCGGCGCGAGGAGGAGGCCGGGCGCTGGCCGGAGGCGGCTGCGCATTGGCTGCGTGCGTCGCGGGCGAACCCGCACGACGCGGGCGTGCTCGTCCGCCTCGCCGAGTGTCATCAGCGGGTGGGCGACGCCGCATCGGCGGAAGACGCCGCGCGTCGCGCGCTCGCCATCGACCCGGCCAGCGAGGGAGCGCGTCAGCTGCTCTCCTCGCTAGCGCGCCGCTAGCGAATCGTCGGGGGCTCCAGACCGGAGCCCGTCAGTGCGCTCAACCGCCTGATGGTGCGTTGGCCGCGGCGGGGGCCGACGGGTCGATCGCGGGGACGGGGGCCTCCGGGGCCGCGACGACGATGGGAGCGGGGGGCGGTTCAGCGGGGGCGTTGGGGGCGTTGAGGCTTGCGCCTACGCAGACCAGCGCGATCGCGCCGAGGTATCCGAGCCATTGCGACATGGGAGACTGGATAGCACACCGCGGGGACGAGTTGTTCACTGCTCGTCGGCCAGCAGCGTGCGGACCCGGGCGGGGAGCGACTCGGTCTCGTCGAGCGACGCGGGCCCCTCCAGGCGGACGAAGGGGGACTGCGCCAACGAGGCCGCGATGAAGTCCCCGATCGGCCCCGGCGCAGGGGCGCGGCGGGCCATCGCGGGGGCGCCGCCGAGCTCGTCCACGAGCGCGTCACTGCCGGACTCGCGGGCGACGAGAAGCAGCAGGCGGGCGGCGCGCGCGGTGCGTGACGATCCGCGCCCCAGGGACCATCCCCAGGTGCGACCCACGACCCCTCGTTGACCCTCGCCCGCCGGGTCGCCCAGGGCATCGAGGGTCAGGCGGTCGCCTCGGGGCGGGCGGGCCAGGGTCCACGCCTCGACGCGGTGCCCCGACCACCACGAGATGGACGCCCACCGGGCCACCACGGCGCCCTCGGCCGAGGTCGTTCCGGGCTCCGCGATCGCGCCCATGGCAGCGAGCACGGCGGTCGCCTCGTGCGCCGCCGCCAGCGCCTCCGCGGTCGGCACGGCACCGTCCGTCGTCGCGCCGAGGGAGCCCCATCGGGCGACCGCCGCCCCCACCCCGGCGCCGTCGTCGGGCGTCACGGTGGCGAGGCGCTCGCCGCGGCGCGACCAGCACCACGAGGCGATCACGAGGTCCCACGAGGTCCAGTCGTCGAGCTCGCGGCGCAGGCTCGCCCCCGAGGGCAGCCGGAGCTGGCTGTGGGCGCGTAGCCATGCGTCGAGCGCGGGGCGCTGCGTCGCGACGCACTCCTGCGCGCGCTGCCGGGCCGCGTCGCTCACCCCGAAGGCCACGAGGTCGGCCGCCACCGGGAGCGCGTAGGTGCCCTCCCCCTCGGCGCCGACGCTGGCGCCCCACCGAAGCGACTCTGCGCGCAGCGACGCGCGCAGCGCGAGGTACCCCGCGCCGTCGATCTCTGGCAGCACCGTGTCGAGGCGGCGCACGGCGTCGGCGGTGACCAGGGCGCGCAGGGCCTCGGAGGGGACCAGCGCGAGGTCGACGTCGCCCGAGCGCAGCGCGCGGGCGGTGGCGACCGGTCCGTCGAGCTCGACCCGCTCGACCCGTACGTCGACCGCGGCCTCCAGGCGACGGCGCAGCGCGCCCTGCCACCAGGCGGCGCCGACCCCCGTGGGCATCGCCAGCCGGAGCGGGCGACCGGCTCGCACGGAGGCCGGCAGCCCCGCGGTCGGGCGCGCGATCGGGCGTGTGCGTCGCTCGGCGAGGATGCTCACCACCAGCACCCCGAGGGCGATGGCGACGCGCTCGAAGAGCAACCGTCGGCCGGCCTTGGGGGGCGGCCGCGTCGGGCCGGGGGCCTGCGCTGAAGGCTCGGCCGGGGACACGACCGCGTCGGTGAGCGTGCGGTCGGTGGGCTGCAGCGACGCGACGTCGGGGACGGAGTCTCGCGCGACGAGCGCGCGCAGGGCGCCCACCTCGGGGCGCAGGCCGAGCGGGTCGGCGGCTGCGCGCAGGGCCTCCTGGAGGTCGCCCGCGGAGTGGTAGCGGTCGTCCGGCGCGGGCGCGAGGGCCCGCCGCAGGACGGCGTCGATCGGCGCGAGCGGCGCGTCCAGCGCGGCGAGCTCGAGCGCCCCGCGCGTCGCGCGCTCTCGCAAGGCATCGCCCGTCGCGTCGCCGTACACCCTGGCGCCCGTGAGCATCTCGTGGAGGATCGCGGCGGCGGAGAAGAGGTCGGAGCGTGCGTCGATGCGGTCGCCGCGGGCCTGCTCCGGGGCCATGAACGCGAGCTTGCCCTCGACCGCCCCGAGGCCGCTGGCGCCCCCGGCGGAGGCCTGCGCGATGCCGAAGTCGGCCAGCTTCACCTCGCCCGCGCGGCCGAGGAGCACGTTGTGGGGGGAGACGTCGCGGTGCACGAGCCCCAGCGGTGAGCCGTCCGCGGCGCGGAGGGCGTGGACGTAGCCGAGCCCGTCGAGCAGCGCGTCGATGACGGCGAGGGCCACGCCGGGCGCGAGGCGTCCGCCCTGGGCGCGGCGCAGGAGCGTGGCGAGGTCGCAGCCTTCGACCAGCTCCATCGCGAGGAAGTGGTGGTCGCCCGCGCGGCCGAACTCGTAGACCTGCACCACGTTGGGGTGGCGCAGCTTCGCGGCCACGCGGGCCTCGTCGATGAAGCGCCGCACCGCCTCGGGGTCGAGGGCGAGCCGCGGGTGCACGCGCTTGATGACCAGCTCGCGGGTGATGCCCTCGGCGCTCACCAGCTCGGCGCGGAACACCTCGGCCATCCCGCCGACGCCGATGCGCCCGAGGAGCCGATAGCGTTGCGGCAGGCCTACCGTCACGCGCGGACTCTACTAGAGTACCGGCCAGCCATGGACCTCGTTAGCCTCCGACGCAGTGCGCAAGCGCCGCCGCGCGACCTCCGACGCTTCCTGCCGACGACCCGGGAGGAGATGGACGCCCGCGGCTGGGACGCGATCGACATCCTGATCGTGAACGGGGACGCCTACGTCGACCACCCGGCCTTCGGCGGGGCGCTCATCGGGCGCTTCCTCGAGGGGCGGGGGTTTCGCGTCGGGATGATCGCGCAGCCCGACTGGCGCGACACGAAAGACCTCCTGCGCATGGGGGTGCCGCGGGTGATGGTGGGCATCACGGCGGGCAACCTCGACTCGATGCTCAACAAGCTCACCGCGCAGAAGAAGGTCCGCGCGGAGGACCAGTACTCGCCCGGCGGCCGCACCGGGCTGCGCCCCAACCGCGCGTCCATCGTGTACGCCAACCTTTGCCGGCAGGCCTTCCCGGGGGTGCCGCTGGTGCTCGGCGGCATCGAGGCGTCGCTCCGCCGCATCGCCCACTACGACTACTGGTCGGACTCGGTCCGGCGCTCGATCCTGCTCGACGCCAAGGCCGACCTGCTGATCTTCGGCATGGGCGAGAGCCCCGTGTGGGAGGTCGCGCGGCGCCTGAAGGAGGGCGAGCGCATCGAGCAGATCCGCGACGTGCGCGGCACCGCGTACGTCCTGCGCAAGGGGCAGTGGGAGGGCATCGCGCCGAGCCGTCACACGACGGACGGTGGCGTGGTGGTGCTGCCCACCTACGACCAGGCGCGCACCGACAAGGCCGCCTTCGCGGAGATGTCCCGGGCGTTTCAGTACGAGACCAACCCCGGCAACGCGCGGCCGTTGCTGCAGGCCCACGAGCACGAGGCGGTGTACTTCAACCCGCCCGCCTTCGCGCTCGAGACCAGCGCGATGGACGGCCTCTACGACCTGCCCTTCCTGCGCAAGGCGCACTGGCAGTACGACGCGCCCATCCCCGCATTCGAGACGGTGAAGCACTCCATCGTGACGATGCGCGGGTGCTTCGGGGGCTGCACGTTCTGCTCCATCACCGAGCACGAGGGGCGGGTGATCTCGTCGCGCTCGGCCGAGAGCGTGCTGCGCGAGGTGCGGGCGCTGCGGCGCATGGAGGGCTTCAACGGGGTCATCAGCGACCTCGGGGGCCCCACCGCCAACATGTACGAGATGCGCTGCAAGGAGGAGAAGATCGAGGCGTCGTGCCGGCGCCTCTCCTGCGTGCACCCGGGCATCTGCGAGAACCTCGTCACCGACCACGGGCCGCTGCTCTCGCTGATGAAGCGGGTGCGCGAAGAGCCCGGGGTGAAGAAGGTCTTCCTGGCGTCGGGGGTGCGCTACGACCTCGCCGAGCGCTCGCCGGAGTTCATCGAGACGCTCGCGAAGCACCACACCGGGGGCCAGCTCTCGGTGGCCCCGGAGCACTCCAACAAGGACGTGCTCGACAAGATGAAGAAGCCCGGCATCGAGAGCTACGAGCGCTTCGCCGAGCAGTTTCAGTGCGCGAGCGAGGAGTCGGGGAAGAACCAGTTCCTGGTGCCGTACTTCATCTCCGGGCACCCGGGCTCGACGCTCAAGGACATGGTCGACCTCGCGCTCTGGCTGAAGTCCCGCAACATGAAGCCGCGCCAGGTGCAGGACTTCATCCCGACGCCGATGAGCGTGGCGACGACGATGTACTTCACGGGCATCGACCCGCTCTCGCGGACGCCCGTGTACACGGCCCGCGACCTCTACGAGAAGCGGCTCCAGAAGGCGCTCATCCTGTACTGGGACCCGGCGCACCACGACGAGACCCGCGAGGCGCTCGTCAAGGCCGGACGCCAGGACCTCATCGGGACCCGGCCGGGGTGCCTCGTGCCGCCCGCGTCGGGGAAGGGCTCGCTGTCGATCCACCAGCAGCGGGGGGGTGGGCGGGCGCGGCCGCCGTCCCGCGAACGTCGCGGTTGAAGCGCCCGGGGCGGCAAAGTATGGTTCCGCCCCGAAGGCGCGGCCGACGATCGGCGGGGCTCCGGAAGCCTCGATGGTCGTCGCGCGTAAGACGTCGCAGTGTGGCGTAGTGGGTGGAGGGCGATGCCCAACACCAGAGGAGCCGGTGAGCACGCATGGGACTGATCGACAGCGCGAAGAACTTCCTGCAGAGCGATGTGGTGAAGAACGGCGTCCGCGAGATGATGATCGCGCGCCCGGAGGACAACAACGACCTGATCTGGAAGCACCCCGATCAGACGATCCCGATGTTCGCGCAGTGCACCGTGCGCGCGGACGAGTGGGGCGTGTTCTCCAAGGAGGGTCGGCCGGTGGGCACCCTCGACGCGGGGCGCTGCACGCTGTCGACGGCGAACATCCCCTTCCTCTCGAACTTCATCGACCAGTACACGGGCGGCAACTTCCTGATGACGGAGCTTTTCTTCGTCAAGCGGACGCCGTTCCCCAAGAAGTTCGGCGGCACCCTCGGGAACATGATCGACCCGATGACCAGCATCCGCCTCCGGGCGCGCTGCCACGGTGAGATCCTGCTCCGCGTCGAGAACCCCGAGACCCTGATCTACCAGTACTTCGGAATGCGGAAGTACCAGGAGCACGCGGACATCTTCGACTGGTTCGTGAACTCGTTCTTCAACACCGTGAAGAGCACCATCGGCAAGCTCGCCCGCGAGCAGCGCCGCTCGGTGCTCGACATCATGGACATGCAGGACGAGCTCGCCGCCGCGTGCGTGGCCAACGCCACCGAGCTCGCGCAGGCCGGCATCCGCATCGTCAAGGTCACCAAGCTCGAGGTCGACGTCCCCGAGGAGGACGTGAAGCGCTTCGACGAGATGCGCCAGAAGGTCGCCGAGCAGATGGTCGGCCTCCAGGTCGACGAGATCTCCATCCAGCGCGCCGCCCTCCAGGCGCAGGCCGCCGCGGCCGCCGCGCAGGTCAACGTGTCGACGGCGCAGTACCAGGCCCAGGCGGCGCAGTTCGCGCTCGACCAGCGCCGCGCCAACGACGCCGCGTACGTGCAGATGGCCGGCGGTGACATCAACCGCCTCGGGCAGTTCGAGGCGATGCGCGGCGCGGGCGCCGGGCTCGCCCAGGGCGGCGCCAACACGGGCCTCGCGGGCATGGCCGCGCAGGTCGGCGTCGGCGCTTCGCTCGGGTCCAACCTCGCAGGCGGCGCGCTCGGCGGCCTCGTCGGCGGCGGCGCTGGGGCCCTCGGCGGCGCGATGGCCGCGGGCGCCGTGGCCGGCGGCGCGATGGCCCAGCAGGGCGGCAGCATCACCTGCCCCCACTGCAACGCGCAGGTGCGCCCCGGGAAGTTCTGCGCGGAGTGCGGCGGCAACATCGCCGTGGCCGCGAAGAAGGTGTGCACCGGCTGCGGCGTCGAGCTCGCGCCCAACGCGCGCTTCTGCCCCGAGTGCGGCAACCCCTCGACGCCGCCCGCGCAGCGCTGAAGCTCCCTCCCCTCCCCTCCCCTCCGGCCGGGCACCTCCCTCAGGAGGTGCCGACCGCTCCCGTCCCAAACCCCCGATCAGAACTCCATCGCGAGGCCGACGTTCCACGTCTCGGTGCCGAGGCGCAGCTGCGGGCGCGAGCCTAGCGAGCCGATGTCGGAGCGCACGTACTCCGCGAAGACGTAGCTGTGGTTGACGCCCATCTGGAGGTCCCAGCCGCGCTGCACCGCGGGCTCGAAGATGTCGAGGCGGAACATCAGGCCCGCGGCGAAGTGGGTGCCGAGGCTCCCGCCGGTCGCGGCCTGGCCCAGGTCGGAGTCCGTCGCGCTCGCGCCCGGTGAGAGCCCGAGCGAGCGCCGCGAGAGGGTGTCGCCGTTGGTGATCCACCAGTAGGCATACCCGACCCCGTATTTGATGTACGGCACCAGGGGGATGACGGTGCGACGCGCCAGGACGTCGATGCGCACCACCGCGACGGCGTAGGCCGGGATCACCTGGAGGGTCGTCTCCTGGCCGTCCGAGGGGCGCTCCCAGCCCGCCGCAGGGGGCATCGGGTTCTGGGTGAGCGGCGCGATGGCGGAGGCGGAGGTGTAGCCCGCGCCGACTCCGAGACCGATCGACCCGATCGGGTTGATGCGCAGGAACTGCCAGTCGAACTCGACGCCGAGCTGCAGGCGGTTGGTGGCGCCGAACATGTCCGCGAAGGGCGTCGCGCGGCCGTCGAACTCCGAGTCGGTGTTCGGGTACCAGGGGCCGCCCCGCAGCTCGATGAGGAAGTTCTGCTCCGACTCGTGCCGGCTGCGCGAACTGTCGGGCCCGAAGAGCTCGAAGGTCTGCGCGCTGGCGACCGACGGCGCCGCGACAGCAATGACACCCGCGACCGCACATGACCACCAGCGACTCATCGGGTTCTCCTGCGCCGCGCCCAGAGCGCGACGCCCAACGCCAGACCCATCCACGCGCCCGCCCCGCCGACCCGACCCACCCGCACCGCGCAGGCGCCGGGGCGCGCCTGACCGCCGGCCGCGCGGTATGACTCCCAGAAATCCGTGATGGGCACCGGGGTCACGCAGTTGCCCGCGGCCGACACGGTGCTGCGGTTGCCCGCGAGGTCCTGCGCCACGACCGCGATGCGGTACGAGCGCCCGTTGACGAGGCCCTGCGCCACGGCGCGGGTCGCGGTCGCTCCGATGAGGTCGCTGCACCGGTAGCGGGCGAACACCGCGCTGTCGTTGACGTCCACGGTCGCGAGCGTCGACGCCGCGCACGTGGCGTCGCTCCCGTCCTCCTCGTCGTCGCCGGGGAGCACGGCGGCGTCGACCACGCCCCCGTCAGCCGGGGCCGAAGAGTTGGGCGGCGGGTCGCAGAGCAGCCAGTAGCCCTGGAGGTCGGGCGGCGCCGCGGTGGTGGTGCCGCCGTCCGTCGAGGTCGAGAGCGAGCCGGGGTAGGTCCAAGAGACGACCGCGACCCCCTCGCCAGGCCCGGCGATCACGTCGGTGGGGGCGTCCGGCGGGGTCACGTCATACGAGATCGGGTATGTCCCGATGACGTTCATGTCCGACGGGGGGAAGGCGAGCACCGAGAGGTAGTTGGTGTTCGAGGTCCCCTGCGTCGTCCCGGGCGTCTCGCAGTTGCCGCCCTCCGGGTCGATCAGGTACCGGCTCTGGATGCGGATGGTGTAGCTGAGCGGCGTCGTCGGGTTGGTGAAGGTCAACGACGGCGTCTGCCGGATGGGCCAGCACCGCGGGGTGCCCGAGACCACCGGCGCGCGGGCGTTGGCCATCGAGCACGCCATCGCGTCGGCGCCGACGAAGTACTGGAGGGAGGTGGTGAGCATCCCGCCGGGGTTGGCGGAGTAGTTGATCGTGAAGGTCCACTCCTCGCCCTCGCAGTCGCGGCGGCCGATGGGGGAAGTGGTGTTGAGCGCGCCCTGCACGCCGCCCGGGTCGGTGGTGCGGGGCGAACCCGAGCGGGAGATGTTGGTGAAGATCTGGGCGAGACCCGGGGTCGACAGACCCATCACCGCGAGCCCGACCAGAATCTGACGACGCAACATCCCTCGAGCGAGCAGCAAGGGTCGTTCCTCCGAGCGCGGCGCACGATCGTCGGGAAACACCGCGGGCCCGCGCGCGTCGCCGGCCAGGGCGCCCTGCCAGGATGTCACGCGGGTGGTCATGCCCGGGTCGAAGGCGTCACACCGAAGGCCCGCTCCGCGATCTGCACGGCGTTGAGCGCGGCGCCCTTGCGGAGGTTGTCGCCGACGATCCAGAGCGAGAGCGCCTGCGGGTCGTCGAGGTCTTGCCGGACGCGACCGACGGCGACGTCGTCGGTGCCCGACACCAGCCGCGGCTGGGGGTGCTGGCCCGGGCCGACGCGGTCGTCGACCACGACGCCGGGGGCCGCGCGGAGGCACTCGAGGGCCTCGGCGCGGGAGATGGGGCGGCGGAAGCGCGCCCAGACGCTCTGCGAGTGGGCGTTGCGCACCGGGACGCGCACGCAGGTGGGCGAGATGCGCAGCCCGGCGAGCTCCAGGATCTTGCGGCTCTCGGCGACGATCTTGAGCTCCTCCTCGGAGAAGCCCGATGGGTCGTGGGACCAGTCCGCGAGCAGGTTGCCCGCGAGCACGCCCGGGAGCACGGCCACCGGCGGCGCCTCGCCCGCCTGCACGGCCCGCTGCTGGCGATCGAACTCATCCACCGCCCGGGCGCCCTTGCCCGAGATGGCCTGGTAGGTCGAGACCACGACGTGATCGAGGCCCGCGAGGTCGTGCAGGGGCTTGAGGGCCATCAGCATCTGGATGGTCGAGCAGTTGGGGTTGGCGACGATGCCGCCCCGGGCCGGGATGCGCTGGCCGTTGACCTCCGGCACCACCAGCGGGACGTCGGCGTCCATCCGGAAGGCGCTGGAGTTGTCGACCACGAGGCAGCCCGCCGCGGCGCCCACGGGCCCCCACTCGCGGGCGATGGACGAGCCCGCGGAGAAGAGCGCGACCGCGGCGCCGTCGAAGACGCCCGCCGAGGGCGGCTCCAACACCAGGGCCTCGCCGCGGAACGCCACCGTGCCGCCCGCCGAGCGCGGCGACGCGACGACGCGCAGGCGGCGCACGGGGAAGGCGCGCTGCTCCAGCACGCGGAGCATCTCCTGCCCGACGGCGCCGGTTGCGCCGACGAGCACCACATCCATCGGATCGATCATGGGGGCTCTCTCTACCGAAGGTGCCCGCCGCGCACAATCGCGCGACGAGCGGAGGGGTGACGGGGGCGCCCGATCAGCGGCGCGGGCGGTCGCCGCCGCGGGGCGGACCACGGCGGTCGCCGCCGGAGCTGCGGGGCGGCTCGTTGTGCGACTTCTCCATGCGCTCCTTGGCGCGCTCGCCCTCCTCGCCCTCCGGGAGCTCGAGCACGGCGCGGCGCGAGAGGCGGATCTTGCCGGTGCCCTCCTCGATGGAGAGCACCTTGACCTCGACCTCCTGGCCCTCCTTGATGACGTCGCCGACGTTCTCGACGCGGGTGTGCGCGAGCTCGCTGACGTGCACCAGCCCTTCGGTGCCCGGGAAGATCTCCACGAAGGCCCCGAAGTCGACGATGCGCTTGACGGTGCCCTTGTAGACCGCGCCGATCTCGGCCTCGGCGGTGAGGCCGCGGATGATGTCGATGGCGCGCTGCACCGCGACGCTGTCGGCGCTGGCGATGTTGACCGTGCCGTCGTCCTCGACGTCGATGGCGACGCCGGTCTGGTCGACGATGCCCTTGATGGTCTTGCCGCCCGGGCCGATGACGAGGCGGATCTGCGACGGGTTCACCTTGAGGGTGGTGATGCGCGGCGCGTACTTCGACATCTCCGTGCGGTGCGTGGGCAGCGTCGCGAGCATGCGCCCGAGGATGTGCAGCCGCGCGTCCCGGGCCTGCTTGAGGGCCTTCTCGAGGATCTCCCGCGAGAGCCCGTCGATCTTGATGTCCATCTGGATCGCGGTGACGCCCTTGGCGGTGCCGCAGACCTTGAAGTCCATGTCGCCGAGGTGGTCTTCGTCGCCGAGGATGTCGGTGAGGATGGCGATCTTGTCGCCCTCCTTGATGAGGCCCATCGCGATGCCGGCCACGGGGGCCTTGATGGGCACGCCGGCGTCCATGAGGGCGAGCGCGCCGCCGCAGACGGAGGCCATCGAGCTCGAGCCGTTGGACTCGGTGATCTCGCTCACGATGCGGATCGTGTACGGGAACTGGTCCGCCGGCGGGATCATCCGCGCGAGCGCGCGCTCGGCGAGGTTGCCGTGCCCGATCTCGCGGCGGCCCGGGCCGCGCATCGGCTTGGTCTCGCCGACCGAGTACGGCGGGAAGTTGTAGTGCAGCAGGAAGCGCTTCCACTTCTCGCCGACGAGCCCGTCGATCTTCTGCTCGTCCTGCGCGGTGCCGAGGGTGGCGGTGACGATGCCCTGGGTCTCGCCGCGGGTGAAGAGCGCGCTGCCGTGCACGCGCGGGAGCAGGCCGACCTCGCACGCGATGGGGCGCACGGTGGTGCTGTCGCGCCCGTCGATGCGGACCATCTCGTCGACGATCATGAGGCGCATGACGTTGCCCTGCACCTCGCTGAAGGCCTCCTTCAGGAGCCCGTCCTTCTCGGGGAACTCGGGGCGGAGCGCCTCGAGCATCTGGCTCTTGAGCGCCTTGAACTTCCCGTACCGCTCGCCCTTCACGCGGGTGCGCGACGCGTCGCTCAGGCCCGCGCCGACGACCTCGCGCACGCGGCGGAACATGTCCTCCGTGGGGCGCTTCGCGGCGAAGTGCTTCTTCGGCTTGCCGACCGCCTCGCGGATGCGCTCCTGCAGCTCGAGCACGCCCTGCATGCTGCGGTGGGCGAACATCAGCGCCTCGATGAGCTCGTCCTCGGAGAACTCGTCGGCGGCGCCCTCGACCATCACGATGGCGTCGCGGCTGCCGGCGACGATCATGTCGAGGTCGCTCTTGGCCATCTCGTCGAAGGTGGGGTTGGCGACGAGCTTGCCGTCGACGCGCCCGACGCGGACGCCGGCGATGGGGCCCGCCCAGGGGATGTCGCTGATGTGCAGCGCCGTGCTGGCGCCGATGAGGGCGAGCACGTCCGTGGTGTGCACCTTGTCGGCCGAGAGCACCGTCGCGATGATCTGGATGTCGTTGCGGTAGCCGTCCGGGAAGAGCGGCCGGCAGGGGCGATCGATGAGCCGCGACGTGAGGATCTCCTCGTCCCGGAGGCGCCCCTCGCGCTTGAAGAACCCGCCCGGGATGCGCCCCGCGGCGAAGGTCTTCTCGACGTAGTCGACGGACAGCGGGAAGAAGTCGATGCCCGGGCGCTCGTCGGCGCTCGCGCACGCGGTGACGAGCACGATGGACTCGCCCGCGCTGATGAGCACCGCGCCGTTCGCCTGCTTGGCGATGCGCCCGGTCTCGATGGTGATGGTGGTCGAACCGACCTCGACGCTCTCACGAATGATCGACATGTCCGAAGCCTCTGTCTCGTCGGCCCGAGTTTGGGTGGCGTGCGAGAGAACGGGCGGGGTCGATCGGGTCGTTCGGTGTCCTCGATTCCTGGGCGCGGACGGCGGGGGGGTTGAGACCCGCGGCGCGCACACGAAGCGAAGACCGGAGCGACAGGGTCGATCGAAGCCTCGCGGTGATCGTGGGCGCGCCGACGTGCGCCCCGCACCGCGGAGGGGTGTACCCCGAAAACACCGACGCCCCACCGGTGAGGGGTGAGGCGGGGGTGGGCTGAAGGCTCCGGCGGACCTACTTGCGGAGGTTGAGCTCGGAGATGATCTTCCGGTAGCCCGCGACGTCCTTGCTCTTGAGGTAGTCGAGCAGGCGGCGGCGCTGGCCGACCATCTTCAGCAGCCCGCGGCGCGAGTGGTGGTCCTTCTTGTGGGTCTCGAAGTGACCCTGGAGCTGGGAGATGCGGGCCGAGAGCAGTGCGATCTGCACCTGGGGGGAGCCGGTATCCCCCTCGGTCTGACGGAACTTCTCGATGATTTCGGTCTTGATGGACGTGTGCAGCGACATGTTGTGCGTTCCTTACTCGAAAACGGGCGCGGAGTATCTCCGCTTATGGACAGGTGTCAATCACCCACCGATGTGTTAGTGCGGGCGCCTGATGCCCCGTTCGGGGGTCTTCACCGGGGGACGTCGAGACTGCGACGCCCCGGTAGGGCCTCCACGGTGTCCTAAACCGGGCCGAGCGCCCGATGCGAGCGGTTATCAATGCTGGAAGGATTCCGTCGGCACTCCAACTACTTCTTCCTCGTCGTCATGATCGCGTCCGTCGCGGCCATCTTCGGTGTGGGGCCAGGCTCGCAGGGCTGCTCCGAGGGGAGCCTGAAGGTCACCTACGCGGCCAGGGTGTATGGCCACACGCTGAGCGAGAGCGACTTCGTCGCGGCGGCCGGCATGGTGCCCCGCATCATGCGCGCCACGGAGGAGAACCCCGCGGTCGCGGGCGCCATCCGCCAGGGCGCGCTCGACGGGCTCATCGAGCGGGAGCTCCTGGCCCACGAGGCCGAGCGCCTCGGCATGCGCGTGACCGAGGAGATGGTCAACGAGGAGTTCCGCAACTGCCGCTTCTACGCGTCCGTGGGCGTCGGCGCGGAGGCCGTGCTGGGCGTGCAGTCGGGCCGCGTCGAGCTGCCCCCGTCGTCCTGCGGCGGCGTCGGCGACCGCTTCGACTTCACGCAGTTCGAGCGCGTCGCGCGGCGGCTGTTCCGCCGCACCGTCGCCAACCTCCGCGAGTCCATGGTGCGCGAGATGCTCGCGCAGCGGATGCGCGACACGGTGCGCGCGACGGTGCAGCTCTCCGACGAGGACATGTGGCGCGACTACCAGCGCACCCACGACCAGATGGCGGTGCGCTTCATCCGCTTCAACCTCAACTTCTACCGGGCCCTGGTGCGCGACGACGACCCGGCGCAGGTCGAGGCCTGGGCGGGCCAGCACGCCGATGAGATCCAGCGGCAGTGGGAGCGGCGGCGCGAGAGCCTGCGCGGCCTGCGCCGGGAGTTCCGCGCGCGGCACATCCTGGTGAAGTACCCGGAGGGCGCGACGGACGCGCAGAAGGCGGAGGTCCGCGCGAGGGCCGAGGCCATCCGGGCGCAGCTCGTCGCGGGCGGCGACTTCGTGCGCCTCGCGCGCCTCTTCTCCGACGACCCCGGCAACTGGCGCGAGGGCGGCATGCTCCCGTGGACCGCGGTCGAGGGCAGCAACTTCGACGCGGGCTTCGTGCGCGCCGCGACGGCCCTCGCTCCCAACGCCATCTCGCCGGTGACCGAGACGCCCTTTGGCGCGCACATCATCCAGATGCTCTCGTTCCGCGAGGGCGACGTGCCCGAGGCCGAGGCCAAGCGCGACATCGCGCGCACCCTCTTCCGCGAGACCCGCGGCGCCGAGCTCTCCCGCGAGGCGGCCCGCGCCGCGCTCGAGACCCTGCGCACCGCGACCAGCCTCGACGCGGCCGGCACCCAGGTGCGCGCGGCGGCGATGCGGGAGTTCTTCCGCGGCGAGGTGCCCGCGGCGGTGACGCTCGCGAACAACGTCTCGCTCGCCCCCGTCGAGCGCGCCGACCTCGGCGTCCCGGCGTTGCAGGACAGCGAGGTCTTCGCGCGCAACGGCTTCGTGGTGAACGACGTCGAGCGCGCCGAGATGCTCACCTCCGTGGCGTTCTCCCTCACCCAGCAGAGCCCGCTCGTCCGCGAGCCGGTGCAGGCCGGCGAGGACTGGTTCGTGATGCGCTTCAAGGACGGCAGCCGCACGGTGGCCACCCGCGAGGAGTTCGGCCGCCAGCGCCAGGAGCTGCTCTCGTCGGTGAACGCCTCGGCGCTCGCCGCGCGCCAGCGCGACGTGCTCGTGCAGTACGTCACCCGCCTGCGCCAGGAGGCCGAGCACGACGGCCAGGTGCGCATCGGCAACTCGCCGCGGCTCCGCGCCCCCGCTGCCGGCGAGGACGGCAACTGACCCCCTCGCGCTGATGCACGACGTCCGTACGCACCGGCTCGACAACGGGCTGCGCGTCCTCACGATCCACCGCCCGCACCTGCACCGGGCGGTGACCTCCGTCTACGTGCACGTGGGCTCCCGGCACGAGCGCCCCCGGCACAACGGCCTCTCGCACTTCCTCGAGCACATGCTCTTCCGCGGCTCGGCGGCGCTGCCCACGGCGGCGCTGGTCAACGACGCCGTGGAGTCCCTCGGCGGCTCGATGAACGCCGCCACCCACTCGGACTTCACCATGTTCGAGCTGAGCGCGCCGCCGGACGCGCTCGGCGCCGCCACGGGCATCCTGGGCGGCATCCTCACGCGCCCGGTGTTCGCCGACCGCAAGGTGGAGGTGGGCATCGTGCGCGAGGAGCTCCTGGAGGACGTCGACGACCGCGGGCGCGACATCTCGCCGGACAACCACGCGCGGCGCCTGGTGTTCGGCAAGCACCCGCTCGGCGCGCCCATCGCGGGCACCGCGCGCAACGTCACGCGCTTCACCGAGGACGACCTCCGGGCGCACCACGCACTCCACTACGTCGCGGGCAACATGGTCGCCTGCGCCGCGGGCCCGCTCTCCCACGACGAGCTCCTCGCCGCGGTGAGCGCCTCGCTGCGCGGCGTCCCCGCCGGACCGCTGCGGCCGGCGGAGCCCTACACCCGACGCCTGAAGCGGGGCCGACGCTCCCTCGTCGCGCACTCCGCGAGCCAGACGGCGCTGCGCCTCGCGTACCCCTGCGAGGGCCTCGACGACCCGAGCGGATCGGCCACGGAGATGCTCCTCCGGGTGATCGACGACGGGATGTCCACCCGGCTCTACCGCCAGGTCTGCGAGGAGCGGGGCCTCGCCTACGACGTGTCCGCGGACATCGAGCGCTTCGCCGAGGTGGGCGTCATCGACGTCGCGGCCTCGGTCGCGCGGGGCTCCGTCGGGGCGGTCATCGAGGAGGTGCTCGGGATCTTCCGCGAGCTCGCGGAGGCCGGGCCCACGCAGGCCGAGCTCGACAAGGCGAAGCGCCGCTTCGGCTTCGACCTCGACGCGCTCGACGACGACGCGCAGGACCTCTGCGACTTCTACGGCCCGTCGGAGCTCTTCGGCCAGCGGCGCAGCCCCGACGCCCGGCGCGAGGAGCTCATGGCGCTGCGCGCCGAGGACGTGCGCTCCGCCGCCGCGCGGGTGCTCGACCCGGCGCGGGTCAACGTGGTGCTCGTCGGGCCGCGCGCCACGAAGCACGACCGGGACATCCGATCGCTGCTCAAGGACTTCCGCGGCCGCTGGCGCAAGGCGGTGGGGCCGTGACCCAGCGAGATCGCCTCCGCGGGGCGCGGGTCGGCTTCGAGGCGGCCTTCGCGGTGGTGACCCTGGGCCTCGCGACCCCCCTCTACGCCGCCGCGCACGCGCCGCTGCAAGACCTCCCGCAGCACATCGCCGCCGTCTCGGTGCTGCGACGCCTCCTCTTCGGCTCGTCCCTCGACGCGATCTTCGAGGTCACGCTCTCGCGCACGCAATACCTTCTCGTGTATGCGCTCGGGGTCCCGCTCTCGGCGTTGCTCGGCGCCGAAGGGGCGGTGCGCCTCCTCGCCGCGGCCTCGCTGGTCGCCATCCCCTACGCGCTCCGCTTCGCGCTCCGGCGCACGGGCGGCGACGAGCGCCTCGCGGCCCTCTCCTGGCCCCTGCTCTGGAACCCGCAGTTCTTCCTCGGCTTCCTCAACCTCCTCATCGGCGTGCCGCTCGCTCTGGTCGCCGTCGGGCTGTTTGCAGACGCCTCGCGCCGCGCCGAGCCCCGCCGCCAGGTCGCCCTCGGCGCGCTCGCCCTCGCGACCTTCTACTCCCACCTGATCCCCTTCGGCGTGCTGGGCCTCGGCGTCCTCACGACGCTCTCGCTCCCCTCCCTCCGCCTGCGCACCGCGCTCGCCGACCTGCGCGCGCTCCTCCGGCAGGTGCTCTTCCTCGGGCCCGCGCTGCTCGCGGCGCTGCTGTGGGTGCTGCGCTCCCCGGCCAACGACGCCACCGTCCTCGCGGGCGGCGTCGGCACCGTCCCCCACGCCGAGTGGCCCGCGGTGGCGAGCCTCGCGCGGGAGCTCAGCACCACCCTCCTCGACGTACCGGGCGACCGGGACGAGCGCCTGCTGCTCGCGTGGGGCCTCGGGGTCCTCGCGGCCGTCGCGCTGGCGTCGCGTGAGCGCCCCGTCGCCGAGGCTGAGCCCCCGAGGGTTCGCTGGGCGGCGCTGGCCGGGGCGGCGCTCTTCGCGACCGTGTATCTCCTGCGGCACCGCACCTTCGTGGCGCTGTGGGGCGCCGAGGCCCCGCCGGAGGCGACGTGGGCGGAGATCGCCTTCCGGGCGTCGATGCTCGCCGCGGTGGGCGCCCTCGCGGGCCTCGCCTTCGAGCGATCGGGCTCCGGCGCGCTCCCTCCCGCCGAGCGCCCGTCGCTGGCGTGGGTGCCCGCGATCTGCGCCGCGCTCTACGTGGTGACCCCGTCGAGCTACGGCTTCATCTGGCCCATCCACACGCGCTTCCCGCTCATCGCGGCGCTGCTCCTGCCGCTCTGGATCCCGAGGCGCTCGCTCGGTCGCGGCGGCTGGCTGCTCGTGGCCGCCCTCGCGGCGGCGTCGCTGGGCTTCGTCGTCGACCTCCGCGCGCGCTTCATCCAGTGGCAGGCCAACGAGCTCGGCGACCTCGACGAGGCCCTCGCCCGGGCGCGGCCCGGTCGTCGGCTCGTGGCGATCCTGTCGCCGCAGTCGAGCCCGTGGGTGCCCAACGTCCCGACCCTGCACGCCGCGGCGTACTACCAGGCGCGCGGCGGCGCGGTCGCGACCTTCTCCTTCGCCGACTTCCCCCAGTCGCCCTTCCGATACCGCGAGGGCCCGGCGCGCCCGCCCCGGCTCCCGCCCCGCTGGGAGTGGACCGCGTCCCTCGATGTGGCAGACCCCGATCGTCGTTACTACGACTATGTACTGGTGCGCCGTGGTGTCCCTGACGCGCCGGCGAGCGAGCCCAGCCGCTTCCGGCTGGTCTACCCGGGCCGCGACTGGCTGCTCTACGAGCGCACGAGAGAGGTGCTTCCCTGATGGAGATCGTTATCGAGCGAGGACGCATCGTCGGCTTCGACGAGCTTCCGCCTCGCAGCATCGCCCTGGACGGCTACGTCCTCGGCCCGCGCATCGACGCGGAGTGCGAGCGCTACAGCTTCGACCACCACGGCGACTGCGTGCGCCACGCCACACGCAGCACCGCCGAGCAGGTGCACGACGCCATCGCCCTCGGCCTCAAGCCGCGCGAGCTCGTCGTCTTCCTCAACGACGTCGACCTCGACACCGCCCTCGCGGTCTGGCTGCTCCGTCACATCGACCGCGCGCAGGAGCCGCTCATCAACCGCCTCGTGCTGTGCGCGGGCCTGCTCGACGCCCACGCCGGCGCGTACCCGCTCGCGGGCGACATGCCCACCATCGTCGAGTGGCTCTCCGAGCCCGAGCTTCGCGCCCGCGCCGACGGGAGCTACTACACCCTCGACAACGCGGGCCTGCGCGCCCTCCTCGACGAGGTGGGTCGGCGCATCTCGGTGTACGCCGACGGCGCGTCGCAGGCGTACACGACGGGCTTCGTCGTCGACCACCGCTACCGGGTGCTGCGCGAGGGCACCGGCTGGGAGCTCGTGGAGAGCCTCGGCTACCGCGCCCACGCCCGGCTCTTCGCCGACGGGCACCAGCGGGTGCTCATCCACTCCGCGCTCCGCGACGGCTCGCACGCCTACACCGTCGCGAAGCGCTCCGAGTTCGTGAAGTTCTTCCCCGTGCGCGCCATCCTCGCGGCGCTCAACGATCGCGAGCGCGGCTGGGGCGGCGGGAGCACCGTCGGCGGCGCGCCACGCAACGCCGACGGGTCGCGCAGCCGGCTCACGCCGGACGAGGTGTTCGACATCGTCGAGGCGGTCGTGCTCGCGTCCACCGCCGCGTGCCGGATCGATTGACAGCGTGTTGAGCGCGCACCATCGTGGGCCGATCGCTAACCCCCTGACGCGCCCGCGCGTCGATGAAGGAACCCAACCATGGCATCAGACCTTGTGAAGACCGTCACCGATCAGACCTTCGACGCCGAGGTGCTGAAGTCCGACGTGCCCGTGCTCCTCGACTTCACCGCGACGTGGTGCGGCCCCTGCAAGGCCCTCTCACCCATCGTCGACAAGATCGCCAACGGCTACTCCGGCCGCCTCAAGGTCGCCAAGATCGACATCGACGACTCCCCGCAGACGCCCGCCAGCCTCGGCATCCGCGGCGTGCCGACGGTGATCCTCTTCAAGGGCGGCCGCGAGGTCGGTCGCTCGGTGGGCCTCGCCCCGGAGTCGAAGCTCGTCGCGATGTTCGAGTCCCACCTGGGCTGATCGCCGCCGCCCGCGGCCCCCGCCTCCCCTTCTCTCCCTCCCACACTCAATCGTCGTCGATCAGGTCGATCTCCTCGAGCGTCTCGGGTCGTGGCACCCGGCGCTCGGCGTCGAGCATCTTCGCCGCGCGGAGCAGCTTCGGGTCGATCATGTCGTCTTCCCGCAGCGAGCGCGACGGCGCGCTCGGGGTGGGCGCGGGCCGCTGCGGCGCCGGGCGCATGACCGTCTCTGCCTCCGGCTCGGGCATCGGCGGGCGCTGCGCCTGAAGCGGCGGGAGCAGCCGGGTCTTCACCGGGGCGACGGGCGTGTTGCGCAGCGGCGGCAGCGTGAGCCCGCCGGGCGGGCCCGAGCGCACCGCGAGGTCCGGCGGCGGCCCGGAGGCCGTGATGGGCACCGGCAGCCGCGGGTTGACCAGCAGGGGAATGGACGCGGTGGCGCTGCCGAGGCGCCCCTGGGCGACGTCGGGCGGCGGCTCGGAGACCGGCGCGACGGTTGGCAGCCGGGACGCCGACGACGAGGACGCCGACGAGCGCGTAGGCGCGGGCGGGGTAGCCGGGGTGCGCAGCGCGACGTGCTCGGGCAGCGGCAGCGGCGGATCGGCGGGCCGTTGCGGTAGCCCGGCCATGGCCGAGAGCGCGTCGAGGAGCATGCGGCTCCCGGCCGGGCGCCGACCGGGCTCGCGATCGAGCAGCGTGGCGACCGCGCGGCGAAGCTCGGGCGTGAAGGACGTGAGGTCCGGTCCGCGGTCGGGGGTGGCGCCGCCGATGACCTCGGTGGTCATCGCGCCGAGGGCGTAGAGGTCCGCGCTCGCGGTCGGTCGTCGGCCCGCGAGCACCTCGGGCGCGAGGTAGGGCATCGCCTCGGATTGGGCGGCGCGCACGCGCTCCACGAGCCGATCGGGGGGGATGCACACGCCGAGGATGCCGTCCGTCAGGAGCAGGCCCTTCGCGGTGACCATCACGTTCTCGGGCCGCAGCAGCCCGTGCGGCGAGGCGGTGTGCATCGCCTGGAGCGCGAGCACCAGCGAGTGGACGACGCGCAGCGCCTCCTCGGTCGAGAGCGCCGAGCCCGTGGCGCGGCGCGCGGAGAGCACCGCCCGCAGCGACACCCCGTCGACCAGCGGGCTCACGACCGCCACGCAGCCCGGGGCCAGCACCACGTCGGAGGGCAGCACGCAGCCCGCGAGCGCGCGCCGGGTGAACATCTCGCACTTGCCGTGGAAGTCCCTCCGCTCGCCCTCGTTGAGCAGCAGCAGCGAGCCCATGACCTTGACCGCGACGTCGGCGCCGCCGGTGGTGTCGAGGGCGCGCCAGGTGGTGCCGAAGAGGCCCTCGCCGAGGCGCGTGGTGAGCTGGAAGCGATCGCGCAGCCACTCGCCCGCAGAGAGTCGGAGCTGCGGGTTGGTGAGCGCGCTCAGCGTCTCGACGTCGTCGTCCTCCAGCACCGGCTTCGGCGGGGGCTTCGGCAGCGCGGGCGAGGGCCGCGGCGGGGACGGCACCGCGGACGACGGACGAGCGGGCGACGGCGGCGGCCGGGGGCTCGCGGAGGGAGGCTGCGAAGGTACGCCGGGCACCCGCGCGTTGGGCGGCGCGCCGAGGTTGAGCCGCGAGGGGACGACCCGCGCCGACGGAGCACCAGGGCGCGCGGAGGGCCCCGGCGCAGGGAGCGGGCGGGCGTTGGCGAGCGAGGCTTTGCACACCGGGCAGCGGGACGCCGATGGGTCGAGGCGAGCGTTGCAGTACGGACAGTGGGTCAGCACGACACCTTTACCCTCCCCGGAACCGTACCACGTGCGATCAGCGCCCCGTCGAGCCGAAGCCGCCGTCGCCGCGGTCGGTCGGGTCGAGCGCGGTGACCTCCTCGACGGCCACCCTCGCCACGGGGGCGATGACCAGCTGGGCGATGCGCTCGCCGCGGGCGATCAGGATGGGCGCGGACCCGAGGTTGACGAGCAGCACCTGGAGCTCCCCGCGGAAGTCTGCGTCGATGGTACCCGGCGCGTTGAGCACGCCAAGGCCCTCCCGGAGCGCCCTCCCGGAGCGCGCGCGCACCTGCCCCTCGTGACCGTCGGGGATCCCGATCACGAGGCCGGTCGGGACCGCCGCGCGGGCCCCGGGCGCGAGGGTGAGCGGGGCGTCCGCGGGGACCGCGGCGTAGAGGTCGAGGCCCGCGGAGGAGGCCGTCTGGTAGGACGGCAACGGGAGCCCCTCGGCGTGGGCGAGGCGCAGGACGGCGAGGCGCATCAGCTCGACGGATCGGTGTCGCCCACCGGGGGTGTCGGCAGCGCCACGGACCCGCCGCCGAGGAGGCGGAGCGCCTCGCCCGCCGCGGCCTGCTCCGCGCGCTTCTTGCTCGTGCCCACGCCGCGCGTGCGCAGGTGCGGGTCGGCGATCATCTCGACCTCCCAGGTGCGGTGGTGATCGGGGCCCTCGGCGCGCACCACCTCGTAGTGCGGCGTGAGGGTGTGCTTCGCCTGCAGGAGTTCCTGCAGCCGGGTCTTGTCGTCGAGGTCGGGCGTCGCGCGGGTGAGCGCGACGTCGATCTCGGGCGTGAGCAGCCGGTCGACCACCCCGCGGGCCGCCTCGAGGCCGCCGTCGAGGTACACCGCGGCGAGCGTCGCCTCGAGCGCGTCGGCGAGCAGCGAGGGCTTGCTGCGCCCGCCGGTGCGCGCCTCACCGCGGCCCAGCCGGAGCGTGTCGCCGAGGCCCAGCGCCGTGCCGAGCCTCGCGAGGGTGGTCTCGTTCACCACCGCGGCGCGCAGCCGGGTGAGCTCGCCCTCGCGGGCCTCCGGCAGCCGCCGCCAGAGCAGCTCGCTCACACACAGCGACAGCACGGCGTCGCCCAGGAACTCCATCCGCTCGTTGTCCGCCGCGCGGTGCCCCCTCCGGGCCGAGCGGCCCTCGTGCGCCGCCGAGCGATGGGTCATCGCGGTCTCGAGCAGGGTCGGGTCACGGAGGGTGACGCCGAGCGCCGCTTGCAGGGCGATGAGGAGATCCTTGTCCACGCGCCTCGCCGTCTACCACCCCAGGGGGCCATCGTTCCAGTCCGGCGCTACGGGGGCGCTCACGCCCTCCCCCCCCCTCCGGTGGTGCTATCCATCGCGGGCGATGTTGCCGCTGCTGCTCACGCTCGCCCTGATCGTCGCCTCCGTCGTGGGGCTGGCGGTGTGGGTGACCCTCTGGTCGCGGGTGCTGCGGCGCGGCTTCCCCTTCGACGCCGTCGAAATCGTGACCACCTCCGACGGCGCGAAGATCGTCCTCGGGCGCCTCAAGCCCCGCGGCGAGCCGTCGGCCCTGCCGCCGGTGATCCTCTGCCATGGCCTCGCGATGAACCGCCACGCCTTCGCCCTCGACCCCGAGCGCTCGCTCGCGAGCCGCCTCGCCGACGCCGGGCGCGACGTGTGGGTGCTCGAGCTCCGCGGCGCCCACCCCGAGACTCGCAGCGCCGCCACGCGCTTCAGCACCTTCGACAGCTACGTCGAGGTCGACATCCCCGAGGCGATCGCCTTCGTCCGCACCGCGACGGGCGCCGACGAGGTCGACTGGGTCGGCTTCAGCATGGGGGGAATGCTCGCGTACGCCTTCCTCGGCGCGGCCCGCGGCCAGGGCGTGCGCCGCCTCGTCACCATCGGGTCGCCTGCGCGCTTCGCCGAGCACCCCCGCGGTCGCGGCCTGCTGCCCCCGCGGGCCCTCGTCGCGCTCACCGGCCGGCTGCGCTACACGCCCTTCCGCGCCCTCGCCCTGGTCGTCGCGCCGCTCATGCTGCGGCGGGTGCCCTACCGCATCACCCGCGCGGTGCGCCCCTGGAACTACCGCACCCCGATGCTGCGCGCCGTGATGGCCAACAGCTTCGGCGACGTGCCCACCGGCGTCACCATGCAGTTCATCCGCTGGATCACCCAGGGGCGCTTCGACAGCAACGACGGCCGGCGCGACTACGACGCGGGCCTCGCGGACATCCGCGCGCCGCTGCTGGTGATCGTCGGGTCGCGCGACCGCCTCGCCCCGGCCGGCGTGGCCCGCCACGCCTTCCACCAGGCGGGATCTCCCGAGAAGGAGTTCCTGGAGGTCGGCCGCGCGACCGGCGCCGGGCGCGAGTACGACCACCTCGACCTGGTGCTCGGTGAGCACGCCCCGGACGAGGTGTTTCCCGCCGCGGTGGGGTGGGTCTCCCGGGCGTGATCGCCGACTAGCGCGGCACCGCCAGCACGTAGACCACGAAGACCGAGTTGGGCGGCGCGTCGGGGCGGTCGCCCTGCGCCACGCCCACGCCGATGAAGCGGGACGCCTCGTCGAGCAGGGGCTCCAGGCGCTCGGCGCCGTCGATGCGCGGCCCGAAGGCCGCCGCCAGGCTGATGCGCCGGAAAAGCAGGCCCTCGCGCTGCACCCGGGTGCTCGCGTCCTGCAGGGACTGCTGCTGCGTGCGCGACGGGTCGCGGAAGAACCCCGCCGCCGCCTCGCGGGCCGCCGTGGTGAGGATCGGGCGCTCCTCCAGCGGGCTCAAGCCGCGGCCCCGCCGCGCGAGGTTGATGGCCCGTAGCAGCGACTGCGCAGCGCCCGCCGGGTCGATCGCCGTCGCGACGGCGACGAAGTCCTGCGTCACCAGCAGGCCGTTGCCCGAGGGGTCGCGCGCCACCCCGACGCCCACGTGGGTGACGTCGGCGTTGAGGATGTTGGCGCGGTGCCCCGGGCTGGCCATCAGGCCGTCGAAGATCTCCTGCGGGCCGTATCCCCGGGCCACGTTTTCGAGCGTGAGACCGCTGCGCAGCCCCGCGCGCTGGAGCCGGTCGGTGGTCGTGCCCTGCGTCGGGGAGTTGTGCGCGACGAAGCGGTGCTCGGCCATGTCCCGGCAGTGCGCCCGCGCGGCCTCGGTGAGCGCGGGGAGCACCGCGAGCGGCGCGAGGTGCGCCCGGGCGCGGGCCTCGTTGGTCAGCCGGAAGAGCGCCGCCTCGACCTCCACGGGGTCGCCCACCTGCTCGGGCGCGCTGTCGTCCGGCGCAGCGGGCGCGGGCGCGTCGACGTACACCGGGAAGTTCGCGAGGACGGTGTTTCCCTCCGGACCCGTCGCCTCGAGCTCCACCTGCCACACGCCCGCGGCGTCGAGCGGCACCCGCACCAGGAACCCCGGCCCCTCCCCGAGCGGCTGATCCTCGACGCGCCCGTCGGGGTGCGCCAGCGACAGCGTGGGCGACCGCAGCCCGGGCTCGATGGCGCCCTCGAGCACCAGCCGCGCACCGCGCGAGAGCTGCCGCGGCACGGCGGCCAGCCGCAGGCGCCTGCGAGACAGCGCGATCACCATCCACCGCTCGGCGCCCCGTGACACCTCCGCGACGCCGAGGTGGGAGGGCTGATCCTGCGCGGCGATCTCGCGCAGCCCGGCGGCCGTCTCGTCGCCGAGGGCGCCGTCGCCGCCGCGGTGCACCGTCACGATGCTCGGGATCGGGTCGGTGAGCCCCGCCTGCCACGCGAGTCCCTGCACCAGCCGCGCGCTCGGCGGGCGGTGCGCCGGGTCGGCGGCGACCCGCTCGGCGATGGCCCTCGCGGTGCTCGTGAGCGCCGGGTCGACGATGAGCGCCGCGCCGCCAGGGCCCATCGCAGCGCGCACCACGTCCGCGAGCTGGCTCGTCTCCGGGGGCGCCGTCCAGGCCGTGGCCTGCACATAGCGCGTCGCGGCCACGGTGCCGCCGGGGGGCGGGCGCGGCGTCGAGCACGCCACCGCGCACACGAGCGCCAAGGCCGCGGGGGCCCTCACGGCGTCACGCCCCGGCGGTCGGCGGCTGCTCGGCCAGGCCGTCGCCGTCGCGGGTGTACGCCCGCTCGCAGGCCTTGCACTTCAGCGTCGTGTCGAGGCGCTCGCCGCAGCGGCACATCCAGCCCATGAAGCGCGCGGGCACGCCGCCCACCATCGCGAAGGGCGGCACGTGGCGGGTGACCACCGCGCCGGCGGCCACGAAGGCCCCCTCGCCGATGTCGTGGCCGCACACGATGGTGGCGTTGGCGCCGATGCTCGCGCCGCGGCCCACGCGGGTCTCGCGGTACTCGTCCTTGCGGGGAAAGGCCGAGCGGGGGTTGACCACGTTGGTGAACACCGCGCTCGGGCCGACGAACACGTCGTCGTCGAGGTGCACGCCGTCGTAGAGGGAGACGTTGTTCTGCACGCGCGCGTTGTCGCCGACGGTCACCCGGTTGCCGACGTAGCAGTTCTGCCCGAAGGAGCTGCGGCGGCCGATGCGCGCGCCCGCCATCACGTGGCAGAAGTGCCAGACCTTGGTGCCCTCGCCGAGGGTGGCGCCCTCGTCGACGATCGCGCTCGGGTGGACGTAGTAGGACGGTTTCGTGTCAGCCATCGGGTGCAGTCGCCTCCTGCGGAGTGTGGACCGTTCGGGGATCAATGCGGCGGTAGCGCTGCGGGAGGGTATAGCCCGCGGGGCCGTCAGAGGATGATGGGGGCGCCGCCGCGCCGGAGCGAGGCCTCCGCGGCCGCGAGCGCCTCGACCACGCGGCACGCCTCGGGGCCGCCAGTGCGCGGGGCCTTGCGCTCGCGCACGCACTCGATGAAGTGCCGCACCTCGAGCCGCAGCGGCTCCTCCATCGGCACGCTCGGGATCAGGATGTCCCCGTCGCGCAGCGTGAGGAACGCGTCGTACGTGTGGTACTCCTGCGGCCGGTCGAAGCCCTTGTCGTGGATGCGGATCTTCTCCGTGGGATGGGTGTCGTCGAACACCAGCATCTTCTTGGAGCCGACCACGGTGAGCGATCGGTGCTTGTGCGGGTCGAGCCACGACAGCTGCACGTTGGCCATCACGCCCGACTTGAAGGCCACGTTGACGAAGACGACGTCCTCGGTGCCGGGCCGGAGGTAGGCGTGGCCGCGCGCGGAGACCGACGCCATCGGCTCGCCGATGAGCTCGAAGATCATCGAGAAGTCGTGCGGCCCGAGAGACCACAGGGCGTTCTCGTCGGTGCGGATCTTCCCGAGGTTGACCCGCTGCGCGTAGATGTAGAGCACGTCGCCGAGGGCCCCGGAGCGCACCAGCTCGACCACCCGCTGGAAGGCCGGGTGGAACACCATCAGGTGGCCGCACATCAGGACGCGCCCGAGGCGCGCGGCCTCGTCGGTGACCGCGCGGGCGTCAGCAACAGTCTGCGCGAGGGGCTTCTCGACGAAGACGTCCTTGCCCGCCGCGAGCGCGGCGAGGGAGAGGGCGGCGTGGGACGATCCGGGCGTGGCGAGCACCACGGCGTCGACGTCGGGCATCGCGAGCAGCTCTTCGTACGAGCCGGTGACCCTCGCCGCGGGGTACTCCCGGCGGATGCGGGCCTGCACCTTCGGGTCGGCGTCGCACACCGCGCTGAGCTCGGCGCCCTCGGCGGTGGCGAAGTTGCGCACGAGGTTCTTGCCCCAGTAGCCGGCGCCCACGCAGCCGATGCGGACCTTCGCCGCGCTCACGCCGTCGCCCCTTCGACCGACCGCACCGCGTCGCGCAGCGCGTGCCCGACGGCCTCGATCTCGGCCACCTCGAGCTCGCTGTGCACCGGGATGGACAGCACCTCCGCGCAGGCCCGCTCGGCGTTGGGAAACTCGCCCGGGCGGTGCCCGAGCGACGCGAAGACCTTCTGGTACGGCATCGGCATCGGGTAGTACACCTCGCTCCCGACGCCCTTCGCCCGCAGCGCCGCGGAGATGGCGTCCCGCCGCGGGTGGCGGATGGTGAACTGCGCGTACACGTGACGCCCGTCGGCGTCGTCGGCGGGGAGCACGAGCTCGGCGGAGACGTCCTTGAGGGCGGCGCGCAGGCGGTCGGCGTGGTCGCGCCGACGCGCGATGCGGGCCTCGTAGTGCGGGAGCTTCGCGCGGAGGATGGCGGCCTGGAGCGGGTCGAGGCGGAAGTTGCCGCCAGGGAGCTCGTGGACGTTCTTCGCCGTGGCGCCGGTCACGCGGACCTTCTTCATCAGGTCGGCGAGCGTGGGGTCGTTGGTGACGCACGCGCCGCCGTCGCCCGCGCAGCCGAGGGGCTTGGCCGGGAAGAAGCTGAAGCAGCCGATGACCCCGAGGGAGCCCGTGCGCCGCCCGTGCTGCTCGGCGCCGGCGGCCTGGGCGACGTCCTCGACGAGGTGGATGTTGCGGTCGCGCACCGCCGCGGCGAGGCCGCCCATGTCGGCGACGCGGCCGAAGAGGTGCACCGCGAGCACGGCGCGGGTCTTCGGCGTGATGCGCTCGGCGACGCGCGCGGGGTCGAGGTTGAAGGTCGCGAGGTCGATGTCGGCGAAGACCGGCGTCGCGCCGACCCGGTGGATGGCGCTGGCGGTCGCGAGGTAGCTGAAGGCCGTCGTGATGACCTCGTCGCCGGGGCCGATGCCCAGCGCCTGGAGGGCGACGACGATGGCGTCGGAGCCGTTGGACACTCCCACCGAGGCCGCGGCGCCGCAGTAGGCGGCGAACTCGGTCTGGAAGGCCTCGACCTCGGCGCCGAGGATGTAGCCCCCCGAGCGGAGGACCCGGAGCGCGGCCTCCTCGATGGGCCCTTGGAGTTGACGGTGTTCGCGGGCGGGGTCGGCGAGGTTGATCACGGCAGGAAAGGCCTCCTCGGACAGGTCACAGGGCGCGCCGTCTAACATGAAGCGCCGGGGGAGTGAAACGCTCTACGATTCAGCGCGAACGACGCGCGCGGCCGGCGTCGCTGCGCACGCCCGCGTCGAAGCCCGTCATCACCGAGGGGATGACCTCGCTGCGTATCTTCGTCGCCACCCGGTCGCCCGCGGTGCGGATGTCATCGCCGAGCTCGTGCGCCTCGGGGGTCGCGAGGATGCGGCGGGTGTGGTCCCACAGCGTGCGCGTGCCCGTGATGGGCACGAAGAAGTACGCGTACAGCCCGAGGAGGGTGACCAGGCTCGAGAGGATCCAGCGGGTCGCGCGGAGCATTCCACCCCTCAGGGGAGCCCAGGCCCGCAGGGCGCCGCAAGATTCCGGCGCGCTTGACACGTCCGTCGCGCCGGTGGTGCTGTCCCGCCGCCCATTGCCAGGAGAGAGACATCGATGGCCGATCGACCCGTCCGCAAAGCCCCGCAGCGTCCCTCCCCGGCCGCTGCCGCGCGCCCGTCGCCCAACGACCCGAAGGGCTACCGCGGCCCCGGATTCCGCGACGCCCCGACCTACGATTACAAGATCGACTATGCCGGTCTCCCCAAGGACGAGGACGAGGACCCCTCGCTCCCTCCCCCGACGGAGTCGCTGCCGAGCGCCGTGCTCACCTCGCACGAGTCGCACAACCGCGGCGGCCGCTCGCCCCGCGGCATGGGCGGCCGGCGCCCCGACCGCAGCGGCACCGACCCCAACGCCTATCGCAGCCCTGGATTCAGCGAGCAGCGCGACGCCCGCTTCCGCGGTCACCCGATGACCCGCGGCGACATCGGCCCGGCCCCCGCGGCGGACGCCCCGGTGGAAGCCGAAGGGGCCGACGAGGCCGGCGACCCGAAGCCGCCGACCGTCTGATCCGTCTCCCCCCCGTCCCTCGCCTGTCTACCCCCCTCAGTATCGCTGGATCACTCTTCGCGCAGGAAGCGCTCGGCGGCGGCGACGTCCTCGCGGCTGCCGATGTACAGCGGCACCCGCTGGTGCAGCGAGGTCGGCGCCACGTCGAGGATGCGCTGCGTGCCGGTGGACGCCGCGCCGCCTGCCGCCTCGCAGAGCAAGGCCATCGGCGCCGCCTCGTAGAGCAGCCGCAGCTTGCCCTGCGGGTTCTTCTTGTCGGCGGGGTAGGCGAACACGCCGCCCTTGAGCAGCGTGCGGTGGAAGTCCGCCACCAGCGACCCGACGTAGCGGGCGGAGTAGGGCGTGCCCATCGTGCCGTCGGCGTCGGCCTTCGGGGTCTGCATGTCGACGATCCAGCGGCGCAGGCTGGCGGGCCAGAGCTGGGCGTTGCCCTCGTTGACCGAGTAGATCTTCCCCTTCGGCGGGATGCGGATGTTCTCGTGGGAGAGGAAGAACTCGCCGACCGCCGGGTCGAGGGTGAACCCGTGCACGCTCTCGCCCATGGAGTACACGAGCACGGTGCTCGACCCGTAGATGACGTAGCCCGCGGCGACCTGCGACGCGCCGCGCTGGAGGCAGTCGGCCTCGGTGCCGTGCCGCCCCACCGTCACGCGGCGGTGGATCGAGAAGATCGTGCCGATGTTGATGTCGACGTCGATGTTGGAGCTGCCGTCGAGCGGGTCGAACATCAGCACGTACTTGCCCGTGGGGAACTGGTCGGGGATGCGGACGATGCCCTCGTTCTCCTCGCTGGCCATCACGCAGAGGTGACCGCCCGCCTCGACCGAGCGGATGAGCACGTTGTTGGCGAACTCATCCAGCTTCTGGACCTCCTCGCCCTGGATGTTCTTCTCGCCCGTCAGCCCGAGGATGCCCGCGAGGCCCGCCGAGCGGACCCGCGAGTTGATCACCTTCGCCGCGAGCGCGATCTGCTGGAACAGCCCGGTGAAGTCCCCGGTCGCGCCAGGGATCGCGAGCTGCTGCTCCAGGATGTGTCGCTCCAGGGTGATGCCCTGCGTCGAGAGTGCCGAGCCTGAATACATCGCTGCCGCTGCTCCTCTTAGGGTGGGTCGTGTGGAATCCGTCGCGCGAGCCGTTCTTGCACGGCCCGCGCTCGGCCATCAATGGGTGCCCGACGGGTCTTCCGCCAGTGCCTTCGCCGCGGCGATGGTCTCCGGCCGGACCTGTCCGCCGCGCTCCAGCGGGACCAGCACCCGCGCCAGCACCGCCCGGTAGAGCGCCCGCACCGTCGGGTCGCCCGCCATCACCGCGAGGTGCCGCGCCACCGTCTCGGTGTCGTCGCGCAGCAGCGGGGAGGCGAGCGCGGCGTCGGGGCCCACCTGCTCGATGTTGCGGGCGACGCTCACCAGGAGCGAGGCCGTCGCCGCGCGCAGGTCGCCCTCCGAGGGCGTCGGGTCGACCGCGTCGGCCAGCAGCCACGCCGCGCCCTGCGCGATGGCGACCGCCCCGGAGGCCACGAGCGCCGCGCCGGCGTGGTAGCGCGCCCGATCGACGCCGGCGGCCACCACGAGGCGCCCCCCGGCGAGCGCCGCGATGTCACGCGCGACCTGCACGGCCCCCGGGTCACCCTCCACCAGGAAGGCCGCGCCCGCGAGCGACCCGGCGGGCGTGCGCGTCGCGATGGCGGCCAGCGGGTGTAGCGCGCCGACCGAGGCCCCCGCCGCCCGCGCCGGGTCGAGGACCTCGACGCCCCGGGCGCCCGCGAGGTGCAGCACCACGTCGCCGGGGCGCAGCGCGGGGGCGATGCTTTTACACACGTCGGTAATGGCCCGGTCGCTGACGGCCAGCAGCCAGACGACGGACTCCTCGCGCAGGCGCTCCGGGGGGGCGCCCCGGGAGGCGTACCCGACCACCGGGACGGCGTGTGTGCGGGCGAGCGCCACGAACGCGCTGCCCATCCGCCCGAGGCCCAGGACCATCCACGGCGCGGTCATGGGGTTCCGTAGATCTGGTGTTCGCGGGCGTACTCGATGACGCCGAGGGGCACGACGTCGTCGACCGGGAGGCCGCGCGCCATGCGATGCCGCACCTCCGTCGACGACACCTGCGGGACCACCGCCGGCGGCGCGTCGGAGCGGCCGTGCCCGAGCCGTCCGAGCACCAGCGGCGGCGCGAGCTGGACGATCTCGGGCCAGCCGAACCAGCGCTCGGTCTCGTTGAGGATGTCGGCGCCGATGATGAGCCGGAGCGACCAGTCGGGGTGCGCCGCCTTGAGCGCGCGCAGGGTGTAGAGCGTGCGGGAGGTCTCGCCCATCTCCTGCTCGATGGCGGAGACCTCGACGTGCCGCAGGTGCGCAAAGGCGCGCTCGCACATCGCCTTGCGGTGAACGAAGGGCGCCAGCTCCTTGCCCAGCGGGTGGTCGAAGCAGGGGACCACCAGCACCCGGTCGAGCGGCTGCGTCGCGAGGACGTACGACACCGCGAGCACGTGGGAGACGTGGGGCGGGTTGAAGCTGCCGCCGAAGAAGCCGACGTTCATTCGGCGCGCAGACTAGTACCTTTCCCCGGTCGAGACGAAGCCGTTGCCAGGCTTCGCGGAGGGAGTGGCGGGCGCGGGAGGCGGAGCATGGAGTCATCGGGACGCAGGGTGGGTACGGGGGTGACCCGGAGGCGCGCTCCGTGGCGCGGCGCGACGCTCGCATGGACGCTCGGGCTCTGGGCTCCGGCGGTCGCCGCGCAGCCCGCGGCGCCTCGGGTCGAGGTCGATGCAGCGGGCGCCCGCACCGCGGTGCCGAGGGACGTCTTCGGCGGCAACCTCGAGTACATCAACGAGAACACGCCCGCGGTGGCGGAGCTCGCGGGCTCGCTCCCCGTGATGCGCTTCCCCGGAGGCGACGCCGACTCGGAGTTTCGCTGGGACCGGGCGCTCCCCCCGCGCTGCGGGCGCCCGGGCTTCGACTGGCCCGCGGCGGCGGCGCTCGCTCGCCGAAGCGGAGCGGGGCTCTACCTCGAGACCAACATCCTGCGGAGCACGCCGGCGCACGCCGCGCGGTGGGTCGCCGACGCACGTCGGCGCGGGCTGCGCGTCGCGTGGGTCGGCATCGGCAACGAGGTGTGGGGCCACTGGGATCGGGGATTCCGCACCGCCGCCCGCTACGCCGCGGACGTGCGCGCCCACGCCCGGGCGATCCGCGCTCGGGCGCCGGGCACCCGCATCGCGCTGTCCATCGGGACCTTCAACGAGGAGGCGTGGAACCGCGAGGCCATCCGTCGCACCGCGGACGTCATCGATGCGGTCGACTACCACTACTACCCGAACCACCACGAGCAGACGCTGGCGCGCCCCGAGGAGGTGATCGCCGGGGCCGAGGGGATCGCACCACTGCTCGCGCGCCTCCGGGCGATGCTCCGCGAGGAGGCGGGAGCCCGCGCGGGATCGATCCAGATCCTCTTCGGCGAGTGGGACGGCGCGTCCGACCCGCCGCCGCAATCGCAGGTCTCCACGCTCATCACGCCGCGCGCCTATGCGTCGTGGTCGATGGCCGACGCCCTGTTCTACGGCGCCGCGCTCGGAGAGATGATCACCGGGGGCGTCGCAGGGGCGATGTTCTACGAGGTGCAGGGCTATCGCTTCGGCGCGATTCCGGGGCACTGGTGCATGCCCGCTAACCACGCGATCCGTCGACCCAAGGCGCTGGTGCACCAGCTCTGGCGAGAGCACTTCGGCGACGAGGCCCTGGCGGTCACGACGCAGGGCGTTCCGCGGTACCGCGTCGAGGGCCCGACGAACTGGGACGGGTTCGCCGGGGAGGTGCCGCGGCTACGGGCCTACGCGAGCCTCGCCGCGGGCGGGCAAGAGCTCCGGTTGATGCTCGTAAACCGGGCGGCCGCCGACGTGTTGCAGGACGTCGAGCTCGACCTCCGCGGCTTCGTGCCACAGCCCGACGCGCAGGCGTGGGAGGTGGGCGGCGACCTCCTGGGCACCAACGAGAACGTCGGCGGCCCGACGGACGCCGTCGCCATCCGCACGCGGGCGGTGCGGGTCGACGGGCCGCGGTTCCGCATCCGGCTGACGCCCTGGTCGGTGACCGCGCTCACGCTGCGACGCGGGACCCCGCCCGCCCGCTAAGCCTACCCTGGGGGGGATACCGGAACGTGCCCGCCGACTCGAAATCCAGCCGGTGCCGGTGCTAGAACCCGCGCCCTCACCAACAGCCCCAACGGAGTCCACATGAACGGTCGATGCACGATCATCCTCGCCGCGGGTCAGGGAACCCGCATGAAGAGCACGCTCCCCAAGGTGCTGCACCGGGTCGCGGGCGTCGCGATGGTCCACTGGTCCGTGGAGGCCGCGCTCGCCGCGGGGTCGGACCACGTCGTGCTCGTCGTCGGTCACGGCCGCGAGGCGGTCACCGAGGCCGTCACCGCGCGCTTCGGCGACAAGGTCCGCTTCGCGGTGCAGACCGAGCAGCGCGGCACCGCCGACGCCGTCCGCGCGGGGATGACGGAGGTCCCCGGCGACGCGACCGAGGTGCTGATCACCTACGGCGACGTGCCCTGCGTCCCGGCGGAGGCGCTGAAGCAGCTCATCGAGGCGCGCGCCCGCTCCGGGGCCCCGCTCGCGATGATCACCACCGAGGTGGCCGACCCGACGGGCTACGGCCGGGTGCTGCGCGACGACCAGGGCCGCATCCGGGCCATCCGCGAGCACAAGGACTGCTCCGCCGACGAGCGCGCGGTGCGCTGCGTAAACCCGGGGCTCTACGTCGCCGACCGCGCCTTCCTCGCGGCCTCGCTGGGCAAGATCGGCTCGAGCAACGCGCAGGGTGAGTTCTACCTGACCGACCTCGTGGAGATCGGCGCCCGCGGGGGAGGCGTGGGCGAGCTCGCCTGGGAGCCCGTCGCGCTCCGCGGCGTCAACGACCGGGCCGAGCTCGCGGCCACCGAGGCGTACCTCTGGCAGCGCATCGCGGACGGGCACCGCCGCGCCGGGAGCACCGTGGCGACGGGCGTGTTCATCGACCGCGACGTCACCATCGAGCCCGGGGTCACCATCGGCCCCAACGTGGTGCTGCGCGGAAAGACGTCTCTCGGGAGCGGGACCACCGTCGACGCGGGCTGCGTGCTCGAGGACGCCGCCATCGGCCGAGACGTGCTGCTCAAGCCCTACACCCTGGTCACGCGCTGCGAGGTGCACGAGGGGGCGCAGCTCGGTCCCTTCGCGCACCTCCGGCCGGACAGCGTGGTCGAGGCGGGCGCGCACGTCGGCAACTTCGTCGAGCTCAAGAAGACCCGGCTCGGGAAGGGCGCCAAGGCCAACCACCTCGCGTACCTCGGCGACGGGGTCATCGGCCCGCGGGCCAACGTCGGCGCCGGGACGATCTTCTGCAACTACGACGGCTTCCGGAAGCACGTGACCACCATCGAGGAGGGCGCGTTCATCGGGTCGAACAGCTCCCTCGTCGCGCCGGTGATCATCGGCAAGAACGCCTACGTGGGCTCTGGCTCGGTGGTGACCCGCGACGTGCCCGAAGACGCCCTCGCCATCGGGCGCGCCAAGCAGGAGAACAAGGAGGGCTACGGCAAGCGGCTGCGCGAGCGCTTCTCCCCGAAGCGCTGACGACGACGCCGGGCGAGCGCGGCGAAGACCCCCGCGAGCGCCACGGCGCCGGCCCCCGGCGGGGACGTCGCGCCCACCCGGCAGCCGCACCCGTCCCGGGGCTCGTTGATGATCAGCAGCCCGTCGTCGGTGGCAGCGTCGAGCGCCGCCCCGGCGTCGGGCTCCGGCGCGGGGACGTCCGCCGGCCCGAGGTCGAAGAAGCCGACGTCCGCGAGCGGCGGCGCATCGCGGGCGACGCCCCCGTCGGGCACCGGGATCGTCACGCAGCGCCCGAGCTCGCAGCGCTCCCCCGTCGGGCAGCGGGCGTCGGTGCAGGCATCGACGCAGCGCCCCTCGACGCAGGTGGTGCCCTCCGCGCAGGTGGTCGTCGCGCAGGCCGCCGCCCGGCAGCGGCCGTCGGCGCCGCACGCCTGCCCCGCACTGCATCCGCGGCACTCGCAGCGCGGAACGCACACCCCTTCCACGCAGGCCTGGTCGCTGTCGCAGGTCACGCCCGCGCAGCCGTCGACGCAGCGCCCCGCGCGACAGAGGGTCCCCGCGGGGCAGACGATGTCCGCGCACGCCCCGACGCAGCGCCCGGCCTCGCAGCGCTCGCTCGCGCCGCAGGTCACCGTCTCGCACGCGGCCTCGACGCAGGTCCCGCGGTCGGTGCAGCGCAGGCCGGGGAAGCAGCCGAGCTCGCTCAGGCAGCGGTCGACGCAGCGGCCGCGGTCGCACACCTGCATCGCCGCGCACAGCCCGTCGCCCTCGTCGACGGCGCCGTCGCAGTCGTTGTCGACGCCGTCGCAGCGCTCCGCCGCCGTGGTCACCGCCCCGACGCACACGAGCGCCCCGGCGCGGCACTGCAGCGTTCCGGCGCCGCAGGCACCCGCCATCCCGGTGGCGCAGCTCCCGCCGCCGCCCGTGCAGACGATCTCGTCGACGAGGGCGATGAAGTCCGTGAAGTTGTTGTCGCCGCCCGAGTAGAGGTCCTCCCAGGCGAAGTAGAACGCGCGGGGACGGACGCGGGAGTCGTAGGTCAGCAGGTGGATGTACGACGACGTCGCGCCGGTGTTGTCGGGGTTGTAGGCCCGCTCGGAGTAGAACGACGAGCCCGCGCGCGAGAGCGACGCACAGCAGTCACGCGAGCAGGTTCCCGAGGTGCCGTCTTCGGGCGTGCGGAGAAAGAAGCCGATCTCGCCGCCCAGGTACTGGGGGTTGCCGCGGAGGTTGAGGGTGAACTGCTCGCCGGGCATCGCGCCGCAGGGGATGAGCACCTGCTCCGGGCGCACCGGCGGCGGGTTGTCGCGCGAGGGCGTCACACCCGGGCGCACGTTGTACCAGCCGAACACGTTGCGGAAGGCGGCGTTGCCGCGGGTGACCAGGGTGAAGGTGAGCGTGCAGCCCGGGACGAAGCGCTCGGGCACGATGGCCGCGTCCTCGCGCACCCGGATCGCGGTCTCCCCCCGGGCGTTGAAGATGTCCTGGAGCTGCGTCCCGACCGGGATCTGCGCGCCCCCGGGCTGGGTGATCGCAGAGGCCGTGGAGGACAACAGCAGCGAGGTGAGGAAGATGATCGCGGCGCGCATGAGGCCTCCCGGGCAACGGATGCGGGAGGTTGTACCGCGCCGGGAGCGCCCGCCGCGAGGCGATCAGGCAGCCGCGGCGCGACCGCTGACCAGGGTCTTGAGCGCGGCGGTCATCGCGAGGTCGGGGCGCTGCGGCAGGTTGCGCAGGCGGTCGTTCGTGAGGGCCAGCTGCTCCATGACGGCGTGGGCCTTCGGGTCGCGGCGCGCCGGCACGTCGAGCGACTGCACCCACGCGACGAGCGCCATGGCGCCGGCGTAGGCGCCCTCGCGGTGGGGCCGACAGGTCGCGCGGGTGACCCAGTACCGCTCGGCCGAGTCAGCCGACTCGCGCCACATCTCCAGGGTCGCCTTCCGACCCCCCTCCGCAGGCGCCCACGTGAACAGATACCCCGCGGCGCGAAAGAAGCGTTCGGTGTCGGTCATATGGGGTGCGGGCCTCCGAAGGTGAGATGGCTGCGAACCGCTTGGAGCTCTGAGTGATTCCACCAGCAATGCACAGGCCATCCGAAGGGAGCCCCACCTGAGGGCGCGATCGTCGGGGACGGGACGCGCGGTTCCGCGGGAATCGCAGCGTGTCGTCGAGGGGTCGAGGTGTGTCGGACGGCCGCAGGCGTGGCAGAAGTGCACAGCCTGACCCACACGCACGAGTTGCGTGCTCACCGAAAGACCTCGCAAGCGATGCGCGATCGGCGCTCGGATGGTTTGACGCGCGCTCGGGGAGCAGTGCAACCCTCTGGCCGATGCGAAGGTACGTCGCCGCGCTCTGGCTGCTGATCGGATGTGCGGCCGCGGGAGGTGCGCCGCAGGAGATCGACGGACGCGCCACGATCCCGGACGCGATCGTCGACGTCGCGGCAGGGCCCGACCTGGGCTTCCACGCGGCGATCGAAGCGGGGGTCGATGTCCAGGTCATCGAAGACCGTCAGGACGTCACCGCGGCGGAGGCCGGCCTCGACGCTGGGGTGCCAGACGCGGGCGTGGACGGCGGCTTCGCGGAGGTGGGTCTCGACGCCCCGACCGCCCCCGACGTGGCGACGTCGCGCACGGTGCTTCGGGTGCACTACCCCGTCGGCGCGCGTGCGCTGAGCCTGCGCGGTGACCTCGCGGGCCTCTCCTGGGAGCGCGGGGTCTCCCTCACCCGCGTCACCGCAGACGTGTGGGAGTGGTCCTCGGACGGCGTCGCGCGCTCGTTCGAATGGAAGCCGCTGCTCGACGACCGGGAGTGGTCGCTCGGGAGCAATTACCGCGCGACACCCGGTGCCACGTTGGACATCTATCCCAGGTTCGTGACGCGCTCGGGGCGCTGGTCACGCGCGATCCCGGCCTTCCGCTCCACGGTGCTCGGCAACGAGCGCGGCGTCTGGATCTACCTGCCGCCCGCCTACGACGAGAACCCCACCGCCCGCTTCCCCGTGGTCTACATGCACGACGGGCAGAACCTCTTCAACCCCGCGACGGCCTTCGGCGGACAGCCCTGGTACGCCCAGGACGCGCTGAACCAGGGAGCCGACAGCGGCGCCATCCGCGAGGCGATCATCGTCGGTGTGGAGAACACCGCCGAGCGGATCAACGAGTACACCCCCACCCGCGACGCCGGACGGATGACGGGCGGCCGCGGCGAGCTCTACCTCCGGATGCTGGTCGAGGAGGTGAAGCCCCTCATCGACCGGAGCTACCGCACGCTCCCGGGGCGCGCCGACACGGTGCTCATGGGCTCCTCCCTCGGCGGGCTCATCTCGACCTGGGCGGGGGTGCGCCGCGGCGACGTCTTCGGGCACATCGGCGCGCTGTCGCCGTCGACCTGGTGGGACGACCGGATGCTGCTGCGCGAGTCCGCCACCCTGCGGGGCCTCGCGACACGACCGCTGCGCATCTACATCGACAGCGGCGACGCCGGGGACAGCCGCGACGGCGTCGCCGACACCGCGATGCTCGCCGACGTGGTGCGCGCGGCGGGCTACCGCGACGGCGCCGACCTCCGCTACGTCGTGCAGGCTGGCGCCACGCACAACGAGGTGTACTGGGCGCAGCGCCTCCCCGGGGCGCTCGCGTTCCTCCTGGGCCGACGCGACCCCTGAGCAGCGCGCGTCAGGCGGTGAGCAGCACCTTGCCGACGTTCTTGCGGTCGTGGATGCGCTGGTGCGCCTCGGCCGCCCGCTCGAAGGGGTAGGTCGAGTCGATCACCGGCTCGATGGCCCCTTCGCCGTAGAGCGCGAGCAGCTGGTTGAGCTGCCCGAGGAGGATCTTCGACTCGTCCCAGAGGTGCCCCATGTTGACGCCGAAGATGCCGCGGTTGGCGTTCATGAGGTTGAAGGGGAAGAGGTCGATGAGGGGCATCTGGAGCACGCCCTTCACCGCCGAGAAGACGTCCCGGGTGCCGTCGGGCGAGAGCGACGCCGCGCCGAACGCGAAGAGCCGGCCGGTGGGCGCGAGCGAGCGGAGGCTCTTCTTGAGCGACTCGCCGCCCTGCGCGTCGAGGGCGATGTCGACCCCGCGGCCGTTGGTGATGCGCTGCACCTCCGCGGCGAAATCCTGGGTGTGATAGTCGATCGGGTGGTCGAGGCCCGCGGCGCGGAGGTAGTCGTGCTTGGAGGCCGACGCGGTGCCGATGGTGACGGCGCCGGCGTGCTTGCAGAGCTGCAGCGCCGCGAGGCCCACGCCGCCGGCCGCGGCGTGGATGAGCACGGTGTCGCCGCGCTTCACGTTGCCCAGATAGACCAGCATGTGGTGGGCGGTGAAGTAGACCACCGGGAGGCCAGCGCCGTGCTCGAAGGACATCGCCGCGGGCATCTCGATGGCGAACTCGTCGCGTGCGCAGACGGTGTCGCTGTAGCCGCCGAAGCGCACCGCGGCGAGCACCCGCTGCCCCACGCGCGAGGCGTCGCCCCCGGGGCCGACCGCGTCGATCACGCCGGACACCTCGTAGCCCGGGACGAAGGGCAGGGGCGGCGCGTCGGGGTACATCCCGATGCGGGCCATGATGTCGGCGAAGTTGACCCCCGCGGCGCGGACCCTCACGCGCACCTCGCCCGCGGCGGGTGTGGGGTCGGGCGCCTCGCGCAGCACGAGGACGTCGGGGGCTCCGGGGCGGGTGATCCAGATCTGGCGCATGGAGCGCAGGGCTACCACGCGCCAGGGAGGAGCGTCGATCAGCGCCGGGGGATGAGCGCGCGCAGCGCCGTGTCGAGCACCGGGCCGTAGGGCGGTCGCAGGAGGAAGGTGCCGTTGACCCGCGCCTGGTGGAACACGGGCTTCATCTTGGACATGGCCTCGAAGCCCTCGCGCCCGTGGTAGTGGCCCATGCCGCTGGGGCCCACGCCGCCGAAGGGCAGGTCTTCCTGGGCGAAGTGCACCATGGTCTCGTTGACCGCGACGCCGCCGGAGACGGTGCGGTCGACCACCGCCTGCACGGCCGCGCGGTCGTCCCCGAAGGGGTAGAGCGCGAGCGGGCGCGGACGGTCGTTGACGTACGCGATGGCGTCGTCGAGGGAGTCGTAGGCCACCACCGGGAGGATGGGCCCGAAGATCTCCTCCTGCATCAACCCCATGGTGTCGTCGGCGTCGAGCACGAGCGCGGGCCCGAGCTTGGGCGACGCCTCGAAGGACTCGCCCGGGGGGCCGAGCGGGATCACCGTCGCGCCCTTCGCGCGGGCCTCGTCGAGGAGGGCCACGAGGCGCCCGCGGTGGTGCGCGTTGACGATGGAGGAGTAGTCGGGGTTGTCGACGAGGGTGGGGTACATCCGCGCCGCGGCCGCCTTGCACTCGGCGACGAAGGCGTCGCGAGCGCCGCGAGGCACGAGCGCGTAGTCGGGCGCGATGCAGGTCTGGCCGGCGTTGAAGAGCTTGCCCGTGATGATGGAGGTCGCGGCGCGGGACAGCGAGGCGCCCGGGGTGACGACCGCCGGGGACTTGCCACCGAGCTCGAGCACCACGGGGGTGAGGTTGTCGGCGGCGGCGCGCATCACGTGCTTGCCGACGCGGGTCGAGCCGGTGAAGAAGAGCAGGTCGAAGGGCAGCCGGGAGAAGGCCTCTGCGACCTTGGGGCCACCCTGGACCAGGCACACCTGATCGGGGGGAAAGCACTCCTGCACGATGTCGGCGATGAGGGCGCTGATGCGCGGGACGAACTCCGAGGGCTTGAGCATCACGCGGTTGCCCGCCGCCAGGGCGTACACGAGCGGCGCGCCCAGGAGCTGGAAGGGGTAGTTCCAGGGGCCGATGATGCCGACGACGCCGAGGGGCTGCGGGATGATCTCGGCGCGGCCGGGCTGGAAGAGCCAGCGCACCGGGCGGGCGCCGGGGCTCATCCACCCGGCGAGGTGCTCGCGGGTGTGCTCGATGGACTGGAGCGTGACGAAGATCTCCGCGATGAGGGTCTCGTGCCGGGAGCGGTGCCCGAAGTCGTCGGAGATGGCGCGGGCGATGTCGTCCTGGCGGCGCAGCATGGTGTTGGCGAGGCGTTCGAGGTCGCCGATGCGGGCCTCGTAGCTGCGCGTGGTGCCGTGCCGCGAGGCGCGGTGCATGGGCTCGAAGAGCGCCCGTAGCTCGGCTTCACCGGGCTCGGCCGCGCTCGCGTCGACGGAGGGCTTCGGGTCGATCTGGACGTCGGTCGTCATGGGTGTCGTGCCTCGTGGATGGGAGGAGGAAGGAGCGAGCCGGTCGGGGGCTTCAGCCGAGGGACGCCTCGATGGCGGCGCGCAGCTCCGGGGACTCCGGCGCCACGCCCGAGCCGAAGCGCCCGACGATCTGGCCGCGGCCGTCGAGCAGGAATTTCTCGAAGTTCCACTTCACGTCGCCGGGGGGCGCCGCGGCGGTGGTGAGCCACTGGTAGAGCGGGTGCTGCCCCGCGCCCTTCACCACGATCTTCGCGAGCATCGGGAAGGTCACGTGGTAGCGGGTGTCGCAGAAGGCCTGGATCTCCTCGTTGGAGCCGGGCTCCTGCGCGCCGAACTCGTTCGCCGGCACGCCGACCACGGTGAAGCCGCGCGGCGCGAGCTCCTCGTGCAGCTTCTGGAGGCCCGCGTACTGCGGGGTGTAGCCGCAGCGGCTGGCGACGTTGACGAGCAGCACGGTCTTGCCGCGGAGGTCGCCGAGGTCGCGGGGGCCGCCGTCGATCGCATCGAGCTTGAAGTCATGCAGGGTGGTCATCGGTGAGGGGGTCCCTTCGGGGGTTCAGCGGGTCGCGGGCGCAGGATCGGCGCCCTGGGCATCGAGGTTCTTCAGCTTGCCGCGCAGCTCGGTGAGCTCACCCTCGTACTCCTGCGTGTGGGACCACGCGACGTAGAGCGCGACGCACACCAGGGTGATGACCGAGAAGGTCACGAGCCCCGCCGCGGCGAAGCCCCAGCGCCACCCGACCACCGGGACCGCGAGCAGCCCGAGGCCGAGGAAGGGCGCGCGGGTCATGCTCCGGCGGAGCTCGGTGATGTTGCCGACGAGCCATCGTTGGCGATCGATCATGCGGGCGCGGCGTTGTTCAAGCGTCTCCACGGTGACGCTCCTTCCTCACCGGACGATGGTCCAGCGGCTGTCGTATCTTGTGGCCAGGAAGCCAAACGCAAAGGGGCGATCGTCGGTGGCCGCCACGAGCGCGGGCCCGCCCGACGGGTCGGTCACCCGCACCATCCGCCCGCCCGCGCAGGGCACGGCCGCGAGCTGCGCCGGGTCGAAGGGCGCCACCCGCCAGGTGGGGTCGGCGAAGAGCTCGCCGAAGAGCTCGCGCTGCCCGTCTTCGATCTCCGCGAGCGGCGTGTCGAGCGCGCGCGCGAGCTCGGCCGACTTGAGGGCCGTGAGCGCGATGAGGGCGTCGACGTCCCGGGCCACCAGGGCGCCGTGCACCTCCCCCGCGAGCGCGACCAGCGCCCGCGCGTCGTCCTCGCCGGGGGGCGTCGCGGGCGCGTCCTGCCACGCCCAGCGCCCGAAGGCCCGCTCGGCGGGCACCGTGAACTGCCGCCCCCACACGCCGGTGAGCTCACCCGGCGGGACGGGCATCGCCGCCTCGTCCCAGCGGAAGGTGGCGAGGACCCCCTGGGGCCCCGGGTCGGCGCCGTGCTCGCCCGCGATGAGCTTCACCGTGAAGGCGTGGGCCAGCGGGAGGGGGTTGCCCTCGTCGTCGGTCATCGGTGTGAGGGCAAGCTCGAGGTTGTTGGCCCCCTCGATGATGTACGGGTTGAGCTTCGCCTGGAACTGCCGCGCCCGGCCCTCCCACTCGTTGAACACATCCACGCCGTTGAGGGTCAGCTGGGCGACCAGGCCCTCGCAGGCGACGTCGAGAACGTAGATCCAGTGGGGCATCAATGGGGTTCGCGCTCCGCTTCGGTGCGGGGAAACCTACGACGACCGCGCGGCGGTGTGGGCCCACCCGTACCCCAGAATTAGATCAACCCACCGTCCCGAAGGAGCGGTGGGTTGATACCCGGTGCGAGCGAAAGGACTTGAACCTTCACGGTGTTACCCGCTGGAACCTGAATCCAGTGCGTCTGCCAATTCCGCCACGCTCGCTACGTAGGGACGGCGTGAGTACAGCGACACACGAACAGGGTCAAGCATGAAAAACATCGCGGCGCAGCGAAGGGCCGTCGGAGGCCGTCTGCTCCGCGTAGGGGCCTACGCGCCGTCACCTCGCGGGTCGCATCGGGCGCTTCGCACCGCGCCCATCGGTCTTCGTCAGAAACGCGGCATCGCCCGCAGGACATGATGAGCTGCGACGTGGTGGCACGCCGACTGCTGCAGTGCCTGACGCAGTACCCGAACGGAGAGCGAACACATGGCGTTCAGCGACGAGTGGATGGTGGGCGGCGTGACGGAGGGGTCGGAGCAGTCGCTGCAGATCCTCGCCCGGAGCATCATCCGGGAGATGAAGCGCTCGGGCTATTCGAAGGCGCAGATGGTGGGCCTCGCGAGCGAGGTCATCGACCTCGTGAGCCGCGAGCTGCGCGCCGAGTCGACGGCCTCCACCCCTCCCGCCTGACGCCCTCGCGCCCTTGCGCTTGCGAGGTCTTCTGACTACGGTGCCGCCGCCACGCGGGCCGAACAGAGGCCCGCCAAGGAGGACGCAATGGCTCGCAAGATCGCGATCAACGGTTTCGGCCGCATTGGCCGGTGTGTGCTTCGTGCGCTGAAGCAGCAGGGCACGCACGACCTCGATGTCGTCGCCATCAACGACCTCACGGACGCCAAGACGCTCGCGCACCTCCTGCGCCACGACTCCGTGCACGGCCATTTCAACGTCGACGTGAAGGTGACCGAGAAGGGCCTCAACGTGGGCGGCGACGAGATCGCCGTGTTCGCCGAGAAGGACCCGACGAAGCTCCCCTGGAAGGAGCTCGGGGTCGACATGGTGCTCGAGTGCACCGGGCGCTTCACCGACGCCGCGGGCTGCGGCAAGCACATCGAGGCGGGCGCCAAGCGGGTGCTGCTCTCGGCCCCCACGAAGGGCGAGGCCGACACCGACATCCTCACGCTCGTCTACGGCGTCAACCACACGTCGTACGACCCCGCGAAGTACCGGATCATCTCGAACGCCTCGTGCACCACCAACTGCCTCGCCCCGATGGCCAAGGTGCTCCACGAGACCGTCGGCATCGTGAAGGGCCAGATGACCACGGTGCACAGCTACACCAACGACCAGGTCATCCTCGACGCCCCCCACAAGGACCTGCGTCGCGCCCGCGCCGCGGCCACCAGCATGATCCCGACCTCGACGGGCGCCGCCCGCGCGGTGGGCCTCGTGCTGCCGGAGCTCAAGGGCCGCCTCGACGGCTTCGCCATCCGCGTCCCCACGGTCGACGTCTCGATGGTGATCCTCTCCGCGCAGGTGGGTCGTCGCACCACCAAGGAGGAGGTGAACAACGCCCTCCGCGCCGCCGCGGCGGGCCCGCTCAAGGGCGTGCTCGCGGTGAGCGACGAGCCGCTCGTGTCCTGCGACTACATCGGCAACCCGGCGAGCTCCACCGTCGACCTCGCGCTCACGCAGGTCGTCGACGGCGATTTCGTGTCCGTGAGCGCCTGGTACGACAACGAGTGGGGCTTCTCGGTGCGCATGCTCGACGTGATGAAGCACCTCGCGTCGGTGGAGGGCTGATGGCCTCGCTGCTCGACCGCATCACCCCCGTCGACGCCCTCGACGTGGCGTCGCGGCGGGTGCTGGTGCGCGTGGACTTCAACGTCCCCCTCACCGACGACGGCCAGGTCGCGGACGACACGCGCATCCGCGAGGCGCTGCCCACCATCCGTCACCTGGTGGCGGCCGGGGCCCGGGTCGTGCTCGCCTCGCACCTGGGCCGCCCGAAGAAGGGGCGCGACCCGAAGTTCTCGCTGGCGGCCGCGGGCGAGCGCCTTGCCGACCTGCTCGGCGCCGAGATCGTGCTGACCGACGACTGCGTCGGCGACGGCGCCCGCAAGGTGGTGCACGACCTCCGCGACGGTCGCGTGGCGCTGCTGGAGAACCTCCGCTTCCACCCCGAGGAGGAGGCCAACGACGAGGCCTTCGCGCGCGACCTCGCTAGGCTCTGCGACATCTACGTCAACGACGCCTTCGGGGCGGTGCACCGCGCCCACGCCAGCGTCGACGCCCTCCCGAGGCTCGTGGGCAACCGCGGCGCGGGCTTCCTCCTCATGAAGGAGCTCAAGGTGCTGGGCGCCCTCGCGGCGGGCCCGGAGCGCCCCTACCTGGCCGTCCTCGGCGGCGCCAAGGTGAGCGACAAGATCGGCGTCATCGAGGCGCTCTTCAGCAAGGTCGACGCGCTGCTCATCGGCGGGGCGATGGCCAACACCTTCCTCGCGGCGCAGGGCCGTGAGATGGGCCGCAGCCTCGTGGAGACCGACAAGCTCCCCCTCGCCCGCGACCTGCTGTCGCGCGCCCTGGAGCGCCGGGTGACGGTGATGCTGCCGAGCGACGTGGTGGTCGCGCAGCACGTGGGCGCCGCCGAGGGCCGCGTGGTCGCGGTCGACGCGGTGGGCCACGAGGACATGGCGCTCGACATCGGGCCCGACACCGTCGCGGCCTTCCGGGAGAAGCTCCTGCGCGCGCGCAGCGTGTTCTGGAACGGCCCGATGGGCCTCTTCGAGAAGGCGCCCTTCTCCCACGGGAGCATCGGCGTCGCCAAGGCCATCGCGGAGTCGGCGTCGTTCTCGGTGGTCGGCGGCGGCGACTCGGTGAGCGCCGTACAGCACGCAGGCCTCGCCGAGCGCTTCACCCACGTCTCCACGGGCGGCGGGGCGAGCCTGGAGCTCCTTGAGGGGCGCACGCTCCCGGGCGTCGAGGCGCTGCGCACGTGACGTCGCCGCTGCGCCGCCCGCTCATCGCGGGCAACTGGAAGATGCACCGCACCGTCGACGGCTCGGTCGAGCTCGCCCGCGCGCTGGCCGACACCGCCCGGGTGGGGCCGCGCACCGACGTGGTCGTCGCGCCGGTGTTCACGGCCCTGCACGCGGTGGCGAAGGCGCTCACCGGCACCGCCATCGGCCTCGCGGGGCAGCACTGCCACTGGGAAGACCAGGGGGCCTTCACCGGCGAGATCGCGCCGCCGATGTTGAAGGACGTCGGCTGCGCGTGGTGCCTCGTGGGCCACTCCGAGCGTCGACAGCTCTTCCAGGAGACCGACGCGATGGTGCATCGCAAGACCGTCGCGCTCCGCCGGCACGGGCTCCGGCCCATCGTGTGTGTGGGCGAGACCCTGGCCGAGCGGGAGTCCGGGGTCACCTTCGAGGTGCTCCGCCGGCAGTGGGAGGGGGCGCTGGGCGGGCTCACCGGCGACGATGCCCGGGCCTTCGTCGGTGACGTCGTGCTGGCCTACGAGCCGGTGTGGGCCATCGGCACCGGGCGCACCGCGAAGGCCTCGGACGCCCAGTCGGCGCACGCCTACCTGCGCGATCGCATCCGCAACGACCTCGGCGAGGTCGCGGACGGCGTGCGAATCCTGTATGGGGGCAGCGTGAAGGCCGACAACGCCGCTGAGCTCCTGGCGCAGCCCGACGTCGATGGCCTGCTCGTCGGTGGCGCCTCGCTCGACGCCGCAGGCTTCGCCCGAATCATCCAGGCCGCGGGATAACCTCCGGCCCCATCGAGAGTTCTTCGTCCATGCAAACGCTGCTCACCATCATTCACGTGTTCGTCTGCCTCTTCCTCGTCGGCGTGGTGCTCCTGCAGTCGGGTCGTTCCGGCGGCATGGGGGTGCTCTCCGGCGCCGCGACGCAGACCGTCTTCGGCGGCCGAGGGGCCAGCGGCTTCCTCGCGAAGGCGACCAGCGTCTGCGCGATGTTGTTCATGCTGACGTCGGCGTCGCTGGCGTACCTGAGCACCTCCGGGCGCGACTCCCTCGCCCGCTCCCGCCGGGCTGCGACCGCCGCCACGGCGCCCGCGCGACCCGCGGCCGACGCCGGTGCGCGCACCGCGCCCGCGGCGCCTGCGCCTGCCGCGCCTGCGGCTCCCGCCGCGCCTGCAGCGCCCGCTCCCGCAGCGCCCGCTCCTGCGGCGCCCGCCGCGCCTGCGCCCGCCGCTCCCGCTCCCTGAACCTCTCTCGATCGCAGGTCCCGCTGACCCGGCGGGGCCTCGGATTTCACTGCCCATCTCTGGTGTGACCCCAGGGTGACTCGCCCGATGCCCCTGCGGGCGGGGCAAGCCCCGACCCCACGGGGAGACCTCGCGGTGCCCGGGGCCCCTCTTCGATCGACGGAGTGGGTTGGTGGGATTGCTGGGGGGAGGAAGAGAAGGGATGAGACCGCGGGTCAGGGCGTCTGAGCGCCGCCGAAGACCTGGACGCCGAACTCGCCGGCGCCCGAGTACATCGTGACCTCGAGGCGGTAGACGCCCGCGACGGTGGGACAGAGCGGGCGCTCGCGGGCGAGGCCGATCACGGGATAGTTGTCCTCGGCGACGTCCTGATCGACCAGCGCGCTGGGCGTGCCGTCAGGGTTGGCCGGGGCGTAGAGCTTGAGGTCGAGGTCGGTGACGCTCGGCGCCCCGACCCCGATGATCTTGTAACAGCGCCCCGGAACCATGCTGACCGCGTAGTTCTGCGTGCCGCTCGTGGTGAGCGAGCCGCGGGCGATGGGGAGCACCGGGGACATGCCGACGGCGTACTGCGCCTGGCGCATCTGCATCTGCGAGACGATGTAGTCGCCCCCCGGCATCGCCGGCTGGTCGGGCTGCATCGGCTGCATTCCGGGCTGCGCCGTGGGGTCCGCCGGCTGCATTCCGGGCTGCGCCATGCCGGGCTGGACACCCGGCTGCATCCCAGGCTGCATCCCCGGCTGCGGCATCGTCGGCTGCACGCCGGGCTGCATCCCAGGCTGCATCCCAGGCTGCGGCGCGGGCGCGGTCGTCGGCGCGGCGGGGGCCGTCGTGGGCGTCGGGGTGGCGTTGTCGTTGTTTCGGTTGCGGCTACGGCAATTGTAGGAGACCAGCACGCTCGCGATGGCCACGCCTCGCAGGATCCACTTCGACATCATCTGAGTTCCTCCTCTGGAGCACCGGACGTGATGCACCGCTGCGGGTGTTGGGCCCGTCGCCACCCCGTCCCCGGGGCGGCGCCGACTTTTAGCGCCTGTTGGCCCTCAGCGTCCAGCGCGCACGGGCTCGTGCAGGAGCACCAGCGCGCCGAGCGGCGGCAGCCGGAGCGTCAGCGAGTGGGCGTGGCCGTGGCTCGGCGCCGCGACCGCCTGCGCGCCCCCCGCGTTGCCCACGCCGCTGCCGCCGTACACCGCGGCGTCGGAGTTGATCACCTCGCGCCAGCGGCCCGGGAATGGCACGCCGAGGCGGTACGACTCGCGCACCACGGGCGTCGCGTTGAGCACGCACAGCACCGTCGCCTCGCCCACGGCGCCGCGGCGCACGAAGGAGAACACGCTCCGGTCGGCGTCGTCGGGGTCGACCCAGCGGAAGCCCTCGTCGGAGTCGTCGAGGCGCCAGAGCGCGCCGGTCGCGCGGTACAGCTGGTTGAGGTCGCCGAGCAGCGCCGCCACGCCCGCGTGCATCGGGTCGTCGAGGAGCGACCAGTCGAGCCCGCGCGCCTCGCTCCACTCCGTGGGGGCGGCCAGCTCGGCGCCCATGAAGAGGAGCTTGCGCCCCGGGTGGCACCACATCCACGCGTAGAGCGCGCGCAGGTTGGCGAGCCGCTGCCACCGGTCGCCGGGCATCTTCTCCAGCAGCGAGCGCTTCCCGTGCACGACCTCGTCGTGGGAGAGCGCGAGGATGAAGTGCTCCCGGAAGGCGTAGGTGAGCCCGAAGGTGAGCGCGTGGTGGTGGTGCCGGCGATGCAGCGGGTCGCGCGCGAAGTACGCGAGCGTGTCGTGCATCCAGCCCATGTTCCATTTGAAGGTGAACCCGAGGCCGCCGTCGTGGACGGGGCGGGTCACGTCGGGCCACGCGGTGCTCTCCTCCGCGATCACCGCCACCCCCGGAAACTCCCCGTGCAGCAGGGTGTTGAGCTCCTGCAGGAGCGAGACGGCGTCGAGGTTCTCGCGGCCTCCCTGCGGGTTGGGCACCCAGGCGCCGTCCACGCGCGAGTAGTCGAGGTAGAGCATCGAGGCCACGGCGTCGACGCGGAGCCCGTCGACGTGGAAGTCGGCCACCCACGCGCGCGCGCTCGCCAGGAGGAAGTTGCGCACCTCGCGACGGCCGAAGTTGAACACCAGCGTCCCCCAGTCGGGGTGCTCGCCCTGACGCGGGTCGAGGTGCTCGTAGAGGGCCGTGCCGTCGAAGCGCGCGAGGGCGAACGTGTCCTTGGGGAAGTGCGCCGGGACCCAGTCGACGATCACCCCGATGCCCCGGCCGTGCAGGTGGTCGACGAAGGCGCGGAAGTCGTCGGGGTCGCCGTGCCGCGAGGTGGGGGCGAAGTAGCCCGTCACCTGGTAGCCCCAGGAGGCGTCGAAGGGGTGCTCCCCTACGGGCATCAGCTCGACGTGGGTGAACCCCAGCGCGCCGACGTGGTCGGCCAGCAGCGGCGCGAGCTCGCGCCAGGTGAGCCAGCGGTCTTCCTCGGCGACCACCCGGCGCCACGAGCCCGCGTGCATCTCGTAGATGGACATGGGCCCGACCTGCGCGGAGCGGGCCGAGCGAGCGGTGATCCACGCGTCGTCGCGCCAGGCGTGATGCGAGGCGAACACCACCGAGGACTGCCCAGGCCGCAGCTCGGCGCGCGAGGCGTAGGGGTCGCTCTTGCGCAACGCCTCGCCCGTGAGGGTGACGAGGTCGAACTGGTAGCGCGCGCCCGCCGGGACGTCCGGGACGAAGACCTCCCAGAGGCCGAGCGCGCCGATGCGCCGGAGCGGGTGCGTGGCGGGGTCCCAGAGGTTCCAGTCGCCGACGACGCTCACGGCGCGGGCGTTGGGGGCCCACACCGCGAAGGCCACGCCGGGGACGCCGTCGAGCACCTGGGGGTGCGCGCCGAGGCGCTCATGGAGGCGCCAGTGGCGCCCCTCGCCGAAGAGGTACTCGTCGAGCGGACCAAGGGTGGGGAGGAAGTTCCAGGGCTCGCGGGTCGACCACGAGACGCCGGCGAGCGTGGCCTCGACGCGGTAGCTCCCCGCGGCGACGCGCCCCGGGGTCCACGCCGCCCAGAGGCCCGCGTCGTGGATGCGCTCCAGCGGCAGCGCGACGTCCCCCGGGAGCCTGGCCGTCACCGTGTCCGCCCTCGGTCGCAGCGCCCGCACCACCGTGCCGCCGTCCGCCGGGTGCGCCCCGAGCACGCGGTGCGGGTCGGCGTGGTCGCGCCCCGCGAGGTGCTCGACCTCGGCCCCCGTGATGCCAGCCCAGAGCCGCGCTCGATCGTTCACGAGGAGGGACGTTTCACCGCGCGGGCGGCGGTGGCAAGGGACTTCGCGCCGGCAGCATCGCCGTCACCAGGTGCGGGCCGAGGCGGGACGGCGCGCGGGCGATCGTCACCCCGTCGCCGCGGACGATGCGCGATCCCCCCTGCCCCAGCACCGCGGGCGAGCCGTCGCCCCAGTTGGCGTTGACCACCGCGCAGCCGTGCCGCGCCGCGAGCGCCGGGAGCAGCTCGCCGCGCAGGTCGCGCACCTCGTCGTCGACCCACGCGCTCGGGAAGAGCACCGCGTCGACCGCGTCGAGCACCGCGCCCGCCTCCGCGGAGACGAAGTGCACGTCGTAGCAGACCGCCACGGTGATCCGACGGTCGTAGAGCGTCGCGGTGGGCACGCCGAGGTCGCCGGGCGTCGCCCAGGTCTCCGGGATCCACGGGTGACGCTTGCGGTAGTGCAGCGCGGGCGCGCCTCGCTCGTCGAGGAGCACGACGCTGTTGAAGCAACAGTCGCCGGCGCGCTCGACGAAGGACGCGAGCAGCGCCACCCGGTGGGCGACCGCGATCGAGGCCGCGCGCGCGATCAGCGGCCCGTCGAGCCCCTCGGCGAAGCGCGACACGTCGAAGTCCCCGCGGGGCGACACGTAGCCGGTGAGCGCGAGCTCTGGCAGCACCGCGAGCGTGGGCGGACCCGGGTCGAGGCCCCCGAGCGCCCGATCGAGCGCGCGCAGCTGACCGTCCGGGTCGCCGTACCGCGCCGGCAGCTCGACCGCGACCACGCGCATGGGCTCAGCGCTCCTCGCCGGTGGGCACCACCGTGCGGGTGCCCGTCACCGGGTCGACGCCGACGTGCACCGGCACGCCGAAGGCCGCGCCGATGACCGGCGACGTGAATACCTCGTCGGGTAATCCTGCGGCCACGAGCGAGCCCTCGCGCAGCACCGCCACCCGGTCGCACCAGCGCGCCGCCGCCGTCAGGTCGTGGAGCACGGCCACCGCCGCGCCGCCGCCGCGCACCCACGCCCGCAGGCGCCGGCAGCACGCCACCTGCTGCGCGAGGTCGAGCGCCGCGAGCGGCTCGTCGAGGAGGAGCACCCGCGCGCCCTGCGCGAAGGCCCGCGCGAGCGCGCAGCGCCGGAGCTCGCCGCCGGAGAGCGTGGAGACGTCGCGGCCCGCCAGCGGGAGGAGGTCCCACCCGGCGAGCGCGTCGGTCACCGCCCGCTCGTCGCCCTGGCGCAGCGCGCCCGTCCAGCCGGTGTGCGGGGCGCGGGCCTGGGACACCCACGCGCGCACGCTCCAGCCCTCGGGGGTGGGCTCGCGCTGCGGCACGTACCCCAGCGCCCGGGCGCGGTCGCGGCCCGACCACGCCGCGAGGGGGTGACCGTGGAGCCGCACCTCGCCGGCGTCGACCGGGATGAGGCCCGCGAGCGCGCGCAGGAGCGTCGTCTTGCCCGCGCCGTTGGGCCCGAGGATGCCGAGCAGCTCGCCCGGGCGCGCGGCGAGGTCGATCGGGCCCACGGCGCCGCCGACCGCGGACACCGCGCGGCGCAGCCCCGTCGCCGTCAGCGCGTCCTTCCCATGCATCAGCTCGTCAGGTGCTTCAGGCATCGTGTGCGGTGCGATTCCCAGGTTGCACATCGTAGCCCGCGGGGGAATCCTCCGGCCGCCAATGGAGCCGCGCCAGACGCTGTGAGCCAGGACCCCTTCGATCAGCTTCACACGAAGCGCAGCCGCCGATGGGTCTTCGTCGTACTCCTCCTCGTGGCCGCGGTCGCGGGGGGCGTGGTGTACGCCCGGCGGCGCAGCGCCCCCACCGGTCCGCGGTACCTCACGGTCGCGGTCGGGCGCGGCGAGATCGTCGCCTCCGTCGAGACCAGCGGCTCGCTCCAGCCCGACGTGCAGGTGCAGGTCGGCAGCCAGGTGAGCGGCCGCATGTCGCGGGTGCTCGTCGATTTCAACGCGCGGGTCACCCGGGGCCAGCTGCTCGCGGAGATCGACTCCACGCCCTTCCGCGCGGCGGTCGCGCAGTCGCGCGCGGCCGTGCTCGGCGCCCAGGCCCAGCTCCAGCGCGCGCAGGTCAACGTGCGCTTGGGCGAGACCAACCTCGCGCGGGCCAGCGATCTCCGGTCGCGCGGGCTCAACGCCCCGGCGGACGTCGACGCCGCGCGCGGCAGCCGCGACCTCGCCCTCGCCGACGTGGCCGCCGCCCGCGCGGAGATCGCCCGCGCCCGCGCCGCGCTCAGCAGCGCGGAGACCAACCTCGCGTTCACGCGCATCACCGCGCCCATCGACGGCGTGGTCATCCAGCGCTCCATCGACGAGGGCCAGACCGTCGCCGCCAGCTTCCAGGCCCCGACGCTCTTCCAGATCGCGGGCGACCTCACCCGCATGCGCATCATCGCCAACGTCGACGAGGCCGACATCGCGCAGATGCGCGAGCACCTCATGGCGACGGCGCGGGTCGACGCCTTCCCCGGCGAGACCTTCCGCGGCGAGCTCATCGAGCTGCGCTACGGCTCGCAGACCACCAGCGGCGTGGTCACGTACCCCGCGGTGATCACCGTCGCCAACCCCGACCTGAAGCTCCGCCCGGGGATGACCGCGACGGTCACCGTGGTCGCCGCGCGGCACCCGGGCGTGCTCTTCGTCCCCAACGCGGCGCTGCGCTTCCGCCCGGCGAGCGCGACGGCGGACGGCGGCGCGACGACGATCGAGCTCGACCCCCACCACGGCACCCTCTACGTCCTGCGCGCCGGCCGGCCGGTGGCGGTGCCGGTGACCCTCGGGCTCCACGACGACCGGCGCACGGAGGTGTCGGGCGCGGGCCTCGCGGAGGGCGCGCAGGTGATCACCGACGAGATCGAGCAGCGCGCGTCGACGGGCGCGCCGGGGGCGCCGGGCATGGGCGCGAGGCGGCGATCGCCGTGAGCGCGTCCGACACGGTCATCAAGATGGAGCGTGTCGAGAAGGTCTACCGCACGGGCGAGCTGGTGTTCCACGCGCTGCGGGGCATCACGCTCGACATCGCCGCGGGGGAGTTCGTGGCCATCGGGGGGCCCTCGGGCAGCGGCAAGAGCACCCTCATGAACCTCATCGGGTGCCTCGACCGCCCGAGCGCCGGGCGCTACCTGCTCGCGGGCCACGACGTCTCCGGGCTCGACGCCGACGCCCGGGCCTTCGCGCGCAACCGGCTCATCGGCTTCGTGTTCCAGGGCTTCAACCTCCTGGCGCGCACCTCGGCGCTGGAGAACGTCGAGCTGCCGCTCGCCTACCGGGGCATGGGGTCGAAGGAGCGTCGGCGCCGCGCCACCGAGTCGCTGACCCTGGTCGGCCTCGGGGACAAGCTCGACAACACCCCCGCGCAGCTCTCCGGGGGGCAGCAGCAGCGGGTGGCCATCGCGCGCGCGCTGGTGACCGACCCGAAGGTGCTCCTCGCCGACGAGCCCACGGGCAACCTCGACTCGCGCACCACCGAGGACGTGCTCGCCCTCCTCCAGGGCCTGCACCGCGACCACGGGCTCACCATCGTGATGGTCACCCACGAGCCCGAGGTGGCGCAGTGCGCGGGGCGCATCATCGTGGTGCGCGACGGGCTCATCGGCAGCGACGCGCCCAACCCCGCGCCGCGGCGCGCAGAACTCCACACCGGATCGACCAGCCCGCTGCTCGCGGGCGGCGGGTAGGAGGGAGCGATCGATGGGTATGTGGTGGATGGCCTTTCGCCTCGCCCTGCGGTCGCTCACGCGCAACAAGCTGCGCGCGGCGCTTACGGTGCTGGGTATTCTCATCGGGGTGGCCGCGGTGGTGGCGATGACCGCGCTCGGCGACGGGGCCAGCGCGAGCATCCAGAACCAGATGGGCGCGCTGGGGGTCAACCTGCTGTGGGTGTTCCCGGGGTCGAACACGTCGAGCGGGGTGCGCGGCGAGGTGGGGAGCCGACCGACGCTCTCGGAAGACGACGCGGAGGCCATCGCCCGCGAGCTCTTCACCGTGCAGGCCGTGGCGCCGGTGATCACCGCCAGCGCGCAGGTGGTGGTGGGCGCGCGCAACTACGCCACGCGGGTGACCGGCTCGACGCCGGACTACCTCCGGGTGCGCGCCTGGCCCATCGCCCGCGGCGCCGCCTTCACCGACGCCGACCTGCGCCTCGCGGCCCGCACCTGCATGATCGGCGAGACCGTACGGCGGGCCCTCTTCGACCAGGCCGACCCCATCGGGCAGAGCATCCGCATCGGGCGGATGCCCTGCACCGTCGTGGCGCTGCTGGCGCCGAAGGGGCAAGGGAGCTTCGGCCAGGACTACGACGACACCGTGGTGATGCCCATCACGGCGGTGCGCGCTCGCCTTCGGCGCACGCCGGGCCGCGAGGTCGACCAGATCATGGTGTCGGTGCGCGACCAGGAGCTGATGACCCGCGCGCAGGAGCAGCTCACGGCCCTGCTGCGGCAGCGGCACCGCGTGCCCGAAGGCGAGGAGAACGACTTCATGGTCCGCAACCTCCAGGACCTCATGGCGACGCTGGAGCGCACCCGCTCGACGCTCTCGACGCTGCTGCTCGCCATCGCCTGCATCGCCCTGCTGGTGGGCGGCATCGGGGTCATGAACATCATGCTGGTGAGCGTGTCCGAGCGCACCCGCGAGATCGGCATCCGCCTCGCGATCGGCGCGCGCTCTGCGGACATCCTGGCGCAGTTTCTCGTGGAGGCCGTGACGCTCTCGACCATCGGCGGCGTGGCCGGTCTGGCGCTGGGCGTGGGGGCGGGCACAGTGCTCGGCCGCGCGATGGAGTGGACGGTGCGCTTCTCGCCGACCGCGGCGCTCATCGCCTTCGCCACCTCCGGGGGCATCGGCGTGGTCTTCGGGTTCTTCCCGGCGAGGCGCGCGGCGCAGCTCGACCCCATCACGGCGTTGCGGCATGAGTGATTCCCCGGCAGGCTCGGCGACCTGCTCGACCCCTGATGCTCCCCTGATGCCCGACCAGTGAATCCGAAGGCCCCATGTACGCGCCCGGCGAGGTGATCGCCGACCGATATGAGATCGTCCGCGCGCTCGACTCCGGCGCGATGGGAGAGGTCTTCGAGGCGGTGCACCGGGCGCTGCACCGCCGGGTGGCCCTCAAGGTGCTGCGCCCCGAGCTCGGTGTGAGCGACGAGACGATGGGGCGATTCAGCCGCGAGGCGCAGGCCGCGGCCGCCATCGGGCACCCCAACATCGTCGACGTCATCGACCTCGGCATCCACGAAGATCGCCCCTTCCTGGTGATGGAACTCCTGGAGGGCGAGAGCCTGCTCCAGCGCATGACCGGGCCCTGTCCGCCGGGCGTCGAGGCCGCCGTGCGCATCGCCGCGCAGGTGCTCTCGGCCCTGGCGTCGGCGCACGCCCTCGGGGTCATCCACCGCGACGTGAAGCCCGAGAACGTGTTCGTGCTGGCGGGCTCCGAGCTGCGGGTGAAGCTCCTCGACTTCGGGGTGTCGAAGTTCGCGCCGGTGCACCACTCGCGGCGGGCGTACACGCGGGAGGGCGTCGTGCTCGGGACGCCCCGCTACATCGCCCCGGAGCAGTGGCTCGACGCGCGGCGGGTCGACCACCGCGCCGACCTCTTCTCCGTCGGCGTCCTGCTCTACGAGATGCTCACCGGGACCTTTCCCTACCCCGGCGACAACGAGTCGGACATCTTCCGGAGCCTCGTCGAGCAGGCCGTCGAGCCGGTGGCGCCCAGCGTCCTGCGCCCGGAGGTGCCCCGCGGCCTCGACGCCGTGGTGCTGCGCGCGCTCGAGGGCATGCCCGCCGCGCGCTTCCCCTCGGCCCAGGACTTCCTCGACGCCCTGCAGCCGTTTGGCGCGGTCGGCATCGAGGCCACCGACGCGCCGCCGTCGTCGCGCACCATCCCGCCCCCCGCGCCGCTCAGCCTGCTCATCGCCGAGCGCCCCGCCTCCTCCCGGCCGCCGCCCCATGAACGCCCGTTGGCGCTGCGCTCGGCAGCATGGATGGTCGTCGGCGCGCTGGTGGGGGTGGGCTTCGCGGCAGTGGCGCTCCCGCGGCGGCACCCGCAGCCCGCCGCGACGGCGTCGGTGGCACCGATCGCCACGCCACCCCCGCCGAGCGCCCCGCCGACGGCGCACATCCGGGTCGCCGACCTGCTGCCCGGGGCCGTGGTCCGGGTCGGCGGCGTCGCGCAGCCTGGGGCGGGCTTCGAGCTCCCGCGGGGCACCGTCCCCGTCACGGTGGAGGTGTCTCGGGGATCATCCGTGCGCCAGCTAACGCTCGTGCCCGACCGCGACCAGACCCTGGTGTTCGGACCGCCCGCTCCGGCGGCGGCGGAGGCCCCGCCGCAGCCCGAGCCCGCCCGCTCGCGCCGACGCGCCCATCGACGCTCGCGTCGCTGACGGGAGTTGTCTCCCGGGCGAAGTGGACGCAAGCATCCGCCCGCCACATGCCCCGCCCACCACAAGACCAGCAGCACCGCGGCTCGACCGTCCTCCTCATCGGCCTGACCGGCTGCGTCAGCGTGGTGGGCGTCGTGCTCGCCCTGCGCGCGTGGGACGTCGAGCGCGGCGCCCGGAGCCTCTCGTCTGACCTCTCGTCCATCGAGCGCGGCGGCCGCGCCTCGCGCCTCGCGCGGCAGCCCGGCTGGGAGGCCGAGGCGCTGCGCTCGGCGATCACCGCCGCGAAGGCGCCGTCGCGCACGGCCATCGCCCGCTCGCCGACGATCTTCGAGGGGCTCTCCTCGGCGGTGATGGCGGCCGACCGCACGCGCGCCCTGGAGTCGAGCGCGGGCGCGGCCACGGACGTCGCGGTCACCGGCGACGGCGAGCGCGCGCTCGTCGGGTACGCCGACGGCACGGCGTCGCTCTGGTCGACGGCGGGCGCGCGCATCGCGGTGCTGCGCGGCCACGGCGCAGCGATCACGGCGGTGGCGCTCTCGACGGACGGGCGCGTGGCGGTGACGGGCAGCGCCGACCGCACCGCGAGGGTGTGGGCCATCGAGGCGGCGGGCGCGCGGGAGCTTGCGGTGCTGCGCGGCCACGACGACGCCGTGACGGCGGTGGCCCTCTCGCCCGACGGCGCGCGGGTGCTCACGGCCTCGCGCGACCGCAGCGCGCGGCTGTGGCCGACGGGCGGCGGGGCGCCGGTGGTGCTCCGCGCGACGGCGGGGTGGATCGAGTGCGCGGCCTTCTCGGCGGACGGCGTGCGGGTGGTGACCGGCGGCGGGGACAACCTCGCCCGCGTGTGGAGCGCCGCCGATGGCGCGCTGGTGCAGACGCTCACGGGCCACGTGGGCGGCGTGCTCGACGCGCGCTTCCTCGGCGACGGGTCGCGGGTGCTCACGGCGTCGCGCGACCGCAGCGCGCGGCTCTGGGACGTGGCCACCGGCGCGACGCTGCACGCCTTCGAGGGGCACCGCGGCGTGGTGGTGCGGGCGAGCGCCAACCCCGCGGGCGAGCGCATCCTCACGGCGAGCGCGGACGGCACCGCGGCGCTCTGGCACGCCGGCACGGGCGCGCTCCTGCAGACCCTCACCGGGCACCGCGGCGGGCTCACCGACGCGCGCTGGTCGGCCGACGGCGCGGAGGTCGCGACCGCGGGGGAGGACGGCACCGTGCGGCTGTGGCGCGGCGACGGGGGCCGGGCGGTGGAGACCTTCCGCGGGCACGCGGGGGCGGTGCGGGCGGTGAGGTTCCTGCGGGGCGCCGGGCGGCTGGTGAGCGCGGGGGACGACGGCGCGGCCAGGGTGTGGCGCGACCGGGCCGACGGCGCGACGGCGGTGTTCGGCGAGCACCGCGAGCCCCTGCTCGACCTGACCTTCTCGCCCGACGGGGCGCGGCTCCTGAGCGCGGGGTGGGACAGCGACGCGCGGCTCTCGGACCCCGCGACGGGCCGCGCGGCCGAGGCGCTGGAGGGCCACGAAGACCGCATCCTGATGGCGCGCTTCTCGCCCGACGGGCACATCATCGCGACGGCCTCGGCGGACCACGACGCGCGGCTCTGGACGCCCGCGGGGGTGTTCATCCGCTCGCTGCGCGGCCACGGGAGCTGGGTGCGCGCGCTGGCCTTCTCGCCCGACGGCGCGACGCTCGCGACGGCGGGTAACGAGGGCACCACGCGGCTGTGGCGGGTCGCCGACGGGGTCGAGCTCGGCGTCCTGGCCGACGGGGTGGGGGAGGTCTTCGCGGTGGGCTTCTCGCCGGACGGGCGGCGCCTGGTGACGGGCTCCGGCGACCGGGTGGTGCGGGTGTGGGACGTCGCGACGCGGCGGATGGTGCAGCGCCTCGCCGGGCACCGCGACGCGGTGACGCAGGCGTCGTTCACGCCGGACGGCGAGCGGGTGCTGAGCGGCAGCGCCGACGGCACCGCGCGGCTGTGGGACGTGCGCGGCGGACGGGCCCTGGCGGAGCTCGGGGCGCGCGGCGACGGGCACCGCGGCGCGCTGACCGTGGCGACCTGCAACGAGAGCGGGCGCTTCATCCTGACGGCCGGGGTCGACGGCACCGCGCGCGTCTGGAACTCCAACAGCGCGCGGCGGCTCGCGGTGCTGATGGGGCACCTCGGGCCCGTGCACGCGGCGGCCTTCGCCCCGGAGGGCGACGTGGTGGTGACGGGCGGCGACGACGGCACCGTGCGGCTCTTCCACGGGCCGTCGGGCGAGCTGCTGGCCACCGCGCCGGGCCACGAGGGCGCGGTGCGGGCCCTCGCCATCGCGCCCGATGGGCAGTCCGTCGCGAGCGCGGGCGACGACGCCGCGGTGCGGGTGATCCCGCTGAGCTACGAGGCGTGGCTGCGGCGGGCGTGCGCGCTCTCCGTGGGGCGCGACGACGCCGACACGCGGCGGCTCTGCGCGAGCGCGGAGCCCTGAGCGGCGTCGAGCCCGCGGGCGTGAGCCGTCCGCGGGTCCCCTACCCCCGTCATGGAAGGTGTACCCTCGACGACCGGCTGGATGCCTACGCTCGCGCGAAGCGTGCGCGCGGGGCGTGCGGACCCACGAGCGACGGGAGGGTGTGCGGATGCGGGTGAAGGGCTTGTTCCTGGCGGTGTTGGTGCTCGGCTGCGGCGGCGACGACTGGCACGACCTCTCACCGCTGCGCACCGACTGCGGGCAGGAGGGCGGTCCGTGCTGCGACAGCATCGCCTGCTACAACGGCGGCCGGTGCATCGGCCCGCGCGGCAGCGGCGTGTGCCGCGACCCGGAGCTGCGGCAGCGCAACGAGTGCCGCAGCGAGGAGGACTGCGGGCTCAGCGAGCAGTGCGGCGGCGCCCAGAGCTGCCTCGAAGACCGGGTGTGCTTCCTCTGCCAGCGGGAGTTCGCGTCCGCCACGCGACAGCTCGGGGACACCTGCGACGGCAACATGAGCTGCACCACGGGGCTCTGCCTCGGGCGCGTGTGCGTGGCGCCCTGCCGCATCGGCGCGGTGGGTGACGGCGCGTGCCGCGAGGCGGGCGGCGCGAGCTTCTATTGCGGGGCGGTGCAGGCCTACTACGTGGGCACCTCGGGTCCGCTCACGACGGTGAGCGTGTGCCTGCGCCGCTGCGCCGACGACGGCACCTGCCCCTCCCCCCAGGTGTGCGTCCAGGGCGAAGACGCGCTCCAGAACCGGGTGATCCCGACCTGCTACGTGCCGACCTCGTAGGGCCCTCAGGCCGGGCGATACCCGTGCGGGCCGGCGATGCGCTGGCCCGCGAACCAGCGCCGCGCGGCCTCTGCGTGCAGGCTGAAGCCGATCACCTGCTCCAGCCCATCGGGCCCGGAGACGAGGCCCCGCTCGACGGTCTCGTGGTTGGGAGAGAAGGGCGGGAGGTCGGCCTCGTCCAGCGCCGCGGCGGTCGCGAAGAGCAGCACCCGGTTGGGTCGCGGCGCCGAGCTGCTGAACCAGAACGGGTCGATGCCCTCGGGAGCGACCACGACGTCGAGCTCTTCGCGCAGCTCGCGCGCAGCGCCCGCCTGCCAGGTCTCGTGCTCTTCGAGGAAGCCGCCGGGGAGCGCCAGCATGCCCTTCTGCGGCTCGATTCCGCGGCGCAGCACCAGGAGCCCGGTGGCCTCGCCCGCGCGCACCGGCACGAGCAGCACGCACACCGGGATGGGGTTGGCCCACACCTCCACGCCGCACGCGGCGGCGGCGCAGCGGCGGGGATAGATCAGGGGCTCCGGGTAGGCGGTGCCGCAGAACGAGCAGAAACGATCCTTGACCGGTCGCATGGGGATGTCGGTTCCTCCGGCGGAGGGTTGTACACCCGCGGCGTCGGCGACGAGGCGCTTGCCCCACGCGGGCAATGGCCACAACACTCCCGGCATGAACAATGACCCGCGAAAGTTGATCGTGCTCGGCTTCGACTCGCCCCTGAAGGCCCAGGAGGCGCTGATGGCGGCGACCCGGCTGATGACGGAAGGGGAGATCATGCTGCACGACGCCGTGTTCGTCTCGAAGGACGTCCACGGCGAGACCCGGGTGAAGGAGACCACCGACGTGACACCCGGCGAGGCGGCTCTCGATGGGGCCTTCTGGGGGCTGCTCTTCGGCACCCTGCTGGCGGGTCCGGTGGGGGCGATCGTGGGGGGTGCGCTGACGGCGGGCACCGGCGCGCTGATGGCGCAGGTCATCGACACGGGCGTGCCCGACGAGCAGGTGCAGGAGCTACGGAAGATCGTGCTGCCGGGCACCACGGCCCTCGCGCTGCTGGTGAGCCACGTGCACGTCGAGGCGCTGGTGAGGGAGCTGCATCGCTTTGCGGGCGCGCAGATCGTGACCACCGACCTCCCCGACGCGACCGTGGCGGCCGTGCGCGAGGCGCTCGTCGGTTAAAGGCGCTGATCAGAAGGGGATGTCGTCGTTGTCGGTGGCGTCCCCGAAGTCGTTCTGCGGGGCCCGGCCGTAGCCCGGGTCGGGCGCGGAGGGGCGGCGGGCGGCGGGCGCGGGGGACGCGGCGCGCGAGCGGGGCGCCGGAGCGGGCGCACCGCCCTGCTGCTCGCGGAGTCGCGCGGACCAGGCCCGGGCGCGGGAGGCGTCGAGGCGGCTCCACTTGCTCTTCGGCCCGCCGTTCTTGTCGACGGCGTTGGACTCGTCGTCGCGCTGGGCGAACCACTCGTAGGCGTCGGCCAGCAGGTCGAGGAACTCCGGCTCGCACTGCGAGAAGGGCCGCCCCTTGCAGTCGGGCCCCGTCCACCGCTTCGGCATGAAGCGGACCTCCGGGTCGCCGCGCGGCCCGTCGATGTCGGCGTCGATGTCGCCCCCGGGGGAGCCGGCGCTACCCCCCGCGGACCGGGCGCCGCCGCCCGAGGACTTCATCGCCGCGAGAACGGCGTCCAGCTTGGATTCAATGCGATCGAGGCGATCTTCGAGGCTGCTCATGGTTGGAATCTCCGTTGTGTGCGCCCGCGGGACGAACCGCGTCGACCCACGCACCCTGCGACATTCCCGACCATTGCGCGAGTATGTGACGGACAGGGAATGTCACGGAAATACCCGCGTGTTTTCGAGGGCCCCCGAGGACATCCGCCGCGCGGCTCAGCCGCCCTGGAAGCCCTCCGCGCGCAGCGTGATCACGAGCGTGTCGCGGTGGCCGCTCCCCTCGCTCGTGGGCTGGATGGGCGTGCTCTCGTGGATGACCCGCGCGTCGTCGAGCAGCACCAGGGTCCACGGGGCGGTGAGGGTGAAGCGCTCGCCCCGCGGGCCGTCGGCCTCGAAGACCCGGGTCTCGCCGCCCTTCACGCCCTCGCGCGCGACGAGGAGCACGGCCACGAAGTCGACCCCGTCGCGGTGCGCTCCCTCCGGGGTCGGGCGCCCGATGCCGTCGGTGGTGTCGATGCGAAACTGGTGCGCCTCGACGAACCACCGCGCGACCGCCGGGCGCAGCGCGGTGCACGTGGCGGCGAGCGCCCGTAGCAGCCCCTGCCAGGCCGGGCGCGTCACCGTGGCGTCGGGCATCGGCTCGAACCACCGCTGCATCCCCCCGTGCAGCGCGTTGTACTCGACGGACTGCCAGTGGGCGCGGTGCGGCGCCCGCTCGACGCTCGAGGGCGACGCCACGAAGCATGAGTGCCGACGGCGACGGTAGTGCCCGCCGTCCCTCAGGTACTGGTCCGCGGGCAGCGACTCCCAGTCGGGTCGCAGCGCGTCGAGCGCCGCGAGCGGGGCGCCGCACCAGGCGGCGACGTCGTCGGGTGACAGCACGGCGTAGCCGCGATCGCGCACGGCGGCGGTGAGGTGTTCGAGGGCGGCGAACGGCGGCGCGAGGACGGCGGCAGGCATTGGACCTGCCGGGGTGTGTCGCACGAGCGCGCTCGCGTCTACCAGCGCCCCGTCGGATGGCCGTACCTTCGGGCGATGGGACTCCTCGACCCGACGCCCCCCGGCTACGAGCCCCTCGCGTGGTTGAAGCAGCCGCTGGGCGAGCGCGGACGGATGGTGTGCGAGTCGTGGGCGCTACAGGGCTACGGAACCCCTCCCGGGGTCTTCCTCTTCTATGCGCTGAAGCTCGCGCTCTACGTCGGCGCGTGGGTGATGTTCTGCGGCTACAGCCCGGCGCTGGGCGGCCCCGCCAGCATCGCCTCGTGGGCGCTGCACCCCATCGCCTTCCAGAAGGCCATCGTCTGGAGCCTGCTCTTCGAGGTGCTCGGGCTCGGCTGCGGCAGCGGTCCGCTGACCGGGCGCTACCTCCCACCCATCGGGGGCTTCCTCTACTTCCTCCACCCGGGCACGACGAAGCTCCCGCTCTTCCCCGGCGTGCCCCTCATCGGCGCGCCCACCCGCTCGGCGCTCGACGTCGCGCTCTATCTCGGCCTCGTCGTCGCGGCGTGCCGTGCCCTCTTCGCGCCCTCGCTCGACGCCACGCACCTGCTGCCCGTCGTCGGCCTCGTCGCCGTCCTCGGCGTGCTCGACAAGACCCTCTTCCTCGCGGCGCGCTCGGAGCACTACTGGGTCACCCTGGTGTGCTTCGTCGCCACCCCCCACTGGATCGCTGGCGCGCAGGCGGTGCAGCTCGCCCTGTGGTTCTGGGCGGGGGTGTCGAAGCTCAACCACCACTTCCCGACGGTGGTGTGCGTGATGACCAGCAACGGGCCGCTCACGCGCCTCCCGTGGCTGCGCAAGCGGATGTACCGCGACTTCCCCTGCGACCTCCGCCCGTCTCGCCTCGCGACGGTGCTCAGCCACGTGGGCACTGCGCTGGAGATCGGCGTCCCGCTGGCCTTCCTGCTCACCCCGGTGGGCACACCCCCGGTGGTCGCGGTGGTCATGATGGTCGCCCTCCATGGGTACATCACCAGCCACGTCCCGATGGGCGTCCCCATCGAGTGGAACTTCCTCGTCGTCTACGGCGGCTTCGCGCTCTTCTGGGCGCACCCCGATGTGTCGGTGCTCTCGCTCGGCCCGCTCCCCCTCGCGGCCTTCCTCGCCGTGACCCTCGTCGCGCTTCCCCTCGCTGGCAACCTCTGGCCGGAGCGCGTCTCCTTCCTCCTGGCGATGCGCTACTACGCGGGCAACTGGGCGTGGTCGGTGTGGCTGTTTCGCGGCGACGCGCACCGCAAGCTCGCGCGGCTCACCACCAGCAGCGCGTGGGTGTACGACCAGCTCGCCCGCTTCTACGACCACCCCACCGCCGTCGGTCTCGTGGGCAAGGTGATGGGCTTCCGGATGATGCACCTCCACGGGCGCGCGCTGCCGCTGCTGGTGCCGCTCGCGGTCGACCACCTGGAGGAGTACGACTGGATCGACGGCGAGATCATCGCGGGCCTCAGCCTCGGCTGGAACTTCGGCGAGGGCCACCTCCATCAAGAGCAGCTCCTGGCGGCCATCCAGGCCCAGTGCGGCTTCGAGGAGGGTGAGCTCCGGTGCATCTTCGTGGAGTCCCAGGCCCTCGGGCGGGACACGCTCGCGTACCGGGTGGTCGACGCGAAGAGCGGTCAGCGGGCGGCGGGCGAGCTCAGCGTCTCCGAGCTGCGCTCGCGCCAGCCCTGGGAGGCCGAGCGCCCCGTAGGGGTCGACCGAAGATCGCCCGCCGCCCAGCCGTAGCGACAGCTCGGAACCTTCGCGCCGAACGGGCGCGGGTAGACGTCATCCCTCACCAGAGCCAGAGCGGCCCGAGGTCGAACTCCACCACCTCGAAGGGCTCCGCCCGCACGCTCATGTCACCGCCCGCCGTGAGCACCAGCAGCCAACCGTCGGTGACGCGGCGGTACACGTCGAGCGTCTGCGCGTCCGGGTCGACGTGCCACACGTGGCCGACGCCGTGCCGGTAGTACATGGGCAGCTTCACCATGCGATCGTGCCGCCGGGTCGAGGTCGACAGCACCTCGCACACCCAGTCGGGCACCACCCGGATGGCTGCGTCCTCTGGAGCCTCGGGCATGCGGTCGCGGTGCCAACCCGCGAGGTCGGGCTCGACGAGGTCCGGGCGGTCGCCGAGGCTGAGCTCGGGCTCCGGGAGGAAGATCCACCCGCCCGGGCCTCCGCGACCGCGGCGAAACGGTGGTGCGAGCCCTTCGAGCAGCGCGCCCGCCGAGTTCTGATGGCGCGGCCGCGGCTTGGGCATGGCGAACAACTCGCCGTCGATGACCTCGACGACCACCCCGGATGGAGCACACCGGTACGCCTCTGCAACCTCCGTCCGCAGGTTGGGATACTCGGCGTCCCGCGCCCGTGCGGAGTCTGCTGCCATGGCCGCACGCTACCACCGCTACGGAGGCGCATCCCTCCACGGCCGGTGTTCTTCGCTGCTCGCCGCACCTGAGGCCCCGGTCGGCGCCGCGACGCCCGCGGCGACGAGCGGCGAGCTCCTTCGGACGTGGGCGCTCGCATCGGCGCGAGGCGAGCACGCTCGCGCTCCACAACCGCATGGCGAGTTCGATCGCTCGCTGCCCATCGCGAACTCCCACGCGTCGCGCAAGCGCGCGGTCGCCAGGTGACCGTACTCTCGACGCCATGCAGCGCCGCCGACCCACGACCGCACCGCAGAGCCCCCGACGATCAACAGCCCTCGAGCGCGAACTCGCGGACCTCGCGCCGGCGCTGTCGAACCCGGGCGTTCCGACCTCTCGCGAGCCACTGCTCGCCGCGCTCCTGAGCCCCCGCGCCACGGTCGTGGCGTTCGCGGCGCAGGCCGTACGCGAGGGCGCGCTTCCCGACGTGGAAGGGGCGCTTGTCCGCGCCTACGCGTCGCTCGACGGCGACGATCCGGGCTGCCGCGCCCGCCTCGCGCTGCTGGAGGCGCTCGACCACCTGGAGGCGACGGACGACAGACCCTTCGTCCACGCCGCCCGCTACGTGCAGAAGGAGAAGGCGTGGGGCCCCGCGGTCGACACGGCGGCGGGCGTCCGGGCCCGCGCGGCGGCCGGTCTGGCGCGGATGGGGTCCCGCGACCTGTTGCTGCTGCTCGGAGAGATGCTCGCCGACCCGGAGCCCCCGGTCCAGGCGGCGGCGGCCGACGCGCTCGCCCACCATGGAGACCGCGCGGGCGCCGGGCTGCTGCTGCTGAGGCTGGCCCTGGGTGACACCGACCCGCAGGTACTGCTCGCATGCCACGCGGCGCTGCTACAGCTTGCGCCGGACGTCTCCCTGCCCCGGCTCGCGTCGATGCTCAGCGGCCACGACGAGGGTGCGGCGGAGGTGGCCGCGCTGGTCCTCGGTCAGTCCAGGAGCGAGGCGGCGTTGGAGCTGCTGCTGACGGCGTTGCGCGACGATGTTCTTCCCGCCCGGCGGGCGCGGGCGATGGGTGCGCTGGCCCACTTCCGCGGCGAGCGCGCGACGTCGGCGTTGCTGGCGGTCGTCGCAGGCGGACGTCGGGCCGATGCGACGGCGGCGGTGAAGGCGCTCGCGAGCCGCGCGTTCGAGCCCGAGCTCGCGCGTCGGGTGATCGAGGCCGGCGAGGGCAACCGCGAGCTGGACGTCGCCGCCCTCGTCGCCCGGGAGTTCGGCGGCGCGCGGGGCTGACCCCCATCGATGCGCGGCCGTCGCGGATCTCCAACGCACGCGGCCGCCGCGGACCCGAGGCCTGCTGGATACTGCCCAGAGCGCCGAGCGATCGCGCTGCGATCGACGTCGCTCCGGACTGGTCGGAGGCACATCCGGGCTCGCACGCTGGGACGAGACTGGTCGGAGTGACCAGGCGCCGTACAGGTGGCGCCATCACGGCGTTGCCGTACGAATATCCTCCGAGACGCCCGGCGGACCCATCGGGGCGTCGTCCGCCGCACCGCGTCCGCCGGGGCTTCCGGGGCCACCGCCGCCACGCGCGCAGGTCGTTGCACTCACCATCACCGCAGGTCCCATCGAGTACACGCACACAGAGGGACCTCCTGCCCCACCACCACCACCGCCACCTGCGCCGCCTGCGCCGCCTGCGCCGCCGGTACCCGCCGTCCGGCTGCCCCCACTGCCCGCACCGCCATTGCCCCCTCCACCGCCTGCGCCGCCCGCGCCGCCTGCGCCGCCCACGCCGCCGCGCCCGGTGGTCAGTCGACATCCCTCCACGCGCACGGTGGAACCCACGCTGAGGACCGCAATGCTGCCGCCTCCCGATGCGCCGCCCGCGCCGCCTGCGCCGCCGCACCCACCCCCGCCACCGCCGCTGCCGTCGGTGCCCGCCGTCGCGGTCGTGGGCACATAGGTCCCGTCTTCTGCGACCACCGCACCGAACATCGCCGCTGCGATGCCATTGTCGCCGCTGGTGCCCACGCTGCCTGCTGTCCCCGCCACGCCCGGTTGCGCGACGAGGCCCGCGTCGGCGCAACACCCGCCGCCCTGCCGCCCCGCTACGCCGCCCGCGCCGAATCCCAGCCGGTTGTTCTGCCCGGCGGCGCCGCTGTTGCCGTCGTTGGAGCCGCTCACCCCAATACCACCGGCACCACCACCACCGCCGCACATCGACAAGCCCGCGGCGCCCGCCGTAGGCCTGCCCGCGGTGCCCCCGACGCCGCCCGGCTCGCCGGTCGCACCAGCCATCCCTGTGCTGCCGCTGCCACCGTCGCCGCAAGTGATCGCACACCCGCTCAGCAGCACACGAGCGCTCGACCCGACCACCCGCACGCCATACGACGTGGCCCCTGGGGTCGTCGCCGCAGCCGACTGCACGGTCAGCAGTTGAAGTTCCAGACCGGCGGACACGCCGTGGATCATGACCCCGACCGCGCCGGGCTCGATGACCGTAGCGGCGTCGCGGGTGCGTGCCCACGAGCGCCTGTCGTCATAGCCGCCAAAGATGCTCACCGGATCGCGAAGTTCGAGTGGCTCGGCGTAGGTTCCGACCGCGGCGAAGACCACGCGCCGGGGAGTCGCCCTTGCGGCCGCGGCGACGGCTGCGGCGAGCGTGCGCAGCGGGCGAGGCATTGCGCCGTCGTTGGAGTCGTCACCCCGTGGCGATACGAAGACCCCGCCCACGACCTCACCGTCAATGCCATCGCAGTCGGTATCCTCGAACGCCAGATCCGGCTGGTCGCTTCCGCCCGGGGTGCATTCCATCGCGTCTGCCCGCGGCACATCTGCGACGGACTCGTCCCCGGCGTCCGCAACGCCCGAATCCTTGAGCGCCGCCACGTCCGCAATCACCCCAAGATCCGGCGCGGTGTCCACTGCGAGCGCATCGCCCTCCCCCACGTCTGCGATCGTCGAATCCCCCGCCACCGACCCGTCGGCCCAACGCCCGGGCAACATGCCTCCGTATCGTCCCACGTCACCCTGCGCATCGATCCCGATGCACTCTCCCGTCGCCGTCGCGCAGCGCTCCGTCAGCGCGCACCGCCGCGACCCGCACGCACTGGCGAGCATCAGCCGAACCAGCCCCGTCTCGCCCGTCACGAAGCGCACGGACGCGCGCTGCGCCACCACGGCTGTCTCCCTCGTGCACCCATCCGGTGTCGGGCACCCCAGCGCCTCGATCCACACCGGCGACGTGTCGTCATCGTCGGCCGACACCACCGTCACCCAAAGCGGAAGCGCCCTTCGACCGTTGCCCGAACCAAGGGCCGTCGTGCGATGGCTGCGGAGCGGCCCGCTCCCGCCGCCACGACGCACCTCGAGCGACACCGACTGGAGCTCGGCCCCGACGCCCCAGGTGAGCTCCGTATCGACGCCCAGAACCAACTGCGTGCGAGGTCGTTCGCAGCCACCCACGAGCGCCGCCGTCGCCCAGCCCGCCGCTACGCCCGCCCATCGCATGAGCCCGACGCTATCAGACCGCAATCTCGACATCCGGAATCCCGCCGCGCTCCCCAATCGGCGAGGGCACGCCGATGTGCAGGTACGGGCGCGCTCCAGGCGACCGGACATGCCGCCACGGCTCGTCAGGGCGGATCGCGCCGCCGACGCTAGGACCCCCAGAGCCTGCCGAGTTCGAGCTCCACTGCATCGAAGGGCTCCGCGCGCACCACGGACCTCCCCTCGAAGGTCGCGGCCAGGAGCCACCCGTCGGGTGTCGCGCGAAACACCTCCAGGGTCTCCGCCAGCGGGTCGATCAGCCACACATGCGTGACGCCCTCGCGGCGGTAGACCGGGAGCTTGCGGGTGCGGTCGAGCCTCGCGGTCGAGGGTGAAAGCACCTCGCACACCCAGTCGGGCGCGAGGGAGAGGTCGTCGGACTCGTCGAAGAAGCCCGCGGGCACCCGTTCGAGGCGCCACCCGGCGAGGTCGGGGATCACGATGTCCGGCCGGGGCCCGAGGTGCAGCTCGGGCTCGTCGAAGATGACCCACCCGCCGGGGTCCCCTTCGCCGGGATCGTCGAAGCTCGCGAGCCGGATGCCCAGCCGGGACGCCGCCCGGGTGTGGCGTCGATGCGGTCGCGGCATGAGGGACAGCTCCCCGTCGATGACCTCCGCGACCATCGTCTCCGGGGCGTTGCGGTAGCCCGCCACCACCTCGGGGTCGAGGTTGGGGAACTCCGGGTCGACGGTGCGCGCGGCGTCGCCTGACATACCAGGGAGGATACACCCGGAGACGAGGGCCATCGGTGTCAGCGCGGGATCAGCTCGCAGGGCGAGCGTGGTGTTCGGCGCCTCCGTACAGGAGCCGGTGGAGCGCTCGCGGGCGCGGCCCCGGATCAGTCTGCGAGTGGAGACAGCGCGACGAGGTCGTAGGTCGCGTAGAGCCCGGGCACCGTGTCCTGGCTGACGGAGTAGTAGACGTCGACCGGGTCGGGGCCGCTGTTGACGCCGCCGTAGCCGCAGACCCCGTCGCAGGAGGCCTGCGCGGCGACGGCCACGCCCTCGGTGGTGGCGTTGACCGCGCGCACATCGATGCGGTGTCCCGGGTCGACGCGGGTCACATACCAGAGCGCGCGCCGATAGCGGGTCGACAGCGAGCAGCGCGGCGGACCGGTGCGTCCGGCGGTGAGGTCCTCCCCGGTGAGGACGGTGTTCGGCGCCACGCGACGGGCGGTCTCGCAGCGGTCGTTGGCGGCCGCGCGGTAGGTCCGCACGCGCACCTGGAAGTCGTCGACGTACTGCGTCGCGAGGTTGCCCAGCGTCAGGTAGAGCGACTCGATCTCCGACGTGGTGTTGGTGTATTGGAGGGCGTTGGCGAAGACGTTGCTGCCCGACATCGCGAGGCAGCGCGTGGCGTCGCACGCGTCGTACATCTGCCAGATCGGCCGCGCGATGCTGGAGAGCTCGTAGGCGCTCGCGAGCACCGACTGGCCGGGCTGGAGATGCACCTGGAACCAGCGGACCGGCGTGGAGCGCCCGAGGCTGTCGCCGCAGACCGCGCGTCGCTCGCTGCCCCAGCGGGTGGTGAAGTGACTCCGGCTGTAGGGGCTCGACGCGCTGATGGCGGCCGCGCAGATGTCGCCCTCCTCCGGGCCGGTGAGGTCGAAGCGGAACCCGAACGGACCCTCCTGGACCCCGCCAGCCCGGGTCACTGCGACATAGATACGGGCATCGGCGCCAGTCCGGTTGGTCCACCGCAGAAGAAAGCGAGCGTCGGAGCCATACGGATCGACGTACGAGGCCGCCCGGCACGTCGCCGGGTCGCACCCGGTGAACAGCTGGAACTCCATGTTCGGCGCCGAGAGCACCACCGTCGACCCCCCGAAGGCCGTGCCAGGGACGTCGATGCGGTACCAGCGCGCGGGCGCCGTGATCGGGTGGGCGCGCGCACACTGCGGCGCGGCGGCGACCTGGGGAAAGGGGTCGTCGTCGACGATGGCCCCGGGCTCGATGAGCGTCGCGTCGGCGCAGCGGAGGTTCGGGGCCGGGAGGAAATCTGGCAGCACGGCGAGGCCCGCGCGCGCGGCGACCCACACCGAGCGCGGCGCTGGGCTGTCGTTGAAGAAGCGTCGGTCGTCGAGGTTGTCGGCGGTCGCGCCCACGTGAGGCAGACACGCGCTCGCGGGGCAGTCGCCGTACATCCACACGGTGCGCCCCGCGCCGCTCGCGCCGGGCACCCGCAGCCGCAGCACCCGGTGCGCGGGCACCTCGATGCGGCCCCACGCGACCCCTCCCGCACTGCTCGCTCCCGAGCACGGCGGTGCGATGCCATCGGCGGTCGGCGACACCCGCCACGTACGGCCCGCCGCGAGCTCCACCGGGTCGGAGCATCGCGCGTCATCGGGCGCCAGCACCTCCGGGGCGTCGACGCCGACATCGATCGTCGCGGTCGCGTCGCCGCCGCTCGCATCCCCGCCGCTCGCATCCCCGCCGCTCGCGTCGTGCGACGGCGCGATCGCGGGCGACCCGGTGCTGGAGCAGCCGAGCGCGAGCAGGCCAGCGAGGGTGGTGCGCTTCAACAACGGCGCTGCGAAGTGCGCGCGGGGGCGTCGGGGCTCGGTGGTGTGCATCGCGGGGGCCCTGGTACCTCATCGCAAGAGTAGTGACAGATGGCGACGAACGGACGGTGTATCCACCCCTCATCAACGCGGCCGGTCGGCCCCGTGGCCCCTACCCTCACCCCGCGCGGCGCACGCGCCGCCGTTGACGACGCCCACCCCTGGCACGATACGGTTGCGGCGTGATCGTCCTGCGTTGCCTCGTCGCGATCCTTGGTGCCCTGGCGCTGGCTGACTGCGGAGGCATGCACGCGTGCACGGCCGACGGCCTGCCCTGCGAGGAGGCCTCGCGGCAGCCGCTGCGCACGGCGTCGAGCGGCGGCGCCCGGCCCGCTGCGCCGCTCTTCCCCGCGGCGACCGTGGCCGCCAACGCGCCCTTCGTCGCGCCGGCCTTCGACCCGCCCCCCGCGGCCCCTGCGCCAGAGCCGGTGCCCGAAGCCCCGGCGGCCCCGCCGCCGACTCCCACGGCGACCGTGACCGACACCACCGTCGCGGCCGCGGCCGTCGCCGAGGACGAAGACGAGGGCTCCGGGCGGCGCCATGGTCGTCACCGGCGCCACAGCCGTCACAGCCGCAGCGGCGGACGGCACCACGGAAGCAGCAGCAGCGGGTCACACTCGCGCCACCGTCGGCACCGCTGATCTACACCTCGGGGCCGGCGGGGTTGATCGAGCGCTCGCGGCGGTTGTTGGAGGGCTCGCCGCCCGACGGCGGGGTCGAGGGGTTGTTGCCGCCCGGGGCCGGGGCGCTCGGGGGCTCCGGGTCGCCGGGGCGACGGTCGGGGGTGCCGTCCGGGGCATTGGAAGGGGGCGGCGCGGGGCGGCGCACCACCGGCGGCGGCGGCTCGCCGAACTCGCTGCGCAGCTTGCGCGCGAGGCGCGTGAGGATGAGCGACTCGACGTAGGTCGGCATCTGCGGGATCTGCACGATGATGCGAGCGCCCGGGCGGCCGTCGACCTCGGTGCGGACCATCTCCAGCGAGCCCGGCACCGAACGCGCGCCCTCGCGGTAGGTGAAGGTGAAGAAGCCCATCTCCTGGTCGCGCTCGAGGATGGGCATGCCCATGTCGATGCGCACGAGGCGCACCGCGGCGTTCCAGGTGGTCTCCATGGAGTACGGCTCGTCGCGGACGGTGCGCGCCTCCGCGGTGGCCGACGCCAGGGAGAGCACCACCGCCGCGAGACCGCCGAGTCGTTGGGACCACATCACCGTCGACCCTGACTTTATCGCCCGGAGGAATGCAAGTTCCTGCGAGGCGCGGGGGTGACGCTAGCCCGTCGCGCGGGCCCCGGACTCCGGGGTCTCCTCGAGGGCGGTGCGCGGGTCGATGCGCGCCCACCAGAGCGATCCGAGGCCCGTGATGGTGGTGAAGCTGAACTGGCACGCGTACATCAGGAAGACGTAGACGCTGCCCTTCGAGAGCACCTCGGACTCCGGGTAGAACATCCGGAGGGCCAGGTAGATGGAGTACTGGAAGGGGCCGAAGAGCCCGGGCCCCGCGGGGAGCAGGATGCCCATCGCGAGCACCCCCATCACGGCGAAGCCCTGCGCCGGGGTCATCGGCAGCCCGCAGCCGTAGCCCAGGAGCCACATGCCGAGGGCGTTGACGGTCCAGTACACGGCCGTCTGGAGCAGGAAGGGGCCCATCAGCGAGGGGTCGGGCAGCGAGCGCAGGCCGTCGGCGAGGTCGCCCACCATGCGGGAGAGCCGCGAGGCGAGGCGCTTGCTCACCACCCCCACGACCGCCGCCGTGAGGCGCTCGGCGAGGCGCCGCGCCGCGAGGAAGAACGCGAGCACGGCCAGCGCCGCGGAGAACACCGCGACGGTGAGGTACCCGTAGTGCACCACCTGCGCGACCGGGAAGCCGCCGAATACCACGCCCTGTAAAGGCAGCCGGGGGACGAACCACAGCGTGGCCGCGAGGAGGAGCGCCACGAAGAGCCCGTCGAGCACGCGCTCAGCGGCGATGGTGCCCAGCGCGGCGGAGCCCGAGATGTTGCCCTCGCGCCGCAAGAGGATGGGCCTCACGACCTCGCCCATGCGCAGCGGCAGCATCATGATCGCGAAGAAGCCCACCCAGGCGTACGCGATGATCCGGCTGGTTGGGACCTTCGCGACGGGGTGGAGGAGGTAGCTCCAGCGCCACGCGCGGAACCAGTGGACGATGAGCAGCGACGCGAAATACGTCGGCACCGTCCACCAGCGCACGTACTTGAACGAGTCGGGGTCGGGCAGCACGGGCACGCCGCCCCGCTGCATGAAGAGCAGGAACGCCCCCATCACCAGCAGCGACACCAGGAGGCGCACCTGCCAGCGGCGCCCGGGACCTTCCTTCTCGCTCATGCGCCTGCTCGCACTCCTCGTCCGCTCAGTGCCCGACCCGCGCCGCCGCCAGGATCTTCTCGGGGCCGTCGCGCAGCAGCCGCTGCACCTCGGCCTCGCCCCGCGCCGCCCTCAGCGCCGCGATGCCCTGCGCCACCACCGCCACGTCGCCGGGCTTGTGCGCGTCCGTGCACGCCGCCGTGTACTTCCCCGCCGCCAGGATACGCTCCGCCGCCGCCTGCGCCCTGCGGCCGTATGCGCCCACGAGGGACATCACGTCGAGCAGCAGCCAGGCGCCCGCGCCCACGAGCTCGTCGAGCCGCTCGTCGGACTGCTGCACCGGCGTGTACCGCTCGGGGTGCGCCAGCACCGGGCGCACGGTCTTGGCCATGCGCCAGAGCTGAAGCTCCACCCGCATCGGGATGGTGTCGTAGGGAAACTCCACCAGCGCGGCGCCGCCGCCGGGGTAGGTGAGCGCCTCGCCGCGGCGCAGCAGGTCGTGCAGCACGTCGTCGAACATGTGCTCGCCCGCGAGCAGCAGCGTGGGAAGCACCTCACCCCGGCGCCGGGCCTCGGCCAGCACCGCGGCGAGCACCTCGTGGGCCGCGGCGCGGCTCTCGATGCGGTTGTCCCAGACCCCGGAGCGCACGTGCGGCGTGGCCACCACCGTCTCGAAGCCGAGGCCGTGGAGGCCAGCGAGCAGCGCCGCACCGTCTTCTGCCGTGCGGGCGCCGTCATCGATGCCCGGGAGGGGGTGGCAGTGCAGGTCGATCCAGCCCATAGGGGGGTTACGCGGCGCTGGGGGTAACACCGATCACCCGGTGCGTCGAGGCGCGCGAGAGGGAGCCCGCGCTCAGCGGACGAAGATGGTGAAGCGACGGGCGGAGCCGCACTCGGTGGCGGAGCCGCCGGCGTTCCACGACACGTTGCTGGTGACGCAGCGGTCGGGCGCGCCGCCGCCGAAGGCCGCGTAGAAGGGAGCCGGGGAGGGCAGCACGCAGAAGCGCCCGAAGGTGCCCCCGGGGATCCAGTTTCCGCCGCAGTTGTCGAGGAAGTTGGCGAAGCCATACCGCAGCCGCCGGAGCAGCGGCGGGGCGCCGTTGAAGGACACCAGGGTGTCCTCGTCGACGTTGCTGACGCTGAGCGGCGCCGCGGTGCGCCACGGGGTTGGGACGGCGAAGCGCACCCAGTCGAGCGCGGCGAGCGGCACGTAGAGGGCGTCGCGGTGGGCGACGAGCGCCGACGTGGCGATGCCGGGCGCCACCAGCGCGGCGGCCACGTCGGGCCGCGTCCACGGCACGCCGGCCTGACTGAAGTTGGTGGTGCCCGAGTCGAAGACCAGGGTCCAGCCGCCGCCGTCGGTGGCCATGTCGCAGCGGACCGTGACCGGCGCGCCGGTGCCCGCGCCGTCGAGGTCGACGGTGTACTCGCCGCTCACCAGGGAGGGGTTTCGGCTGAGCAGCTCGCGGCAGTCGCGAGCAAGGCGGCAGGTGCCCGCGGCGCAGAGCCGGTCGCTCGCGCACGCGACGCCGCAGGCGCCGCAGTGGGCGTTGGAGGTGGACGTGTCGACCTCGCAGCCGTTGACCGCGCTGCCGTCGCAGTTGCCGCGACCGGCGGCGCAGCTCGCCACGACGCAGGCGCCCGCAGCGCAGCCCGGGACGGCGTTGGGGAAGGCGCAGACGGTGCCGCACGCGCCGCAGTGGCTGACGTCGGTCGCGAGGTTGACGCAGGTCGAGCCGCAGAGCGTTTCGCCGCTCGGGCACACCGGGGGCATGTCGACCGGGACGTCGACCGGGACATCCACGGGCACATCGACCGGGACATCCACGGGGATGTCCACCGGGACATCGATCGGGATGTCCACTGGGACATCGACCGGGACGTCCACTGGGACATCGATCGGGACGTCGATCGGGACATCCACCGGCACATCGACCGGGATGTCCACAGGGACATCCCTGGGGATGTCGACCGGGACATCCACCGGCACATCCACCGGGACATCCCTGGGCACGTCGACGGGCACGTCCACGGGCACATCGACAGGGACGTCCACGGACACGTCGGCCGGGACGTCGAGGCCCGCATCGAAGGGCACGTCGACCGGGACGTCCACGGGCACGCCCACGTCGCCCGTGAAGACCAGGTCGGGATTGCCCAGTCCGCAGCCACCCACCAGCGCAAGCGCGCCGATCCATCTCGCCCGACCGAGGCTCCGACCTACCCTCATGGTCCTCGCACCGTAGGGAACCTTCCGATCGATGGCAACGACCAATGCGCCCACGGTCAGGCCCTCCGGCGGGCCGATCAGTGGGAGCGGGAGGCCCGCGCGAGGGCCAGCAGCGCCTCGGGAGTATTGCGCGTCGGGTCGTCGAGCACCTGCTCCAGGAGCGACGCGAGGAGCAGGCCGAGCGCGCGGGAAGGCTCCATCCCGAGCGCGCTCATCAACGCGTTGCCATCGATGGCGAGCTCCCCGACGGACAGCGGGACCTCCGACGCCAGCGCCGCGTCGACCCGCGCGCGCAGGCCCTCCAGCGCCGCCTCGCCGTCCACCGCCGCGGCCACGTCGAGCACCGGGCCCGCCGCAGCGCGCCCCACCCCACGCAGCCACCGCCGCACGTCCGCGTCGCTCCACCCGCCGGGCGCACCGAGCGGCAGCGCCCGCCGCAGCGCGACCACCGTCGCCCGCTCCTCGTTGGAGAACTTCGTCGTCCGCAGCCACCCCTCGAGCAGCCGCGGGTCGACCGTGTGGAGCAGCGCCGCGAGGCGAGACGTGGCGGGCGGCGGGCACGCGTCGACGGCCCGCAGCGAGCGCTCCCACGCCGCCGGGTCGTGCGTCGGGGCCGTGAGCGCGGGGATGTTCACGCCGAGGATGCCCGTGCGCGCCATCACGTCGAAGGCGCGCGACGGCGACGGGGCCTTGAGCGCCTTGAGCCACTCCTCGCGCACCCGCTCGGGGGACACCCGGCGCAGCACCTTGAGCGCGCCGGGGATGGCCGCCTCGGTCGCGGGGTCGAGGTCGAAGCCCAGCGACGCGGTGAAGCGCGCGCCGCGCAGCACCCGCAGGCCGTCCTCGCCGAAGCGCTGCGCGGGGTCGCCGACCGCCCGGAGCACGCCCCGGCGGAGGTCGTCGAGGCCGCCGTGCGGGTCGACCAGGGCCCCGGCGATGGGGTCGTACGCGATGGCGTTGACGGTGAAGTCCCGGCGCGCGAGGTCGTCCGCGATGTCGTCGAGGAAGCGCACCGCGTCGGGGCGGCGGCCGTCGGAGTACTCCCCGTCGCCGCGCAGGGTGGTCACCTCGAAGTGCTCGCGGTCGAGCACCACGGTCACGGTGCCGTGGGCGATCCCCGTCGGGATGGTGCGCGCGAAGAGCTTCATCACCCGCTCGGGGCGGGCGCTGGTGCAGAGGTCCCAGTCGGAGACCGCGCGGCCGAGGAGGTGGTCGCGCACGCAGCCGCCTACCACCCACGCCCCGTGGCCGTCGGCGCGCAGCACCTCGCAGATCGCCCGCGCCGGCGCCGGGATGGCCGCCGGGTCGAAGTCCGAGCGCACGCTCACCGCCCGCGCGCCCCGGGCGAAGGGACACCGTCGGGCGGCGTGAGGTCCCGGTCGCGCTCGCGCCCGCTCGGCGGACCGAGGTCGACGCGCTGGATGCCCGGGTCGGTGGTGCCGCCGCGGATGCTGCGGTCGCGGCCCGCGGTGGCCGTGTCGGCGTGCAGCCGGGCGTAGATCTCGTCCGAGCGCACCCGCATCGCCTCGGCCTCGGCGAAGGCGCTCTCGGGCACCACGCCCGCGGGCGAGGTGCTCAGGAAGTCCGCGAAGGTGCGCGCCGTGCGGGCGAGCTCGAGCTCCGCGCCCAGCGCCTCGAAGGCCGCGAGCGCCTTGCGGAAGAGCGACTCCGCCCGGCGGCCCTCCTCGGACTCGGCGCCGTAGGCCGCGAGCACCTCGGCCAGCGAGCGCTGCGCGATGGCCACGTGCACCTTCGAGCGCACCTGCTCGAACAGCTCCAGGGCGTTCTCGAGGAGCCGCCGCGCGGTGCCGAGGTCGTTGTTGATGAAGTGCGCCTTGCCGAGGCCCCGCCGCGCCTCGGCCAGCAGCAGCCGGTCGCCGAGCTCCTGGCACTGCTGCTCGACCTCCGTGAGGATGCGCAGGGCCTCCTCGGCGTCGCGCATCCGGCATCGCGCCTCGCCCACGTTGAGCAGCAGCACCGCCTGCCGCCGCCGGTCGCCCACCTCCTGCGCGAGCTCCAGGGCCTGCTTCCAGATGCTGATGGCCTCGTGGTCCTCGCCGCGGTCGGAGTGGATCGTGCCGAGGTTGTTGAGGGTCACCACCAGGCCCGGCAGGTCGCCCGCCTCGCGCCGCAGGTCGCGCGCCCGCACCAGGGCGTCATACGCGGCCTTGTATTGCCCGCTGTCCTGGAAGACGAGCCCGATGTTGTTCCACGACAGGGCGATGGAGCGCTTGTCTCCCTGCGCCTCGCGCCGCACCAGGCCGTCCTGGAGGAAGCGCAGCGCCGTCTCGTACGCGCCCCGCAGCCAGTGGGTCTTGCCGATGTCGTCGAAGCTCGCCGCGATGCCCTTCTCGTCGCCCGCCGCCTCGAAGAGCGCGAGCGCCGTCCCGAGGTGCCGCATGCAGTCGTCGAGCCTCCCGGCGTCGCGGTAGAGCCGCCCGATGCGGTTGTGCGCCGCGCCGCCCTTGGCCTTGAGGTCGAGCCGATACGCGAGGCGAAGCATCTTCTGGAAGTGCACCAGGGCCTCCTCGCCGCGGCCCAGCAGCGCCAGCACGTCCCCCTGGTGGTGGTGCGCGTCGAGGCGCAACCCGACGTCGTGCTCGCCCAGCATCGAGAGGCCCAGCTCGTAGTGCTCGACGGCCTTCTGGTTGGCGTAGCGCTCCCGCGCGAGGTCGGCGCTGGTGAGGTAGCACCGCGCGGCCCGCAGCGGACGGCGGCCGCGCTCGTACTGCCGCGCGAGCAGGTCGAGCTGCTCCTCGCCGCGGTTGGTGAGGCGGAACTCCAGCCACTCGGCCAGCACGAGGTGCAGCTGCTCGGCGTCCTCGGAGGGGACGAGGGCGGCGAGGCGCTCCAGGTCGAGGTCGTGCTTGAAGGTGTAGGCCTCGTCGTCGGTGTCCGTCGGGCCGCGCACCCGCGAGACGTACCCGCGGTCGACGAGGCCCTTCAGGGTGTCGCGGTACTGGAGCGCGAGGTCCTCGCCGCCGCCCCAGAGCGCGGGCGGCTCCTTGCCGGTGCGGCCCAGCACCACCAGGCCGCCCACCCAGAACACCCGGCCCATCATCGCCGCCCACTTCAAGAGCTCCAGCTCCGAGGGGGAGAGCGCGGTGATGCGCGACGTCGCCGCGTCCTCGACGGACATGGGCAGCGAGATGCGCTCCAGGCGGTCGAGGTCGATGGTGGCGATGCCCTCGTCGTCGACGGCGATCACCCCCTGGTCGAAGTAGATGCGGACGATCTGGCGGATGAGCAGGGGGTTGCCGCCGCCGAGCTCGACGGCCTTGCGCACGAGATCGGCGGGGACGTTCTCGATGGTCGAGAGCAGCGCCCGGGCCATCACCGTCGCCTCGCCCGCGTCGAGCGGGGGCAGGTCGACGCGCAGGTGCCGGCCGGCGGGCGTGGCGCAGAAATCGTGGACGGTGGAGAGCAGCTCCGGGCGGGTGGTGAAGAGCACCGTGATGGGGGCGGCGCGCAGGCCCTCGACGAGGCTGCGCAGCAGGCGGACGCCGTCGGCGCCCGCGAGGTGCACGTCCTCGAAGACCAGGAGCACCGGGCTGCGCTGGGCGTCGACCTCGAAGAGGCGGCGCAGCACCGCGCGGGCCACGTGCTCGGAGGCGCGCGGGTCTTCGAGGAAGGCCTCCGCGAGCAGCGTGGCGCCGAAGCGCATGCCCAGGAAGACCCCGAGGAAGTGCAGGATCTCGTCGACGCGGCGGTCGCCGAAGAGGTCCATGACCTGCGCGCAGACCTCGTTGGCCTGGCTGTGGGCGTCGGCGGACTCGTCGAGGTTGAAGCGGCCGCGGAGGATCTTCGCGATGGCCGCGTGGGCGCCGCGGTCTTCGCGGGCGGCGCCGCGGTACACGCGGAGCATGGGCTCGTCGACGGCCAGGTCGGCGACGAGCTCGTCGACGGTGCGGGTGCGCCCGACGCCGGCCGCGCCCACCAGGGTGACCACCTCGCAGCGGGCCTCGCGCACCGACCGCTGCACCGCGGCCCGGACGGCGGCGCGCTCGGCGATGCGGCCGATGAAGGGCGCCCGCCCGATCGGCAGGTGGTCGTCGGGGGGACGCTTCGACCCTGGGTCACTCATCGGGGACGTTTCCTTGAACGGGGGGGTCTTGGGGGGGAACACAGGGTGGGACGCGCGGCGCGGCCCTGCGGGTCGCATCCTACCGGGTGTGCGGCGTGGCGGGGACGATTCGACGGGGCGCCCGCGCCGGGGCGGCGCGTTCCGTTGCGAGCGTGAGTCCCACTGGGGTACCAGTCTCCCGGAGAGGCAGCAGCGGTGACGACCAGGCTTGCGGGAACCCACATCGGACCGTACACGCTCCGCGAGCGCCTGGCGGTGGGCGGCATGAGCGAGGTGCACCTCGCCGTCGACGCCGCGGGGCGCCCGGTGGTGCTGAAGCTGCTCGACCCGCGCAACGCCCGCGACCCCGCGTGGCGCGCCCTGCTGCGCAGCGAGGCCACCCTCGCCATGGCCGCGGCGCACCCCAACGTGGTGGCGGTCATCGACTGCCGCGACGACGAGGACGAGCCCTACCTCGCCATGGAGTACGTCGAGGGGGTCGACCTGGCCTTCCTCATCCGCGCGCTCCAGCAGACCCAGCGGCGCATGGAGGCCCCCCTCGCCTGCCACGCCGTGCGCGAGCTGCTCACCGGCCTCGGGCACGTGCACCAGCTCACCATCGACGGCGTCGGGCTGCTGCACCGCGACGTGTCGCCGAGCAACGTGCTGCTGTCGGTCGACGGGGCGGCCCGGCTCGGGGACTTCGGCATCGCGATGGCCACCCGCGGGACCATCCCCCCGCCGGACAGCAACGCCCCGCCCGCCGCCGTGACCGCGCTGCGCCTTCGCCGGGGCAAGGTCCCGTACATGGCCCCCGAGCAGCTGCTCGGGCTCGCGGTCGACGCGCGCGCCGACCTCTACGCCGCGGGGGTGGTGCTGGCCGAGCTGCTCACCGGGCGGCAGGTGTTCGTCACGCCCCCGGACGCGGCGGCGCTGCTCACCGCCCGCGACGCCCAGCTCGAGGGGCTCCGCGAGGTGCTCAGCGACCACCCCACCCGGCTGGTGTCCGTGGTGTTCCGCTCGCTGTCGCGCTCGCCCGCGGAGCGCTTCCAGTCGGCGGCGGAGTTCATCGAGGCGCTCGACCCCTACGCGGGCGACGCCGAGGAGTCGCGGCCCCTGCTCGCGGCGCTCGTGCAGTGGGCCCGCACCGCCGCCCGCTCGTTGCAGTCCCCGCAGCGGCGCGCGACCGATCCCGTTGGCCCCGCCGGGCACCAGCCGCCGGGGGCCATCTCGGCGCGCTCGCACTACGGCGAGGTGCTCGAGGCCGAGCGCACCCGCGAGGTGCCGCTGCTCTTCTACGAGGTCGTCTCCGAGAGCGGCGAGGCCCGCGGGCGCTTCACCTTCGCGCGGCTCATCGAGCAGGCCGCCGTCGGGGTGCTCACCGGCCGCGACGTGCTCATCGCCCCGGACGGCAGCTCGCAGCGCGCGGAGGACTGGGCCGAGCTCGCGCCGCACCTGGTCGTGCGCTCGGCGACGACCTCCGAGGTCGCCGAGGTGCAGGCCGACTGGGCCGACGCGATGCCGACGTGCACCTTCCTGCACGCGCTCGCGAAGCTGGTGCTCGCCGACGAGTCGGGGATGCTCGTCGCCGAGGCCTCCCCCGCCCGCAAGGAGATCTACCTCTTCAAGGGCCGCCCGACGCACTACACGAGCAACCTGCCCGGCGAGTCCATCGGCGAGTACCTCGTGCAGCGCGGCCTGCTCAACCGCGGCGAGCTCGACATGGCGCTCGCGATGATGTCCCGCTTCAACAGCAACCTGTCGAGCGCCCTCGTGCAGCTCGGGCTCGTCGACGAGACGCTCCTCGCGCAGCGCACCGATCAGCTCGCGCGCGAGCGCTTCACGGAGCTGTTCCGCTGGCGCCGCGGGACGCTGCGGTTCTTCCGCGCGGTGCTCCCCCCGCCGGGTGCGCTGCCGCTCACCCTCGAGCCCTCGGAGGTGCTCCGCGCGGGCGCCGCGGCCCTCGAAGACCCGGTGCACCACTTCGCGCACGCCCTCGACCGCGGCGTGAAGCTCGGGCCCGCGGCGCCCTCGTCGCGCCTCGCCATCACACCCCTCGGGGCCGAGCTGCTCGCGGGCGCGGAGTCGACGCCCACCCTCAGCAGGCTGATCGCCCGCACGTCGCAGGAGCGGCGCGTGACCACCATCGAGGCGATGCGGGAGCTGTACTTCCTCGTCGAGGTCGGCGCCCTCGCGGTGGTCGATCCGTGAGGCGCGCGTTGCGGAGCCGGAGGGTTTCCGGGTAGAGCGCTACGGGTTCTGGTGTCAGAGACCTTCAGCTCACGAACCGTGGCCATCGTCGCGCTCGCCTCGCTCCTGGCGGGCTTCGTGGTGGTCTTTGCGGGCGGCATGGTGCTCTTCGCCCCCGCCACCACCGCCCCTCCCCCGCCGCCGCCCGCCGCCGACGCAGGCGCCCTCCGCGCCGCCCCGGCGCCCGCCGTGCTCGCCGCGGCGGGTCCCGATGGCGGGAGCCCCGGGGCCGTGGTCGACCCCCTCGACCTGGGCGAGGCCGGCGCGCCCGCCACGGCGGCGGTGCGCTTCTCCCCCTCCGCCGTGTCGCGGTGCTGGGACGCCAACAACCCCGCGGTGCTCCCGGGCGCGTCGTGCGACCGGCTGCAGGCCATCGACGACCACTTCGCCGCCCGCGCGGCCGAGATCGCCGGCTGCGCGCGCGGCCACGGCCGCCTCGCGTTCATCATCGACCTGCGCTTCTCCACGGGCTCCGTGCGCTCCTGGGGCGGCCCCTCGAGCACCATCGGCAACGCCGGGACGGTGGTGGCCTGCGTGCGCCGGGTGACCCAGCCGCTCCCCCTGGCGGCCGCCACGCACGCCCACGACCGCTACCTCATGGTGCTGCCCATCGAGTGGTGAACACCCTCTCAGGAGAGCCGGTCGGCGAAGGCGCGCATGAAGGCGGTGAGGGCCTGCACGTCGGCGAGCTCGACGGCGTTGTAGAGCGAGGCGCGGATGCCCCCGACGGCGCGGTGGCCCTTGATGCCCACGATGCCCTCGCGGGCGGCCTCGGCCACGAAGCGGTCGTCGAGGTCGGTGGAGGGCAGGTAGAACACGACGTTCATGCGGGAGCGCGAGCCCACCTCGACGGGGCAGCGGTACACGTCGGGGCGCGAGTCGATGGCGGCGTAGAGCGCGCGGGCCTTGGCCTCGTTGCGCCGCTCGACGGCCTCGACCCCGCCGAGGGACTTCACCCAGCGCAGGACGTTGCGCATGAGGTAGACCCCGAAGGTGGGGGGCGTGTGATAGAGCCCGTCGTGCGCCGCGTGGGTGGCGAAGCGGAAGATCGTGGGGATGTCCGTGCGCGCGGTCTCCAGGAAGGCCTTCTGGATGACGAAGACCGTGAGCCCGGCGGGCCCGAGGTTCTTCTGGGCGCCGGCGTAGAGGAGGGCGAAGCGCGAGGCGTCGATGCGCCGCGACAGGATGTCGGACGACATGTCGGCCACCAGGGGAACGCCCGCGTCGGGGAGGCGCTCGTACTGGGTTCCCTCGAGGGTGTTGTTGGTCGTGATGTGCAGGTACGAGCTGCCCGGCCGGACGGCGTGCGCGGACATCGACGGGATGTGCACGTAGCGGCGCGACATGGAGAGGGCGTCGACCGCGTCGCCGACGTTGCGCGCCTCGGCGAGGGCCTTCTCGCCCCAGCCCCCGGTGACGGCGTAGTCGGCGCGCTCGCGGAGGAAGTTCATCGGCACCGTCGCGAAGGCCCCGCTCGCCCCCCCTTGGAGGAAGAGCACCACGCTGTCGGCGTCGAGGCCCATGAGCTCTCGCAGCAGCGCGCCGGCCTCGTGGTGCACGCCCTCGTACGCGGCGCCGCGGTGGCTGTGCTCCATGATGGACATGCCGGTGCCCTCGAAATCGAGCAGCTCGTCCCGGGCCTGTTCGAGCACCACGCGGGGCAGCGCCGAGGGCCCCGCGTTGAAGTTGATCGCACGTTCGCTCATTGGGCGGCGAACCGTAGCGCCGCTCGCGACGACTCACCAGCATTCGTCCATCCCCGCGGGCCCGCGACCTGCGAGGGCGCCAACGCCCGCGACCGATGGACGGAGGGCGCTCGATTGAATTACTCACCGGAAGCGCGGCGCACGCCGCATCGACCCCGCCCATCCCCCCTTTCACTCCCCGGAGACCCCCGTCGATGAACTTCCAGGACCTGCCCGTGCAAGCCCGTGCATTGCTCAAGGATCTCGCGTTCCGGACCCCGATGGCGCGCTGGGTCGCGCACCGCTGGCAGTACAACTTCTCGCCGTCGCAGCTCGGGTTCCTCTGCAGCTGCCTCGATCGCACGCGCGACGTGCCGGGACCGGTGTTCGAGGTCGGCTGCTTCGCCGGGGTCACGACGGTCTTCCTCAACAAGCACATGAGCGCCGAGGGGATGGAGAAGCCCTACTACGCGTTCGACACCTTCGGGGGCTTCGTCGAGGCGGACGTGGCCTTCGAGAGCGACCGGCGCGGCAAGCAACGCTCGCAGCTGCAGGGCTTCACCGACAACCGCAAGGAGTGGTTCGACGCCACGATGGCGCTCAACGGCGTGACGCGCACCCGCTCGGTGCAGGCCGACGTGAACACCTTCGACTTCGGCTCCCTCGACGCCCCCTCGTTCTGCCTGCTCGACGTCGACCTCTACCGGCCCGTCCGCAGCGTGCTCGAGGCCCTCTACGACCGCCTGCCCTCGGGCGCCATCGTCGTGGTCGACGACTGCAAGGACGCCGTGGCCTTCGACGGCGCGCTCCAGGCGTATCGCGAGTTCATCGGCCTCCACGGGCTCCCCGAGCGCATCGTGCACGGCAAGCTCGGCGTCATCGAGAAGCCCTGAAGCACCTCGCCCCTCCCGTCGCGATGCCCTCCCGCGCCCGCTGGTGCCATCTCGCTGCCCTCCTGCTCGGCGCCGCGTGTCGCCACCGCTACACCTGGCCGACGCCTCCGCCGCTGACCCTCCACCGCCCCGCGCCGCCGCTCGTCGCCACCCGCTGCGAGCGCTCCGCCGAGCCCGCCGCCCCCGGCGCGCACACCCCGGCCCCCGTGGCGGAGGGCGCGCTCTCGCTGGTCGACCTGCGCGGCGACGACCGCCTCGCCGTCGCCGAGGGCTTCGCCGTCGCCTGGTCGCCTGACGGCGAGCGGCTCTACACCGCGACCCGCGCGGCCGTGCTCGTCTGGGGCGCCCGCTCGGGCGCGCTCGAAGCGACGTGGCCGCTCGGCGCACCGATGGACTCCGTGCGCCGGGTCGTCGTCTCGCCCGATGGCGCGTCCATCGGTGTCGCGGGCGTTCACCGCCCGCGCGGGTCCAGCGCCGACGCGCCCGTGATGTGGCTGCTGCGCACCGGCGAGCACCCGCTCGCCACGGCCTTCCCCGGCGTCGGCGGGGCGCTGCACCTCACCGCCGACGGTCGTCGTTTGGTCACCCACGGCCACGCGTGGGACCTCGCCACCGGCGAGCACCGCGCGACCCCGACCCCCGCGGGCACCACCCTCTGGCTGCCCGACGGCCTCCGGGCGGTGGTCATCACCTCCCAACAGACGGGCCCGCGCACCCTCTACACCCCTGCCCTCTGGGACGCCGCGACCGGCCGCGAGCTCCATCGTTTCCCCTCCGCGGAGATCCCCGACGCCGTCGCGCTCTCGGCCGATGGTGAGCGCGTCGCCGTGCTCCACGACGGCCTCGACGTCTTCTCCACCCGCACCTTCGAGCGCGTCGCCCGCCTCACCGACGTCCCCTCCGTCGGGCTGGTCAGCCTCTCTCGCGACGGCCACCTCGCCGTCGTAGGCACGCTCCTCTGCGCATCCCTCCTGTCCTCGTCGTCGACCGAAGCGCGCTGCCCGCCCCCCACGCTGACCCTCTGGGACGTCGACCGCGCCACGCGCCTCGCGCGCACCGACCGCGGCGCCGGCAGCCACTGGAACTTCACCGGCGACGACCGCTTCCTCACCGGCCCCGACACACGCCTCGTCGACGAGCTGCTCCGCGTCGACGGCCTCGCCCCGGTGTCCTTCGGCGAGCGCGTCCGCTCGGTCTCCCCGGACGGGCGCTTCGTCCTCTACGAGCGCGGCCCCTCGCTCGCCGTCGCCGCCCTCGATGGAGCGTCGCTCCCGTCCTTCGAGCGCCCCGCGCGGGTCATCGCGCGCAGCCCCGACGGCGCCTTCTCCGCCGCGCTCGACGACGACGGCCTGCTGCGCATCGAGGGCCCCGACTCCTGCGTGCGCCTCGCGATGGCGAGCGGTCACTATGGCCGCCTCCCACCGGGCACGGAGGCGATCGATCCGACGCGCGACCAGCTCGCCTTCTCCGCCGACGGCTCGACCCTCGTCGCACTCACCTACGTCGACAGCGGGCGGCCACGGGTGCGGGCGCTCGACAGCCGCAGCGGGGCCGCGCGCTGGTCGATGCACGCCACCGCCCCGAGCTCGGCGGCGGCGTACCTCTCCGCGGGCTCGGTGTTGGTGCAGGGCCGAGGTCGCGCGCAGGTGCTTCGCTACGACGCCACCACGGGAGACCTGCTGGGCACCGGGCGGGCGCCGAGGCTCTCGTACACCACGCCGCCGCTGGGCGGAGCCACCTACGAGGTGCGCGACCACGACGGTGATCGGGTGAGCGAGCTCACCTGGGCGACCGCGACGCGCGACGGCAGCGTCGTCGGCAACATGGGGCACTTCGACAACGCGGTGTGGTTCTCGCGGTGGGACCTCCACCACCCCGAGCGTGTGCTCGACGTGCGCGTCGGCGACCTCATCGGCCGCATCGCCCTCTCGCCCGACGAGCAGCGGTGGGCGGTGGGCCTCCGCAGTGGGGCCGTGCAGCTCTTCGCCACCGGGAGCGATCGCCCCGTGGCGGTGGACGCCGGGCACCACGCTCCCCTCACGGCGCTGGCCTTCAGCGCATCGGGCGACACGCTGTTCACCGCCAGCGAGGACGGGACGCTCACCGTCACCCACGCCTCGACGGGCCGCGTCCTGGGCCGGGCGACCTTCCCCTTCGACCGCGTGACCTCCCTCTGGGTGTCGCCCGACGGCGCCGAGCTGCGCGCCGAGACGCAGCGGGGGATGCGCGCGCGATTCGCCGTCTCGCCCCGGTAGCCGATGACCGCTCACGTCGATGGCGCCCGGGGTCGTCACGGCGCCGCTGACGTGGGCCCTGCACCGCGCCGGGCGCCGATGGCGTCCGCGGGCTCCTTCGGATACACGGGGATCCATGCTGCGCGCGGTGCAAAACGCCCTGGTCGTGATCGGCCTCCTCGCCGTGGCGCACGCCGCGCCGGCCCACGCGCAGGACCGCGTGACGCACCCCGCTCGGGGCCTCCGCTACCTGCGCCGCGCCGTGCACCGTGGCGCGCTGCACACGACGGTGCACGCGCTCTACGTCGACCTCTGCGACCCGTCGATCGAGCTGCGCGCCACCGCGCCCGGCGAAGGGGGGCGGACCCCCGCGAGGTGGGCGCGGCTCGTCGGCGCCGCGGCGGCGATCAACGGCGACTACTTCGACATGGCGGGCGGGGTCGCGCCGACGGGTCCGGCGCGCGGGGCGGGGCGAGCGTGGCCGGAGGGGCACCACGAGCACCACGACGCGGTCTTCGTCGCGGGCCCCGGCGGGAGGGCCGCGGTGCTCGACGCAACCCCCGGGGGCGCGCCCGCGCTGTGGGCCGACGCCGGGCGCGCGGTGCCCGCCGCGTGGACGGAGCTCGTCGCGGTGCGCGAGCGGGTGCTCATGCACGGCGTGGTGCGCGAGAGCGCCGCCATCGCCCACGACGGCGACCGGCACCCGCGGACCGCGCTCGGCCTCACGGCCGACGGCCACACGCTCATCATGGTGGTGGTCGAGGGGCGCGCGGAGGACGCGAGCGGGGCGACGGTGCGGGAGCTCGGAGAGATCCTCGCGGGCCTCGGGGCGTGGGAGGGGATGAAGCTCGACGGGGGCGGCTCGTCGGCGATGTTCATCGCGCGCGCGGGCACCGTGAACCGGCCGAGCGACGGCACCGCCCGTGCGGTCGCCACGCACCTCGGGGTCGTGGTGCGCCGCGATGCCCCCGCGCTGACGTCCCCGCGCTGCGCCGATGGTCCCCGCTAGCGCACACACCGGGCGATGTCCTTCCCCATCGGAGCGACCGGCCGACGGATGTTCGAAGACCGCTCCTGCTGCGGCACCCCCGCACTCGCAACCGGCTCCGGGAGTCCACCCTCGGGCGAGCCGCCGACCTTCCTCTGCGGCTCGGAGGGCTACATGACCGCGGTCTCCGAGGCGCTCGCCGCCGCCGGGGTTCCTGCGGCGCGCGTGCACGTCGAGCGCTTCGACGCGGCCGGGGTCGCCGCCGCCGTGTCGGCGCCCGCGGGGTCCGCCTGATCCCGCCGCGGCCGCGTCCGCTGGTGGTGGCCCACCGCGGCGGGCGCTACGCCGACGTCCCCGGCGAGCAGACCCTCGCCCACATGGCGCGGGCCATCGCGCTGGGCGCGGACTTCGTCGAGGTCGACGTGCGGGCCACGGCCGACGGGGAGATCGTCTGCGTGCACGACCCCGCCATCGCGGGGGTGACCGTGGGCGCCGTGTCGTACGCCGAGCTGGCGCGCGCGTGCGACGCGGCGACGGTCGCGACGCCGCCGCGCCTCGGGGAGCTGCTGACCTTCTGCCAGGGGCGGGTGAGGGTCGACGTGGAGCTGAAGGTCGCCGGCACGGAGGCGGGCGTGCTGGCGGTGGCGCGGCGCGCGGGGTCGCTCGAAGGGGTGGTCTTCAAGAGCTTCCAGGACGCCGTGGTGCGCACGCTGAAGCGCCTCGAACCGTCCTGCGTGGCGGGCCTGCTGCTGGGCGTGCAGCGCCCGAAGCGCGGCGCCCTCACCCGGCTGGGTGAGCTCTTCCCCGAGTGGCGATTGCGGGCGTGCCGCGCCGACTTCGTGTGCCCCAACCAGCGGCTGCTGCGGGCGGGCTTTGCGTGGCGGATGCGCCTGCAGGGCTACCCCGTGCTGGTCTGGACGGTCAACGACCCGGAGGCGCTCGCGGCCCTGGGGGCCGTGGTGGACGGGCTGATCACCGACGAGGTCGAGGTGTGCCTGGCGGGTCGGCGGTGAGCGCTGCGCGCCCCGAGGTGGGCGACCGTGACCGTTCAGGGGTGGAGGGCGTCCGGAGATGGGCGCTCATCACCGCCGCCCGACGGCCTGCCGTTCAGCGGCCCGTCCGCTGCATCGGCTTGTCGGGCGGCACACACTCGTCGACTCGTCTTGGGCCCGCCTCGTAGGGCTCACCAGTCCAACGAAGCGCTGCGTCTCTCGCGGAGACGCTGATGAACGAGTTCCAGTCGTTCACGAAGAAGCGCGCGGCAAACTCGCCTGCTTGGGCCGGAGGCAGTCGCCCCGAGTCGACCGGCTCGCAGAGGTCCACGGAGATCGGCCCCGCCTTCGCATACGGATAGGTGGGGTCCGGCGCCTCGATCACCAGATAAGCGACGCCGTGGATGTCCAGTGCCGCTGGACGATACGTTTCTCGGCCAAGCTCCGGTGGCGCCTCGATGCGGCCAATCCAGACGTCCAGATCTATCCTCGCCACGCGGTGGGCAATGTCGAATGTGAGCTTGCGGACCTCGGCATCATGGAACCCGTTGGGGAGGTCGCTGGCGAGGTCATCAAGAGTCATCTTCTACCCCTCGACACGGTTCGCCCAGCACGCAGGTGCGGGTCGCGCCGAGCTGACTTTGTCTGCCCAACGACTGGCCGATGTGCCGCCGCAGCGGGTGCAGTGGATTGACGACGGGTGAAGTGGGAGCGGTCGGCAGCATCGGCTTGTTGGGCTCCGTCTCCGACCCCCGCATGTCACTTCGGGCGCTGCCGCATGGACACGGGTACGAACTCCGGTGCTTCCTGCGGAAGGGAACCATAGATGGCCGGTCCTTCCTTCCTCCACCAGTATTCACGGTACTCAGCAGGCGCCATGTGCTCGAAGATTGCGACAAGACCGAGAAGACCAACCGGCGATTCCGCGGCGAAGTCCCAGCCGTCGCGTTCGCACCGAAACATCTCCATCTTGTCGTCAGCCCAGCAGCGAAATCCCCTCTCTTGAAGTATGAGGATCGCCGTGTTGCAGACGTTCGTGTACTCGGACAACGCTGGCATCTGTCACTCCGTGCGCTCATGGCTCGCTCAATGGTGGGGAGGTCACTGCGCAAGCCCCCCGCCTACCGTTGCCCTCGACAATCATGGCGTGCGGCTCGCTGGCTGCCGGGCGCTTGTTGGTCCCGGCTCGCACCCGCTCGTTGCCCGCCGAGGCTGCCCAACGACTGGCCGATGTGCCGCCGCATCGGGTGCGGCGGGTTGGTGGTGGGTGAAGCGGGGGCGGTCGGCACCATCGGCTTGTTGGGCACGTCGGGTCGCATGGTTCGCATTCACAGGTAATCAAAGAACCGGATCCACCAAGTAGTTCTTCCATCGTTGAACGCGCGGTTCTTGCCGTCGTAGATCTCGCCGAGTTCGTCTGCTGGCACATATCTCCAGCCTCGCAGTTCAACCACTGCCCTGATTCTATCCAAAGGGTAGTGTGTCAGCGTGTCCGGCACGGCGCTGTAGATCGTATAAAGGCGCCCGAAGTTCGAGAACCGCACCGCGATTTCGGGAGTGAGGACTACGACACCATTCGCGCGAAAGCTGTCAGGATGAAGTTGGCGCAGCTCGTCGTGAAAGGATGCGTCTTGCACATACCCATCGCGGTCAAACGGCAGATTGAGTTCGTTGCGTAGAGTCTCCTGAATGCTCCCAACGCTTGCCGCGAGTTCGTCGTACGGGAAGGCCGCCCAATTGTCTCCGGGCACCTCGCAACCTTCGGGGTCGTCAGAGTCGTCGAGCACTTTTCGAAGCGCTGGATTCACGGATACCTGCCCAACGACTGGCCGATGTGCCGCCGCAGCGGGCGCGGCGGGTTGACGGCGGGTGAAGCGGGGGCGGTCGGCACCATCGGCTTGTTGGGCACGCTCTTCGTCGCCACAGAGCGGCTATCGATCCCTGGAGATGCCTCAGATGCTGTTGCCATGCGAGATCCCATCGCGTTCTCCCATCGCGTGCGCCCGCCATTTAGCGAAGTTGCCGATGCCAAACATGACTACTCCCCCACCACACACCCCCAGAGCGATCCAAAGCCCGGACCCCCCATGACCGATCGCTCTCATTCTCAAGGTCCACATCACCGCAGGCACCGCGCCGATAGCGGACAGCAGACCCAGATAATAGAGCGTGTCACCCACTCGCCACCATACGGCCGCGGGGTGCTTCGCACGTCGAAGTGATTCGTAGTAGGGAAAGTCAAGCGACACGGGGGATTCTCCTGAGCGATGCCGACTCGACGCGAGGCCTACGCTTGGGATCTCGCTGCTCGTAGAGGTTGCCCAACGGCTGGCCGATGTGCCGCCGCACGGGGTGCAGCGGGTTGATGGTGGGTGAATCGGGAGCGGTCGGCACCATCGGCTTGTTAGCCCGAACTGCCGGCCGAAGGTGGTAGGCAAGGGATGAGCTCGCTCTCGCCGAGATCGCAGAGAACCCGTTGGCGAATGTACTCGTCGACGTGCTCCTGTGCGATGGCGATCGCGCGTGCGCCGAGTTCCGGAGTCCGACGTGCGGCGCTGACCACCCAAGGAACCAACGCACGCCGGACGTCGAGCGCAGGGTTATGGAGGAACTCCTCAAGGGCTGCGTCCTCGAAGAGTTGGAGGAGGTCATCGATGGAGCCATCTGCGCTGCCTCTCTCACGGCCCCCATCGTGCGGCCAGTACATCTCCTGTCGCGGTATTGAACACCAGTAGACCGCACCGGAAGTGCCGCATTTCTCGCGATCCGTACCGTGCATGAAAATGCCGAGCAGGCTCTCGGCGACGCGCCGACGACCGTACAGGATCGCGCAAGGAAAGATAAAATGCTTGTTGAAAGACACGTTGCTCGTCAACACACCCGCGCGGACCGTGTCTTCGAATAGCGGTTCGGGCACAGTCTTCGTGGCAAAGATCAGAAGTTTCACCAGTAGGCGATGCCGGGGGTGCTGGAGTAGCTCTCGGAGCTCACGTGCGTCTGTCGGCTCGCACGCGACGAACGCTTCCAATGCGGCGCTCGTCGCAAGTCCGTCAATGGGACCCACCCGACACTCGGTGGACTCCACCGAGTCCAAGTGATGAGCGGCAAGCAAGCGCTCCGAGAGGATCAACCACGGATGCATTGTCTCTCTCCGGCTAACGGCTGGCCGATGCGCCGCCGCAGCGGGCGCGGCGGGTTGGCGGTGGGTGAAGCGGGAGCGGTCGGCACCATCGGCTTGTTGGGCCTGCACAAACTCCTCGCTGCTTCGGATCTTAGATCACTTCGCGTTCGATCTTCGCTTTTGGCCACTGGCTCCTCACGATCTCATCGACCCGCTTGAAAAGCGCGTTGCCTGCCTCCGTCGTCTGGTGGGCCATGAAGACCGAGCACAGCGCGGGGCCGGAGCC